>NZ_JBIBZI010000005.1:0-139717 GCF_043084105.1 Streptomyces sp. NPDC014676 | reverse complement strand
GGCCCACCGCAACCGTCACCGGCCCCCCGCACGCCGGCCCCCGGGCGTCACCCGGGGGGGGCCCGCGCCACCCCCCTGGCCGGGCCCCGCCCCGCGCCCGGTCAGAGGTGGTCGCGGAACCAGCCGGCGGCGAGTTCGGCGACCTGTTCCAGCGCGCCGGGTTCGGGAAAGAGATGGGTCGCGCCGGGTACCACATGGAGGTGGTGCGCCGCGGACAGCCGGCCGGCGGCCTCACGGTTGAGGCCGAGGACCGTCTCGTCGTCGCCGCCCACCACGAGCAGCACCGGGCACGCGACCAGACCGAGCGCGTCGCCCGCCAGATCCGGGCGCCCGCCCCGAGACACGACCGCCGACACCCGCTTGGGCCGCTCGGCGGCGGCCACCAGCGCCGCCGCCGCTCCCGTACTGGCCCCGAACAGACCCACGGGAAGGTCCACGCCGTCCGGGCGCTGCTCCAGCCAGTCGACGGCATGCGCCAGCCGCCGGGCCAGCAGGCCGATGTCGAAGCGGTGCCGCCCCGTCGCATCGTCCTCGCGCTCCTCCTCCGGGGTGAGCAGATCCAGCAGCAGGGTGCCGAACCCCGCCTCCTGCAACGCGGTGGCGACCGCCCGGTTGCGGGGGCTGAGCCGTGAGCTGCCGCTGCCGTGCGCGAACAGCACCACCCCACGCGCCCCGGCGGGGATCACGAGGTCCCCGGGCAGGGCCGCCGCACCCGAGGGGACCGTCACGGACTCGGAGACCATGCCCGGTCACCTCCTCAGTCGGTGTCGTCGGTGGCGCGTCCGACGGGCAGCAGGCCGCCGATGTCCTTGGGCAGCGCGGCGACCAGCTTCTCCGTCAGCTCCGGGGCGAGGGCCGCGTCGAGCACCTCCAGTACGGCGGCGGCCTCCCGTACGGCCCCGCCCTCGTCCGTGTGGGCCCGCCCGGCGATCCGTCCGGCGAACGTGGTCAGGCCGAAGCGCTCGCCGGAGGAGTCCTTGGCCTGCCGCATGGGCGCGGCAAGGGTGGGCGGCAGCTGGGCCGCCACGTGGTCCGTCAGCCCGGGCGGCAGCCGTTCGGCCAGCGTGCTCAGCACCGCACGGGTCGCCTGCTCGGACGATCCCCGGTCCGGAAGCCGGGTGAGAGCCTGCACTTTTCCGATGAACTCGTCATGGTGCATGAGGCGCCGTCCTTCCTCATGATGCGATCGCGTCCCTGGCGGGTACCCCGGCGCAGGCGGGTCTGTCACCGTTCGCGGCGGCGAGGGTCACCCGGCCGGGACGACGCACGCGAGCCCGTCCGGCGTCCGAGGACGAGGCCCGAAGGACCGACAGGGGGTCCGGGGGCAGAGCCCCCGGGGACGACGGGAGTACCTCCCGCTCGGGCGAAGCCGAGAGGGAGGTACGGCGGGGGCGGAAAACAGCAGTACACGCCACCGCAGGCCCCGTCCACGACGGGGTCCGCGGCATACAGACCCCGCTACGACGACTCCCGCACCACCAGCTCCGTGGGCAGCGTCCGCTGCTGCCGGGGTCCGCCGTCCTGGGTGATGCCGGTGAGGATCCGGGCCATGGTGCGGCCGATCTCCTCCACCGGCTGGCGCACGGTCGTCAGCGGCGGGGCGGTGTGGCGGGCGAGGACGGAGTCCTCGTAACCGACGACGGCGACGTCCTCGGGCACCCGCAACCGCCGTCGGCGCAATTCGGCCAGGGCACCGACCGCCATGAGGTCGGAGGCGGCGAAGACGGCGTCCAGATCCGGGGCGCGTTCAAGTAGCGAACACATGGCCCGGCAGGCACCCTCCTCCGTGAAGTCGCCCTGCTCGACCAGGAGTTCGTCCGCGGGAACCCCCGCCTCCCGGTGCGCGGTGTGCCAGCCGGCGAGCCGGCTGCGGCCGACGTCCATGTCCAGCGGGCCGGTGATCGTGGCGATCCGGGTCCGGCCGCGGTGCAGCAGATGCCGTACCGCCGCGGTGGCACCCCCGGCGTTGTCGGAGTCGACGTAGCTCAGCCGTTCGCCCGCGTCGCGGCGGCCGGCCAGCACGGTCGGCAGGCCCATCTCCTCCAGCATGCCCGGCAGCCGGTCGTCGGCGTGCACGGAGACCAGCAGGACGCCGTCCACGCGGTGCGCGGCCACCGTCTCGGTGAGCTGGTCGCGTTCGGCCTGGTCGCGGACGAGCATGAGCTGAAGCTGGGTCCGGCTCTCCGCGAGGGCGCCGCTGACGCCGCGGATCAGCGCGGCGAAGAACGGTTCCGAACCGAGCCGGCTCTCCGACTCCGGGATCACCAGGGCCACCGCGTTGGTGCGGTTGGTCACCAGGCCGCGGGCGACCGAGTTGGGAACGTAGTTCAGCTCCTTGATCGCGGCCAGGACCCTCTCACGGGCGTCGGCGCTGACGAGGTCCGAGCCGTTGACGACGCGGGAGACCGTGGTGCGGCCCACGCCGGCGCGGGCGGCGACCGTTTTGATGGTCGGACGGCGGTTGCCGCTCATGTGCTCCCCCCTGGGCGGCCGCGACGGCGATGCCTGCCGCGGAGTTGACCTGCGGCAATTCTTGCAGACGCGGCCGTCGGCGCAGCACCCCCCGGGGGCGGGACGACGGACGCGGAACCCGGGACGGGACGACAAGTTGGTTTCAAGTTATTGACAGACCTATCCGCTAGCCATGAGTCTTCGTTGCGCGGTGGGAACGTGCCCACCCCGGAATGGGTACGTTCCCATCCCTATCAGAGCCGCTGTAGTCATCGCAGAACTTGTCACTCCGGTGTGTCAGCGCCGTCGCTAGGAGGAGATCCATGGGCACTTACGGTTCGTTGCGCGGGAAGGCGGTGGCGACAGTCGCGGCCGCCGGCGCGCTGGCACTGGTCGCCGGCTGCGGCGGCAGCGACGATTCGGTCACCGGCGGTGGCAAGAAGGACGGCAAGGTCACCATCACCATGGGCCTGTACGGCGTGATGGGTCTCAAGGAGACGGGCCTGCTGGAGCAGTACGAGAAGGAGAACCCGAATGTCGACATCAAGGCCGACATCGCGGGGGACGAGCAGACGTACTACACCGCGTTGCAGACCCACCTCGCCGCCGGCAACGGTCTGAAGGACATCCAGGGCATCGAGATCGGCCGGGCCAAGGAGATCACCGAGACCCAGGCGGACAAGTTCGCGGACTTCGCCGGCATGGCCGGCACCGACCACTTCCTGCCCTGGAAGCAGTCGCAGATCAGCACCGCGGACGGCAAGGTACTGGGGCTGGGCACCGACATCGGCCCGATGGCCGTCTGCTACCGCAAGGACTACTTCGAGCAGGCCGGCCTGCCCACCGACCGTGCAGAGGTCGGAAAGCTGTGGGAGGGCGACTGGAGCAAGTACGTCGAGGTCGGCCGCGCCTTCAAGAAGGACTTCAAGGGCGACAAGGTGGCGTTCACGGACTCGGCCAGCGGCCTGTTCAACGCCATGGTCTACGGCTACCCCGAGCAGTACTACGACGAGAAGGGTGAGTTGATCTACGACAAGAACCCGGCCGTCAAGGATGCCTGGGCCCTGTCTGCCGATGCCGCCGAGGAGGGGCTGACCGCCAAGCTCCGCCAGTTCCAGCCGGGTTGGGACCCCGGCCTGGCCAACGGCACGTTCGCCACCGCCGTCTGCCCGGCCTGGATGCTCAGCCACATCAGCGAGAAGGCCGGTGAGGCCAACAAGGGCAAGTGGGACGTCGCCCGGGCACCCAAGGGCGCCAACTGGGGCGGTTCCTTCCTCGGCGTGATCGAGAAGAGCCCGGTGAAGGAGGAGGCCAAGAAGCTCGTCGCCTGGCTGACCGCACCGGAGCAGCAGGCCCACATCTTCAAGGAGATCGGCAACATCCCGTCCTCCGAGAAGGCGCTTCAGGCCGACGAGGTGAAGAACGCCACGTCGGAGTACTTCGACAACGCGCCGATCGGTCAGATCTTCGGTGCCGCCGCGCAGGAGATCCCGGACAAGCAGGTCCTCGGCCGCAAGGACGGCACGATCAAGGACACCTTCTCCCAGGGCCTGGCCCTGGTCGAGCAGGGCACCAAGCGTGACGAGGCGTGGAAGACCACCACGGAGCGCATCGAGAAGGCGGTCGGCTGACCCGACGCCTCCCGCAGCCGCCCGGGCCCGCTCGGCATCCCGCCGACGGGCCCGGGGCCCGGCTCACCCATCCGCTCTCAGGAAGGAAAGTCCGGTGGCCACCTCCACCACCAAAGCCCTGACCGGCGAGGAGCCGCCGGGCACCACGAGCGACGGGAAGACCCCCCGCCGGCGCGGCGCCCTGCTGCACCGGCTGGACGTCAAGGGCGCCCCGTACGCGTTCGTCGCGCCGTTCTTCGTCGTCTTCGCCGCGTTCAGCTTCTACCCCCTCGTCTACACGTCGTGGATCTCCCTGCACGACGTGGAACTGGCCACCCTCGACATGATGGAGTGGGTGGCGTTCGACAACTACGTCGAACTCTGGGGCGACTCACGGTTCTGGAACGCGCTGCAGAACACCATCACCATCGGCGTCATCTCCACGGTGCCGCAGCTGATGATGGCGCTCGGCCTGGCGCACCTGCTCAACTACCGCATGCGCGCCTCGCTGTTCTTCCGCGTGGCCTCGCTGGTCCCCTACGCCACCTCGGTCGCCGCCGCCGCGCTCGTCTTCACCATGATCTTCGAGCGTGACTTCGGCATGATCAACTGGGCGCTCGGCTCGGTCGGCATCGACCCGGTGGACTGGGAGGCCGACAAGTGGCCCGCCCAGGTGGCGATCTCCACCATCGTGATCTGGCGCTGGACCGGCTACAACGCCCTGCTCTACCTGGCCGCGATGCAGGCCATCCCCGCCGAGCGGTACGAGGCAGCCTCCCTCGACGGGGCGTCCCGGTGGAAGCAGTTCACCCACGTCACCGTCCCCGGCATCCGCTCCACGATCGTCTTCACCATCGTGCTCTCCACCATCGGCGCCACCCAGCTCTTCGGCGAGCCGCTGATCTTCGGCCAGGGACCCAACGGTGTCACCGGCGGCGCCGACAACCAGTACCAGACGCTGGGCCTGCTGCTGTACGAGGAGGGCTGGAAGAACTACCAGATGGGCCGCTCGGCCACCGTCGCCTGGGCGATGTTCATGCTGCTCGTCCTCGCCTTCGCGGCACAGCGCCTGATCAAGCGCCTGCGTTCCCGTACGTCCTGACCTGGAGTCATCATGACCACCCACAGCCTCCCGGTCCGGGCGGAGACCCCGGTCCGGACCCCTGTCGAGAAGCCGGCCGGCCGCCGGCGGCTGCTGCGCCAGGGCGCCGGCCGCCAGCATCACGCCGGGCCGCTCGCCTACGTCCTGCTCGTCGTCATGGCGGTGCTGTCGATCTTCCCGCTGTACTGGACGATGGTGGCGGCCTCCACCGACAACACCCGGGTCAGCCAGACCCCGCCGCCGTTCCTGCCCGGCCCGAACCTGTTCAGCAACCTCGCCCGCGCCTGGGACGAGGCCGCGATGGGCAAGGCCATGATCAACAGCCTGATCGTGGCCGGCGTGATCGCCCTGTCCACGGTGATGTTCGCGACGCTGGCCGGATTCGCCTTCGCCAAACTGCGGTTCAAGGGCCGCAACGTCCTGCTGATGCTGGTGATCGGCACCATGATGGTGCCGCCGCAGCTCGGCGTCGTCCCGCTGTTCATGATGATGTCCGAGCTGGGCTGGTCGCAGCAGCTGCCCGCCGTCATCTTCCCCACGCTGGTGAGCGCCGTCGGCGTGTTCTTCATGCGGCAGTACCTGTCCGAGGCGCTGCCCGACGAACTCGTCGAGGCCGGCCGCGTCGACGGGGCGCACTCGCTGCGGATCTTCTGGAGCATCGTGCTGCCCATCGCACGGCCCGCGATGGCCGTGCTGTTCATGATCACGTTCGTGCACGCGTGGAACGACTTCTTCTGGCCGTTCGTGGTGCTCGACATGACCAACCCGACGGTCCCCGTCGCCCTCACCCAGCTCAGCGCGGGTTATGTCCGCGACCAGTCGCTGATCATGGCGGGCGCGCTGCTCGGCACGCTGCCCCTGCTGGCGATGTTCATCGTCTTCGGCCGCCAGATCGTCAGCGGCATCATGGCCGGCGCCGTCAAGGGCTGACCCGCACCCACTCCGCCAGGCCTCCGCCTGCGAACTCCCCTTACCCCGAAAGGACTTACGTGGTCACCGCACAGCAGACCGCGTCCGCCCCGGACGCCGCCCGCACCTTCCCCAAGGGCTTCCTCTGGGGCTCCGCCACCGCCTCCTACCAGATCGAGGGAGCCGCCACCGAGGACGGCCGTACGCCGTCCATCTGGGACACCTACGCCCGCACCCCGGGCCGGGTCCGCAACGGCGACACCGGTGACATCGCCACCGACCACTACCACCGCTGGCGCGAGGACGTCGCCCTCATGGCCGAACTCGGCCTGGGCGCCTACCGGTTCTCCCTGGCCTGGCCCCGCATCCAGCCCACAGGCCGCGGCCCCGCCGTGCAGAAGGGCCTGGACTTCTACCGGCGCCTCGTCGACGACCTGCTGGACAAGGGCATCCAGCCCGTCGCCACCCTCTACCACTGGGACCTCCCGCAGGAGCTGGAGGACGCCGGCGGCTGGCCCGAGCGTGCCACGGCCGAGCGGTTCGCCGAGTACGCGGCCCTCGCCGCGGACGCCCTCGGCGACCGGGTGAAGACCTGGACGACGCTCAACGAGCCCTGGTGCAGCGCCTTCCTCGGCTACGGCTCCGGCGTGCACGCCCCCGGCCGCACCGACCCGGTCGCCGCCCTGCGCGCCGCCCACCACCTCAACCTGGGCCACGGCCTGGCCGTCCAGGCGCTGCGGGACCGCATCCGCGCCGACGCCCAGTGCTCGGTGACGCTCAACATCCACCACGTCCGCCCGCTCACCGGCAGCGACGCCGACGCCGACGCGGTCCGCCGGATCGACGCCCTCGCCAACCGGGTCTTCACCGGCCCGATGCTGCGGGGCGCCTACCCGGAGGACCTGTTCAAGGACACCGCCGCGCTGACCGACTGGTCCTTCGTGCACGACGGCGACCTCGAGCGGATCCACCAGCCGCTGGACTTCCTCGGCGTCAACTACTACTCGCCCACCGTCGTCTCCGAGGCCGACGACAGCGGCACCCACACCTCGGACGGTCACGGCAACAGCGCCCACAGCCCCTGGCCGGGCGCCGACAAGGTCGCCTTCCACCAGCCGCCCGGCGAGACCACCGCCATGGGCTGGGCCGTCGACCCCACCGGCCTGTACGACCTGCTGCGCCGGCTGTCGTCCGACTTCCCCGAGCTGCCGCTGGTCATCACCGAGAACGGCGCGGCCTTCGACGACTACGCCGACCCCTCCGGGAACGTCAACG
Organism: Streptomyces sp. NPDC014676; assembly: GCF_043084105.1. NCBI lineage: Bacteria > Bacillati > Actinomycetota > Actinomycetes > Kitasatosporales > Streptomycetaceae > Streptomyces > Streptomyces sp. NPDC014676. Next base: position 132,370 of record NZ_JBIBZI010000005.1, on the reverse strand, counting down.
ACCCCGCCCGGATCGCCTATGTGCGCGGCCACCTGGCCGCCGTGCACCAGGCCATCCTGGACGGCTCGGACGTGCGCGGCTACTTCCTGTGGTCCCTGCTGGACAACTTCGAGTGGGCCCACGGCTACGGCAAGCGCTTCGGCGCCGTCTACGTGGACTACCCGACCGGCACCCGCATCCCCAAGGCCAGCGCCCGCTGGTACTCGGAGGTGGCCCGCACCGGCGTCCTGCCCGGCGCCTGACCGGACGGGCACGGTGGTGCACGCCGTGCCCATGTCCCCTGCGCCGTGTGCCGAGGACCGAGTGGTCCCCGGTGCGGCACAGCGTGAGGGCGGCGCCCCGGCGACGAGGGGAGTCCGGTGGCGCCGCCGGAACGGGGCCGGTCCACGCACCGGCCCCCCCCGGGAGGTGAGCCGGTTCCTCAGGCGGTCGTGCCGATCAGGAGGAGGTGGCGGCGGGCGATCGGCGAGACCGCCTCCGCCGGGGCTTTTGTCACCCCGCCGACTCCAGCCGCGCCTTTTGGCGCTCCTGCGGAATCTCCCCCGGCGACCACGGGCACGCGGCCTGAACGGAAATCACCCGCGACGTTTCGGCTCGATCGACCGGGCGGGACTCGTATGTCTTCGCGGCCGAGGGCTGACGGCGTAGGAGAGGGCCCATACGCCGAGGCGGCGCGATTCCGGGAGGTTCGAAATATTCGAAACCTCCCTCGCGTTCCTCGGCCTCGCCCCACCGTCCTCCAGGCCGTACCCGCCGGCCGCGCGAAGCGGTGGGCGGCGCTCACGGGTGCCGCGTCTCCCGCCCGGCCTCGTGCCGGCGCGGCGTCGCACGCGGGGCGGGCCGCCCTTCAGCGGCCCGCCCCATGTCCCTCACGCCTTCTTGGGGGGAGCCGTGCTCTGCCGTACCACCAGGTGCGTCGCCAGCTCGATGCGCTGGGCGGCCGTGCCGGGGTCGTCCGGGCGGAGCAGCATCCGGGCCGCCTCCTCGGCCATGTGCCGCAGCGGCTGGTGGACCGTGGTGAGCGGCGGGCTCGACCACTGCGCCAGCGGTACGTCGTCGTAGCCGACCACCGACAGCTCCTGAGGCACCCGCAGGCCCCTGACCCGGGCCGCCTCCAGCACACCGAGCGCCTGGAGGTCGCTGCCCGCGAAGATCGCCGTGGGCCGGTCGGGCCCCTCCAGCAGGTCCATGGCGTGCTCGAAGCCGCCCTGCACGTGGAAATCGCCGAAGCGCATCAGCCGCGGGCCGGTCTCCAGGCCCGCCATCGCCATGGCCGAGCGGTAGCCGTCGAGGCGTGCCAGTGAGCACAGCATGTCCTCGGGCCCGGTGATGATCGCGACCCGCCGGTGTCCCTGGTCGGTGAGGTGGCGGGTGGCGGCGAGACCGCCGGCCCAGTTCGCGGAGCCGACCGAGGGGACGTCCGGGTCGGGGTCGCCCGCCGGGTCGATGACGACGAAGGGGATGGCCGCCGCCCTGAGCTGGCGCTTGATGTCCTCCGGGAGGGTGGAGAAGACCAGCACGACGCCCAGCGGCCGGCGTTGCAGCACGCCCGGGAGCCACTCCGGCGCGGGGGTGTGCCGGGTGCCGCTCTCGGTGAGGACGACCGTCGCGCGGGTCTCCTTGGCGACGTTCTCCACGCCCCGGATCAGCTCCATCGCCCAGACGCTCTCCAGTTCGTGGAAGACGATCTCTATGAGCGGTGAGCGGGACGCGGACTGGGGGCGACGCCGGTAGCCGTGAGCGTCCAGCAGCCGTTCCACCTTGGCCCGGGTGGCGCGAGAGACATCCGATCGGCCATTGAGGACCTTCGAAACTGTCGGCATCGAAACGCCGGCCTCTTTCGCTACTGTGGCCAGGGTGACTCTGCCGTTCACCGCGTCGTCATCGTGCATAGGCGCAGGATACGGCACCACGCCTCGATAACGGTTTGGGTGAGTACTGAATCGACCGTTGACCGAAACACCGGTCTGACCTACTGTCCAGCGGCATGGACTTTCGGTGATGGCGCCGAAACTTTCGAAAGGCGAACGATGAAGACACGTGCGCGCTTGCCCAGACTGGTCGCCTGCGGTGCGACGCTCTCTCTCGCACTGACCCTCTCGGCCTGTGGCGACGGGAACGGCGGGGCGTCGGCGGACGACGGCAAGATCCATGTCCTGGTCTACGGGGACGCCAGCAACAAGGTCGAGAAGCAGCTCGTCGACAAGTTCAACGAGACGTCCGACGTGAAGGTCGTCCTCGACACCATTCCCGGTGCGGACTACCAGCAGAAGCTGCAGACGATCATCAGCACCCCGCAGGCCCCGGACGTCTTCTTCAACTGGGGCGGCGGCAGCATCAAGCCGTTCGTCAAGGCCGGTCTGCTGATGCCGCTCGACGACTTCATCAAGAAGAACCCGGACCTGGAGGACAAGTTCCTGCCGTCCGTCTTCAACAACGCCGTCGTCGACGGCAAGCCGTACGGCGTCCCGATGCGCGGCACCCAGCCGGTCCTGCTCTTCCACAACAAGGCGGTCCTCAAGAAGGCGGGCGTCCAGCCGCCGAAGACCTGGGACGAGCTGCTCGACGCGGTCGGCAAGCTCAAGGACGAGGGCGTCACGCCGATCGCGCTCGGCGGCGGCGACGTCTGGCCGACGCAGATGTGGTTCCAGTACCTCTACGACCGCATCGCCGGACCGGAGCTGTTCGCGAAGGCCGTCGGGGGCGACAAGAGCGCCTGGGAGAGCCCGGACAGCAAGAAGGCCCTGAACATGATCAAGGAGCTCGTCGACGCCGGCGCCTTCGGCGAGAACTACGACTCCGTCAAGTACACCAACGGCGGATCGGTCCAGCTCGTCGCCGCGGGCAAGGCCGGCTTCGAGCTGATGGGCTCCTGGTACTACTCCCAGCAGCTCACGGACCACACGGAGTTCGCCGAGAAGGACCTCGGCTACACCGCCTTCCCGGCCGTCGCGGGCGGCAAGGGCGACCCGAAGAACGTCGCCGGCAACACCAACAACTACTACTCGGTGATGAAGAAGACCAAGCACCCCGAGGCCGTCGCCGAGTTCCTGAAGCTCATGTACTCCGACGACTTCGTCAAGGCGCACCTGGAGATCGGCAACCTGCCGACCACGACCAACACCGACAAGTTCATCGAGACCGCGGGCTCCCCCGAGTACTCGCGCTTCCAGTACGACCTGGTCGCCGACGCCCCGTCGTTCCAGCTCTCCTGGGACCAGGCGTACCCGCAGAAGGCCAGCTCGGACCTGCACAAGGCCGTCCAGCAGTTCTTCAACGGACAGCTCGACACGGACGGCTTCATCAAGGCCATGCAGGCCCTCCCGACCGAGTGACGAACGGCTCATGACGACAAAGACCACGAGCGCTCGGCCCGCCGCCGGACCCCGCAAGGGGGCCCGGCGGCGGCCGCCCGCCCCGTCCGCAACGACGGTGGGCCGCCCCGGTTTCACCTGGGCGCTGCCCGCCGCAGTGTTCTTCACCTTCTTCGCGATCGTCCCGCTGATCATGGTGGCGGTGCTGTCCTTCATGAGCTGGGACGGGCTCAGCTCGCCCGAGTTCGTCGGCATGGACAACTGGTCGCGCCTGATGGACGACCCGGTGATGCTCAAGAGCATCTGGCTGACCCTGCTGCTGACCGTGCTGGGCGTGGTCCTCCAGACCCCGCTGAGCATCCTGCTCGGCGTCTGGGCAGCCGGCCACCAGCGCAACCGCGCCGTACTGTCCGTCATCTACTTCATCCCGCTGCTGCTGTCCGCGACGGCCGTCTCCGTGCTGTGGCGGGCGCTGCTCGACCCGAACTTCGGCATCCCGGCCGAGGCCGCCTGGCTGTTCGGCGACGGCAACCTGTTCGGTGAACAGGCCACCGCCATCGGCGTGCTGGCGTTCGTCAGCACCTGGCAGTTCACCCCGTTCCACACCCTGATCTACCAGGGCGCCGCCCGCGCGATCCCCCAAGTGCTCTACCAGGCGGCGGAGATCGACGGAGCGGGCCGCTACCGGCAGTTCTTCCACATCACGCTGCCGCAGCTGCGCAACTCGATGATCACCTCGATGATCCTGATGATCGTCGGCGGCCTGACCACCTTCGAGACGGTCCTCATCCTGACCCAGGGCGGCCCCGGCACCGACACCACCATCAGCGCCTACTACATGTACGACAAGGCGTTCAAGAGCTTCGACTACGGCACCGGCTCCGCGATCGCCCTGGCCCTGGTCGTCGCGTCCACGATCATCTCGCTGATCGTCGTCCGGGTCTCCGGCTACGACAAGATGCGCAGCTCCATGGAGGGTGTGTCATGAGGCGCCGACCGAACTACGTGGCCGGCGTCGGCTCGCTCTTCTGGCTCTTCGTCGTCGGCCTGCCGCTGTACGTGATGCTCGCCGCGACCCTGCGCACCCGCCAGGACTACGCCGAGAACGGCCCGGTCTCCTTCCCGGACAGCTTCACGCTGGACAACTACACGGGTGCCTTCGACTCGGGCTTCGGCCAGTACTTCTTCAACACGCTCGTCGTCACCGCCTGCGTGATCGGCATCGTGCTGCTGCTGGTCCCGCCGCTCGCCTACGCGATCGTCCGCAGTCGCGGCCGGACCACGTCGGCGATCTTCCGGTTGTTCCTGCTCGGACTCGCCATCCCGGCCCAGGCCGTCATCGTGCCGATGTTCTACCTGATCAGCGAAGCCGGGCTGTACGACAACCTGCTGGGCGTCATCCTGCCCACGGCCGCGTTCTGCCTGCCGATGTCGGCGCTGATCCTCAGCGGCGCGATGCGTGACATCTCCCCGGAGCTGTACGAGGCCATGGCCATGGACGGCGCCACCCCGCGGCGCATGTTCTTCCAGCTCGTCCTGCCGCTGTCGAGGGGCGGACTGTCCACGATCGTGGTCTTCTCCGCGCTCCAGGCATGGAACGGCTTCCTGTTCCCGCTCGTCCTGACCCAGTCCGACTCCACCAAGGTGGTCACCCTGGGTCTGTACAACTTCCAGACCGCGCACGGCATCGACATCCCCGGTCTGCTGGGGGCCGTGGTGCTGTCCATGGTGCCCATCCTGCTCGTCTACCTGTTCGCCCGTCGCGCCCTGGTCCAGGGTCTGATGGGCGTCGGAGGAAAGTGACTGCCGACGTGGCCGTAGAGACCGCCCCCGAAATCCCCCTCTGGAACGACCCCGACCTCCCCGTCGCAGCCAGAGTCGACGCGCTGATCGGCGCGATGACCCTGGACGAGAAGATCGCCCAGCTGTACGGCGTGTGGGTCGGCGCGTCCGCCAACGGCGGCGAAGTGGCCCCGCACCAGCACGACATGGAGGAGGCCGTCGACCTCGACGCGCTCCTTCCCACCGGACTGGGCCAGCTGACCCGCCCCTTCGGCACCGCACCCGTCGACCCGGCGCTCGGTGCGCTCTCCCTGCTGCGCACCCAGTCCCGCATCACCGCGGCGGGCCGCTTCGGCATCCCCGCCGTCGCGCACGAGGAGTGCCTGGCCGGCTTCGCCGCCTGGGGCGCCACCGCCTACCCCGTCCCGCTGTCCTGGGGGGCCACCTTCGACCCGGACGTGGTGCGCCGGATGGCCGCCGCCATCGGCCGCGACATGCGGTCCGTCGGCATCCACCAGGGCCTCGCCCCCGTCCTCGACGTGGTCCGCGACGCCCGCTGGGGCCGGGTGGAGGAGACCATCGGCGAGGACCCCTACCTCGTCGGCACCATCGGCACCGCCTACGTCCAGGGCCTGGAGTCCGCCGGGATCGTCGCCACCCTCAAGCACTTCGTCGGCTACTCGGCCTCCCGCGCCGGACGCAACCTCGCCCCCTCGTCCATGGGCGCCCGCGAGCGGGCCGACGTCCTGCTGCCGCCGTTCGAGATGGCGATCCGCGAGGGCGGGGCCCGCTCCGTGATGCACTCCTACACGGACACCGACGGCGTCCCCGCCGCGGCCGACGAGAGCCTGCTGACCGGACTGCTCCGCGACACCTGGGGCTTCGACGGCACCGTCGTCGCCGACTACTTCGGCATCGCCTTCCTCAAGACCCTGCACGGCGTCGCCGGAGACTGGGCCGAGGCCGCGGGCGCCGCGCTGAAGGCCGGCGTCGACGTCGAACTGCCCACCGTCAAGACGTTCGGCGCACCGCTCGCCGAGGCCGTCACGGCCGGCCGCGTCCCCGAGGCGCTCATCGACCGCGCCCTGCGCCGCGTCCTCGGCCAGAAGGCGGCGCTCGGCCTGCTCGACGCGGACTGGAGCCCGGTGCCGCCCGCGCTCGAGGGCGTGGACCTGGACGACCCGGACGCCCTGCGCGGCAAGATCGACCTGGACCGGCCCGAGAACCGGGAACTGGCCCGCGAGATCGCCGAGAAGGCGGTCGTCCTGCTCACCAACGACGGCACCCTGCCGCTCGCCGCGCCCCGCCGCATCGCCCTGGTCGGCCCCAACGCGGCCGAGGGCACGGCCGTCCTCGGCTGCTACTCCTTCCCCCAGCACGTGGGCGTGCAGCACCCGGACGTCCCGGTCGGCATCGACCTGCCGACCCTGCGCGACACCCTGACCGCCGAGTTCCCCGACGCGGAGATCACGGCCGTACGCGGCACCGGCGTCGACGACGGGGACCTCTCCGGCATCGGCGAGGCGGTGGACGCGGCCAGGGACGCGGACATCGTTATCGCCGTACTGGGCGACCGCGCGGGCCTGTTCGGCCGCGGCACCAGCGGCGAGGGCTGCGACGCGGAGTCCCTCGCCCTGCCCGGCGCCCAGCAGCACCTGCTCGACGCGCTGCTCGACTCCGGCACGCCGGTGGTGACCGTCCTGCTCGCCGGGCGGCCGTACGCGCTCGGCCGGGCCGTCACCGAGTCCGCGGCGATCGTGCAGTCCTTCTTCCCCGGAGTCGCGGGCACCCACGCCATCGCCGGCGTGCTCAGCGGCCGCACGAACCCCTCCGGCCGGCTCCCGGTCAGCGTGCCGCGCGGCCCGGGATCCCAGCCGACCACCTATCTCGGCGCACGCCTCGCCCAGCTCAGCGAGGTGTCCAACATCGACCCGACCCCGGCGTTCGGCTTCGGCCACGGTCTGACGTACACGAGCTTCGCGTGGAGCGACCTCGTCGTGGACGCCCGGGAGGCGGGCACGGACGGCGAGTTCACCCTCGCCCTCACGGTCCGCAACACCGGCGAACGGTCCGGCACCGAGGTCGTCCAGCTGTACCTGCACGACCCGGTCGCCTCCGTCGTCCAGCCGGTGCAGCGGCTCGTCGGGTACGCCAGGGTGGAGCTGGAGCCGGGGGAGTCCCGCCGTGTCGGCGTCACGGTCCCGGCCGACGTGGCCTCCTTCACCGGCCGCGACGGCCGCCGGATCGTCGAACCCGGTGACCTGGAACTCCGCCTCGCCACGTCGAGCACCGACGCCCGCCTGACGGCGACGGTCACCCTGACCGGCCCCGAACGCCAGGTGGACCACACCCGCCGCTTCCACGCGGCCTTCACCCAGGAGGCGTGACCCGGACCCGCTCCGGAACCCGGCCGGCCCGGACCGCACACGTGGTCCGGGCCGGCCGGGTTCCGGACAAGGACCGACCGGCTGCCTTCCCTGTCCGTACGTGATCGAACGAGATGCCTGACCGGGCCGGTTCTCCCCCACCCCGCTGTGCGTTGTCAGTGGCGGTGGAGGCCGCGTGGGACCCGGAACCGGCGCCCGCCATGGAGGCGTTGGGCATCGCCCTGCACGAGGAGGCGGCGCTGGACCTGCTCCTGGAGGACCTCGGCTGAGGTCAGACGCCGAGCCCGCCCGCCGCGAGCAGGTCGGAGACGTCGCTCACCTGGGCGTAGGCTTCCTGCTCCCCCAGAGGGAGGTGGAGGACCTGCAGGCGCCGGATGCCGACCCGTGACGAGCTGGGGGCGTGGGTGCCCTCTTCCGAGCCGGTGGCATGACAACGGGCTGGTTCGCCTCACCCCAAGTGACGCGCGTCAGCCCGTTGTTCCGCTCGGATGTACTGGTCGGCGCTATCCCGCCGTGAGCGTGACGAACGCCGCCCACTCGCCCCGGCCGACCCGCAGCACCGGCCCGTCGCCCGCGGCCTTGGAGTCCCGTACGTACACGGTGTCGAGACCGGCGGCCACCTCCACGCAGTCGCCGCCGTCCGATCCGCTGTAGCTGCTCTTGAACCAGTGCAGCCCGTTCACGTTCTCGGTCACCTGCTCCACGCTCACGTCTCTCCCACCATCCGCTCGATGAGTCGTGCAGACTCCTCGACGTTCAGGGCCTGCGATCGCAGCTTGCCATACCGCAACGAGAACGCGCTGACCTCGGCGGGATCCGTGACAACGCACCCGACCCCTTGGGACTCGAAGTACCCGAGGAGCCGGTGCTCGTGTGACTCCACCACCACGAACGGACCGTTCTTACCTGGATGGAACCCCCGCCCGGCAGGCATGACCTGCACCTCCACGTTCCGCAACGCGCCAACCTCCAGCAGGCGTTGCCACTGCTCGCCCATGACCTCCGGGCCGCCCACCGGATCGCGCAACGCCTCCTCACTCACGATGAACGACAGCTCCGCCAGCGGCACCCGAGTCAGCAGTTTCTGCCGACTCAACCGAGCCTCCGCATGCTGGTCGATGATCTCCTCGCTCAACGGCGGACAGTGCCCCGCGAACACCGCCCGCGCGTACCCCTCCGTCTGCAACAACCCCGGCACCAGCAGCGGATCGTACGAGAAGCGGCTGACGACCTCCGCCTCGATGAGCGCGAAGTTGCGGAAGAACCGCGGCAGTTTTGCCCGGTCCACCTCGTCCTGGAGCACCTCCAGGACCCCGCCCGCCTCCAGCACCCGGTCCGCCGCCCGTGTGAACGCGGCCTTCGCCGGCCGCCGCCCCTGCTCGACCGAGGCGACCTGCTCCATCGAGTAGTCGATGGCCTCCCCGAGCTGCTGCTGGTTCAGCCCGGCCCGCTTCCGCAGATGCTGGAGCAGCCTCCCGTACGCCGCCCACGCCCCGGGCAGATCATCCCCGCCCCCCTCCTTCGCGTTCGCAGCCCGACCACTTCGTGTCTCCCGCACCGTGCTCATGCCCACGCCCTTCCGTCCGCACCGCACCCCGCTCGTCCGCACCACAGCGACGCTCAGCCCGCCACCGGGACCTTGCCCAACGCGAGCCACGACGTCGTGGGCACGGCCCCGGTCCCGTACAACGCCCGTACGGAATCCCGTACAACCGCGTGCGGCGAGGGCCCGTCCCCGCGGAACACGGCGGAATCGTGGGCGGCTCGGTGCCGACCGGGCCGGCGTTCGGAACGGACCTCGCTCCATGCCGCCCTGCGATCGCGGCATGAGGGGATGGGTGCCGTGAGGCAGATATGCAAGTGGTGCGACCGCCCGTTGGAGCAGCGCCGGTGGCGCCGGTACTGCAACCGTCGGCACGCGGTGAAGCACCGGGTGACGAGCTGGATCGACCAGTTGCTGACCAACGGCTTGTGACGCGGCCGGCGGCCGGACGCCCTGCGCGTCCGAGCAGGGTGCCGCCCGCGAAACGCACTGGCCCGCAGGCCAGTTCAGGTGTCCGGCAGGACGAGCCAGATCTCGGAGAAGGCGAGTCCGTGCTCACGGAGCACCGCCCCACACGGGCAACCCAATGTGGCCCGGTGCCAGTCGCAGGTCACCGTCCACGGGCCGTCCTTGCCCCCGCACTCCGGGCAGCCGACGGTTTCGGCCGCCCATACATCCGGCGCGGGTCTGGTGCAGTGACGGAATCTGCCCGCGTGACGGGCCCGCCAGGATTCGACCGATGGTGTGAGCGGGACGGTGCCGGGCGCGTTCGTCTCGGCGAGGGTGGTGAACAGCGCGGCCAGGTCGGGGAGCAGGGCTTCGCCCGCTTCGGTCGGCGGTGCCGTGCGTTCCGTCGTGTCCGGCGCGATGCCGTACCTCGGAGCCGCCGCCGCGAGGGGCGGATTCGGGGCCGTGTGCCAGGGCAGCAGGGCGCGGGCGACGGCGGCCAGGAGGGCGGCGGCAGGCGGACTGACGGTTCCGGCGTCGAGGTGGTGGACGGTGGTCCGGAGTGTGCGTTGAAGCCGTCTGTCGCGGTCCGTCGCCCTGGCCCGTGCCGCTGCTGTGCCCCGCCGGGTCGGGAGCGGGGCGGTGAGGCGGGCGAGGACGGCCCTCACCGCCTCGGCGTCGGCCGGGGACAGGCACCACTCGCCCGCGGCGAGGAGGTGCCGGGCTCTCGCGGACTCCCGGACGAGAGCACGTGTCCACAGAGGGCGTGCCGTCGCGTCCCTCATCTGCTCCACCTCCCTGGCCGAACCGTCCCCTCGCCGCTCCGGCTACCCTCCCCGCATGGAGCAGGAGCATCCCCTCGTCCGTGACGTCTTCCCCGACCTCATCGCCGAGCTGATCACCCTCTTGGAGGACGAGGGAGAGCGTGAGTTGGCGATCTGCGTGCGGGATGTCCGTCTGGTCGCCCTGTGCGACTGCGGCGACGACTTCTGCCAGAGCATCCACACGGCGGTGCACCAGAAGGGTAAGCCGTACGGCGAGGGCCACCGATGCGTACCGCTCTCACCTGCGGAGGGCATGCTGATCCTTGACGTCGTGTACGGCCGGATCATGTACATCGAGATACTGAACCGGCCGCCGATGCACCGTCTGACCCCCTGACGCCCGTGCCGCGCAGCGGGGCGGTCCCGCCGGAACCTTCTCCGCGGCGCGGCGGCCGGGCTGCCGGAGCGGCTGCGCGGGCTGTACCCGGTCAGGCGCGGAAGTAGTGCCCGGCCTCCAGGTCCCGCAGGAGGCCGGGCCCGCTCGGTACCCAGCCGAGGAGCTCCCGCGTACGCGTGCTCGACGCGGGCATGTCCGCGGCGAAGAAATGGCCGATCCAGCCGAAGTGCCGCTCCGCGTCCTGTGGTGCGATCGAGGTCACGGGGACGCCGATCCCTCGTCCGATGGCCTCCGCGATCTCCCGCGTGGGGATTCCCTCCTCGCCCACCGCGTGCACGAGCGTCCCCGCCGGGGCCTTCTCCAGTGCCAGCCGGGTGAGCCGTGCGGCGTCGGACCGGTGGACCGCCGACCAGCGGTTGGTGCCGTCGCCGACGTAGCCCGCGACGCCCTTCTCGCGGGCGATCGCGGTGAGGGTCGCGATGAAGCCGTGGTCGCCGTCGCCGTGCACGGTCGGGGCGAACCGCATGCTCACCGTGTGCACGCCGCGCTCGACGTACTCCAGCGCGAGGTTCTCACTGCCGCCTCGGGGGGAGTCCGGGCCGTGGAACGGTGACCTGTCCTCCTCGGTCACCGGGCGGCCCTGCCTCAGGCCGGCGATGCCGGACGCCAGCAGGAAGGGACGGCCCGATCCGGCGAGGGCGTCGCCGATCGTCCGCACGGCGGCCCGTTCGGCCCGGTTGGAGGCGGCGGGGTCGTCGAAGTCGTGCTTGTTGGCGAGGTGGAGGACGGCGTCGGCGGCCGCGGCGCCCTCCCGGATGCCGTCGAGGTCGTCGAGGTCGCCGCGGCGTACCCGGACACCCTTCGCGTCGAGGGACGCGGCCGAGGTGTCGGAGCGGGCGAGCCCGGTCACCTCGTGGCCGTTGGCGAGCAACTCGTCGACCGCGGCCGAGCCGATCCATCCGGATGCTCCGGTGACGAAAACACGCATGGGAAAGCTCTCTTCCGATGTTCGAGCCCGGTCGATGCCGACCAGGCATGCGATGTCAGTCACTGACGTCAGTAACTGACATCACTGTAGCTGTCACGTCAGCGTCTGTCATCACTAAAGTGGGGGCATGGTGAGATGGGAGCCCGGGACGCGGGAACGGCTACAGGCGGCGGCGACGGAGCTCTACGTCAGTCACGGCTACGACAGGACGACCGCGGCCGACATCGCCCAGGCCGCCGGTGTCACGGAGCGGACGTTCTTCCGCCATTTCGCCGACAAGCGTGAGGTGCTGTTCGGCGGCCAGGAACTGCTGGAGCAGGCGTTCGTGGAGGGCGTGGCCGCGGCGGCGCCGGACGCGTCACCGCTCGAGATGGTCGAGGCCGGCCTGTGGGCGGCGGCGCCGTTCTTCGCGGCGGAGCGGCGAGACCACTCCAGGCGACGGCAGAGGATCATCTCCGAGAACCCCGCGCTGCAGGAACGGGAGTTGCTGAAGCTGGCGGGAATGGCCACGACGATCGCCGCCGCCCTCCGATCGCGCGGAGTCCCCGACGTGACGGCCAGACTGGCCGCGGAATCCGGGGTGACGGTGTTCGGCGTGGCCTTCGGGACGTGGGTCGCCGAGGGTGAGGAGCGGTCGTTCCCCGACATCCAGCGCGAGGTGCTGGGCGAACTCGTGGCGATGACGGCCGGCGCGAGGTGACCGGCGCGGCGACGGATCGTCGACCGGGCCGTGCCGACCCGCCGCGACCACGACCGGCGGACCGTCGAACCCACCCGCGCCGAGTACGACGGCGCCACCCGGACGGCGGCCGGCCGCCGCAGCCGCGCGTACCCGGCCGGGTCGTCGGACGCTGCGGCCAAGGCCGCGACGGAAGTGCTGTGGCCCGTCTGACTCCCCGTCGTGCGGGCAGCCGGGCCGGAGCGTCCTGGACGCCGGAGTCGAGCGTGCGTGACGTGAGCCCGCGAGCCATACGGCGCGGGCCTTGCGTGGGGCCACGCACAAGCGTCAGAAGCTGCCGAAGAAGCGGTGCCACCAGGTGGGACGCTGAACATGCCGGGGCAGTCGGCTCGGCCCGGTGCAGTCGCACTCCCATAGCTCCTCGGGAACGATCGCGTACCCGAGGTCGGCCAACGTCCCCATGACCTTGTCCAGATCCGCAGCGTCCCACTCGCCCTCGGCTTGCGCTTCCCCGGTGCCCAAGAAGGCACCGGGGTTGTCGGCGCAGACCAGTGCCAGGGAGCCGGACTTGCTCACGCAGACGACGATCCGGGTTCCGCACCCAGTCGCATCAGCCGGCACGGTGACCCGCCCGTACTCACTGGAGTCCTGCGTGTCCCGCTCGCTGACACATGGAGCGGCGAAGTCGCCCTCAAGCCGCGCCACGAGGACGTCGAACAGCGCGCCGATCTCACCGCGCTCGTAACCCCGTGGCCGCTCCAGCCACTCGGGGTCATCGAGCTCGCGCAACAAGGCCACCAGATCGTCCATGTGCTCCGTCACCCGCAGATCCTGGCGGATCGGCAGCAGGCATCGCCGGCCTGACATCACTCATTCAAGTTCGGCATGGCTGATCCACGCGGTGGGTCAGCGAAGAGGGAGAAGCAAGGCGCGGGCGAGGGCGGACGTCACCGGGGCGGCGAGGCCGGGGAGTTGCCGGGCGGTCCACACGGCGGCCAGGTCGAGGAACTCGGTCAGGTCGCGCTCCGCTCCGGTGAGCAGGAGTCTCAGGTCGGCGGCGGCGAGCTCGATCACGGGGCTGTCGTCCCGGTCGGCGTCCACGGTCAGGCGGACGGCGTCGCCGTGGCGTTCGGCGAGCGGGGACGGGTCGTGGCCGAAGGAAGCCCAGCCGTTCCCGTCGAGGACATCGAACCAGTCGCCGCGTTCCTCAAGGCCGTTGCAGCAGCCCGGCAGCAAGGTGATGCCGGAGGCGGTGTCCGTGACCCGCAGGCCACCGGAGGCGAAGAGGCCGTCCATGGTGAGCAGCCCGTGCAGGAAGGAGCCGAGCGGGTCCGCGGGCCGTGGCGAGGGGTCGTCGGCCGCCGGTACGACGTCGTTGTGGGCGGCGATGCTCATGACCGCCGTGCCGGCTTCGGCGGGAGTGAGCGCGCCACTGAGCGGAAGGAAGCCGTACGGCTCGATGCCGGCGACGGGCCAGAGCGTGAAACCGGAGGAAGTGGCGACTTCGAGGACGGGCTGCAACACGATCACCCGGAGAGTGTGCGGCACGGCGCCTCCGTTCCGCACGGTCACCGTGCGACGGCCGCCGCCCGGGGGATCCCCGAAGACCTGCAAGGAGGCCCGGCTCCTAAAACGCGTCGAGCTTCGCGCAGGTGCCGCCTACCCTTGCCGCATGGGCCACGCGAAGACCTCCTACGTCTGCCTGCCCTGCCGGGCCTCGTACAAGCAGCCCTACGACAGGGACAGGACGCACCGGACCTGCCCCCGCTGCGCGGAGCCGCTGATCCACGTGGGGTCGGCCTTCGCCGCGCCACCACGCCGGGACACCGAGGCCTGGAAGGTGCTGTCCGTCCTGCTGCACGCCGGCGTCCGCTTCCACAAGAGCTGCTGCGGCGGGCCCGGATTCCGTCCGCGCACGCTGCGGGAGATCCGCGAGCGGATGACGTACGCCCGCCGCACGGGCGAGCCCTTCGCCAGGGCGCTCGTACACCGCGACGTGCCGTGACGGAGAACGCGGAACTGACACGGTTCGTGACGCCGCCCCCGGTCCCCGTCGACGCCCACGGGAACTGGTCGGCGGTGGAGGCCATGCTCGGGACGCCGCTGCCCGAGGACTACAAGCACCTCGTCGAGACGTACGGGTGGGGTGAGTTCTGCGACTACCTCAACCTTCACACCCCGTTCGGCACGAGCAGGCACAACGGCCTCGCGTGGCAGAGCGGCAGGCCGTCCGGCGCGGCCGCGAGGGACCGGGAGCGCCACCCGTACCCTCTCCATCCGGCTCCGGGCGGACTGCTGATCTGGGGCACCACCATCGACGCCGACCGGCTCTGCTGGCTCACCACGGGGACGGCCGAGAACTGGCCCGTCGTGGTGTGGAGCGGTGAAGGCCGCTACGAGCCCCATCCCATGGGTGCCGCCGGGTTCGTCGAGGCATGGGCCAGGGGACGCGTCGACTCCCGGCTGCTCGCGGACATGGAGCCGGGGCCGGCCCCGTGGTTCAACGCGTTCCGGCCCCGCGACCACCGCTGCCTGCGCCTCACGGAGGGGCCGCTCGCCCACGACCGGCGCCTGGCGATCCTCCGGGAGGCACTGGCCCCGACCGCGGACCGGGGCACCTGGCGATCGGAACAGGGTGACTCGGGCCAGGACCACTTCGCCACCGTCGGTACCGACTGGCTGCTCACCTATGACATGTCACGCCCGCACCAGATCCGGATCTCGTTCCCGCCGGAGGACGGTGCGGCGGCCCGACGACACCTTTTCGCCGCCGTCCGGAGGATGCGGTGCGAGGTGACCCGGATCAGCGCGTCCGACGGCGTGCCGCTACCGGCCTGGGACACGGTCGCCGACGAGGACGGCGCAGGCGTAGGCGGCGCATGCCTCGAGGGCGAGGCTCAGGCGGAACAGCCGGCCTGCGAAGTGACCGCGCCCCAACGGATCACCAGGTAGCCCGACCCGCCGGTCTCCGCCACGGCGCAGCAGGTGTACGGCCAGCCGTCGCCCGAGGTCTGCCTCTGGTTCGCCAGGGCCCGGCACGCCTCGCCGGCGACCATGTCCGCCCAGGTTTCGATCTGTCCCTGTTCCACTTCAGGTACTCCGACCAGACGTACATGGTCGAATTCGCCGGGTCGAAGCCCACCTTGGTCTCGTCGTGGCCGAGCACCCGGTCGGTGCCGAGCGTTTCGCGCATCGCGTTGGTCCGTTCGATGATCTTCGTGGTGGCACGGGCCGCGACCGTGTTCCCGGGCGGAGGCGCTCTCGCCCGCCCGGGACCTGGTGACGGCCCGGCCGAACGACGAGGACTGCCGGGGCAGGTGGTTCACGTAGAGGCAGTGCCGCCCGCCTTCGTCAGGGTGCAGACGCCGTCCGCGCAGCCGCGTTCCAGACGGCCGCGGGAGATGGTCTGCGCCAGGCCGATCATCCAGCAGGCCGGGCAGCCGCGGAGGGCGACCAGGCCCAGGGGCGCGGCCAGCAGGGTGGCGGGGCCGGCGAAGGGCACCAGGGCGATCGAGCCGATGATCAGGCCGAAGCCCAGAACACCGCGCAGCAGGTGCCGGGGGACGGAGGCGCCGGCGAAGTCCGCCTCCGCGCGGACGGGTTCGCCGGTCTCGGCGGTCTTCACGGTAGTGCCTCTCCTTCGGCTGCTTCATCGGTCGGTGCCAGGGCTTGCCGCAGGGCGGCCCGGGCCCGGTGGAGCCTCGATTTCATGGCCGCGTTGCTCAGGCCGAGCGACTGGGCGACGAGACGGCCCGGATACCCCTGGACGTCTCTCATGATCAGCACCTGCCGCTGGTCGCGGGGGAGACCGCTGACCGCGAGGGCGATCCGCTCGGCGTCCAGCCGCCGCAGCACCGAGGTCTCCGCGGAGGGCGCCGGCTCGCTGCCGGCCTCTTCGGCGACGGAGGCGGATGCGGAGGCGAGCAGCCGTAGGTGCCGCAGGCATTCGTTGCGCACGATGCGGAACATCCAGGAAGCCAGGGCGCCTGATGCACGGAGCGTGCCGATCTTCCGGTAGAGGATGATCAGCGCTTCCTGAGCCGCGTCCTCGGCGTCCTGTGGTGTGGCGCACAGCGACAGCGCGAACCTGCGCACATGGGGCTGCGACTCCACGATCACCGCGGTCAGCGAGCTGATGTTGCCGTCCTGGGCGGCTTTGACCAGCCGTTCGTCGGGCCAGGGGGAGTTCCGGCTCATGTGTTCTGCTCGTGTCCGTCGATCCGCCGTCGTGACCGGCGCGGATCAACCACGGCTCCGGTTCCTCCGCTTGATCAACGTCACGCTGCACATGCAGACCAGCAGCACACCGGCCACGGCGATGATCGCGATCGTCATGCTTCGTTCCTCCTGGTGTTCGCCGGCCCGCTCGGCCGGTTCACGGATAAGAGGCGGCTGAGGCGGAAAAGGATTCAGCGCCGCTGCGGCCGACGTGAGGACGGACCGCACGGAGTGGTCAGCCCGTCTGTACGGGACCGTCGGCGAACGCGACCGCCAGGTCCGACTCGATGCGGGCGGCGCAGGCGCGCAGTGCGGGGAGGAGGGTGTCCCTGGTGTGCTCGGGCGGCTCGGGGCCGGCGTGCAGGGCGATGTTCACGGCTGCGACGGCCCGCCCCTCCCGGTCCCGGACCGGTACGGCCAGGGAGCGCAGTCCCACCTCCAACTCCTGCTCGACCAGGGCGTGCCGTTCACCGGCGACCCGGTCCAGGACGGCGGCGAGCGCCTCGGGTGTGGTGAGGGTGTGCGGGGTCAGGGCCCGGGGGCGCGAGGCGTCGATCCGTTCCCGCCGGTCCGCCTCGGGCAGGTCCGCGAGGAGGACCCGGCCCATGGAGGTGGCGTACGCGGGCAGTCGTGTGCCGGGCATGATCCGGGCGCTGGTGATCTGCTGGGCGGCGGCCCGGGCCACATAGTGGACCTCGGTGCCGTCGAGGACCGCCAGTGAGGCCGACTCCCGCACCCGCCCTGCCAGTTCGGTCAGATGGGGCTGGGCGATGTCCGCGAGGGTGAGGGTGGACAGCCGGGCGTAGCCGAGCTCCAGGACACGCGGGGACGGCAGGAAGCGGCGGCCGAGCTGTTCCACGTAGCCCAGTTGACGGAGCGTCAGCAGGTTGCGGCGGGTGCTGGGGTACGAGAGGCCGGAGGCTTCGGCGCTCTCGGCGAGGGTGAGGCCGCCGCGCTGCCGGCCGAGTGCGGTCAGGACGGCGAGGCCCCGGGCCAGTGCCTGGAGGAAGGACGGCCCCAGTTCCGGCTTGGCGTCGGCGTAGGCGGGGGCGGTGGGCGGTGCCGTGGCCGCCGTCGAGGTGCCGTACAGCTCGTCCGTGATGCGTGCGGCCTCTTCCGTCATCGTGGCCAGCGCGTGTTCGCGCAGTTCCTCGCCGCTGTGGCGGCTGGTGTGCGCGAGCACGCTGATCGCGCAGACGGGCCGGCCGTCGGGGTCGCGTACCGGGACCGCCAGTGCGACCAGGCCCGGGGCGACCAGTTGGTCGTCCAGTGCCCAGCCGTCCGCGTCGGCCGCCGCGGTCCAGGCGGCGAAGTCGGCCTCCGCCCGCTCGGGGGCGGGAGCGGTACGGCGCGCGGGGACGGCCGGGAAGGTCTCGTCCAGCGGGTCGGCGGCGCGGCGGGCCCGCCACGCCTCGTACGTGTCGGGCCCCCATCCGGCGGCGAGTACGGCACCGGCCGCGCAGCGCTCGGCGGGCAGCAGGTCGCCGACGCGGAAACCCAGGGGGATCATCCGGCCGGGCGGGACGGCCTTGCCGACGATGCGTGCGTCGCAGCCGTCGAGGACGATCGCCGAGACCGACTCGTCGAGGGTGCGGGCCAGCCGGTCGAGGCTCGGCCGCAGCGCCTGGGACAGGCCGCTCGCGTGCAAGTAGGCGTTGCCGAACTCCATCAGGCGCGGGGCCGGCACGAGGTCGCGTCCCACGGCGCGCAGATGGCCGAGGTGGATCAGGGTCGCGGCGATCCGGTCGACGGTCGAACGCGCCAGGCCGGTCGCCCGCGCGAGGTCACCCGGGCGCACGGAGTGAGGGGCGTCCGCCACGATCCGCAGCACGGCCAGCCCGCGCTCCAGCGGGCCGGCGGCTTCCGCGGGGGAGCAGCCGGCCGGCGCGGGGGCCGTCGGCGCCTGCGGTGCCGTCCTCGAAACGCCCGGCGCCATGGCACTTCCTCCCGTAGGTCGGCTTCCCGGCGCATGCGGCCGTACCCGTCTTCAGGAGAACGCTACCGGCCATTGACAGCCGTCTCGGCGATCGCACACACTCAGCGCACTCGGTCAATGAAAGTAAGTTCACTCAGCGAAAAACGATGGTCCGGTGTGCTGCGGGACGCATCCCGCCGGACCGCCCCCCGCCCCCGTCCCCGCCCCTGATGAGGACTCCCATGAGCACTTCCGCCCGGAGCCGCGCGGATCTCGTCCGGCACAGCGCGTACGAGTTCGCGCTGACCGCGGTGCTTCTCTTCGCCGTGGTGAGCCTGATCCGCTGGCTGGCCCACCCCGGCTCGCCGCTGGCGATCGGCGACCCGGACACCCTGTTCGCCGTCGCGGGAGTCGCGGTCGCCGCGCTCATCGCGGGCCTGATGCACTCGCCACCCGGCCGCGGATCCGGGGGCCACATGCACCCCGGCGTCACCGTCTTCCTGTGGTCGAGCGGTCTCTTCCCGTCCCGCGCCGTCCTCCCGTACGTCACCGCGCAGCTCGCCGGATCCGCGGCCGGTACCGCGCTGGCCGGGCTGGTGTGGGGCGGGGCCGTGCGCCAGGTCGGACACGGGGCCGTGCACCCCGCACCCGGGACGGGTACGGTCGAACTGTTCCTCATCGAGGGCGCCGCGCTCGCCGCGGTCCTCATCACGGTGGCGCTGGTGATGACCAGACCCGCCCTGGGGGCGCTGATCCCGGCGGTCATCGGCATCGGAGTGGGCGTGGTCGTCGCGACCCTGGGCACCGTGACCGGCGCGAGCATCAACCCGGCGCGCGCCTTCGGACCGGCCCTGCTCTCCGGGACGTACGAGCACTTCTGGAACTACATGATCGCGCCGGTGGCCGCCCCGGCCCTCGTCGGCCTCGCCCACCGCGCTCTGCGCACCCGCCGGGCCGCCGGCCCCGCACCCTCGCCCGCCCAGGCCTGAGCCCCACACCCCCTGTACAGGAGCATCTCGTGTCCGTCTCCCGAGGACTGATCATCAACGGCCAGGAGGTCCCCGCCTCCTCCGGCCGCACCACGTCCGACACCAACCCCTGGACCGGCGCCGTCTGCGCGGAGGTCGCCGCGGGCACCCCGGACGACGTACGCCGTGCCGTGGACGCCGCCGACGCCGCGTTCGAGGCGTGGGCCGCGACCAAGCCGGCCGAACGCCGCCGGATCCTCCTGCGCGCCGCGCAACTGATGGCCGAGCGCACCGAGGAGGTCGTACGGCTGATGGCCGCGGAGGTCGGCGGCGTCGCTCCCTGGGCGGGCTTCAACGCCCACCTGGCCGCCGGCATCCTGCTGGAGGCGGCGGCCGAGGTCAGCCGCCCGACCGGCCAGATCCTCGCCACCGACGCCGACGGCGTCCTCTCCACGCAGGTGCGGGTGCCCAAGGGGGTGATCGCCGCGATCTCGCCGTGGAACGCGCCGGTCATCCTCGGCGTCCGCGCGGTGGCGTTGCCCCTCGCGATGGGCAACACCGTGGTGGTGAAGCCCAGCGAGGACGCGCCGATCGCCTGCGGCCTGCTGATCTCCGACGTCCTGCACGAGGCGGGACTGCCCGCGGGCGTGCTCAACGTCGTCACCAACGACCGCGCCGACGCGGCCGAGGTGGTCTCCGCGCTGATCTCCGATCCACGGGTGCGCATGGTCAACTTCACCGGCTCCACGGAGGTCGGCCGCACCATCGGCGTCCAGGCCGCCCAGCACCTCAAGCCCGCCGTCCTCGAACTCGGCGGCAAGAACCCCCTGCTGGTACTGGAGGACGCGGACGTCGACTACGCGGTGGACGCCGCGGTCTTCGGCTCCTTCATGAACGCGGGCCAGATCTGCATGTGCGTGGACCGGGTCATCGTCCACCGCTCGGTCGCCGACGAGTTCACCGCCAAGTTCGCCGCCCGCGTCCGGGCGCTGCCCTGCGGCGACCCGGGCGACCCGGCGACGGCCGTCGGCCCGGTCGTGAACGAGGCCGCCGCCCGCCGGGTCTCGGCGCTGATCGCGGACGCGGTCTCCCAGGGCGCCGAACTGGCCGCGGGCACCGGCGGGATCGAGGAACCGGGCACCCTGATCCGCCCGGTCGTCCTCACCGGGGTCACCAAGGAGATGAAGATCTACTACGACGAGATCTTCGGCCCGGCGGCCGTCGTCCACGTCGTCGACGGCACCGACGAGGCCGTCGCGCTCGCCAACGACACCCCCTACGGGCTCACCGCGGGCGTCATCACCGAGAACCTGGCCGAGGGACTGGCGGTCGCCGGCCGGCTGCGCACCGGCATCGTCCACGTCAACGACCAGTCCATCGCCGACGAACCCCAGGCCCCCTTCGGCGGCGTGAAGAGCTCCGGCTACGGCCGCTTCGGCGGACAGGCCGGCGCCGAGGCCTTCACCGACACCCGCTGGGTCACCGCGCAGACCAGGGGCCACGCGCACTTCCCGATCTGACGGACGGGCCCCCGGCCGGCCGGACAGCGGACCACCGGCCGGCCGGGCGTGTACGCCGTGACCTGGCGGGGGAGTGTCCGGGTGCCCGGATCCGGCCGCCGCCCGCCCGGACGGCATGGGCCACGCGAAGACCTCCTGTGTCCGCCTGCCCTGCCGGACCTCGCAGGCGCTCGTGCGCCGCGAGGTGCCGTGACGGGAGATCCGCACGTGGTGCGGCTCGTGCGCCCGCCGACGAGGACGGACCGGCACCGCGCGTCCCGCGGCGTGCCGATCGGGCTGCCGGCCCGGGGCACACGGTCCCGGACCGGCCCGAGGCCTCCTCCGGTCAGCCCTTGACCGCCGCCGCGAACATGCCCGCCTCGTACGAGCCGCCCTTCTGGTGGGTGATCACCGCGAGCCGGTTGGCCGCGTTGATCAGGGCGACCAGGGTGACCAGCGCGGCGGTCTGGTCGTCGTCGTAGTGCTTGCGCACCCGGGCCCAGGTCTCGTCGGAGACACCCTCGGAGGCGTCGGCGAGACGGGTGCCCTCCTCGGCGAGGGCCAGGGCCGCCTGCTCGGCCTCCGTGAACACGGTGGACTCGCGCCAGGTGGCGACCAGGTGGAGCCGGACCGCGCTCTCACCGGCGGCCGCGGCCTCCTTGACGTGCATGTCGACGCAGTGGCCGCAGCCGTTGATCTGGCTGGCGCGCAGTGACACCAGTTCCTGCGTGGACTTCGGCAGCGGCGAGTCGTGGATCACCAGGGCCGCGCCGGCGAACCGCTTGGCGAACCTGGCGGCGAGCTCGTTCTCGAACAGGTTGAACCGGGTATCCATGGTTTCGTCCTCACTCGTGCGCGTTCGCGGTGTTGAGCTGGTCTGAACACGAGATGCCGGAGGTCCGCTCCCTGTGACAGGAGGGAGGTGTGACGTGCGCCACCGTTCGCGTCGACAGGGCCGGACGCCTCCGTACGAGCGGCAGTCACCCGCGCCGCGGCATTCTTCGGCCGTCACATGGCTATCGCGCGTCGGCGCGTCGGTGTACGGTCTCGGGCCGATAGGCTTTGGGAGCGCTCCCATCGCGCTGCACCACGCCGCGCTCGCACGACGCGAGTCATCGCACGTATGCGCATCGCACGAGTTCGCACCGCACGAGTTCGCACCGCACGAGGAGGAACGCTGTGAAACGCTTTTTGGCCTTACTGGCGACCTGTGCGACGGTCCTGGGCCTCACGGCACTGTCCGGTCCGCAGGCGGCGGCCGCCACCGGCTGCCGGGTCGACTACACGGTGGCCAGTCAGTGGCAGGGCGGCTTCCAGGCCGGAGTGAGGATCACCAATCTGGGCGACCCCGTCTCCGGGTGGACGCTCGGATTCACCATGCCGGACGCCGGGCAGAGGCTCGTCCAGGGCTGGAACGCCACCTGGTCGCAGTCCGGCTCCACGGTCACCGCCACCGCTGCCGACTGGAACCGCACACTGGCCACCGGCGCGACCGCCGACGTGGGCTTCACCGGCTCCTTCACGGGCGCCAACCCGAAACCCACGGCGTTCACGCTCAACGGCGTCGCCTGCACGGGCTCCGTCGAAGAGCCCCCGCCCACCCCGGGCGACGGCACCCCCGTGGACGTCAACGGACAGTTGCACGTCTGCGGCGTCAACCTCTGCAACCAGTACGACCGCCCCATCCAGTTGCGCGGCATGAGCACCCACGGCATCCAGTGGTTCAGCCAGTGCTACAACACCGCGTCCCTGGACGCGCTCGCGAAGGACTGGCGGTCGGACCTGCTGCGCATCTCCATGTACGTGCAGGAGGACGGTTACGAGACCGACCCCGCGGGCTTCACCCGCCGCGTGAACGGCCTCGTCGACATGGCCGAGGCCCGTGGCATGTACGCCGTGATCGACTTCCACACCCTCACGCCGGGCGACCCGAACTTCAACCTCGACCGCGCGAAGACGTTCTTCGCCTCCGTCGCCGCCCGCAACGCCGGCAAGAACAACGTGATCTACGAGATCGCCAACGAGCCCAACGGCGTGAGCTGGGCGGGCATCAAGAGCTACGCCGAGCAGGTCATCCCGGTGATCCGGGCCGTCGACCCGGACGCCGTCGTCATCGTCGGCACCCGCGGCTGGTCCTCGCTGGGCGTCTCGGACGGCTCCAGCGAGAGCGAGATCGTCGCCGACCCAGTCGACGCCACCAACATCATGTACGCGTTCCACTTCTACGCCGCGAGCCACAAGGACAACTACCGCGCCACGGTGAGCCGGGCGGCCTCCCGGCTCCCGCTGTTCGTCTCCGAGTTCGGCACGGTGAGCGCCACCGGCGGCGGAGCGGTGGACCGGGCGAGCAGCACCGCCTGGCTGGACCTGCTCGACCAACTGAAGATCAGCTACGCGAACTGGACCTACTCCGACGCCGACGAGGGCAGCGCGGCGTTCCGGCCCGGCACCTGCGCCGGCACCGACTACAGCGGCAGCGGCGTGCTGACCGAGTCCGGCGCGCTGCTCAAGAGCCGGATCAGCACCCCGGACGACTTCCCCACGAGCTGACCTCCGACGGGGGTCCGGCCGCCCGGACCCCCGCCCCGCCGATTGGGAGCGCTCCCAATCCCGTGCCCCTGCTTTCGCACCTCGTACGTCCCACCCCCTCACCCCTCACCTCGGAGGCACAAGTGCGCGCTCTCCTCGCACGATTACCGCGCCGGCCCTGGACCGCGGTCCTCACCGCCGCCGTACTGTCGGCGTCCGCCCTCACGGTGCTGCCCGCGAGCGGCGCCGAGACCGGCTGCCGGGTCGACTACACCGTGAACAAGTGGGCCGACGGCTACACCGCACAGATCAAGGTCATCAATCTCGGCCCCGCGCTGGACGGTTGGCGGCTGACCTGGACCTACACCGGCGACCAGCGGGTGACCTCCGCGTGGAACGCGACCGTCACCCAGACCGGCGCGTCCGTCGTCGCCGACAGTCTCGGCTGGAACGGCGCGCTGCCCACGGGAGGCGCCGCCGAGTTCGGTCTGCAGGGGACCTGGCGTTCGGCCGACCCCGCACCGAGCGACTTCGCCCTCAACGGCGTGCCGTGCGGCGGTGACGGCACCACGCCGCCGACCACGCCCCCGCCCACGACCCCGCCACCCAGTGCGGACTGCGGCAGCGCCGCGCTCTGCTCGGACTTCGAGGACCAGACCGGCTCCGCCCCGTCCGGCGACTGGCGCTTCACCGCACCCGACTGCCAGGGCACCGGGACGGCCGCCGTGGACACCGCCGTCGCGCACAGCGGCAACCGGTCGCTGCGGGTCGACGGCCGGGCCGGCTACTGCAACCACGCCTTCGTCGCCGCCACCGCGGACCTGTCCTCGGTCGGTCCGGTGATGCACGTACGCATGTGGGTGCGGCACACCACCGCGCTCCCCTCCGCCCACGTCACCTTCGTGTCCCTGCCCGACTCCTCCCAGAACGGGCGGAGCCTGCGCGTCGGCGGCCAGAACGGCGCCCTGCAGTGGAACCGGGAGAGCGACGACGCCACCCTGCCGGAGCAGAGCCCGGCCGGAGTGGCGCTGAGCAGGCCGCTGCCGACGGGAAGCTGGCAGTGCCTGCGCTTCGCGATCGACACGACGGCCCCCGGACTCGACACCTGGCTCGGCGACGAGCAGGTTCCCGGCCTGCACGCCGACGGTGTGCCGACGCAGGACGTCGACCGGCAGTGGCTCGCCCGTACCGTCCCGCCCCGCCCCACCGCCTTGCGACTGGGCTGGGAGAGCTACGGGACGGGCGACGACACGCTGTGGTTCGACGACGTGGCCGTCGGCTCCGCCCCCATCGGCTGCTGACGGCCTCCCCGGCCGGGACTCCCGGCCGGCGCCCGCCCCGGCGTCCCGCCCGGAACAAGCCCGGACGCCGGGGCGGACGGCCGTCTTCCGGACGAACCCTCCCCGCACATGTCACAGAACCCCGGCGGCCGGCGTCCTGTGTGCGGGAGACCGTGGGAAGCGAACGAGCGGGAGCAGCCGGTGAAGAGCGAGGAAACAGAGCACACGGACACGGCGACCGAGGCGTTCGTCGCCCACCGCAACCTGCTGTTCACCGTCGCCTACGAGATGCTCGGCTCGGCCGCCGACGCCGAGGACGTGCTGCAGGAGACCTGGCTGCGCTGGGCGGGCGTCGACCTCGCCGCGGTGCGGGACCGACGGGCCTACCTCGTACGGATCACCACCCGGCAGGCGCTGAGCAGACTGCGTACGCTCGGCCGCCGCAAGGAGTCCTACGTCGGCTCCTGGCTCCCCGAACCGCTGCTCACCGCCCCCGATGTGGCCGAGGACGTCGAGCTCGCCGACAGCGTCTCGATGGCGATGCTCCTGGTGCTGGAGACGCTCGCCCCCACCGAGCGGGCGGTGTTCGTGCTGCGCGAGGTGTTCGGCCTCGAGTACGACGAGATCGCCGGAGCCGTCGACAAGAGCCCGGCCGCGGTGCGCCAGATCGCGCACCGGGCACGGGCGCACGTCGCGGCACGCCGGCCGCGCGGGGCCGTGTCACCGGCCGAGACACGGGACGCCCTCGACGCCTTCCGGCGGGCGGTCGAGACGGGCGATCTGCAGGGCCTGCTCGACGTCCTCGCCCCGGACGTCGTCCTCCTGGGCGACGGCGGCGGCGTCAAGCAGGCCGTCCTCAAGCCCATCGTGGGGGCCGACAAGGTGGCCCGCCTGCTGCGGGGCGGACTGGGCAGGCTCACCGCCGAGGTGTCGCTGCGGCCGGCGGAGGTCAACGGCCGCCCCGCGCTGATCGTCGGACTCGACGGCGTGCTCGACACCGTCCTCGCGGTGCGCGTCGACGACGGCCGCATCACCGGCCTCTACGCCGTCCGCAACCCCGAGAAGCTGTCCCACATGGAGAGCGAGACCGCCCTGCGCCGCTGAGCGCGCGGGCACCGGGACGGGGCGGTGACGGCGGGTTCAGGACGAGCCGTGGGACGCGGATCTCTCGAGCTCGCCGGCGAGCGTCTCCGCGTCGTACGGCCCGGTGTGCCGCCGGTCGCCGACGAAGAAGGTCGGTGTGCCGCGGGCACCACTGGCCTCGGCGCCGGCCGCGTCGGCCCGTACCCGCTCGGCGGTCTCCTCGTCGTCGATGTCCTCGAGGAAGCGCTCCACGTCGAGTCCGATCTCGATGGCGTACGCGGCGATGTCCTCGAACTCCAGCCGGTCCTGGTGCTCGTACAGCAGGTCGTGCATCTGCCGGAAGCGCCCCTGCGCGCCGGCGGCGACGGCCGCCCGTGCGGCGAGCACGGCATGCGGGTGGACGTCGGGAAGCGGCAGATGCCGGAAGACATAACGGAACCGGTCGCCGAAGCGCTCCCGCAGTTCCTTGGTGACGCCGGTGGCGCGGGCACAGTAGGGGCATTCGAAGTCGCCGTACTCCACCAGGGTGAGGGGCGCGTCCGCGGGGCCGGTGATGTGGTCCGTGGCCGGGTCGACCGGGCGGGCGAGGACACGGGGCAGGTCGGCGTCCGTCTCGCCGCGCAGGACGGCGGCGAGGTGGAACGCGAGCCACCCCAGGGCGGTGGAGAGCACTGCGGCCAGCAGAACACCGACGACCGCCTGGTCGCGCAGGACCGGGTCGTCGAAGGCGAGACCGGCGATCAGCAGGGAGACGGTGAAGCCGATCCCGGACAGCACGGCACCGCCCACGACGTGTCCCGGGCCCACCCCCTGGGGGAGCTTCCCGAGGCGGAGGCGGGTGCCGAGCCGGGTTCCGCCCCACACGCCCAGGAGTTTTCCGGCCACGAGGCCGACGACGACGGCCCAGGTGAGCCGGGAGGACAGGGCGCCTCCCAGGACGCCCCCGCGCAGGTCGATACCGGCGTTGGCCAGGGCGAACAGCGGGACGACCACATAGCTCGCCCAGGGGTGCAGCATCAGCTGCAGCCGCTCGTTCACCGAGACCGCCCGTTGCAGCCCCACGCGTGCCGACAGCCCCACATCGGCGCGGGGCGACTGGCGGAAGGCTCGGGCGAGCCGGGTGGCGCGGTCCACGGCCTCGGGCGCGGGGGCGTGGGCAGGGATGAGGAGACCGCCGAGCATGCCGGCGATGGAGGCGTGGAGACCGGACGCGAGGGTGGCGAGCCACAGCACGAGAACGACGAGGAGGTACGGTGCCGTGCGCCAGGTACCCAGCGGGGTCAGCGCGGCGAGGACCGCGCAGAGGGCGAGTGCCACCAGCAGGGGCAGCAGGCGGACCGTGTCCGAGTAGACCAGGCCGATCACACTGACCGCCACGATGTCGTCGATGACGGTGACGGCCAGCAGGAAGACCCGCAGCTGGGTGACGAACCGGGGCCCCACCACGGCGAGCGCCCCGAGCATGAAGGCCGTGTCGGTGCCGATGACCGTGCCCCAGCCGCCGGCGGCCTCGCCCCAGGGAGCGATCGCCAGGTAGAGCAGCGCCGGAACGACCATGCCGCCGACACCGGCCGCGGCCGGGAGCAGAACGCGGCGGCGGCCGGCCAGCGAGCCGACCGAGGCCTCGTAGCGGACCTCCAGGCCGACGACGAAGAAGAAGAGGGCCATCAGGCCGTCGCTCACCCAGTGCCCCAGGTCCATGGAGAGTCCGGCGTCGCCGAGCGACACGGACGCCTCGGTCGCCCAGAGCGACTCGTACCCCCCGGACCAGGGCGAGTTGGCCCACCCCAGGGCCACCACGACAGCCGCCAGGAGCAGCCCGGCGCTGCCCGCTTCGGTGGTCAGGTAGGTGCGTACCGGATCGGCGAGCTGGGCCGCCAGCGAACGCCGCCGGGCCCTGGTCTGGGAGGGCGGGGCGTTCTCCGCGCGTGTCACGGGTGTCCCCCTTCCTGGCCGCCTGCTCCGCCCGGGCCGGGGCTTTTCAGCGGGAGAACGCGCCGGAGGCGGGTCGGGCGGCGTCGGCGGGAAGTGACGCGCCGAGGACCGGGGCGATCACAGCGGCCAGGGACCCGCGCGGTGCGTGGTGCATGGGTGTCCTTCCTGTCTCTCCTCACTCGATCGTCGCGTTCCGTCGACCTGTGGGCACCTGGAGTGACCGACTGTTGCGCCGTTCGGCTCAGGAAGGGAGGCCGGAGGCGGCCCAGCCTCCGAGCCAGGCCAGGGCGGCCACCGTCAGCGCGGCGATTCCGGTGTCCAGGGTCGGCTGGACGACGGGCGCGAAGCCGGCGCTGTGGTTGACCGGGATGTCCTCGGCGACGGTCCCGTTCCTCGCGGCCTCGGCGTAGCGCTCCGGGTCGGTGCCGCCGATCGCCCAGTAGGTGAACGGAGCCCCGAACGCCCGGGGGATCTCGCTCATGTCCTCGCTGGCGGTCTGCGGTTCGGCGGTGTGCGCGTCGTCGCCGAAGTACGCGGCGAAGGCGTCCGCGACGCGCCGGGTCGGCTCCTCGTCGTTGACGGTGGGCGGGAAGGAGGCGATGCGTTCGATCTCGGGGGGCCTGGGGGAGCGGGACGCCTCGCACTCGGCCCTGACGATCCGCTCGATCGCGTCCAGGACGTGCGTGCGCGTGGCGTCGTCGTAGGTGCGGACGTTGAGCTCGACGACGGCCCGGTCCGGGATGACGTTGGGGCCGCTGCCGGCGTGGACGCTGCCCACCGTCACCACGGCGGGGGTGGTGGCGGCCAGCTCCCGGGAGACGACGGTCTGCAGACGTACGACGATCATGGCCGCCACCACGGGGTCGACCGCCGCCTGCGGCATCGAGCCGTGCGCCCCGCGTCCGTGGACGGTGACGCGCAGGCTGTCCGCGGCGGACAGGAAGGACCCCGCACGGGTGCCGACGTAACCGGCGGGACAGGGCAGGACGTGCTGGGCGAGGACGACGTCCGGCCGGGGCGACTTCGCGGTGAGACCGTCGTCGATCATGGCTTCGGCGCCGTTTCCCTGTTCCTCCGACGGCTGGAAGAGCGCCACGAAGGTCCCCCGCCAGGCGTCCCGCCGCCCGGCCGGCAGCCGTGCGCAGCCGATCAGGCAGGCCACGTGCACATCGTGTCCGCAGGCGTGCATCACCGGCTGCTCGTCACCGTTCTCGTCGGTC
The DNA here is from genome assembly GCF_043084105.1 of Streptomyces sp. NPDC014676. Classification (NCBI taxonomy): domain Bacteria; kingdom Bacillati; phylum Actinomycetota; class Actinomycetes; order Kitasatosporales; family Streptomycetaceae; genus Streptomyces; species Streptomyces sp. NPDC014676. Next base: position 103,422 of record NZ_JBIBZI010000005.1, on the reverse strand, counting down.
ACCGTCTCGGTGGAGGCGTACGGCAGACCCGTCCGCTCGCGGACCGGGAGGGCGTCCATGTCGGCCCGTGCCATGACGACCGGGCCGTCCCCGTTCGTGAGCACCCCGATCACGCCCGTGCCGCCGATGCCCTCCGTCACCTCCCAGCCGCACTCCCGCAGGGCGTCCGCCGCCTTCTTCGCCGTACGGTGCTCCCGCAGGCCGAGTTCCAGGTGCCGGTGCAGGTCCCGGTAGAGGTCCTCCACGTCGGCGCGGACGGTGTCCAGGCCGGTCAGCACGGTCCGGGCGGGACGAGTCATCGAGGCTCCTCGTGAGAGTGTTCCGGCCCCCTGGAGCGGGCGGCCTCCGGCCCCGTCCTCGGCCACCGGACGAGGACGGGGCGTGGCGGACGGCCGTACGGGTGAACCGGCTGGAGCGGTCTACGCGCCGGCCCCGCCCGCGTCCTCGCTCCTGCGGGTCTCGGGCGGCTCGGGCGCGTTGAGGCCGAAGCGCAGGCCGAGCACACGGATCAGGAAGCAGGCCGTCGCCGCCCCCGGCGCGGCCGGCAGCCCGTACACCCCCGTCTCGACGGTGAGGACGGTCACCGCCGCGCCCACCAGGGCCGGAATGGCGTACAGGCCGGTGCGGAGCACCGTCGGGACCTGACCGACGAGCGTGTCGCGGATCGTGCCGCCGCCCACCGCGGTGATCATGCCGAGGACGACCACGCCGACCACGTCCAGCCGCGCGGCGCGTACTGCCGTCAGCGCCCCGTTCAGCCCGAAGGCGAACGTGCCGGTCAGGTCGAGCGCGAGCAGCGGTGCGGGCCGGGAACTCATACCGGCCTCCCTACCCCGCGCCGCACCGGCTCAGTTCGAGGCGCCGGCGAGCGGGCCCCGGTGGCGTCGCACCACGTCCGCGTACGCCTTGGCGCTCGGCTTCGGGCGGCGCTCGAAGGTGTCGCGGTCGACCTCGTGGAGCCCGAGCCGGGCACCGTATCCGAAGATCCACTCGAAGTTGTCCATGAGCGTCCAGTGGCAGTACCCGAGGACGGGCGTCCCCGCGCGCACCTCGGCCGCGAGGTGTTCGACGGCGGCGGGGACGAAGGCGGCGCGCTGTGCGTCGTCCGGGGTCTGGATGCCGTGTTCGGTGACGAGGACCGGTACCCCGGACACCTCGTGGGCGTAGCGCACGGCGCCCGCGAGGGAGGCCGGCTCGATGACGGTGCCCATCCCGTTGCGCTCACCGGCGGGCGTCACCTCGCCGTCGGGGCCGTGGACGATCCGCTCGTAGTTCTGCACGCCGATGAAGTCGTCGTGGCGCGCCTCGCGCAGCCAGTGGTCGTAGACGGCGGCACGCTTGGCGTCCCGGCGTTCCTCACCGCCGGGGAGGGCCACCTCGTCGGCGACGGCGATGGAGACGCCGACGGGCAGGTCGGCGCGGCGGGCCTTGATCGCGTCGCGGGCGGCCCGGTGCGCCCGGGTGAACGCGGCCTGGAACTCGTCCTGCCGGTGGGCGGGGATGACGTTCGCACTGGCATAGGTGTCGCTCCCGGCGGCGTGCGCGGCCGCCTCGAGCATCCGGGTCTTGAGCGTCTCGGCCTCGGCGGGGAGCTTCGCGCCCGCCTGCAGCAACTGTTCCAGGTTGGGTTCGTTCAGGGTGACGGCGTGGGAGATACGGTCGCCGAAGCGCGCCATCACGCGGTCGCACTGCTCGGCGAAGCGGGCGGGGGCGTCGGCGGCGGTCCAGGATCCGGCCGCGGCGAACCAGTGCGGTGCGGTGAAGTGGCTGAACGTCACCAGGGGGGCGAGCCCGCGTTCGAGACAGCCGTCGACCTTGCGCTCGTAGTGGTCGAGGGCCTCGGCGGAGACGACGCCGCGCTCGGGTTCGACACGGGCCCACTCGACGGAGAACCGGAAGGCGTTGAGCCCGAGGCCCGCGGCCAGGTCGAGGTCCGTGTCCCAGCGCTGGTAGCCGCGGCACGCCGGACCGCTCGGCTCGCGGAACAGCGAGGGCGTCGTGTGTTCCAGGAACCAGGTGTCACTGGCGCTGTTGTCGCCCTCGTTCTGGTGTCCCGCGGTGGCCACGCCCCACAGGAAGGTGTCGGGCAGGCTGGTGTGGGTCATGCGTGTGCTCCTCGTACTGGGTCGGGTAGGGCGGTCGTCGGGCGTCACCGCGTGGTCGCGGGGAACGGCGCGTAGAAGGTGTGCCGGCCGGGTCCGGCCTCCACGGGCTCCGCACCCGGCAGGTCGACCAGCGCGGTGACGCCGGGCGGCACGACGAGGTCGACGCGCAGCCTGTCGCCCTCCCGGCTCCACCCGGCCCCGGCCCGGCCGTACGGCGTCTCGTGCTCGGCCCGCGCCCAGGTCAGGCCGCCGCCGGGACGGGGACGGACCAGCAGCCGCCGGTAGCCCGGCTCGGCCGGGGCCAGACCGGCCACGGTGCGGTGCATCCAGTCGGCGACCGCGCCGAGCGCGTAGTGGTTGAACGAGGTCATCTCGCCGGGATTGACGCTGCCGTCGGGAAGCACGCTGTCCCAGCGTTCCCACACGGTGGTGGCGCCCATGTCGACCTGGTACAGCCAGGACGGGCACGCCCGCTGCGTCAGCAGCCGGTAGGCGGTGTCCACGTGCCCGGTGCCGGTCAGCGCGTCGCACACCAGGGGGGTGCCGAGGAAGCCGGTGCCGATGCGGTGGCCGCGCTCCGCCACCAGGGCGGCCAGCCGGCGTCCGGCCTCGGCGCGCTCGGCGTCGTCCTCGAGCAGCCGGAAGCACAGGGCGAGGGCGTAGGCGGTCTGCGTCTCCTCCGTCAGGCGTCCGCCGCCGGCGTGGAAGCGGGCGAGGAAGGCGCCCTGGACCGCGTCGGCCAGGGCATGGTGGCGGACGGCGTCGTCGTGGTCGTCCAGGACCTCCGCGGTCCGGGCCAGCAGCCGCGCGGAGTGCGCGAAGTACGCCGTGGCGACCAGGGCGGACGACGTCATCGCGCTGCCGGGGTCGTCCGCCGGGGCGGTCGGGTCCAGCCAGTCGCCGAACTGGAACCCCTCGCCCCAGATCCGGTCCGGTCCGGCCAGGCGGTCGACGGCGTCGACCCAGGCGCGCATCGACGGGTACTGGGCGCGCAGCACCTCCGTGTCGCCGTAGCGCTCGTACAGCACCCAGGGCACGACGACGACCGCGTCGCACCAGCCGGCCATCGGCGGGTTACCGGGCGGGATCGGCACCGGGGTGATCACCGGGATGTCGGGGCTGAACACCGGGGGCACGCGCCGTTCGTCGGCGCCCTGGTCGGCGGCGAGGTCGCGCAGCCAGGAGCGCAGGAAGTCGCGGACGTCGTGGAGGAAGGCGGCGGTGGGGGCGAAGACCTGGACGTCCCCGGTCCAGCCGAGCCGTTCGTCGCGCTGCGGGCAGTCGGTGGGCACGTCGACGAAGTTGCCGCGCATCCCCCACACCACGTTCTCGTGCAGCCGGTTCAGGGAGGCGTCCGAGCAGGAGAACCAGCCCGTGCGGCGCAGGTCGCTGTGGACGACCACGGCCGTGACGTCGGCCGGGTCGAGGTCGCCGGGCCAGCCCTCGACGTCGGCGTAGCGGAAGCCGTGGAAGGTGAAGCGGGGTTCCCACTCCTCGCCCGCCGGGTCGCCGCGCAGGACGTAGCGGTCGGTGGCGAGCGCGTGCCGCAGCGGACGTGTGCAGAGTTCACCGTCCTCCAGGACCTCCGCGTGGCGGAGGGTCACCGTGCGGCCGGCCTCGCCGCGGACCCGGACGCGCAGCCGTCCGACGAGGTTCTGGCCGAAGTCGAGGACCGTGCGCCCGGTGGGCGAGGTGGTGACCGCGACGGGCGCGAGGTGTTCGGTGCGGCGCACCGGCGGGCTGTCGGCGGGGAAGAGGACGGTGGTGTCGAAGTCGATGACGTCGGCCGGCTGCCACGCCGAGTCGTCGAAGCCGGCTTCGCTGAAACCCGCCCGCTCCCGGCGGGCGTCGTACTCCTCGCCCTCGTACAGACCGGCGGCGAGGACCGGCCCGGCGCTCCAGCGCCAGCCGTCCCCGGTGGTGACGGTTCCGGTGGTGCCGTCGGCGTACTCGAGGTGCAGTTCGGCGAGGAGCCCGGTGCGCTCGCCGTAGATGTCCCGGGTGCCGCCGTTGAAGCCGAGCAGGCCCCGGTACCAGCCGTCGGCCAGGTGGGCGCCCCAGGCGTTGCGGCCCTCGCGGACCAGGGGGGTGACGTCGAAGGACTGGTAGCGGTGGCGGTGGCGGTAGCTCGTCCAGCCGGGCGCCAGGACGTGGTCGCCCACCGTGGCGCCGTTGAGCTCCAGTTCGTAGACGCCGAGGGCGGTGACCAGGAGCCGGGCCGACCGTACGGCGGTCCGCGCGGTGAACTCGCTCCGCAGCAGCGCGGCCGGGCGGGCCCCCTCGGCGGGCACGGGCATGCGGGGACTGACGACGCGTGCGGTCCAGTGGTGGTTCATGGCGCCCTTCTCGGCGGTGACGGGGGAGCAGGCACGATCATGCAGCCAATACCTAGTGATTACCAGGTATTCGAGTGTGTGACGTGCGGCACGCGCAAGGGGGCGCTCGGATCGATAGGTCATGCTCATGACAAGCAAAGGGTGTCGCTGGAGGCCGGGTGGCTCCGAAGGGGCCCCTACAGCCCCTGTCCGTCCGTGGAGATGCCCCGCAGCAGGCGGTCGAGGTGGGCGCGCATGACCGCGATCAGGTCGAAGGACCGCCCCGAGGCCAGCCACTGCTGCTGCAGGCCCGCGTCCACGGCGACGCACTCGCGGGCGATGCCCTCGTGGTCCAGGCCGGGGAGCAGTTCGCCGCTGTCGCTGCCGGCCCGCAGTCGGTCGGCGAGCTCCGCGACGCCCTTCTCCTGCCAGGTGGTGAAGTGGTCGTGGGCCGGATGGTCGGGCGCGGTGGCCTCGGCGGTCAGTACGACCGCCAGCTCCACCATGCCGGGCATGCCGAGTGTCTCGGCCGTGTCCTCCAGGTGGCAGCGGAAGGCGTCCCGCACCGAGTCGGAGACGCGCTCCCAGCGCACGTCCATGCGCTCGTGCCAGTACTCGACGACCGCGAGCAGCAGCTGCTGCTTGTCGCGGAAGTGGTGCAGCAGTCCGGCGTCGGTGATCTCGGCGTCCCGTGCGACGCGGGCGAGGGAGGTCTTGCGGTAGCCGTCCCTGCCGAAGCGCAGCAGGGCGGCCTCCAGGATCTGCGTGCGCCGCGCCCGGCCCGCCGTGTAGTGGCCGCGAGGTCCCCTGGGTGTCGCCATGCCAGAACAGTACCGGCGGGGCGCGGGAGGGCGGCCGGCCGTACCGGCTGTGGGCGTTCTGTGTGAGGTGGGCCACACTCTCGAAACCTAGCGGTCACTAGGTGTTCGGGTCATCATCGACCCACGCGACGACAGGTTGCCGCGCTGTCACATCCCCGTGAACCACGCGTCACGGCAGCCCGTCCTCAGCCCTTCCCCCACATGCTCCCCCCTTCCTTCGGCACCTCCGTGAAAGGAGGGCTGGCATGACGACGCCGTCATCAAGCCCCACGGTCGACCACGCACCCCGCGACCCCGCGGACGGGCGGTGGACACCCCGCCTGGTCCTGATCCTCATCGCGCTCGCCTGGCCGACCCAGTTGCTCGCCGCGGGCGGCATCCTCGGCGCCAACGCCATCGCGGGCGTGGCCCAGGCGTTCCACACCACCCAGGTGGTGTGGTTCGGCCTGACCCTCACCCTGGTGTCGACCCTGCTCACCCCCTTCGTGATCAAGCTGGGAGACCTGTACGGCAAGCGGCGCGTCATGCTCGCGATGACGGCCCTGGGCGCCCTCGGCGAACTGCTGGCCGCGCTGGCCGGCAGCTTCTGGCTGGTCCTCGCCGGCCGGGCGATCGCCGGGTGCTACGGCCCCTTCGGCGCCCTGTCGTTCGCCGCCGTACGGGACGTCTTCCCGGCCCGGCTGGTGAAGCAGGCGAGCGGCATCATGGGCAGCAGCGTGGGCCTGGTGGCCCTCGGCTCCCCGTTCCTCGCGGGACGGCTGATCGACACCTGGGGGTACCGCGGGGTCCTGTGGTTCCTCGCCGTCGCCACCGCGGTCGCCTTCGCGCTGATCGCGCTGCTGGTCCCGGAGACCCCCCGGTACGCCTTCGAGTCCCGTCTCGACTGGCCGGGCGGCCTGGTCCTCGGCGGCGGCCTGACGGCCGTGGTCTACGCCCTCGGTCAGGGACAGAGCTGGGGCTGGGCGGACGCGCGGACCCTGGGCTGGCTCGGAGCGGGGGCCGTCGCGCTGACCGCCTTCCTGTTCGTCGAGCGCTCCAGCGCCCACCCCATCCTGGACCTGAAGGTCCTGCGCCGCCGCCCGGTCGCCCTGGCGCTGACGGCCGGCGGGCTCGGTCAGACGGTCGCCTTCACCCTGCCGGGCCTCGCCATCCTGCTCGCCCTCTACCCCGCCATTCCGGGCGTGTCGGACGGGCTAGGCTGGACGGCCCACCACAACGCCGTCGTCAGCGTGAGCTGGAACCTGGTGATGTTCGGCACCGGCATGCTGGTCAGCCGGTACCTGCGCCGCTTCGACGCGCGCCGGGTGTGGTGCGCGGGCCTTGCGGTCATGGCCGTCGGCTACACCCTCGTGGGCTTCTTCCACGGCGACGAACTCCAGCTCATCGTCACCTCCTGCGTCGCCAACCTCGGCTCCGGCGTCGTCGTCTCGGTGGCGCCGGTCCTGGTGATCGGCGTGGTCTCGCCCGACGAGCAGGGACTGGGCAGCGGCATGCTCAACATGCTCATCAGCCTGTTCGGCGCCGTCGTGACCGCCGGCGCCTACGCCGTCCTGGGCGCGAACAGCACCACCGTCGACGGCACCGCCTTCTACCTCGACGCCGGTTACTCCGGGATCTTCTGGCTCGGCGCCGCGGTCACGGTCGTGGCCCTGGTGCTCTCCGTCTTCATCCCGCGGCTGCGCGACCCCGAGGAGGACCCCGCCGGCGGCTGACCCCGCGAAAGGCCCCGGCCGGCGGCTGACTCCACGCCTCAGGGCTTCGTCAGCGACCGGAACTCGGTCGGCGTCATACCGGTGTGCTGACGGAAGAAGGCGCTGAAGACCGTCGGATAGGTGAACCCGATCCGTTCGCTGACGGCGGCGGGCGGCAGCGAGCTGTGGATCAGCAGACGTTTGGCCTCCAGCAGCACCCGGTCGTCGATGTAGCGCTTGGCGCCGCAGCCGAGGGCGGCCCGGGTGGCCCGGGTCAGGGTGCGCGGACTGTAGCCGAGCCGGGCGGCGTAGTCCTCGACCCGGTGGGTCCGGCGGAAGTCCTCCTCGACGGCCTCGCGGAACAGCCGGAACGGCTCGCCGCCGCCGGAACGCCCCTGCCGTCGCGGGTCGGCGAGGTGGACGAGCCGGATCAGGATCACCGACAGCAGGTTCCGCAGCGTCTCGACGTACGCCTCCAGCGGCAGGTCGGACAGCGCGGCGTGCTCCTCGACCAGGGCGTCCAGGAGCCGCAGCAGGGCCGCCTGCCGCGGCCCGTCCGGCGTGACGAGGCGGTACGGGACGTGCGCGCCGTCCCGGATGAGCGCGTCCGTCGCGGCGCTGGGGAAGCCGGTGGGAAAGACCAGGACGGTGGCGTCGCAGCCCCGGTGCCCGTCGGGGAACCGGAGCACCTGTCCGGGCCACACCCACAGCCAGTCACCCGGCGTGAGCGGGTACGAGGTGAAGTCCACCGAGCACACGAGCCGCCCGCCGCGGACCGCGACGACCACGTGGAACGCCGGACGTCCGGGCACCGTGAGGGGCAGCCCCCGCTCCACGGCGCGGGCGGCGAGTCCGGGCAGGTCGAGGACCTCCAGACCCGGCGGCCTGCCGGGTGTCGGCTGATACGACACGGCCGGGACACCGGCCGCCGCACGGCCCACGGGGAACTGTCCGTTTTCCTTCATCGCGTGCCCGAGTGTACGCAGGCCGTCCCTCCCGGCCGGTCTAGCGTGAAGAACGAGCCGCGAAAGGGCAGGGCACGAGCCGCCGACGCCCCGACCGAGTCCCATTTTCTTCTTTCTTCAACTTCTTCAACGGGAAGGACCACCATGACCATCGAGTTCGCCACCCGCTACCGCGAGCGCTCCCACATCCCGCCCGAGCCGGGCAAGCCGTACTTCATCGAGAAGGGCCAGGGCGACCGCGCCCACCTGTTCACCGACCTGTTCACCGTCTACGCCGGCGGCGAGCAGACCGAGAACACGTTCAACTTCTTCACCTGCGAGGGCCCGAAGGGCGACATCATCCCCGCCCACTCCCACCCGGACACCTACGAGGTCTTCTACATCACCGACGGCGCGGTACGGCTGTTCGTCGAGGACCTCGAGGGCGAGCAGTACGAGAAGCTGCTCACCGCGGGCGACTTCGGGTTCGTGCCCAAGAACTGCCCGCACGCCTACCGCATCGAACGCCACCACAGCCGGATCGTCGGCGTGGCCGCGGGACCGGGCGGCACCTTCGAGCGGTTCTTCGAGAACCTCGGCACCCCCACCGACGAACTCGGCCTGCCCCAGAAGCCGTTCGTCCCCGAGCCGCACAAGTTCGGCACCGTGCCGCAGCGGTACGACGTGAACTTCCTGCCCGACCACACGTGGCGCACCGGAAGCTGAGCGCTCCATGCCGTACCTGAAGGCACTGCTCGCCGGAGCGCTGGTCGGCGTGGCCTACGTGCTGGTGCGGACCGAGTCGCCCGCACCGCCCCCCGTCGCGCTGGCCGGACTGCTGGGCATGCTGCTGGGCCAGGCCGTGCTGGAGACCCTGTGAGCGCCGTCGGCGCCACGCGCGGCTTCCTCCGCAAGGCCGGCCTCTCCTTCGCCGCCGGTCTGCTCATGGGCGCGCTGTACTGGGCGCTGGACGTCACCTCACCCGCCCCGCCGCTCCTCGGCCTGACCGGGCTGGCCGGCATCGTGCTCGGCGAACGCGCCGCCACCGCCGTACGCCACCGCCCGACCCGGCGCCGTCCCGCCCCTCCTCCGCCCGCCGCAGAAGATCCGTCCGCCGCAGAAGAAGGAACCCCCCGTGTCCCCTGACACCCCCGGATACCTCGACGTCCACGCCCACTTCCTCACCGACTCCTACGTCCACCGGGCCCGCGAGGCCGGACACGAACTCCCCGACGGGGTCCCCGCCTGGCCCACCTGGTCGGCGGCCGCGCACCTGGAGCTGATGGACCGCTGCGGCATCGAGACCTCGATGCTCTCGATCTCCTCGCCGGGCGTCCACTTCGGCGACGACACCGCCGCCCGCCGCCTGGCCCGCGAGGTCAACGAGGCCGGCGCCCAGGCCGTACGCGACCACCCCGGCCGCTTCGGCCTGTTCGCCTCGCTGCCGCTCCCGGACGTCGACGGCGCCCTGGAGGAGATCGCGTACGCCTACGACACCCTGCACGCCGACGGGGTGGTCCTGGAGACCAACACCCACGGCACCTACCTCGGCGACCCGGGCCTGGAGCCCGTATGGGCCGAGCTCGGCCGGCGCCGCGCCGTCGTCTTCCTGCACCCCACCTCCCCGGTGTGCTGGGAGCGGTCCGCCCTCGGACGGCCCCGGCCGATGATCGAGTTCATCTTCGACACCGCCCGCACCGTCACCGACCTGCTCATGGCCGGGACGCTGGAGCGCCACCGCGACCTCACGGTGATCGTGCCGCACTGCGGTGGCGCCCTGCCGGTGCTGGCCGACCGCATCGACGGCTTCATGAGGATGTTCATGCCCGAGGGCACGGCGGCCCCCGGCGCCGTCGAACAGCTCCGCCGCCTCCACTACGACCTCGCCGGACCCGTGCTGCCCCGCCAGCTCCCCGCCCTGCTGAACCTCGTCGGCAGCGACCGCCTCCTGTACGGCAGCGACCACTGCTGGACCCCCGCCGCCGGGGTGGAGGCCCACGTCGCGGGCCTGGACGCCGCCCCGGCACCCGACGGCGCCCGCAGTTGGCGCGCGCTCACCACCGCCAACGCCCGCCGCATCCTGCCCCGTACGGCCCGCTGACGTAAGGCACCCACCGTGACGTTCCCCTTCCACCTCCTGGCCCCGCCCGACCCGGCCGCGCTGCCCCTGCCGCACCCCGCGCACCCCGTCGACGGCGTGCGGCTGCTGCGCGGCGCCGTCTACGCGGTCCCCGAGGGCAGCCGTCCGCTCGCCGTCGACCTGTGGCTGCCGCAGGACACCGCCGGCCCCGTCCCGGTCGTGGTCTTCGTCCACGGCGGCGCCTGGCGCACGGGCCTGCGCGACGACCTCGGCCCCCGCTTCCGCCACTGGAACCCCGGCCCCTTCGCCCGGCTCGTCCGGGCCGGATTCGCGGTCGCCTGCCCCGACTACCGCCTCAGCGGCGAGGCCCCCCACCCCGCCCAGACCGACGACCTGGCCGCCTGCCTCACCTGGCTGCGCACCCGCGCCGCCGACCTCGGCCTGGACACCGCGCGGACCGTCCTGTGGGGCGAGTCGGCCGGCGGACACCTCGCCGCCCTGACCGCCCTCACCCGGCCCGCGGGCACCGTCTCCGGCTGCGTCACCTGGTACGCCCCCACCGACCTGCCCGCGCTCGCCGAGGACCACCCCGAGGGTGCCTACGACGCCCACGACCCGGCCGGCTTCGAGGCCCTGCTGCTCGGCGGTGCCCCGGCGGAGCGGACCGACGCGGCCCGCGACGCCAGCCCGGTCACCCACGTCGGCCCCCAGGCGCCGCCCTTCCTGATCCTGCACGGCACCGACGACGTCCTGGTCCCCGCCCGGCAGTCCGTCCGCCTCGCCGACGCCCTGCGGGCCGCCGGTCACGAACCCGACCTGCGCCTCCTCGACGGCGGCAACCACCTCTGGGTGGGCCTGACCGACACGGACGTCGAGGACTGCCTCACCCGCACCGTGGACTTCATCCGCCGCCGCACGGACGGCGGGTGAGCCCGGACCGCCTCGCCCGGCGGTGACGCACTCCCGCGCGACGGTCCCGAGGTCGATGACCGGCCGGAAGAACCCGTCGCGGGCGCACGCCCCGAACCGGGTACCGAGTTCACGGACCGTGTGCCCGCGGCGAGCGGTCACCCGGCGGCGGCCAGGCGTCGCCGCAGCTCCTCCTCCGAGACGTCCTCCAGGTGGGTCAGGAAGACCCAGATGTGGCCCGAGGGGTCTTTCAGGATGACGGTGCGGTCCCCGTGGAACATGTCGGTCGGCGGCTGGAGGATCTCGGCGCCGGCCGCCTCCGCGCGCTCCGCCAGGCCGTCGACGTCCGGCACGAAGACGTGCAGCGTGACGGAGGTGCCCCCGCCGAGCGCGGCCGGCGCGGCGAAGGAGCCGCCCTCCGCCTCGTCCGTGCTCGCATCGCCCAGCATCAGCACCGACCGCCCGACGGTGATCTCGGCGTGCAGGATCCCGCCGCCCGGAGCGTCGATCCTGAAGTCCTCACGGGCGCCGAACGCCCGCCGGTAGAAGTCGATCGCCGCGGCGGCGTCCTCGACCATGATGTGCGGGACCACGGCATGGTGGTAACGGTCGGGAATCTCGATGCCGTCGGTGTCGGCCGTGTGCTCGGCCATGACGAACCTCCTCGGAAGACGCCGCCGGCCGGTCCCCGCGGCTGCGAACGAACGTAGAAGCTCAAGTCCGGTTCAGGTCAAGCGCACGTCCCTCGCCCGGCGAGGGGCGAGGGCCGCGGATCCTCCCGCTTCAACGGGTCGGGCGAGAGTCACCTCGACCGGCGGCTCCTTGATGCCGTTGACGAAGTCGGAGCGGACCCGGGGGACGTCGCCGGCGAGCTCGATGCCGGCCAGGCGCGGGATGAGCTCCTCGAACATGATGCGGATCTCGGTGCGGATCGGCAGGCTGCCCAGGCACAGGTGGGGGCTGCCCTTGCCGAAGGTGACGTGGTCGTTGTCCCGGCGGGCGACGTCGAAGTCGTAGGGGTATCGGCTCGCGCGCCGCGTCGGTCACGGTCTGTGCGTTCGTGGTCATGGCCGGGTCCCTCCTCGGCGTCACAGGTGGTAGGCGTACTCGGTGAACTCCCAGTCGGCGACGTGCCGGTGGAAGCGCGCGACCTCGTCGCGCTTGTACGAGAGGTAGGAAGCGGTGAAGTCCTTGCCGAGCAGCCCGGTCAGTGCCGTGTCCGCCCCCAGCGCGTCGAGGGCGGACTTGGCGGTGTCGTAGCCGTATCCCTCTCGCAAGGCTCTCCGGGGCGACCGGCACACGGCGGCGGGTGCCGGACGCGACGGTCCGCGAGTTCCACGGCGCCCTGGACACGGCCCGCGCGGGGGACCGGGACGGCCACTGAACCGTCCCGAGCCCCGTCCGGCGCGCATCCCCTCACCAACTGCTCTTGGTCACCCCCGGCAGTTCGCCCGCGTGGGCCATCTCGCGCAGGCGGATGCGGGACAGGCCGAAGGCGCGCAGGTGACCGCGGGGACGGCCGTCCACGGAGTCGCGGTTGCGCACGCGGGTGGCGCTGGCGTCGCGGGGCTGCCGGCGCAGTTCCCGCTGGGCGGCGGCGCGTTCCTCGTCGGACGTCCGGACGGACGAGATGATCGCCTTCAGTTCGGCACGGCGTTCGGCGTGGCGGGCCACGACGAGCCGTCGCTGTTCATTCTTCGCGATCTTGCTCTTCTTCGCCATCAGACCTTCCCTCCCCGGGCGCGGATGCGCGCGACCGCCGCCTCGATGCCGATCGTGTCGACCGTCTTGACGCCCTTGGCGGAGAGCGTGAGCCGGACATGGCGGCCTTCGCTCGGCAGCCAGTAGCGCTTGCGCTGGATGTTCGGGTCGAAGCGGCGCTTGCTGCGCCGGTGGGAGTGCGAGATCTGATGCCCGAAGCCGGGCTTTCGGCCGGTGAGTTGGCAGTGAGCGGACAAAGTTCCTCCTCGATGTCGATCGATGGCAGCACACTAACAGCTAGATGAAAATGAAATTCAATACCGTGTACAGTGCGGTCCATGGCCCGTAACGAACTGCGTCCGATCATCAAACTGAGGTCCACCGCCGGCACCGGCTACACCTACGTGACCCGCAAGAACCGCCGTAACGACCCCGACCGCCTGACGCTGCGCAAGTACGACCCGGTCGCCGGGCGCCACGTCGACTTCCGTGAGGAGCGCTGAGTACCGTGAAGCCCGGAATCCACCCCCCGTACCGCCCCGTCGTCTTCCGCGACCGGGCCGCCGACTTCGCCTTCCTCACCCGGTCGACGGCCACCAGCGACCGGACCGTCGAGTGGGAGGACGGCAACACCTACCCGGTCATCGACGTCGAGATCTCCTCGGCGAGCCACCCCTTCTACACCGGCACCCAGCGCGTCCTGGACACCGCGGGCCGGGTCGAGCGCTTCGAGCGGCGCTACGGACGCGAACGGAGCGGGCGGTGAGCGGGGGCCGGGCACGGCTGCCGGTCGCGATCGTCGCCGGACTCCACGCCGACGCCCGCCGGGCGGCCGTCGACGAGATCCTGCGCACGGTGCCCGGTTCGGTCGCCCTGCACCACGACCTGACGTCCGCCGTCGACGGCTCGGTGCACCGGACCGTGCGCGACGCCGACGGCCTGCTCGGCGGCGGCGACGCGCCCCTGGTGAACGACTGCGCGTGCTGCGCGCTGCGCGAGGACCTCGTCCCGGAACTGACGCGGCTCGCGGAAGCGGGCGGTCACCGGCTGGCCGTCGTGGAACTGTGGGACTCCGTCGAACCCCACGGCATGGCCCCGGTCATCGCGTCCGAGGGCGCGCCGCTCACACTGACGGGGGTGGCCACCGTGGTCGACCCGGCCCTCGTCCTGCCGTACCTGTCCGACGGCGACGACCTCGTCGACGTGGGCCTCGCCGCCGCCCCGGCCGACCGGCGCACGGTCGCGGACACCTTCGCCCGGCAACTGGAGTACCCCACGGTGATCGCCGTCGTCGAGGACGGCGAGGTCGCCGACGACGGCGACCGCGCGCTGCTCGCCCAGCTCACGCCCGGCGCGCGCAAGGTGCCCGCGGGAAGCGGGGCCCTGGGCGCCGCCCTGCTGGCGGGCTTCGACGCCGAAGCGGCCACCGCCCGCGTGCATCCCGCGTGCGCGCTGCTGCCGCAGGAACGCGACGAGCACGGGGTGAGCACCTTCGTCTGGCGACGTGAGCGGCCCTTCCACCCGCAGCGTCTCTACGCGGCGCTGGCGGACCTGACCTGCGCCGCCGCGCGCAGCCGTGGGCGGTTCTGGCTGGCGGACCGCCCCGACACCCTGTTCTCCTGGGACGCCGCGGGCGGTGCGCTGTGCGTGGAGTCGGCCGGCCCCTGGCTGGCCGCCCTGCCCGACGCCGCCTGGGAGATGGTGCCCGCCGAACGCCGCGTCGCCGCCTCGGTGGACTGGCACCCGGAGCACGGTGACCGCGGCCAGTACCTCACCTTCACCGCGCCCGGCCTGGACCGCGACAACCTGCACGCCCTCCTCGACTCGTGCCTGCTCACCGATGAGGAGTACGCGGAGGGCAGGAGCCGTTGGGAACAGCTTCCGCACGTGTTCGACGACCTGCTCGACCCGGTGACCTGAAGCCGCGTACGCACCGCACGGTGTGCGAAGAAAGGAACGACCCCGCCATGCCCCGACGCACGAGCACCGACCGGCGCACCGCGAAACGCGCCAACCCGCTGGACACCGCCGGCATCACCTACGTCGACTACAAGGACACCGATCTGCTGCGCAGGTTCATCTCCGACCGGGGGAAGATCCGCAGCCGCCGGGTGACCCATGTGACACGCCGGCAGCAGCGGCAGATAGCGCGGGCCGTCAAGAACGCGCGCGAGATGGCCCTGCTTCCGTACGGCTCCCGACAGAGCTGAACCCTGTCACCGAACGGTGTTCGTCCCGCCCACCCGGCGGGACGAACACCGCTGTGGCGGGCGGTGCGGCCGGGCGGACGCGCGGGTGCCGATCACGCCGACGCGGGCGGACGGCCGTGCCGTCCGCCCGGCGCACCACTCGCGCCGAACGGCGGTCGGTGACGCGATGCCCGGCCGGGGCACGGTGCTCCAGCGGCGGCCCTGGCAGTAGGACCGTAACCGGGGAACCGGCTCCGCGGATCACGCGTCCGTGCACCGGCCGGTCATGAGCCTGTTCGTCGATGCGCCGGCCCCGGGCCGGCAACCGTCGCACACACCCGTGAGTTCGACGGTGTGGTGCACCGCGTGGAACCCGATGTCGCGTGCGATCCTCGCCACCCACTCCTCGACCTCCCCGGAGTCGACGGCCAGACTGAGGCCGCACACCCGGCAGACGAGGTAGTGGCGGTGGCCGGCGTCCGGCCTGGTCCGGTAGAAACGCTCGCCGCCGCTGTCGCGCACCACGTCGACGCGCCCGGCCGCCTCCAGCAACCGGAGCGTGCGGTAGACGGTGGTCAGCCCCACCGCCGTGCCGTCCGCGGCCAGAGCCGCGTGCAGGCTCTGCGCCGAGACGAAGTCGTCGCGGTCGCGCAGGGCTTCGAGGACCGCGGCTCGCCGTGGGGTGGTGCGCCACTCGCCGCGGGCCGTTCCGTACATGAGTCCGCCTTCCGTCGCTCATGGGTGCCGTCCGGGCACCGCCGGAGCGGGCACGGACGGCACCGCGCCCGGACCGGAGAGGGTCGCGCACAGGTCCGGCCGGGCGCCGGTCTCAGTCCTCCGGACGCAACAGGCCCCGCCGGTAGGCGGGTACGAGGTGCTGCGGCACCCGGTGGGTCACGCCGTCCACCGTGACGGGCACCAGGTTCGGGGTGCTCGCCTTCCACTGGGCGCGGCGGTGGCGGGTGTTGCTGCGGGACATCTTGCGCTTGGGCACGGCCATGGGGGTTCCTCTCGGTCCGGTCGGTCCGGAACGTTCGTACGGGAGACGTCGTCAGTATATGACAACGGTTTTCATGTGCGATGAGTGTCGGAATGCGCGCATCAGGTGGTTCCGCCCGGTCGCCAGGCGCCGGCGAGCGTCGACGGGACGAGGATCCGGTCGGGGTGCCCCTGTCCCGTCAAGCGCCCCTCGCGCAGCAGGAGGCAGGCGTCGGCCGCGCGGGCGGCGTCCAGGTCGTGGGTGGCGTGGACGACGGTCACGCCGTCGGCGACCAGTTCCGTCAGCAGTGCCGCGATGCGCTCCCTGGCCTCGGGGTCGAGCCCGGTGGTCGGCTCGTCGAGCAGGAGCAGGTCCGACTCCTGGGCGAGCCCCTGGGCGATGAGGGCGCGCTGCCGCTGTCCGCCGGACAGGTCCCCGAGCTGACGGGCGGCCAGATCGGCGATGCCCATGCGGTCCATGGCCGCGTCCACGGTGGCGCGGTCCCGCCGGGTCAGCCGGCGCCACGGGCCGCGTTCGCCCCAGCGTCCCATCTCCACGGTCTGCCGGACCGTCAACGGCAGTGCGTCACCGACCGCGCCGCGCTGGGGGACGAACGCCGGGGGCCGGGTGCCGGTGTGGTGCAGCTCGCCCGCTGTGGGCCGGATCACTCCGGCCAGGACGCTGAGCAGGGTGGACTTCCCGCTGCCGTTCGGGCCGACGAGCGCGGTGGTGGCCAACGCCGGTATTTCGGCGGTGAGTTGATGAAGCACCGGATGGCCGGTGTAGCCCGCGGACAGCTCGGTGAAGCGGATGCGGAACGTCGTGTCCTCGGGAGCGGTGGAGAGGGGGCCGGATTTTTTGAACATGATTTTCATTGTAGTGTGCTCGCATGGAGTGGTTGACAGCCCCTTTCGAGGCGACCTTCGTGCAACGCGCCTTGTGGGGCGGGATTCTGGTGTCGGCGATCTGCGCCCTGGCGGGCACCTGGGTGGTGCTGAGGGGGATGGCCTTCCTCGGTGACGCCATGTCGCACGGGCTGCTGCCCGGAGTGGCGCTCGCCGCGCTGCTGGGCGGCAATCCGATGGTGGGGGCGCTGCTGAGCGCGGCGGTCATGACGGCCGGTGTCACCGCCCTCGGCCGCACCCCGAAGCTGTCCCAGGACACCGGTATCGGGCTGCTGTTCGTGGGGATGCTGTCGCTCGGCGTCATCATCGTGTCGCGGTCGCAGTCCTTCGCGGTGGACCTGACCGGCTTCCTCTTCGGTGACGTCCTCGCCGTGCGCGAACAGGACCTGGCGCTGCTGGGCATGGCCCTCGTACTGGCCCTGATCGTCTCGGTCCTCGGCCACCGCGCCTTCCTCGCCCTGGCGTTCGACCCGCGCAAGGCGCGCACCCTCGGGCTGCGTCCGCGCCTGGCCCACGCCGTGCTGCTCGGCCTGCTGGCGCTGGCCATCGTCGCCTCCTTCCACATCGTGGGGACCCTGCTGGTGCTGGGCCTGCTCATCGCTCCGCCGGCGGCCGCGCTGCCCTGGGCACGCGGCGTGCGGGGCGTGATGGTCCTCGCGGCGCTGCTCGGCGTGACCGCCACCTTCTTCGGCCTGCTGCTGTCCTGGCATCTGGGCACCGCCGCCGGCGCGACCGTCTCCGCCCTGGCCGTGAGCCTGTTCTTCCTCTCCCACCTGGCATCCGGCATCCGCCACCGCCGTACACGCCCGGCAGGCATCCGCCCGTCGGCGACCGACTGAGAAAGACCTGAGAGGCGATGTCCTTGTCCGTCCGAAAAAACGTCACTGCCGGGGCGCCGGCCGCGCTCGTGGCCCTCGCGCTGCTCACCGCGGGCTGCGCCGGGCAGGACGACGACACGTCCTCCCCGAAGGGGAGTCCCACGGCCTCCGCCACCCCGCACGGGTACGTCGAAGGGGCCCAGGAGGCGGCCGAGCAGCAGTCACGGCTGATGCTCAACGACCCGGTCACCGGAGACACCCGGATACTGGACCTGATCACCGGCAAGACGCACGAGACGTCCCGGACGACGGGCACCACGGACCTCACCACGGACGGCCGGTTCGGCTACTTCCGCACCGAGGACGGCACCCGCGTCCTCGACGGCGGCGCCTGGACGGTGGACCACGGCGACCACGTGCACTACTACCGCGCCGCGATACGCGACGCCGGCAGGTTCCCGGCGGGCGCGCGGGTGCGGGGCGACGCGGCTGTCACCGCGGTGACCGGTGAGGACGGCCGGGCCACGGTCCACCGCCGGGCCGACCTGGAGGAGGGCCGCGTCGGCTCCCCCCGCACGCTTCCCGGAACCCACGCCGGGGCGGTGGTGCCGTACGCGGAACACCTGCTGACCCTCACCGGCGAAGGGAAGGGCGGCACGCCGAAGCTCGCGGTGTACGACCGTGCGGGCGGGCGCGTGACGTCCCCGGACGCCACCTGCGAGGACCCGGCGGGCGACGCCGTCACCCGGCGCGGTGTCGTCTTCGGCTGCGCCGACGGCGCCCTGCTGATCCGCGAGGACGACGGGGACTTCACGGCCGAGAGGATTCCGTACGGCCGCGACCTGCCCGCGGGGGAACGGGCGTCGTCCTTCCGCCACCGCGCGGGCAGCGACACCCTCACCGCACCGGCCGGGGACCGGGCCGTGTGGGTGCTGGACGTCACCGAACGCACGTGGACCCGCGTGGAGACCGGCCCCGTCGTCGCCGCCAACACCGCCGGAGAGGGCTCCCCGCTGCTCGTCCTGGAGACCGACGGGGCACTGCACGGCTACGACACCGCCACCGGCGAGCCGGCCGCCCGGACCGAGCGGCTCCTCACCGGAAACCTGCGGGCGGGCACCGGCGGACGCGGACCCGTGATCGAGGTCGACCGCAGCCGCGCCTACCTCAACGACCCGGAAGGCAGCCGCGTGTACGAGATCGACTACAACGACGGCCTGCGCGTCGCCCGCACCTTCGACCTGGACATGAAGCCGGCGCTGATGGTGGAGACCGGACGATGACGACACCGAGGCGAACCGTTCTGCGGCTGCGCCGCCTGTCGGCGGCCCTGATCGCCCTCGTCTGCGCGAGTACGGCCACCGCCTGCACGAGCGGCGACGAGCGGCCCCGGGTCGTGGTGACGACCAACATCCTCGGCGACATCACCCGCGAGGTCGTCGGCGACGAGGCCGACGTCACCGTACTGATGAAGCCCGGCGCCGACCCGCACTCCTTCGGCCTGTCGGCCGTGCAGGCCGCCGAACTGGAACACGCCGACCTGGTCGTCTTCAACGGCCTGGGCCTGGAGGAGAACGTACTGCGGCACGTGGAGGCCGCCCACGAGTCCGGCGTCGCCACCTTCGAGGCCGGCAGGGCGGTGGACCCGCTCACCTTCCGGAAGCAGGCCGACGGAGGCCCCGAGGAGGAGGCCGGGCAGCCCGACCCGCACTTCTGGACCGACCCCGACCGCGTGCGCGAAGCCGCCGGTCTGATCGCCGACCAGGTGATCGAGCACGTGGACGGCGTCGACGAGGAGGCGGTCCGGGACAACGCCGAACGCTACGACGCACAACTCGCCGGCCTCACCACCTGGATGGAGAAGTCCTTCGCCGGCATACCCGAGGACCGGCGCGCCCTGGTGACCAACCACCACGTCTTCGGCTACCTCGCCGACCGCTTCGGCTTCCGGGTGATCGGCGCGGTCATCCCCAGCGGCACCACCCTGGCCTCACCCAGCTCCTCCGACCTGCGCTCACTCACCGAGGCCATGCGCGAAGCGGGCGTGCGCACCGTCTTCGCCGACTCCTCCCGGCCCACCCGCCTGGCCGAGGTCCTGCGCACGGAACTCGGCGGCCAGGTACGCGTCGTCGAGCTCCACTCCGAGTCGCTGACCGGGAAGGGCGGGGGCGCCGACACCTACCTGCGGATGATGCGCGCCAACACCGAGGCCATGACCGACGGCCTGACCACCGGCTGAACCCGCGCCACCGTGCCGGACCGGCACGACCGGCCGACACCACCCACCACTCATCACCACCACACCGACGCCGCGCCCGCGCGGCCGGAAGGAAACACACACAGTGAACAAGTCGATACGCAACAGAGCCGTCTCCGGTACGGCCCTCGCCCTCGCGGTGTCCGCGGTCCTGACCGCCTGCGGGGGAGGGGACAGTGCCTCGTCCGACACGAAGGCGGCGAAGGCGGCGAAGGCGACGCCCGGCGCCACACCCGCAGGCGACGTCAAGGACCCGCTGGTCGCCACCTTCGACGGGGGCCTGTACATCCTGGACGGCGAGAGCCTCGAACTCACCGGGACCATCGAGCTGCCCGGCTTCAACCGGGTCAACCCCGCCGGAGACGACGACCACGTCATCGTCTCCACCGACGCGGGCTTCCGCGTCCTCGACGCCACCGGGCAGACCCTCACCGGCATCACCTACGAGGGAGCCAAGCCCGGACACGTCGTACGGCACGCCGGCAAGACAGTGCTCTTCACCGACGGCACCGGAGAGGTCAACGTCTTCGACCCCGCCGGCCTGAGCAGTGGCAAGAAGCCGGAAGGACGCACCTACACCTCCGCCGAGGCGCACCACGGCGTCGCCATCGAACTGAGCAACGGCGAACTCCTCACCACCCTCGGCACCGAGGAGAAGCGCACCGGCGCGCTGGTGCTGGACAAGAACGACAAGGAGATCGCGCGCAACGAGAACTGCCCCGGCGTCCACGGCGAGGCCGCGGCCCAGGGCGAGGCCGTCGCCGTCGGCTGCGAGGACGGCGTCCTGATCTACAAGGACGGCGAGTTCACCAAGGTCGACGCCCCCGACGACTACGGCCGCATCGGCAACCAGGCGGGGAGCGACGCGTCACCGGTCCTCCTGGGCGACTACAAGACCGACCCGGACGCCGAGCTGGAACGGCCGACCCGCGTCTCCCTCATCGACACCCGGACCGCGAAGCTGCGCCTGGTCGACCTCGGCACCAGCTACTCCTTCCGCTCACTCGGACGCGGACCGCACGGCGAGGCGCTCGTCCTCGGCACGAACGGAACCCTCCACGTCATCGACCCCGCGACCGGCGAGGTGGAGAAGGAGATCCCCGTCGTCGACGCGTGGCAGGAACCCCTCGACTGGCAGCAGCCCCGCCCCACCCTCTTCGTCCGCGACCACACCGCGTACGTCTCCGAACCGGGCGAGCGGAGGCTCCACGCCGTCGACATCGAGACCGGCGGGAAACTGGCGTCGGTGACCCTGCCGAAGAGCACGAACGAACTCTCCGGCGTCACCGCCGGCCACTGACGGCCGGCCCGGCAAGGCGACGGCGCCCCGGCCCGCCGGCCCGGTCCGGCACGGCCGGGGCGAGGACGCCATGGTCCGCGGTGGACTGCCCGGCCGCCCGGTCGCTCACGGCCGGGGGTTCGTGCGGTGCCACCGGGGACGGGCATCGCTGCCGCGGCGTCCTGCGACGGAGGCACAGCGGGGGCACACGCGCCGGACGCGGTCCGCCGCGCCTCCGGATTCGGGGAAGGTGTCCTGCCAGACCACATGCGGAAAACGGATCAGTTCCGAGCGGCTCAGGGACAACCCGCAAACGGTCTGGTTCAGGCCCGGCTCCCAGGCATGCACCTCGCCCGCGGGCAGCCGGCGACGGCCCTCTTCCTGGTCCGTCCACTGTCCGGTGGCGGCTACGGCGTACCGCTTCACGCGTGTCATGACGTTCCCTCCTGGTCGTCCGTGGTACCCGAGCCGTCGGATGTCACGCCGGACGCACGCCGTACGCGGTCGTCCGCCGTGCGGACGAGCCGGGTCAGCTCCCGCCCCGGCGGGCCGCCGTACGGATCGCCAGTTCGGCCTCCGCCAGACCGTCGATCAGGGCCGGGTCCCCGAGCCCCGGTACACACACCACCTCGCCGGTGTCCAGCGCGGCCAGTGACGCGTCGACGACCTGGTCCACGGGCATGCCGCCGTCCTCGTGCACGGACGGGTCCCGCCCCGGCACGGGCTTGTCACCACGCGACCGGTGGAACTCGGTGGCGGTCAGCCCGGGGCACAGCACCTGGATCCGCAGTGGTGTGCCGGCGAGTTCGGCGGCGAGCGTGCGGGTGAAGGTGACCACATAGCCCTTGGTGCCGCCGTACACCGCGCGTTCGGGCAGCGGACGCGGCGGCAGCGCGCCCGCGAAGGCCAGCTGCGAGGCCACGTTGACCAGGGTGCCGCGCCCGCGTTCCAGCATGGCCGGGACCGCGGCCCGCGTGAGCGCGGTGACGGCGAGGACGTTGATGTCGAGGATCTTCTTCATGAGTTCCGGTTCGAGTCCGGCGAACGGACCGTAGCCGTTGATCCCCGCGTTGTTGAGGAGGAATCCGATGTCGTCGCCCGCCGCACGCCGCGTCACCCGTGCCAGGCCGTCGGGTTCGGACAGATCGGCCACGAGGGTCTCCACCGCGGTGTCCGTCGCCTCACGCAGCCGCCGCGCGAGGTCGTCGAGCCGCTGCGCCCTTCTGGCCACGAGGACAGTGTCCCACCCCTGGGAGGCCAGCCGTCCGGCGTAGGCCGCGCCGATGCCGGAGGAGGCTCCCGTCACCAGGGCCGTGCCACGTCGTGTGCTCACTGGTGTGCCGCCTTCCGTGCCGACGGTCCGCGGATGTCGTGACCGGTGACAGGCGTCCCGGACGAAAGCGCCGTACGTGAATGAAACCGGAGGTCACGCATGAGTACCCGCCGCACCGGGTGCCGGAACACGGCACCTGGAGGAAACTCCTGACGGGCAAGGCCGTCCTCGGCGACGAGCCGGAGGCGCCCCGCCCCCCGTGTACCGCCGGAGCGTCATGAGCCGCCGGTGCGCGAGCGCCGGGCGGCGCGGTGCCGCAGGCGTAGTGGCAGTGCGTACCAGCACAGGCCGAACCACAGCATGACCGCGCCGACGAGTACTTCGGCGAGGACGCCGGGGACCACGAAACGGAGGATCAGCAGGAGTGTGCAGCCGATGGTCAGCGCGAGGAGGACCATGCCGCACATCATCAAGCGGCAGGCGGCATCCACCACCTCGTCCTTCATCCGCTGTCCGGACAGGAAGCGGTGGATGGAGACGGGCGCTATGAGTGATCCGGTGGCCGCGGCACCGAGTACCACGGTGGTGACGTAGATGGCGTGGTCCAGTGTCCCCAGCTCCCGGAACAGCGGGGTGAAGGCCACACTGAGCAGGAACCCGAAGAGGATCTGCACGCCGGTCTGGGTGACCCGCGTCTCCTGCAGGATCTCGTTCCAGCGGCGGTTGACCCGTTCACGCGGTGTTTCCGGCGCTTCGGCACCGGGGCCCGGGCCGTGGCTGTCGTGGCGCGCGCAGCAGGCGGTTTCCTCCCCCGTCGTCTCGACCGGCTGCTCCGTCATGGTCATGGCGTCCTCCCTGTGTCCAGGCGGCTCGTCTGCCCCGTCCTCACTCCCTTCATGCAGTTCAGGGACATGATCGGGTCGCTCGGGTCAGCACATGGTCAACACCGGGCGCGGGAGCGTTCCGGCTTGCCGGCCTGATGGCCACCGCGGCGGGCCCTGAGCGCGCATGTCTGCCCCCCGTTCGAGAGGGTTCGCTTCGTGGCTCGGTCGAGCAGGACGGCGGTGCGGGAGGCGGCCCGCGCCCGCGGGCGGAACCGTGCGCCGGTCGATGAGCCGGCGGTCAGAGTTCGCCGGGCTGTGGTGGCACGGGGCGCAGTCCGTCCAGAGTGAGGTCGATGAGGCGCTCGGCCTGATCGCGCTGGTCAGGTCTGGCCGAGGTGAGGGCGATGCCGGTGAGGGCGGCGAACATGTCGGCCGGGCTGATGTCGGAGCGGATCTCACCGGCCGTGGTACCGGCCTCCATGAGGGAGGCGAGGGCCGCCTGGATCATCCGGTGGCTCTCGTTGTACGGGTCGGTGCCCGAAGCGACAACGGCTTGCAGGGCGTCGGCCATGCCGAACTTGGCCGTGACGTAGTCCATGAAGTGTCGCGTCCACGCGCGCAGGGCCTCGTGGGGCGGCATGGCGGCCAGCAGGCCGGGGACGGCGTCGCACAGCCGGGCCAGTTCACTGCGGTAGGCCGCCTCGACGAGGGCCTCGCGCGTGGGGAAGTTGCGGTAGAGGGTGCCGCTGCCGACGCCCGCTTCCTTGGCGATGCGTTCGAAGTGGGCGTCCAGTCCCTCTTCGGTGAAGACGCGCACCGCGGCGGCCAGGATCCTGTCCCGGTTGCGCTGGGCGTCGGCCCGCAGCGGACGGTGTGGGTCGCGGGGCATCGGGGGCCTTTCAAGGTCACGGTTGCCAAGTGGAGGCGTCGCCACTTACGGTGGTTCTAAGTGGAGGTACCTCCACTTTCATTCTAGGGCACGCGCACCGCAGCCCTCGCGCGTGTTCTGACAGCACCGTCCGAAGGGGCTTTTCAGCATGTCCGGAATCGCAGGCAAGGTCGTGGCCATCACGGGCGCGGGCGGTGGTATCGGTGAGGCGACCGCGCTCCTGCTCGCCGGGCGGGGTGCCAGAGTCGTTCTGGGAGCACGTCGTACGGAGCGACTTCAGGCGCTGGCCGCCCGCATCGAGCGGGCCGGTGGCCAGGCGGGCTGGGCCCGCACGGACGTGACACGGCGCGCGGATCTCGCCGGCCTCGTCCGCGTGGCGCGCGAACGCTTCGGAAGGCTCGATGTCCTGGTCAGCAATGCGGGCGTCGGCCTGATCTCTCCCCTGGACGAACTCCGCGTCGAGGACTGGGAGGAGATGATCGACGTCAATCTCAAGGGCGTGCTGTACGGGATCGCGGCCGCGCTGCCCGTCTTCCGTGAGCAGGGGTTCGGGCACTTCGTCCACACGGCGTCCGTGGCGGGGCTGAGCATCAGCCCCACGATGTCGGTGTACGCCGGCACGAAGAACGCCGTCCGCGCCGTCTCCGAGGGGTTGCGGCAGGAGGCCGGGGACAGCCTGCGGGTCACCGTCGTCTCCCCGGGATTCGTCCGCACGGACTTCGCGGACTCCATGCTCCCGGCGCTGCGGGAGCGGATCGTCGAACAGATGGAACAGATGGGGCTGCCGCCGGACGCGGTGGCCCGCGCCATCGCGTTCGCCATCGAGCAGCCCGAGGGTGTCGACGTGGGAGACATCGTCGTCCGCCCCACCGCCCAGGCGTGAAGCACCTGTCGGAAGTGAGCCACGGTGCCGTGCGCGGCCACGGTGCCGTCACGGCGCCGGAACTGACCGCGGACCAGGTCATGCGCGTGATCGCGGCATTGGAAGCGGCGTGGGCCCATGACAGCGACGCGTCGGCCGCTGTGGTGGGTGGTGGGCGGGACGGCACACGGCGAACACGACGAGACCGCGAGGGTGTGTACTGACAGGTGTCTGCCTCGGGCAGGCGCCGGCCGCGATGCTCGTGCCATGACCAAAACGAGTGTTCCGGTCACCGTCTTCGTCCGTACGACGTCCAGCCCCGCGCACACCTACCAGGTCATCGTGCCGATCGACCTCGCCCAGGTGTTCAAGCCATGGGGACCGTCCCCGGCGTCGCGGAGGTGCGCGACCGGACCGGCATCTGGAACCGGCCGGGGACGTCGCGCCAGACCTGGTTCACCGACGGCTCCAAGGCCGACGAGCGGCTTACCGAGCTCGCGGAGGGGCACGGGTTCGCCTATGAGCTGAGTGGCTTCACCAACGTGCTGGCCAAGCTGGTCTCCGGGGTGCGCGGCGAGTGGTCGTTCCTGCCCGACGGCACCGGCACGTCGATCCGGTGGACGTACGACTTCCGGCCGCTGCCGGGCCGCCGCTGGATCGTCGCGGGGCCGTTCAAGCCGCTCTGGACCCGCTACATGCGCGCCGCACTCACCAGGATGGTGACCGTGGTGCGGGAAACGCCCGATGGCATCATGAAGGAGTGAGCGACCTGAGCTTCGGCGCCTCGCTGCGCGGCTGGCGCGACCGCCTCGACCCGGCCGACGCCGGCTACGCCCGGCCGGCCCGCCGACGAGCCCCCGGCCTGCGCCGCGAGGAACTCGCCGAGCTCGCCGGCCTCTCCGTGGAGTACGTGCTGCGCCTGGAGCAGGGCCGGGCCACCCATCCCAGCGCGCAGGTGGTCTCGGCCGTCGCCCGCGCGCTGCGGCTCACCCCGGCCGAACGCGACCAGCTCTTCCGCGCCGCCGGCCTGCTCGCCCCGCGCGACCACACCGTCGGCACTCACGTGCCGCCGAGCATCCGCCGTCTCGTCGTCCGCCTCGGTGACCTCCCCATCGGCGTGTTCGCCGCCGACTGGAGCCTGCTGTGGTGGAACGACATGTGGACGGCTCTGCACGGCGACCCGTCCGGCCTGCCGCCCGCCGAACGCAACCTCGCCCGCGCACTCTTCGGCACGGGGGAGGGGCGCTGGCACCTGCGCCCCGTCTCATCGGCGGCCGGACAGGACGCGTTCGAGACGGCGATCGTCGCGGACCTGCGCGAAGCGGTCGCCCGCTACCCGGCCGACCCGGAGCTGGCCGCACTCGTGGACGGGTTGCGCAGGGCCTCGCCGTTCTTCGGTGAACTGTGGGCCGTGGCGGGCATGGAGCAGCTGACCGGAGACCTGAAGACGATCAGCCATCCCGAGCTCGGCGACGTCACCCTGGACTGCGACGTGCTGACCGTGCCGGGAGCCGACCTGCGCATCGTCACCTACACAGCGGCCCCGGGAACCCGCGGCGCCGACCAACTCGATCTCCTGCGTGCGTTCCGGCTCAGCGAAGCCCGCTGACCATCGAGGCGCCGGGGAACTCATTAGTCCCCGCATGTTCCGGGACGGCTGTCCGAACCGACGCCTGGTCGGTGGGATCACGTCGGTCTGGTTCGTGCGGAAACGCAGGCAGGAAGCCTTCTCCTCGCCGTGGAGCGATGTTCCTCACAGTCCTTGCGTCCGACGCGTGCCTGCGGAGGCTCAAGAACGCCCTTGACCTGCAGAAGCAGGCAGGGAGCCGTCTTCCAGGAGTCCGGCATGCTGCGCGCCATGTTCAGGTCCAAGATCTAGCGTTTGATCGTTTCCGCAGGTCAGAGTCCTGATTGCCGCCTCCGGGCCAGCAAATGGTCAGCATGGGGCCGGACGGTGTCCGGCTTGCCTACCTGCCCCTGCTGCCCCGCCCGGCGCCCTGACGTGGGTCCACGCAGAGGGAAAGAAGACGGAGCAGTCCGTTGCCGAGGCCCACCAGGAACTCGGTCAGCGGACGGTCGCGGGATACGCGAGGCGGTCGGGGAGTGAACGTCCTGGCCACGGGATCGGCAACCCTCGGCCCGGCCCGAAGCCGTCCTGTGCGCCTCACTCACCAGGCGAACGCCCTCGACCGCGAGAGGGACACCCGTCGAAACGGAGCAGGATGATGTCGTCGGCGCCCCGCACCGCGCCCGGCATGACAAGCTGTGCTTGCCCGTCCCCCCGAACCCAGGAGGTCACCATGACCGCAGAGCCCGTGTCGACGGAAGGTTCGGAGCCGGCTGCCCCCGAGGCGCCACCTCTGGCGCCGGACAGCGACGGCAACTACGACCTCAAGCGCAAGTTCCGCGAAGCCCTGGCACGCAAGCGCGGCGCGCAGGCGGACGCCGCCGCTGTCGCCGCCAACCCGGATGCGTCGAAGGTGCGTGCGGCGCACGGCCCGGCTGCGAGCCAGCGGTCGTTCAGGCGCAAGAGCGGCGGCTGAGCAGATCGGTCCCGGGAGCCGGCCGCTTCACCAGCGCTCCGAGCGCCGCCCGCTCGCGCATCCCGTGCAGTGGCCCGCAACGTGCGCATACCCCTGTGCGCGTTGCGGGCGAGGCGTGGACGAACTCGGATGACTTCCGGGCCCGACCGGCCCAAGGGCAGCCATGCCGTGACCGTCGATCACCAGCAGGCGCCGCACCTCGTGTGCGCTCATCGTGCGCAGGATCTCCTGCGCGCCGTCGTCGGCGCCGACGGTGACGGCCTCGCCCTGGGCCGGTTCCCCGGCCGGACGACCGGTCGGCGATTCGCCCGTGGGGCACCAGGCCGACAGGACCGGCACACGGTCTCTCGCCCTGATCACCGGCGCTTCCGGCGGGATCGGATACGAACTGGCCCGGCAGTTCACCGGGCACGGCCACGACCTCGTGGTCGACGCCGAGGACGAACGGCTGGAGTCCGCCGCGCGCCGCCTGCGGGAGACGGATGCGCGGGTACGTCCCGTACGCGCCGATCTCCGGACCCGCGAGGGTGTGGAAGGACCGCTCGCCGCGGTCGGAGGGCTGACGGTCGGCCTCGCCGCCCTCGACGCGGGGGTCGGCCGGGGTCTTCGTGGACACCGGCTCCGCCGACGACCAGGCCGTCATCGATCCGGACATCACCGCGACCGTCCGGCCAAGCCGCTGCCGCACGCCGTGGTGGCGCGTGGCGCGGGCGGGTCGGGTATCGGGTCGGCGGGGCGATCCACGAGCCCGGCTGCATGGCGCCGGGCTCGGCGAAGTTCCCTGTCAGCAGCCAGGTCAGCTTGTTGAGGTAGGACACCGGCGTGCTGTCGGGACCCTGCCGCACGCCCAGGGCCCCGTACGCCGACACGCTGGAGGCGGTGCCGATGACGCGGGCCGTCGGGCGCAGCAGGTCCTCGTCCACGTCGCAGGTCCGCGCGCGGCGGGCGACATCCACCGTCCCCAACTGCTCGATGACGGTTTCGGCGCCGGTGGTGCGGGCGGTGAGGAAGGCGTGGTCGAGAAGGTCTTCCTGGACCAGGACGCCGAGGAGGCCGGCCAGGCATCAGGCGTCGGTGCCGGGCCCGACCTGGAGGTGGATGCCGGCGAGGCCGGCGGTCTCCGTACGGACCGGATCGATGACGATCACCGTGCGGGCGGGGTCCCGGTGCGTCGTTCCCGTCCGGGACGGCGAGGCGGCCGCCGGGCCGGTGGCCGTCGTCGGGGTGTGCGCCTGAGCGGAGTTCGGCCGTGCCGTCGGGGCGAACGCCGCGCGATAGGCGGTGGGTGTCGTCCCGAGGGTGCGCCGGAAGTGCAGCCGGAGGTTCGAAGGGCTGCCCAGACCACATCGGTCGGCTATGTGGTCGACGGCGAGTCCGGTGCTCTCCAGGAGTTCCCGGGCACGGTCGAGCCGGGCGGCGAGCAGCCACCGCAGGGGAGTTGTGCCGGTCTCGGCGACGAACCGCCGGGCGAAGGTCCGCGGCGCCATGTGAGCGTGCGCGGCGAGCAGTGGGACCGTCAGCGGCTCGTGCAGACGGGTCAGGGCCCACGTCCGGGTGGGCGCGAGGGTGACGCCGTACGTGTCGGGGGCCAGCGGCCGTCTGATGTACTGCGCCTGCCCGCCGTCGCGGTGGGGAGCGGAGACCAGGGCGCGCGCCACCTTGTTCGCCGTCCGTGCGCCCAGGTCGCGTCGCACCAGGTGCAGGCACAGGTCGATGCCGGCGGCGACGCCCGCCGAGGTCAGCACCTGTCCCTCGTCCACGTAGAGCACGCGCGGGTCCACCGACACCCTCGGATACCGCGCCGCCAGTTCCTCGGTGTACTGCCAGTGGGTGGTGGCCTTGCGGCCGTCCAGGATCCCGGCTGCCGCCAGTGCGAACGCGCCGGTGCAGATGGACACCAGCCGCCGGCCCCGGGCGTGGGCCTCGGCCAGTGCGGCGAGCACGTCCTGCGGGAGCTCCCGCAGGTGCGGTGCGTACCCCGGGACCACCACGGTGTCCGCGCCGCGTACCGCTTCCAGCCCGGCCGTCACCGTCACGGCGAACCCCGCCGCGGTCGGGACCGACCCCGCTGTCCGTCCGCACAGGGTCAGCTCATAGGGGGCACCGGGCACGGCGATGAAGACCTGGGCCGGGATGCCCAGGTCCAGGGGCAGCACGTCGTCCATGACCAGTACCGCCACTCGGTGCGGTGCGGCGGGGGTGGCAGTTTCCTCTCGCATAGAGGCAAGTCTGCCACTGTCACCGGAAGTTGGCGCGGACGATCATCGATGTCATGACCGACGAGATGACCACCGGCGTCCCGCCGCTCCCCGACACTCCCCTCGCCCGCCGCGCGCTGGCCCTGGTACGCGAGACGGAGTCCACCGCCACCGCCAACCACAGCGTCCGCAGCGCGCTGTTCGCCCGGCTCCGCGCCGACCACCAAGGCGCGGAGCCGGGCCGTGACTACGATCCGGAGCTGCTGTTCCTGGCCTGTGTCCTGCACGACATCGGCCTGACACAGGCCGGTGACCGCCACCAGCGGTTCGAGGTGGACGGCGCCGACACGGCCGCGGAGTTCCTCACCGCGCAGGGCCTGCCCACCGCCGACGTCGACGCCGTCTGGGAGGCCGTCGCCCTGCACACGACGCCGGGCATCGCCGAGCGCCGCGGCACCCTGTGCGTCCTGGTGCACCAGGGGACCGGCATGGACTTCGGCTGGAACACGGACTGTGTCGACGACGCCACCGGGGCCGCGATCCACACCGCCTATCCGCGACTGTCCATGGCCACCACCCTCACCGACGAGATCGTCGCCCAGGCACGGCACCGTCCGGAGAAGGCCCCGCTCTTCTCCATCGCGTCCGAACTGCTGCGGGAGAGATCCGTTCCGCCGCACAGGACCCGGATGGAGACCATGGCCGACGCCGCACGCTGGGGCAACTGATCATGACCACCTACGGAATCCTGCTGTTCGACTCGGCGCAGGAACTCGACTTCACCGGTCCGTGGGAAGTGTTCACCACCTCCTCCGGACTGCGTGACGGCGCGGACGACGTCCTGCTCGTCGCCGAGCGCTCCGCGCCCGTCCGGTGTTCCCAGGGCATGCGGGTACTGCCGGATCACACACTCGGCGACCATCCGCCGCTGGACGTCGTCCTCGTACCGGGCGGTCACGGCGCCCGGGAGGTCGAGCCGCACAACGAGCGGGTCACCGACTGGCTCACCGACACCGCCGCGCGCGCCGCCTGGGTGGTCGGCGTCTGCACCGGGACCTTCCTGCTGCACGCCGCCGGCCCGGCCCGGTCCCGCCGGGTCGCCACCCACTGGCAGTACGAGGACGCGCTCGAAGGGCGCGGCGACGTCACCGTCGTGCGCGACGCCCGCTATGTCGTCGACGGCAACCTGCTGACCAGCCAGGGCGTCTCCGCCGGCATCGACAGCACCCTGTGGCTCGTCGGCCACCTGCACGGGCGCGAGCACGCCCGCGCCGTGCGCCGCGCCCTCCAGTACGACCCGGCACCGCCGTACCTGGCGGACGAGCCTCCCCTCCATCCGTGACCGACCGAGAACCGGAGTACCGACCGAGATGAACCGCCGTACCCTCCTGCACGCCACCACCGCACTCGGGGCCGCGACACTGACGGCCGGCGCCGCCACCCGGGCCGACGCGGCGGTCCCCCGAGCTCCCGGGCGAGACCGTCCTTTACGCGTACACGTCGTCATGTTCGACGGTGTGGAGGAACTCGATTTCACCGCCCCGTACGAGGTGTTCTCCGCTTCCGGCTACTTCGCCGACCGGGAGGTGGAGGTCCGCTACGTGACGCTCGACGGCCCTCGTACCGTCGGGGCCGCCTACGGCACCCGCCTGCGCGTCGACCACGGGTGGGCCCCCGAGGAGGCGGAACTCCTCGTCGTCCCCGGTGGTGGGTACGCGCGCCGCGAGGATCCCGGAGTGTGGGCCGAGATCCGGCGCGGCTCCCTGCCTCGGGCCCTGGCCGCCGCGACCCGTCCCGGCCTGACCGTCGGCGCGCTGTGCACGGGCGTGATGCTGCTCTCCGCCGCCGGGCTGACCTCCGGACGCCCCTGCACCACCCATCATCGAGCGCGGGCCGACCTGGAGCGGCAGGGCGGCGTGCTGAAGAACGCCCGCGTGGTCGACGACGGCGACCTGGTCACCGCCGGCGGGGTCACCTCCGGACTGGACCTCGCCCTGTGGCTGGTGCGCCGGGAACTCGGCGCGGACGCCGCGGTCGGTCTGGAGGAGATGCTCGAGTACGAGGCCCGAGGCACGGTCTGGACGGCACGAAGCCGACGGTGAGCGGGTTTCGGCGGCACCGTTCCGGCCTGTCCGTCACCCTGGGCGGCGTCCGCGACCGCCTGCGGACCTGCCGGGACGTGCTGTCTTCGAACACGGAACACGGAACCGGCCCCCCTGCAGGACCGCGAGACGCTGCCTGAGGTTCCCCCGCTCAGTGCTGTCGCTTTCGTATCCGCGCGCTGTACCTCGACGAACATCCTGTTGTCATCACTCGGGAGCGCGCCGGTTGTTGTCGAGACGTGCAGCGGGACGTTCTGCGGCTCGGGTTCTTCCACTGCCTTCTCCTTGTCGTTGCCTTGCGGCTTGGAGCAGCAGTCTGGGCAGGCGGCCGGAACGCAGCTGCCCACCAGGTGGTAGCGATCTCGATCGACCGGTCACCGTCGGGAGCCTGGTTTGGTTTGAACCACAGGGCTGCCCGGATCGAGTGCCCCACAGGCGACGGTGGGGCAGCAGTCGCAGGTCCACTCGACCGCCCAATGCTTTGGAGCCGGATGAAGCCCCGGACTGCCGGGTGCGTTGAACGACTTCCAGGTCGATGCAGAGGATGGCTCCGTGCTCGACGAAGTGCTTGCCCGGCACATCGTCAGGTAAGTCGGCATCTGGTCGGCATGAGTCCTCGCACACTCCGAGGCAGGTGCTCGAGCGGGTGCTTGGACGGCGATGGCACAACAACCTCATTTTCCGCGGAAGCGCAGGTGGGGAACCTTCTTGCCCAAGAGGGAACGATGTTCCTGAGCATCTTCGAGTGTGAGGAGTGCCGGTGTACAGCGAGCAACGCCCTTGACCCGCAGGAAGCAGGCGGGGAACCGTCTTACAGGAGTCCGAAGTGCTGCGTACTCTGTTCAAGTCCAAGATTTAGCATCTGGTCATTTGCGCTGGTCAGAGGCCGTTTGCATACCCTCCACACCGAGCCCGGACTCGTCCCGCAACAGCTCCACGATCTTCCGGTACCACGGCGACTCACCAGGAGCGGCCAGGGTCCGGTCCGCCTCCTCCTGAAGCTCCTCCACGGCCACCCGGGCCACCTGCTCCCGCTCCTCCAGCAAGCCCTTCACCTAGGGGCGGGGACCGGCGCGGTGGCTCACGGCTCCGTTTCCAGTCCCTGACCCTACTTCAGCAGCGGAGGAAACCGACCACACCCGGTCGGGACGGCGCCTGCTTCGCACAATGGTGCTTTGACCTGCGTATATGCCTGCAAGAGTGGCAAGAGGTCAGTTGGACGCCTCGGGTACCGGCGCGGGCAGGGGCGCCGAGCAGGTCGCCCGGCCGAACCCACCGCTGGCCGTGGCGCTCTGCATGTGCCGCCCGCGCACGGCGACCGCGCAGCGGGCCTGACCGCCCTGCCCGCCCAGAGTGATGCTGATGACAGGGGTCTGACCGAGAGGCACCTCGACCGTCTTCTTCCAGGGCAGTCGGGCGCCGGATACGGTCTCCGCCGTGTCCTGCGCGCTCACGCCCTGGTAGCTGAGGTCGACGGTCCCCTCGCCGGTCACCTCGTACGTCACCGGCGCGGTGGGGATCTTGGGCTCGGCCTTGCCCTCGCCGCCGCCACGCAGAACGCCGAACAGCGCGAAGCCGAGACAGAGTACGAGGAAGCCGACGGCCGCGATCAGCACGGGGCGGTTGGAGCGGGTCTTGTGGCCGTCGTCCTCGGCGTCGACCGGGGGAGTCCCGCCCTGTCCGTCGCTCCCGGCCCCGGCGTCAGCCGTTCCGGTGGTTTCGGGAGCGTACGCGTCCGCCCCCGCGTGCTCGACGGTGGACGTGGGGGGCCCCGCCTCGCGCGTCTCGCTGCTCATCCAAACTCCCCTCGGCCGCGGGCCCGGACGGGCCCCGCCCGATCCAAAAGGGGTGGGGAGACCCTTGTCAAGGAATCCTGGTCCCCGGTCCGGATTGGCCTGATCCTGACGCTTCACGTGCGGGAAGTTCCTTTGCGGAAGAGGGAAAACAGCAGTTCAGACGGCAATAGCCAGGGTTTTCGGGTGAGTTGCGTAGATGGTCTATGTAGTTGACATGGACAGGGTGTTTTGCATTAGGAATCTCGGCTGTCAACTGCCGCTCGGCAGATGGCCCTTGGCTCCTTCGAAGGGAAACCGATGCACAGACCACGGGCCGTAAGGCTCTTGGCCTCGAGTGCGGCGCTGGCGGTCCTCGCGACCATCGCACCGATGACACCGGCATTCGCGGCACCACCCGACACGGGACGACTCGCCGACAGCCTCCGCGGTCTCTTTGCCGACGGGGACACCGAACCTGCTGATCCGCCAGAGCTCCCCGACACCGATGTCCCGGCCAGTGACAAGCTCGCCAAGGCGAAGGACACGCCAAAGGCCAAGCGTGTCAAGGAGCTGACGGACCGGCGGACGCCGTACTCCCGTCACTGGCGCATGTCGGACGGGCGGGTTCAGTCCGAGGTCTCGGCCATGGCCACCGCCTACGAGACGGGCAAGGGCGAGGACTCCGAGTGGAAGCCGATCGACACCGCGGTCACCGGCACCGACCGCAAGGGCTTCGAGAAGGCGAACACCACCAACCTCGCCCGCACCTACTTCGGCTCACGCCCCGGTGAGCTGGTCCGTTTCGAGCTCGACGAGGGCCACTGGGCCGCCATCGGCCTCAAGGACGCCGGTGCCGCGAAGCTGACGCCGGCGGTCGACGGCAACAAGGTCACCTACCAGGACGCCCTGGGCCGGGGGATCGACCTCACCTACACGGTCGGCAACGGCAGCGTGAAGGAGGACATCGTCCTCGACGAGCGTCCGAAGGGCACCCCCTCCTTCGATTTCACGCTCACCACGGGTGGCCTGACCGCGAAGTCGGAGAAGAACGGCACCATCTCGCTGTACGGCGAGAACTCCCCGGTCGGCGCTCCCGCGCTGGTGATCCCCGCGCCGTTCATGACGGACGCGAAGAAGGACGGCACCTCGGCCTACGGCGCCACGGGCACCGACGCCGTCCGCCAGGTCCTCTCCGGCAAGGAGGGCTCGTACGGCATCAGTCTGAAGCCGGACGCGAAGTGGCTGGCGGCGCCCGAGCGCCAGTACCCGGTGACGGTCGACCCGACCGTCACGATCGCGCCGACTCCGGCGCAGTCCGCGGACGCGATGATCTCCTCGGACGACCCCAGCGCCAACTATGCCGACCTCTGGCGCCTTTCGGTCGGCAACACCGGTACCGGCGCCTCGCGTGCGCTGCTGAGGTTCGGGCTGTCCGGCATACCCGCCGGCACGCGGCTGGATTCGGCCGAACTGAAGCTGTATTACGACCAGACGCACACCACCGGCGCCACCGAGGTCCGGCTGGAGGCGCACCGGGCCACCACGGCCTGGACCGAGACGGGCGCGACCTGGAACAGCGCCAAGGACATCACCGGGGAGCTGTCCGGCACGTCGGTCCTCGTCGACGACGGCGACTCCGGTACCACAGCCGCCCAGGGTGCCTGGCCCACCTCGGGGAACACCGCGTACACCCGGTACGCGACCGGTCAGGACTACCGGTACAACAAGGACGCCACGGCGGGTGACACGTACACCTGGCAGCCGAGCCTCCCGGAGGACGGCGAGTACCAGGTCGACGTGCACTACGTCCCGGCCTCCGACCGCGCCACCGACGCGCCCTACACGGTGATGTACGACGGCGGCACCAAGACCTACCAGGTCGACCAGCGGGCAGGAACCGAGGGCGTCTGGAAGCCGCTGGGCAAGCACCCCTTCCAGGCCGGCACCACCGGCCAGGTCGTACTCGGTGACGGCCCCGCCTCGACCTCCACGACCGTCCTCGCGGACGCGGTGCGCTTCACCAAGGGCGGTGTGGTCACCAAGCAGCCGCAGGAGGTCAACACCTGGCATGCCTTCCCGGTGACCAAGACGGTCCAGCAGTGGCTCGACGGCACCTACGACAACCACGGCTTCGTGGTGAAGGCCGCCGACGAGTCCGCGAGCGCCCCCAAGGGCGGCCCGCGGTACGAGGCCGCGGAGTACGGCTACAAGGGCGAGGTCGCCAACTACCCGAAGCTGGTACTCACCTGGGGTGACCAGGGCGTCGACGTCAGCCCGCCGAAGGTCATCCACTCCACCGGTGCCGAGCTGAGCTGGCCCGCGTACACCGACCCGTCGACCTCGCCGAGCGACGACATCGTCGAGTACCAGGTCCACCGCAGCGTCTTCCAGCACTTCACGCCGTCCTCGCAGACCCTGGTCTCGCCCGTCGCCAAGGACACACGCGCGTACACGGACACCTCGGCCCGGCCCACCCCGGCCGACTCCGCCGAGGAGTTCGGCGACGCGTACTACTACATGGTCGCGGTGAAGACCGCCAACGGGCGGATCCTCCCGTCCGCCACGGAACTGGTGCGTCTGCCCAAGGCCGGCCGGACCACGGTGGTGCTGCAGTCCGGGCAGAGCGACACCACGCTCGCCTCGGCAGAGCCGTCCACCGGCCACGACACGCTCACCGACGCGGGCGTCGCCCACCCGTGGCTGTCGGTGGGCAACAACTCGGCCACGTACGGCACCACCCGTGCCGCGCTGAAGTTCCCCGCCGTCAGCGAGATCCCGGCCGACGCCCGGGTCCTCGAGGCGCAGCTGAACATGTGGGGCTTCCAGACCACGACCGACTCGAACGGCGCGATCTACGAAGCTCACGCCCTGACCCGTGACTTCGACGAGGCGACCGCGTCCTGGACGGAGGCGGACGCGGGCACGCCGTGGACGACGGCCGGCGGTGACATGGACGCCGCCGTCTCCGACACGGTCGGCACGGTCACCAACGACCCGGCACGGCAGTCGTGGTACATCACCTCACTGGCACAGAGCTGGATCTCCGACCCCGCCGGCAATCACGGCGTGGCGGTCAGACTGCGCGACGAGTCGACGGCCGGTCCGCGGGAGCGGACGCTGTTCCTCTCCTCCGAGGCGGAGGAACCGCAGCTGCGCCCGCAGCTGGTCGTCACCTACCTGACGAAGACGACGGAGGCGACGTACCACGCCCCGTACACGCCGTCCCGGATGACACCAGGCGACGAGTACACCGTCGACGTCACCCTCACCAACACCACCACCGGCATCTGGGCGGCGGGCAGTCACGCGCTCTCCTACACCTGGTCGCTCCCGGACGGCACCGACGCCACCACCGGCGGCAACCAGCTTCAGACAGCGCTGCCGGACGAGGTCCTGCCCGGCGACTCGGTCACCGTGCCGGCCAGGCTGCAGGCACCGATCAACTCGGACTCCGGCAACAAACGCCTGGACTACGTGCTGAAGTGGGACCTGAAGAACACCACCAACGGCACCTGGCTGTCCGACAGCGACGCCATCGCCCCGCTGGCGCAGAACGTCCGCACGGAGGACCCGACCTCCAACCAGCTCGGCCTGGAGAAGTTCTACTCCTACGCGGGCAAGAACACCGGTGCGGGTTCGTCGCTGATGACGAACCTGTACGCGGGCAACAGCGTCTGGCAGTACAACTCGTTCTCCAACCCGGGCCGCGGCATCACCACCTTCGCCCGGTTCGCGTACAACTCCCAGGACACCTCCGACACGGTCCTCGGCCACGGCTGGTCGGCCCAGACCGCGATGCCGCTGCGCCTGGGCGCCGCGCTGGACTTCCACCCCGACCCGCAGCCGACCGAGGTCACCCTCCCCGACGGTGACGGCACCGCCCACATCTTCCGCAAGCAGGCGGACGGGACCTGGCTGGCACCGGCGGGCGTGCACTACCTGCTGCGCCAGGGCACCGGCGTGGACTGCACCCCCGACAAGGACGGCGACCCGAAGGCCTGGTCGCTGACCCGACCGGACCGCACCCAGTTCTTCTTCGACTGCGACGGCTACCTGACGTCCGTCGTCGACAAGAACGGCAACACGCAGACGTACACGTACGCCGAGCGCAAGTCGAACAACAAGCCGGTCAAGTTCCTCACCTACATCGAGGACCCGGCCGCGCGCCAGTCCCTCACGGTCGAGTACTACACGAAGGCCGACACCAACAGCCCGAAGATCATCGACCACGTCAAGTCGATGACCGACATCTCCGGGCGGAAGATCACCTTCGAGTACTCCGACAAGGGCCTGCTCACCACCCTCACCGACGGTACGGGCAGCGCGCAGCCCAAGGTGTTCCGCTTCACGTACGACATGGAGCAGGGCAACAAGAACGCCAAGCTGGTCAAGGTCACCGACCCGCGCGGCAACTCCACCTCCCTGGACTACTACTACCCCAGCGAGGGCGATGACCCGAAGTTCCACTGGAACACGCAGACGCTGACGGACCGCCTGGGCGGGACCACCGGCTATGTGTACACCGATCCGGACGGCACGGCGGGCTCGGTCGTCAACACCAAGGTCACGGACGCCGAGAACCACGACACGCAGTACGTGCTCGACGGGTACGGCCGCGCCACCCAGATGACCAACGCCAAGTCCGAGACCACCAAAACGGCTTGGGACACCGACAACAATGTGACGCGCCTGGAGGAGGCCAACGGCGCGGTCACCACGTGGAAGTACGACACCACCACCGGCTATCCGCTGGAGATGAAGGACGCCGAGGCCAACAAGAACGGCACCGCGGCACAGACCCTCACATACTCCTACGGGCTCGACGGCCATATCGCGGACCTCTTCGAGAAGAAGTCCCCGGAAGGCCGCACCTACCGGTTCGGCTACGACACCAAGGGCAACCTGACCTCGGTCACCGACCCCAAGGGCGTCGCATCCGCCGCCGAGGGCGACTACACCTCGCGCACGGAGTACGACGCGCTGGGCCAGGTCGTCAAGGAGACCGACGCCAACGGGCACGCCACGCGGTACGGCGAGTTCGCGCCGGCCGGCTACCCGAAGACCATCACGGACGCGGCC
The DNA here is from genome assembly GCF_043084105.1 of Streptomyces sp. NPDC014676. Lineage (NCBI taxonomy): Bacteria > Bacillati > Actinomycetota > Actinomycetes > Kitasatosporales > Streptomycetaceae > Streptomyces > Streptomyces sp. NPDC014676. The sequence goes on along the minus strand of NZ_JBIBZI010000005.1, from coordinate 64,884 downwards.
GGCCAGCCCTCGCACTTCGTCTACGACGTGCGAGGCAACGTCACCAAGGTGACCAACGCCCAGGGCGCCGAGGTCACCCAGGCCTATGACGTGTTCGGCAGGCCGCTGGAGAAGCGCGAGCCCAAGGACCAGAAGGCAGGCGAGTTCATCGTCACGCCGGAGCCGGTCTACGACGCCAACGACAACATCACCAAGGCCTTCGCCCCCAACGGGACGGAGACCACGGCGGTGTTCGACAAGGCGGACCAGCGGATCGAGTCGGTCAAGCCGTCCGACGAGCCCGGCGGTCCGGTGCGCAGGTCCACCTCCGTCTACGACAAGGTCGGCAACCTCGTCTCCGGCACCGGCGCACAGGGCAACCTGACGGCGACCGAGGGCGACTACACCGCCACCACCACGTTCGACGCGATCTACCAGCCGATCGAGATGGTGGACGCCGAGGGCAACAAGGCGACGGTGGAGTACGACAACGTCGGCAACGTCGTCAAGGTCGTGGACGCGCGCAAGAACGCCACCGCGAACGCCGACGACTACACCACGCGCTACGAGTACGACCTGAACCACCGGGTCAAGCGCACGGTCGACGCCCTGGAGTGGGCCACCTCGGTCCGCTACGACAAGGACGGCCTCCAGATCGCGCAGACCGACGCGGAGGGCAACGAGTCGCTCGCGACGTACGACGAACGCGGCGCGCTCGTCGAGTCCAAGGTGCCGGTCAAGAAGGACACCTCCGGAAACATCACCTACCGCACGACCACGTACGCGTACGACCAGGTCGGCAACCGTACGAAGACCACCACCCCGCGCGGTGTCGCCACCGGTGACGACGACGCGGACTTCATGTCGGAGACGGTCTACGACGAGCTGAACCGGGTCAAGGAGGAGCGCTCGCCCTACGACAAGGACGAACTGCTCTACTCCTCACCGGACTGGGTGTTCTACGAGTACGACTCCGTCGGCAACCTGAAGTCGGTCTCGGCTCCCCCGTCGGAGGGCCAGACGGTCCGCAACGTCACCGAGTACACGTACTTCGACAACGGCTGGACACGTACGTCCAAGGACCCGTGGGACATCACCACGGCCTACGAGTACAACCAGCTCGGCCAGCAGACGAAGAACACGCTGACCTCGGCGGGCGGCTCCCAGCAGCGCACCGTGACCTGGGACTACTACCCGTCGGGCAACAAGAGGGCCCACTCGGACGACGGTGTGCCGGTCGGCAACCAGGTCGTCCTGGTGGACAGCTCGGACTTCAACAACACCGCGACCCAGGGCAACTGGTCGCGGACGCAGGCCGAGCAGCAGTACGGCTACGACACGTACTCGCACCCCGCGGGCACCGGCACCTCGTCGCTGTCCTGGCAGTTGAACATCCCGCAGAACGGCACCTACGAGGTGTTCGTCCGCTACCCGAAGATGACGGGTGCCGCCTCGGACGCCAAGTTCAAGGTCGACCACGACGGCGGCAGCACCACAAAAACCGTCGACCAGACCGCGAACACCGGCGCGTGGGTCTCACTCGGGTCCTACGCGTTCGTGGAGAACGGTCCGCAGAAGGTCACGCTGACCGACGCCGCCGATGGCACGGTGCTCGCGGACGCGGTGAAACTGGTCCGCTCGAACTCCGGTGAGACGGACGACGAGAAGAAGGACTTCACCTACAGCTACAACGCGAACGGCAACATGACCGAGGTCCGTGACCTCTCGCCGGGCGCGAAGATCGACACGTACAAGATCTCGTACGACGGCCTCAACCACATCACCAAGGTGGAGGAGTCCGCGGGCGGCACGGTGAAGAACACCACCTCGCTGACCTATGACGAAAACGGCAACCCCGTCACGTCCACGCACGATCTGACCTGGACGAAGATCGAGTACGACGAGCGCGACATGGTCAAGAAGGTGACCAACGCCGATTCGCCCACCGCGGGCGATCAGCAGATCACCACGATGACCTACACCGGGCGCGGCCAGCTCCTGAAGCAGACCAAGCCCAACGGCAACACGCTCGATATGCGCTACTACCCCGACGGGTCGGTGGAGCAGTCGCTCGAGAAGACCTCGGGCGGCACCGTGGTGGCGCAGCACGACCTGGAGTACTCGCCCAACGGGCACCGCTCCAAGGACGTCCTGAAGCTGATGAACGCCGATGACAACTCGGCCCACATCAACAACACGTACACCTTCGACTACGACCCGCAGGACCGCATCACCAAGGTCACCAAGAGCGGCGACGACGCGTCCACCGAGTCCTACCGCTACGACCGCAACAGCAACATCGTCGAGCAGACGGTGGACAACGTCACCACCACCCAGCGCTACGACCGCAACCGCCTGTTGTCGGCGAGTTCGGGCGGGGTCACGTCCACCTACAACTACGACCCGCTGGGCCGGCTCGACACCGTCAGCACCGGCGGTCAGACCGTCGAGAAGCACTACTACGACGGCTTCGACCGTGAGGCGAAGGTCCGGCAGGGCGTGGGCGCCACCGCGGTGACCACCTCGTACGTCTACGACCCGTTCGACCGGACGGTCTCCCAGACCACCTCGGGCGACCAGGGCAAGACCACGGCGTTCACCTACCTCGCCATGGACAAGACGCTCGTGCGCGAGACGGTCGACGGCAAGGCGGACAAGGACTACCAGTACATAGCCGGTGGTCAGCGCGCCACGCAGATCAAGCACAAGGACGACGGCAGCAAGGAGGTCTCGCAGTACGTCACGAGTCCGCGCGGCGACGTCGAGGCGATCACCAAGGAGGACGGCAAGACCCGTTCCACGTACGGCTACACGGCCTACGGTTCGGACGACTCGTCCCAGATGACCGGTGCGGACAAGCCGGGCAGCGGCACCGCGGGCAAGAGCGACTACAACTCGTTCCGCTTCAACTCCTCGCGCTGGGACGGTGCCTCGGGCACGTACGACATGGGCTTCCGCAACTACGACCCGGGGCTGAACCGCTTCCTCACCCGGGACTCGTACAGCGGCGCCCTGGCCGACATGTCCCTGGCCACCGACCCGTTCACCGGCAACCGATACGCGTTCGCCGGCGGCAACCCGATCAGCTTCGTCGAGCTCGACGGGCACCTGTTCGGTCTGTCGCTCTCGGACATCGGCCATGCCACGCTCGACGTGGTCGGCCTGGTCCCCGTCATCGGTGAGGTCGCCGACGTCGCCAACGGCATCTGGTACGCGGCCGAGGGCAACTATGCCGACGCCGCACTGTCGTTGACGTCGGCGATCCCGCTCGCGGGGTACGCGGCCACCGCCGTCAAGGCCGGCCGCTACGTCGAGAAGGGTGTCGAGGCGGTGGACTCCGCCAACGACGCGCGCAAGGCGGTGGACAACGCCGGTGACGCGGCGAACGCCGCGAGCGACGCCCGCAAGGCGGACGGCGTGGACGCCCCGACGACGAAGTCGCCGGACAGTCCGCAGGCACCCGCCTGCAAGGTGAACAGCTTCCTGCCGGGCACCCAGGTCGTCCTCGCGGACGGCACCACCCGGGCCATCGAGAAGCTGGAGGTCGGCGACCTGGTCGTGGCCACCGACCCGGAGACCGGGGACACCCGGGCCCGGGAGGTCACCGAGACGCGTGATCACGAGGGCGCCAAGGACCTCGTCACCCTGACCGTCGACTCCGGCGGCAAGGGCAAGGCGCTCAAGCTGACCTCGACGGCCGCGCACCTGTACTGGCTGCCGGACTTCGGCACGTGGGTCCCGGCCAAGGACCTCAAGTCCGGTATGTGGCTGCAGACCTCGGCCGGTACCTGGGTCCAGATCAGTGCGGTCGACACCGCCCACCGCTCGGCCAGGGTCTACAACCTGTCGGTCGAGGGCGTCCACACGTACTACGTGGGGTCGGGTGCCGCCGCGGTCCTGGTCCACAACTGTGGCTACAAGGACGAGGCGGTCAGGGCGCAGCAGCGCGCCCAGGAACTCGCCGGTCAGCTCCACTTCTTCAAGGAGTCCATGGTGACCGTCGCGGTCATCGGGGTCCGGAAGAAGGGCACCAAGGACATCGTCGAGAAGGTGGGCATGAGCTCCGGTCAGAAGGGCGACCTTCTGAGCCTCTCCGACGGCCAGTCGTTCGTGCCCGGCAACCTGGTGCCCGGACGTGTCACCAAGAAGGGCAATCCCGCCTACGAGCACGCCGAGGAATCGGTGTTCAGGTGGCTCGAGGAGAACCCGGACTACGAGGTGCTGTACGGCGGCACGTCGAAGAACGTGTGCTCCGACATCTGCGCACCACTCGTCGAACAGAGCAAGATGAAGCTCGACGGTGAGGTGTTCGGCGGAGCGTCCGACAAGACCGACTTCCGGACGTTCTGGCGCCTGAGGCGCTAGGAGACACCGGCGCCACCTCCAGTGGCGCCGCCGGACACGCAAGCAGGACGCCCGGCCGGGGAGCTTCCCCGGCCGGGCGTTCGCGTCGCGGGACGCGCTCAGCTCGCGTCGGTCAGACTCCACAGGTGCACGGCCGTGCGGTCCTCGGCGAGGGTGGCCCACAGGCCGGGGCCGGCCGGCAACGGGCTGCCCGGGACCGGCAGGGAGTAGACGATCCGCCCGCGCAGGGCGAGTGTGCCCGGGTCCACGAGCCAGTGACGGGGCTCGGTGGTGTGCCCGTCGGTGCTGACGACGGCGCCGTCCTCGTAGGGGTAGGCGCCCTCGTGATCCCAGCGCGCCATGTCCTCACCCGGCGCGGGTGGCACGACATCCCTGGCGTTGAGGCGTCCGGTCTCCTGCGCGCCCGGGGACTCGTGCAGATAGAGCGCCCACTGGCCGGGATCCGTGCACAGGAAGTGCCCGCCGGACGGGCTGACGTCCTGCAGCAGTACCCCTTCGATGCGTTCGAAGCCCAGGTCCGTACCGTCCCAATGCCCCCACAGGGAAGGGGAGTCCTCATGCCCCTCACCGACGGTCAGTCCCATGTACGAGCCGTCGGGATGCGGGAAGTGGGCGGACGCCGAACCCACGGTCGAGGTCCTGGTCCGGCCGAGCACCGACCCGTCGGCCGCGTCAAGGACCAGCCACTCCTCGTGCGGCCAGTCCTGTGCGTGCCGCACATGGGCCCACACCAGCTTGCCGTCCGGGCTGAACGCGGCGGAACCGCGGTCTGCGTGCCGATGCCGCGGGTCGTCCGCGTACTCCTCGAACGAGGCATGGGCCGCCGTGCACTTGGCGGCGGACCAGCACCCGTGCGGGAGCTCCCAGTGAACCTTGCCTGTCCGGTCCACGGCCCGTACGGCGTGCACACCGCTGAACACGGCGAGGTCGCCCGTGGGAGAGACGGTGACATCGCCGAAGGGCCGGGGCCAGGGGGCGGGGAAGCGGAACTCGGCGCCGTGCTCCTGACCTGTCGGGCCGAGCCCGACCATGGCGAGCTCGTCGTCCCCGCGCTGGACGAGCAGCCTGTGACCGGGCCCGTACTGGATGCGCGGAGCGTCGGCGTCTACGGCACCGAGGGGGGCGAGGACCGTGGCAACGAGGCGGGCCGTGTGTGCCACAGCGGCCGCGTCTGTGGGATCGGTGGACATGGATGGCATGCTTCCACACCCGAGTGGCGGGTAGCGTGCCGCCGCGGGGAGAGCCGCGTCAGATGGCGGTGGGCCGGCCGCGCAGCAGGGTGGCGATCTTCCCGGCGGTGCAGGCCGGGTCCAGGAGCAGGTCCTTGAGGGCGAGGGCGTCCTCGCGGGCGGGTTTGACGGTGATTCCGGTGGCTTCTGGGCACATCACGCCGGTGGCGGCGGTGACGGCCAGGTTGGAGCGCTCCAGCCAGCGGCAGCGGCCCGGCGTGTGTACCAGGGCGGCGGCCTTGGCGTAGGAGCCGTCGTGGACGGGCCGCTCGAACAGTTCGGCCCGGTGGAGGGCGACCGCCGAGACGGGGACGCAGCAGTCGTCGGAGACCGGGTCGTCCACCCCGGCGGCCTCGGCCGTGTCCGGCGGTGCCGACTGCGTGAAGCGCTGTGGTGGCACCTGGTGCACACTCATGACGCGGCCCGCATCCTGCTGCGCGAGACGGCCGTGCGGGCAGGGAGCCGACTGCCCCGCACAGACGAGGAACGCACACGATGAAGACACCGCACCAGGAGCCGGTCCTCTCCCGTGCCGCTCGCATCCTGGAGGCGTTCAGTCAGGAGGGGCCCTCCTCGTCCTCGCGAACACCGGGTCCAGAGGTGACCGACGGTCACCCCCGCAGTGATCATGATGCTGACCGGCAGGAATCCGTCACTCCCGGACCACACCAGCCCCGCGAGCCGCGGAATCGGGACGAAACGATCCCACTGGTCGTTCGCGGTGTTCGCCGTACCTATCCAGTGCCTGAGCGGCGAGCTTCGTCCAGGACGTCACGCAGTGCCCAGTAGGCGGGTTTCACCTCGTACGTCGCGTCCCAGGGAAGAGCGTTTCCCGGACTCGGGGGATAGTGTCGCAGGTCAGCCGTGGAGCCGTACTTGTCGGTGAAACCCCAGGTCGAGAACGAGGTGCAGTTGGGTTCTTCGACGCAGACCGCGAGTTTCCCCGCCAACTGGCGGGCCTGGATGTCCTCTTCGTCCTCGTCGACGAGGACGTCCGCCTCCGAGACCCGGGCCTTCAGACCGAGTCCGGCCAAAGCCCGGACCTTGCGTCGGAAGACCTCGGGGTCGGTACGGTCGCCGACGGCGTATTCGTGGTCCTGGAAACCGACGCCATCGATCGGAACGCCCCGTTCCTTCAAGCGGATCAGCAGCGCGTAGAGGGCATCCCAGCGTGGACCGTCCTCCTCCACCCCGTACTCGTTGAGGTACAGCACCGCGTGCGGGTCGGCCTCGCGGGCAGCATGGAAGGCGATGTCGATGTACTGCTCACCCATCGCTTCGAACCACAACTGTGGCCGCACGCCCCGGTTGCCGTTGGAGTAGTCCTCATCCTCGTCGGACATGGGCTCGTTCACCACGTCCCATTCCGCCACCTTCCCCCGGAAGTGGCCCGCTACCGCGCGTATGTGCTCCACCATGACGCGCCTGCGTTGCTCGTGCGTCATCTCGGCGCGCATCCATGCGGGCAGGGCTTCGAACCAGACGAGGGTGTGGCCGTGCACCTTCATCCTGTTGGCCTCGGCGAAGTCCACCAAGGTATCGCCTTCCGCGAACGCGAACACGCCGCGTCGAGGCTGGACGAACTGCGGCTTGAAGTCGTTCTCCGGCGTAAGCATGGAGAACTCCTCACCCGCCGTCCGGCGGTAGGCGCTGTCAGTCAGCAAGGGGCCCGCGGCCAGGGCGGTTCCCATACGGATCGGGCGTGGGAGAACCGCCGCCAGATCACGCATCGCATCGCTGGACCGGGGCACTCGCAGGCCAGGCGCGTCCACGACGGACATCCGGCCCCGTCCCAGTGACCGCGCGTGGAGATCGCTGAGGGTCCAGCCCTTCCCGCGGGCTCCCGCATCCGCGCCGAACCAGATGCGGCCACTGCCGAAGACGTCCCGCGCGGGAACGGTTCCCACGACCCTGCCGTCGGCCTCCAGCACAAGCCTGTCTGCGCGGACTTCGACGGCGAGGCGGACTTCGAGCCCCAGGCCGCTCCCGAAGGTCCGGGTCGTCGCAGGTCTGTCGGAGTCCCCGTCCCAGCGGTCGATCCGGAGCCTCCCGCCGACCACGCCGATGCGCACGCCGCGCCGTTCGTAGCGCCATTCGTCGTAGATGACCGGCGTCTCACCGTACAGATGCAGGTAGGCATCCGTGTCATCCGTGCGCCGCAGGCCGGCTTCGATCCGGACATCCCCTCGGAACACCATGTGGGGACCGCGCAGGTTCACCGGTGGGTTGGGCTGTCCGCCGGTACCGTCCTGGTGTGTGATGCGCCGGTCGAGGGGTGTGACCCGTATCCCTGTGTGCGTGGGCTTCCCGCCGGCGAAGTGAGCCCAGTCCCTGCCGTTCAGGAGGTCCTCCACCGGTCCCCCCGCGGGCGCGGAGGTGCCGGCACGGTCCCCCGAGACACCAGCGACCAAGGCACACACAACCGCGATGACAGCGCTCTTCCGAAACCGCATGAACAGCAGCACTCCGTATCCTCAGCCCGTCTTCCGACGGCATCACCCCCTCAGCCACACCGTCGCCGAGCACCGTCCTCCCCAGCCGCGGCAAGAACGGTGCGCAACCGATCGCGCCGCCCCGCTGTGACTGATCGCCATTGTTTCAGGTGCGAGTGAGGGACCGTCGGCCGAGGACCGCTCGGGAACGACGGCCGGAGAGCGGCCGGTACGGTCGGCAATGGGATCGTTTCATCCTGATTCCGCAGCTCGCGGGGCTGGGGGTGGGGCTGGTGTGGCCCGGGAGTGACGGACTCCTGCCGGCCAGCATCATGATCACTGCGGGGATGATCGTCGGTCACCTCTGGACCCGGTGTTCGCGAGGACCAGGACTACACCGCGTACGGGCTCACCTCCCGGCAGATCGAAGAACCCAAGGCGTGGGCGCGGAGACAGGAACGGTCCGGGTCAGCGGGCGTTGCTCCAGCCGCCTGTGCCGGCGGAGTACGAGTCGAGCAGGTCCACCACGAAGACCAGGGTCGAGCCCGCCGGGATCAACGGCGAGGGCGACTGGTTGCCGTAGCCGAGACGCGGGGGAACGACGATCTCACGCCGACCGCCGACCCTCATCCCCCTCAACCCCCGGTCCCAGCCCTTGATGACCCTGCCGCTGCCCAGGGCGAACTTGAACGGCTGGTCACGGTCCCAGGAGGAGTCGAACTCCTTCCCCGTCTCGAAGGTCACCCCGACGTAGTGGACCCTGACCACCGTGCCCGGCTTCACCTCGGCCCCGTCCCCGACGACCAGGTCCCGGACGGTCAGCTCGGCAGGCGCAGCACCCTCCGGGACGTCGACCTCGGGCTTCGTCAGTTCACTCATCGCAGTTCCGTCACTCTCCGTCGCAGACCCATGTGCGGGCCGACCCGGCCCATGGACACTCCATGCGGCAGAGGATCACGCTAACGCGCATGCCGGTTTCCGGAGCGCACCGGATCAGTGGCCGCGCACGGCGGTCCGCCGCACGGCCGGCGCACGAGCCCCCGCACACTCGGACGGGACGCGGTGGCTCGGGTTGCACGGCAGCCGCCCGGACGGGAAGCGGCACAGAGGGCCCGGGCCGACGCGCGCCGTTCAGTCGACTGCGTCGAGTCGTGCCGCCGCCCGCAGGTCCCTGAACGACGAGATGACCTCGGCCAAGCCGTGCCGCAGGGGCATCTCCGGCTGCCCGCCGAGCCAGGGTCTTTGAGAAGTGATCGGGCCTTGTCCCCAGGTGTTCGACGGCAACGGCGACGGCAACGCCAGCGGACAACCGCTGTGGCGGGCGAGTCGTCAGGGCCGTCGTTGGTCGAGTCGAGGGCGATGCCGAGGGTGTCGATGGCTTGGCGTTGCAGGTGGAGTCGGACGTGGGCGTAGGCGCCGGTTGCGACGCCGATGTGGGCGTGGCCGAGTCGCCCGTTCTCCACCTCTCCCGTTCCTGATGTCCCGTCAGGTAAGCCGGCATCCGATCGGCATCAGTCCCCGAACTGTCCGAGACGGCTACCCGGACAAGCGCCTGGTCTGCGGCGTCACCACGGCCTGCCCCGCACAGAAGCCCAGGCGGGAAGCCTGCTCGGTACGGTGCACGATGTTCTGCGAGGTCTTCGACCGGGAGGCGTGCCCGTGTACAGTGAAGACCGCCCTTGACCTGCACAAAGCAGGCAGGGAGCCGTCTTCCAGGAGTCCAAAGTGCTGCGTACTCTGTTCAAGTCCAAGATCCACCGCGCCACCGTCACCCAGGCCGACCTGCACTACGTGGGATCCGTGACGATCGACGCCGAGCTGCTCGACGCCGCCGATCTGCTGCCCGGTGAGCTCGTGCACATCGTCGACATCACCAACGGGGCGCGGCTGGAGACGTACGTCATCGAGGGGGAGCGCGGGTCCGGGGTGATCGGGATCAACGGGGCCGCCGCCCATCTCGTCCAGCCCGGTGATCTGGTGATCATCATCAGTTACGCTCAGGTGACCGACGCCGAGGCGCGGGCGCTGGAACCCCGGGTGGTGCACGTGGACGGCGACAACCGCATCGTGTCCCTGGGGGCCGACCCGTCCGAGCCGGTGCCGGGGTCGGACCAGGAGCGCAGCCCGGGGGCCGTCACCACGGCCTGACCGGCGCGGACCGAGGCAGGAGCGTGACGTGGCCATGGGTGACATCGAGATCCGTGACGACCGGGCGGCGGGCCGGCTCGAGGCGGTGGCGGACGGCGAAGTCGTCGGGCGGATCGAGTACTTCGTCCTCGACGCCCCCGAGCGTGCGCTCGTGCCGGTGCACACCATCGTCGAGCCCGCCCACGGGGGCAAGGGCATCGCGGGCTCCCTCGCCCGCGAGCTCTACGGCATCGCCGCCCGCGAGGACAGTGCCGTCGCCCCGCTCTGCCCGTACGTCGCCACGTGGGCCGAGCGCCACGCCGACGACGCTCCGGCGGCCGGGCCGGAGCTGATCCGGGCGGCGAAGGAGTGGCTGGCGGCGCATCCCGAGCGGTTCTGAAGGCCACGTGCTCGCACCGCCGCACCCCTCGCCCGTCCGTGTGTCCGTCTTTGACGCGCTGCGCGACGAGGATCATCCCGGGCTGGAGTTGCGGCACCTCGTCGCCGAGGACCGTCGGAGCGCGCCCGCTCCGACGGTCCCGCGGCGGCCCGCCTGTGCCACCCGGCCCCGCTCCAGTCACCCGGGCGGGTGACTGGAGCGGCGGCCGCCGGGTAGGCGGGGGAGTAGTCCAGAGCCGACGTCGACCGACAGGCCGGAGGACACGCGCCATGACGAACCCGTACCCGGACCCCGTTCCGCCGGGCCCCACACCGGGACCCACCCCCGGCCCGGACCCCTCGCACCCCGAGCCCTACCCGGACCCCACCCCTGCGCCCGCGCCGCCGGGCCCGGGCCCGGAGCCGGCCCCGCAGCCGCCGGGCCCGGGGCCGCAGCCGCCCCCGCCGCACCCGGGTCCCCCCGAGCCGTCCCCCTCGCCGGTCCCGCCGGGCCCCGAGCCGGTGCCGAACCCGGAACCCGGCCCGCCGCTGAGCTGACCCGGACGCGGCACGGAACAGGGCGGTGGACGACCCGAAGGCCGTCCACCGCCCTGTCGCACGGAGTGTTACGCCGTCACCTCCGAGCGGTCCCCGCCCCACAGCGTGTGGAACGAGCCGTCGCGGTCCGTGCGCCGGTAGGTGTGCGCGCCGAAGTAGTCACGCTGGCCCTGGGTGAGCGCGGCCGGCAGACGCTCCGCGCGCAGGGCGTCGTAGTAGGCGAGGGCCGCGGCGAAGCCGGGGGCCGGCACGCCCTGGCGGGTCGCCGCGATCAGCACCTCGCGCCAGTCGTCCTGGGCGTCGGCGATCTCCCGCGCGAACGTCTCGTCCGACAGCAGGCTCGGCAGGTCCGCGCGGGCGTCGTAGGCGGCGCGGATGCGGTCCAGGAAGGCCGCGCGGATGATGCAGCCGCCGCGCCAGATCGCGGAGACCGCACCGAGGTCGATGTCCCAGCCGTACTCCTCGCTGCCGGCCGCGACCTCGTGGAAGCCCTGCGTGTACGACACGATCTTCGACGCGTACAGCGCCTGCTCCACCCGGTCGGCGAACGCCGCCGCCTCCGCCTCGCCCAGCGGCGCCGCCTTCGGGCCGGCCAGCCCGCGCGACGCCTCACGCAGCGCCGCGTGACCGGACAGGGAGCGCGCGAAGACGGCCTCGGCGATGCCGGACACCGGCACGCCCAGGTCGAGCGCGATCTGCACGGTCCAGCGGCCCGTGCCCTTCTGCTCCGCCTGGTCCACCACCACGTCCACGAACGGCTCGCCCGTGGCCGCGTCCACGTGCGACAGCACCTCGGCGGTGATCTCGATCAGGTAGGAGTCCAGCCGGCCGGTGTTCCAGGTGCGGAAGATCTCCGCGATCCGCGCGGGGGAGTACCCGGCGACATCGCGCAGCAGCTGGTACGCCTCACCGATCAGCTGCATGTCGGCGTACTCGATGCCGTTGTGCACCATCTTCACGAAGTGTCCGGCGCCGTCCGGGCCGACGTGCGTGACGCAGGGGGAGCCGTCCTTCGCCTTCGCGGAGATCTTCTCCAGCATCGGGCCGAGCGAGTCGTACGACTCCTTCGGGCCGCCCGGCATGATGCTCGGCCCGTTCAGCGCGCCCTCCTCGCCGCCGGAGACGCCCATGCCGACGAAGTGGATGCCCTGCTCCCGCAGCGCCTTCTCCCGGCGGCGGGTGTCCGCGAAGTGCGCGTTGCCGCCGTCGATGATCATGTCGCCGGGCTCCAGCAGCGGCGCGAACTCCTCGATCACGGCGTCCGTCGGCTCACCCGCCTTCACCATCACGACCAGCCGCCGCGGCCGCTCCAGCGCCGCCACGAACTCCTTGGCCGTCCCGGCCGCCACGAAGCTCCCCTCGTGCCCGAACTCCTCCACCAGCGCGTGCGTGCGTGCCGCCGTCCGGTTGTGCACCGCGACCGTGTAGCCGTTGCGGGCGAAGTTGCGCGCGAGGTTGCGGCCCATGACCGCGAGTCCCGTGACGCCGATCTGCGCTGAACTGCTCATTGGGGTGGCTCCTCATGAACGTGGTATCGGTACTGCCGGGTCCCGGTGCTGCCGGTCGATGCCCGCCAGTCCTGCTGTCGACCATCCTGACGTGCCGCACGCGCGTGCGCACGCGCGGGTCGTCGCGACCCCGCTCAGGCACATACGCGCGGATGCCCCTCGCGCACTCAGCGGGCGCGCGCACCCGCATGCCCCCGCGGACGGACACATCCGCCCGCGCACGCTCCCCACGGAGCACCAAGGGGGGGCGCAACGGGCGAAAAATCCCGGCCACTTGGCGCATCCGTGCGGCCGATAGCCGTCTTGTCACGGCCAGTTCGCAACGCTTACTTTTGCCCCTCCTGACGCATTGTCGAGGGGGATTTCCATGGCCGTGCGCGGCCGGCACCGCCGGTATCAGCCGAACAGGATCAACCGGGCCTCGCTCACCGTCACCGCGGGCGGCGCCGGAATGGCACTCCCGCTGCTGGGCACCGGCCCCGCCCAGGCGGCCGACGTGGAGACCTGGGACAAGGTCGCCGCCTGCGAGTCCACCAACGACTGGAACATCAACACCGGCAACGGGTACTACGGCGGGCTCCAGTTCACCCAGTCGACCTGGGAGGCGTACGGCGGCACCCGGTACGCGCCGCGCGCGGATCTGGCCACCAAGGACCAGCAGATCGCCGTCGCCGAGAAGGTCCTCGACGGACAGGGGCCCGGCGCCTGGCCGGTGTGCTCGGTACGGGCCGGACTGACCCGGGGCGGCGACACCCCCGGCATCCGGCCGGCCACCGACAAGCCGGACGGAAACGAGAAGAGCGGCAAGAGCGGCAGGAGCGACAAGGGCGGTGAGAAGTCCCGCGGGTCCTCCGTCGAGGACGTCACACCGCAGACCACACCCCAGTCCCGCGCGGGCCGCGCCGAGATGTACACCGTCGTCCGCGGCGACACCCTCTCCGGCATCGCGTCGGGTGAACGGGTCGGCGGCGGCTGGCAGAGGCTGTACGACGCCAACCGCTCCACCATCGGCGGCGACCCCGACCTGATCGTTCCGGGCCAGCGGCTCGCCCTGCCCGACGGGACGACGAAGACGGCCGGGAAACCGGCCGGGCCGGACGGGAGGAAAGCCGGAAAAGCCGAAAAGGCCGAAAAGAGGACCGAGAAGAAAACCGAGAGGAAGACCGGGGAAAAGGCCGAGAGGAAAGCCTCCTCCCAGCGCACCGAGGACCGTGCGGACCGCGCCGCCAAGTCCACCGGCGGTCTGGTCGCCCCGGTCAGCGCCGCGCTCGGCACGCCGTACCACAAGGCCGGATCCGCCTGGTCGAAGGGCTACCACACGGGCGTCGACTTCCCCGTCCCCACCGGCACGGCCGTGAAGTCGGTCGGGGCCGGCACCGTCGTCAGCGCGGGCTGGGAGGGGTCGTTCGGCTACCAGGTGGTGGTCCGGCACGCCGACGGCCGCTACAGCCAGTACGCGCACCTGTCGGCGATCTCCGTGAGGAGCGGGCAGTCCGTCGGCGCGGGCCAGCGCATCGGCCGTTCCGGCTCGACCGGGAACAGTTCGGGCCCGCATCTGCACTTCGAGGTGCGGACGGGGCCCGGCTTCGGATCGGACATCGACCCGGTCGCCTACCTGAGGGCGGGCGGCGTCAGGATGTGACCCGCGTCCTGCGCCGGTCCGCCACCGGCACGTACGGGCCGCCGTAGAAGGGCGCGTACGACACCAGCGGCACCGGGACGGGATCCGCGTCGTCCGGCGCGCCGCCCGGTGCCGGCACGGGGGCCGGCATCCGTACGTCCTCGGGGAGTTCGAGCGCGGCCAGCAGCCGCTCGGCGGGGTCGGCGGCCGGCAGCTCGTCGGCCACCGCGGGAACTCCCCCGGGAGCGGGCTCCGGTACGGAGCCCTCCGCCGTCCGTGCCTCCTGGTGCTCGCGTGACAGCCGCTCCGTCGTCAGCAGGATCAGACCGCCGGCCGCCACCACGCCACAGCTCAGCGCGAGCGCCGTGCCCGTCGTGCCGTAGCGGAAGGTCTCGCCGAACATCGTGATGCCGACCGCGGCCGCCACCACCGGGTTCACCACCGTCAGCGTGGCCAGCGGGGCCGCGAGGCCGGCGCCCCGGTAGGAGGCCTGGGAGAGCAGCATGCCGGCCGTGGCCAGGACGCCGATCACCGCCAGGGACGGCACGTCCGCCGCCGAGACCCCGCCGGTCCAGTCGACCGCGACGGTCTTGGTGAAGACGGAGGACATGCCGAACGCGACACCGGACGCGGTGGCCAGCAGGATGCTGCGCACCGCCGGATGCCGGTGCGCGGCGCGGGCCGCGGCCATCAGCGCCACGACCGCCCCGGCCGTCCCCAGCGCCGCCGCCACCCGCTGCGCGGTGTCCAGCGACCGCACGTCGGACGCGCCGACCAGGGAGAGCAGCCCCGCGAGGCCCACCGTCGCCATGACGGCGCCGCGCCACGCGGTCGCCCCGGCCTTCCGGCCGACGAACAGCGCGGCCATGGGCAGGGCGAAGACGATGGTCAGCGCGCCCAGGGGCTGGACGAGGCTGAGGGGGCCGTAGGCGAGCGCCACCACGTGGAGCAGTCCGCCGAGGCCGTTGAGCGCGACCGCCGCCCACCAGCCCGGCCGGCGCAGCGGCGCGTACTGCTGCGCGCCGGGCGAGGAGACCGCGACCTGCTCCTGCACGATCGCCCCGCCGGCGTACGCCACGGCAGAGACAAACGACAGCAGCACGGACAACGCGAGGGCGCTCATCGGCTGCTCCTCTGCGTGAGGCCGGGGCGGTGGGCCCGGCACGGCGAACGGTCGGCTTCCATAACCAACACGATGCCGTGTCAGAGTGTTCCCGTCGTCGTCCCTGAGCACTCAATGAGTCCTACTGCCGATGGAGTACGACGGCGACCCCGTCATCCCCAGGGTGGGTGCCCGGGGTGGAGGGCCCCTGGTCACCACCCCCCGGGGGCCTTGGTACTACTGCACGTCGTGGACCTCGACCCGTCTCTCACCGCCCTTCACCGCCTCGGTGGTTTCTTCGTCCTGCGCACGGCGGGAGTGGCCGACCGCCGCCTGCCCACGCTCGCCCAGGCATACGGACCACGACCCCCGGATGTTCAGGACGACTTCCTGACCTCGCGGATCCGCCGGGTCGCCGGCGCCCTGCGCACCCACGAGGCGAGGGTCGCCGCGTCGGTGGCCCAGCAGGGGCTCGCCGCCCGCCTGTGGTCCGTGGCCCTCGGCTCCGCCGCCCTGTACGGCGCCGTCCCCGACCTCGCCCCGCCGCTGCTGCGCTGGGACCCCGAGGGCAGCGCCCCCGACGACCTGTGGCTGACGGAGGTACGGCCGCTGCCCGGCGACGCGGCGACGATCGCGGAGCTGGTGCCGCACGGCCACCTCGAACCCCTCGCCGCGGCCCTGCGCTCCCGCCACCGCCTCGCACCCGGCCTGCTGCGCGGCAACGCCGCCTCCGCGCTCGTGGGTGCCGCCCGGGAACTGGACCGCTGGGGGCGCCGCCACGGCCGTACGGACGTCGCCGCCCGCGCCGTCTCCCTGGCGGCCGAACTCCTCGCGCACCCCCTGCTCACCGGGACCGGAACCCTCACGGGCACCGCCTTCCGGCGTCGTAGCTGCTGTCTGTACTACCGGGTGCCCGGCGGGGGCGTCTGCGGCGACTGCTGCCTCGTACGGCCGCCCCGCTCTTCCCCACGCGCCCCGTCTGGGTGACCATGAAGGCAACGTCCGCTCAGACAGGGGGTTCACGGGTGCGAGTGGGACTGCTGACACGGGAGTACCCCCCGGACGTGTACGGCGGCGCGGGAGTCCATGTGGAGTTCCTCGCCCGGGAGCTGCGGCCGCTGGTGGACCTGGAGGTGCACTGCTGGGGCGAGGGCAAGGCGGACGGCGTACTGCGCCACCGCCCCTGGTCCGCGCTCGACGGCGCCAACGACGCGCTGCGCACCTTCTCCGTGGACCTCGCCATGGCCGCCGCCCTCCAGGGCCGCGACCTCGTCCACTCCCACACCTGGTACGCGGGCCTCGGCGGCCACCTCGCCAAGCTGCTGTACGGCATCCCGCATGTGATGACCGCCCATTCCCTGGAGCCGCTGCGCCCCTGGAAGGCCGAGCAGCTCGGCGGCGGCTACGACCTGTCGAGCTGGGCGGAGCGCACCGCCGTGGAGGCGGCCGACGGCGTGATCGCCGTCTCCGGTGCCATGCGCGACGACATCCTCGCCTCCTATCCGGCGCTGGACCCCGCCCGCGTGCACGTCGTGCACAACGGCATCGACACGGACCTGTACCGTCCCGATCCCGGCACCGACGCCCTGGACCGGATCGGCCTCGACCTCTCCCGCCCGTACGTGCTGTTCGTCGGCCGGATCACCCGGCAGAAGGGCGTGCCCCAGCTGCTGCGGGCGGTGCGCGGCATCGACCCGGCCGCGCAGGTCGTGCTGTGCGCCGGCGCCCCGGACACGCCCGGGATCGACCGGGAGTTCCGCGAGCTGTACGAGGAGCTGAGCCGGGCCCGCGAGGGTGTGCACTGGATCCCGCGGATGCTGCCGCGGCCCGAGGTGATCCAGCTCCTGACACATGCCGCCGTGTTCGCCTGCCCCTCGGTGTACGAGCCGCTCGGCATCGTCAACCTGGAGGCCATGGCGTGCGGCACCGCCGTGGTCGCCTCCCGGGTCGGCGGGATTCCCGAGGTCGTGGCGGACGGCGACACCGGGGTACTCGTGGACGCGGACGACGACTTCGAGGCGGGCCTCACGCGGGCGCTCGACTCGGTCCTCGGCGACCCGGAGGCGGCACGGCGGATGGGAGAGGCGGGCCGGGAGCGCGCGGTCTCGGAGTTCGGCTGGGACGCGGTGGCCCGCCGTACGGCCGGGCTCTACGAGGAGGTCCTCAAACAGGCTTAGTCCCGTCCCTCCGGGGCAGTCTTGGGAAAATTCGGCGTGAGGGGAGCGGCCATGCGTCGTGGTGGTCCTTCGGTCCTGGGAATCGTGCTCGCGGGCGGCGAGGGCAAGCGCCTGATGCCCCTCACGGCGGACCGCGCCAAACCGGCGGTCACCTTCGGCGGCACCTACCGCCTGGTCGACTTCGTGCTGTCCAACCTGGTCAACGGTGACATCCGGCGCATCTGCGTGCTCACGCAGTACAAGTCGCACTCGCTGGACCGGCACATCACCACCACCTGGCGGATGTCCAGCCTGCTCGGCAACTACGTCACCCCGGTCCCCGCCCAGCAGCGCCTCGGCCCGCGCTGGTACCTGGGCAGCGCCGACGCGATCCTGCAGTCCCTGAACCTGATCTACGACGAACGGCCGGAGTACGTGGCGGTGTTCGGCGCCGACCACGTGTACCGCATGGACCCGCGCCAGATGCTCGCCCAGCACATCGAGAGCGGGGCCGGGGTCACGGTGGCGGGGATCAGGGTGCCGCGCTCGGAATCCGCCTCCTTCGGCGTGATCACGCCGGGCTCGGACGGGCAGTCCGTGGAGCGCTTCCTGGAGAAGCCCGCCGACCCGCCCGGACTGGCCGGCGACCCCGAGTGCGTGTTCGCCTCCATGGGGAACTACGTCTTCACCACCAAGGCGCTCATCGAGGCCCTCCACCGGGACGCCGAGGACGAGAACTCGGTGCACGACATGGGCGGTTCGATCCTGCCCCAGCTCACCGAGCGGGGCGAGGCCGCGCTGTACGACTTCAGCACCAACCACGTGCCCGGCGAGACCAGCCGCGACCAGGGTTACTGGCGGGACGTCGGCACGCTGGACGCGTACTACGAGGCGCACATGGACCTGATCGCCGAGCGCCCCGCGTTCAACCTCTACAACCGGCAGTGGCCCGTCTACACGCACTCGGGCCAGCTCTCCCCGGCCCGCTTCAACGCGGGCGGCATGGCGAGCGAGTCGATCATCAGCGCCGGCTGCCTGATCCGGGGCCAGGTCACCCGGTCCGTGCTGTCGCCGGGCGTGGTGGTCGATCCGGGGGCCATGGTGCAGGGGTCGGTGCTGCACGACAACGTGCACATCGGGCGGGGCGCGGTGGTGCGCGGCGCGGTGCTCGACAAGAACGTCGAGGTGCCGCCGGGCGCCACGATCGGCGTCAACCCCGAGCGGGACGCCGAGCTGTACACGGTGTCCAAGAGCGGGGTGATCGCGCTCGGCAAGGGACAGCTCGTGCCGTAGTGACGCGAGGGAGGGGCCCCGGTCGGCGTGACCACCGGGGCCTTTGTCATGTCCCTGGACGGATGAAGGAATCCGTGCTGTTATGCCAAGTACTGTTCTTTGACAACGTTGTACTGACGAGTGCGACGCACAGAACAGAACATGCACAGCCCAGAGACACGTACTGAGCAGCGAGCCGTCTCCTTCCTCACCGACGGAGGTTCCGTGCGCACCAGACGACTCAGAAACCGATTCGCGCTTGTGCTGGCCGCCGCGCTGGGAGTCACCGGACTCACCGCGGCCGTCCCGGCCGCGACCGCGGCGGAGGACGAGCCGGTGGAGATCCACGGCCTGAAGGGCGAGTACTACACCCAGTCCGCCCCCGGCGCCTTCGACTTCCACGAGCTCAAGGCCACCGCCTTCGACTCCGACCTCGACTTCGACAACCTGGAGCCGCGCCTGAACCTCACTACCGGCCGGTCGGACGACGTCAGCGTCCGCTGGACCGGCAGGATCGTGCCGGAGAGGACCGGCGCCCACACCTTCTCGGTCAGCGCCGACAACGGCTTCCGCCTGTGGATCGACGGCGAGATCGCCATCGACCACTGGATCGACGACTGGGACCGCGAACAGACCGCCCAGCCCGTCGAGCTGACCGCCGGCCGCGCCCACGACATCAAGGTCGAGTACTTCGAGCACTACGGCGGCTCCAACTTCCACCTGCGCTGGACCGAACCCGGCGGCACCAAGGAGCCCGTACCGCAGTCCGCGTTCCGCCTCCCCGACGGCTTCGACTACGACGGCGCCCTCGCCGCCACCGTCCTCGCCTCCGGCCGCACCCTGAAGCTGGACTTCCCCCGCCCGCTCGCCGCGCCCCCGGCCGGCTTCACCGACCACTTCGACGCGGTGATCGGCGGCGCCGACTGGCCCGTGAAGTCGGCGGAACCCGACCCGGCCGACCCGAAGGCGCTGCTCGTCACGCTCGCCGAGCCCGTCGTCGGCAACAAGACCGGCACCGCCCGCGGCAGCGCCGACATCCGCTACGACGGCCAGGGCGGCCTGACCGCCGCCGACGGCGACCCCGTGGACGCCTTCCTGAGCAGCGGCCCCAACCGCTCCACCTACGAACTGAGCACCGAGTGGGCCGACGAGGTCGGCCCGGACAACGCCCTGCCCGAGTACCCGCGCCCGCAGCTCACCCGTGAGCAGTGGCGCAATCTGAACGGCCGCTGGCAGTTCGCCGCCGCGAAGGAGGGCGAGCAGCCGCCCGTCGGGAAGACGCTCAAGGAGCGCATCCTCGTCCCGTACCCGGTGGAGTCCCAGCTCTCCGGCCTCCAGCGGCACGAGGACCGCATGTGGTACCGCCGCACCTTCACCGTGCCCCGCGACTGGCACATCGGCTCCGGAAAGCGGCTGAAGCTCAACTTCGGCGCTGTCGACTGGCGCTCCGAGGTGTACGTCAACGGCGTCAAGGTCGCCGACCACGAGGGCGGCTACGACAAGTTCAGCGCCGACGTCACCGACGCGCTGAAGCCCGGCCGCACCCAGGAGCTCATCGTCGGCGTCTACGACCCGACCGACGCCGCCGACGGCGAGAACCCGCCGCTCGGCAAGCAGCGCCTGGATCCCAGCGGCATCTGGTACACGCCCAGCTCCGGCATCTGGCAGACCGTCTGGATGGAGCCCGTCGCCCGCGACCACGTCGACTCCCTCAAGCTGATCCCGGACGTGCCCGGCGAGCGGCTCACCGTGGAGGCGAAGGGCGTCCGGGACGGCGTACCGGTCACGGCGACCGCGTACGAGGGACGGCGCAAGGTCGCCACGGCCACCGGCCGCACCGGCGAGCCGCTCACCCTGAGGATCCACGACCCGCGCCTGTGGTCTCCCGACGACCCCTTCCTGTACAAGCTGAAGGTCACCGTCGGCGCCGACCGCGTCGGCAGCTACTTCGGCATGCGCTCCATCGCCGTCGAGAACATCGACGGCGTGCCGCGCACGGTCCTCAACGGCGAACCCGTCTACCTGATGGCCACCCTCGACCAGGGCTTCTGGCCCGACGGACTGCACACCGCGCCCACCGACGAGGCCCTCGCCCACGACCTGAAGGCGCACAAGAAGCTCGGCTTCAACTCCGTGCGCAAACACATCAAGGTCGAACCGGACCGCTGGTTCTACTGGGCCGACCGGCTCGGGCTGCTGGTGTGGCAGGACATGCCCGCCATGACGGCCGGGAAGAATCCGGGCACCGAGGCCCGCGCCCGCTACGAGCGCGAGATGAAGCAGATGATCGACGAGCACATCAGCAGCCCGTCGATCGTCATGTGGGTCACCTTCAACGAGGGCTGGGGCCAGTACGACATCGGCCGGATCGCCGAACAGGCCAAGGCCTGGGACCCCAGCCGGCTGGTCAACAACCAGTCCGGCCTCAACCTGGGAGCCGACGGGAACGCCGGCGACATCATGGACGAGCACGGATACCCCAGCCCCGCGCTGCCGCCCGTCCCGGACGGGAAACGCGCCCTGGTCAGCGGCGAGTACGGCGGCCTCGGCCTCGCGGTGCCCGGACACGCCTGGTCCGTGCAGCAGAGTTACGTCGACGTGGACCCGGCGACCTACACCGACGACTACCTCACCAAGCTCGACGAGGTGCGCACGCTGATGTGCCGGGGCGGCAACGGCGCCGTCTACACCCAGATCACGGACGTCGAGGGCGAGCTCAACGGTCTGCTCACCTACGACCGGCGCGTGATGAAGCCGGACGTGGCCCGGGTGAAGGCCGCCCACGAGGCCCTGATCCGGGACGCCTCACGGGCGCAGCCCGCGGGCTGCCCGACCGCGGAGGGCGCCGCGCGATGAACCGTTCCGCCGGAGGGCCGCGCCCGTCCGGGTGGCGTCCGTCACCCGTGCGGCGCTGATCGCGCCGCACCAACCCCCTCCGTCACTCCCGTCCCGCCCCTTCCGCCGTACCGGCGGGAGGGGCGAAGACGTCACATGCTGTTGACTATGGGTAGCCAGATCGTACTTGACCGTAATCGGCCGGGAGCGATTGACTGCTGATCCGTTCCCGTCGTCGACGCGAGGCCCCGCCCATGACCGCAGATCCGCTCGCCCCTCTCGACCTGGCGTTCTGGAACATCGAGTCCGCCGGTCATCCCATGCACCTCGCGGCGCTCGGCGTCTTCTCCGCGGGCTCGCCCTCCGCGGCGGCCCACGCGGCCGACCTGCTGGCGTCCCGGGCCGCCGCCGTGCCGGGGCTGCGCATGCGCATCCGCGACACCTGGGAGCCGCTCACCCTGCGGCGCCCGCTGTCGGCGCTGCGCCGCGCCTGGCCGGCGCCCGGCGAGCCCCTGGCCGCCGCGCTGCGGCAGCCGCTCGCCTCCGCCCTGCGCCGCTCGCTCGCCTTCGGCGGCGCCGCCCGCGAACCCGACCCCGGCTTCGACCCCCTCGACCACGTACGGCTGCACCCCCCGGCCGCCGACTTCCACGCCGCCGCCGGACGCCTCATGGGACGCCCGCTGCGGCGCACCCGGCCGCCCTGGGAGGCCCATGTGCTGCCGGGGGAGGACGGCACCTCCTTCGCCGTCCTGTTCAAGTTCCACCACGCGCTCGCCGACGGGCTGCGCGCCCTCACCCTCGCCGCCGCGCTGATGGACCCGATGGACCTCCCCACGCCCCGGCCCCGCCCCGCCGAGCCCCCGCGCGGGCTCCTCCCGGACGTGCGCGAGGTGCCCGGCCTCGTGCGGGAGGCCCTGTCCGACGCCGGCCGGGCCCTGGACATCGGCGCCGCCGTCGCCCGTTCCACCCTCGACGTGCGCTCCTCACCCGCGCTGACCTGCGCGCCCAGCGGCACCCGCCGCACCGCCGGCGCGGTCG
Source organism: Streptomyces sp. NPDC014676 (assembly GCF_043084105.1). Taxonomy (NCBI): domain Bacteria; kingdom Bacillati; phylum Actinomycetota; class Actinomycetes; order Kitasatosporales; family Streptomycetaceae; genus Streptomyces; species Streptomyces sp. NPDC014676. Next base: position 42,284 of record NZ_JBIBZI010000005.1, on the reverse strand, counting down.
TCGACCTCGACGACGTGCACCGGATCCGCAAGAGCGCCGGCGGCACCGTCAACGACGTACTGATCGCGGTCGTCGCGGGCGCCCTGCGCCGCTGGCTCGACGAGCGCGGCGACGGCAGCGAGGGCGTCGTGCCCCGCGCCCTCATCCCCGTCTCCCGGCGCCGGTCGCGCACCGCGCACCCCCAGGGCAACCGGCTCTCCGGGTACTTGATACAGCTCCCCGTCGACCAGCGGGACCCGCTCGTGCGGCTCGCGCTGGTGCGCACCGCGATGGACCGCAACAAGGACGCCGGCCCGCACCGGGGCGCGGGCGCCGTCGCCCTGCTCGCCGAGCACGTGCCACCGCTCGGTCACCGGCTCGGCGGACCGCTGCTCGGCCAGGCGGCCCGGCTCTGGTTCGACGTCCTGGTCACCAGCGTGCCGCTGCCCGGCTTCGGCCTGCGGCTCGGCGGCGACCCGCTCGGCGCCGTCTTCCCGCTCGCGCCGCTGGCCCCCGGCCACTCCCTCGCGGTCGCGGTCTCCACCTACAAGGGGCGCGTCCACTACGGCCTGGTCGCCGACGGCGCGGCCGTCCCGGACCTCGACCGGCTGGCCCGCGCGCTGACCGAGGAGGTGACGACGCTGACCGCCGTCTGCGATCACTGACGTATCCGGTTTGGTGCTGCGGCCCGGCGCTGAAGTAAAATCCGCCGTTCGAACAGCGTGCGCGAACGGAGCGCCGCGAGAAGCGAAGCGGGAAACGGCAGCGGCGATGACGGTGACACAGGACGGCCCCGAGGCCATGGACACGGTGGCGCACGGGCCCGGCATCGACCCGGAGCGGCTGGCCGTCTGCCTCGACGTGCTGCGGGAACTCGACGAACTCGACGTCGACCACCCGGACGCGATCCTGGTCCGCCGGGCCACCTCGCACATCTACCGCACGGTCAAGCAGCGCCGCCGCCAGGAGCGCCGGGCCGCCAAGACCGCCCACGACAAGGCGGTCACCGAGGCCACCGCCACCGGCTCCGCCGAGCGCATCGACGACGAGACCGAGGGCATCCTGCCGTCCTCCCGCGTCGAGCCCGGCAGGATCGCGGGGATACTCCAGCGTCCCCGCTCCTGCTACACCTGCAAGACCCGCTACACCGAGGTCGACTACTTCTACCACCAGCTCTGCCAGAAGTGCGCCGCCGAGAACCGCGCCCGGCGCGACGCCCGCGCCGACCTCACCGGCAAGCGGGCGCTGCTCACCGGCGGACGCGCCAAGATCGGCATGTACATCGCGCTGCGGCTGCTGCGCGACGGCGCCCACACCACGATCACCACGCGCTTCCCCAAGGACGCCATCCGCCGCTTCAAGGCCATGGACGACTCCGCGGAGTGGATGCACCGCCTGGAGGTCGTCGGCATCGACCTGCGCGACCCCGCCCAGGCCGTCGCGCTGGCCGACCGGGTCGCCGAGCAGGGCCCGCTCGACATCCTGATCAACAACGCCACCCAGACCGTACGCCGGCTGCCGTCCGCGTACGCCGCGCTCGTCGAGGGCGAGAGCGCCCCGCTGCCGGCCGGTGAGCTGCCCGCCCACCACGTCATCGGCGCCTTCAACTCCGGCGCGGTCGACGGACTGACCGCGCTGCCCGTCGGCGTCAGCGGACTCGAGGCGCAGAAGGTGGCCGACCTCGCCCTGGTCGCGGGCAACGCCAGCGTGGTCCGGCACCGTGAGGGCACCGCCATCGACGCGGGCGGCCTGCTCCCCGACGTCGTCGACACCAACACCTGGGTCCAGACCATCGAGCAGATCTCCCCGGTGGAGCTGCTGGAGACCCAGCTGTGCAACTACACGGCGCCGTTCATCCTGATCAGCAAGCTGCGGCCGGCGATGGCCGAGGCCGCGCGCCGGGCGTCCGCGGGGCGCGCCTACGTCGTCAACGTCTCCGCGATGGAAGGGGTGTTCGACCGCGGCTACAAGGGCGCGGGCCACCCCAACACCAACGCCGCCAAGGCGGCCATGAACATGGTGACGCGGACCAGCGCGCAGGAGATGTTCGACACCGACCGCATCCTGATGACCTCGGTCGACACCGGCTGGATCACCGACGAGCGCCCCCACTTCGACAAGCTGCGCCTCGCCGACGCCGGTTTCCACGCCCCGCTGGACCTGGTCGATGGCGCGGCCCGCGTCTACGACCCCATCGTGCGCGGCGAGGCGGGCGAGGACCTGTACGGCGTCTTCCTGAAGGACTACGCGCCCGGCCGGTGGTGAGGGCGGCCGGCCGTGCCCGGCAGGGGGCCGCGCGCCGTCGGCGGCCCCAGGACACCGGCGCCGGAGCGGACGGCGCGGGCCTCCTCGTCCGCCGCGCGGCCGGCCCGCACCCCTGGGTTCGCGCGGCGGCGGACCATGTCGGGTACCGGCCGACGGGTCCTGAACCGCGCCCCCGGCCGCGCGACCCGGTCGAAAACGCCGACGTCGCTGTACCTCGGACGGGTGACCACGGTCGGTCGCGCGCATCCGGGAAAAGGGGCATATTCCGTTCTATTGAGTACCGTCCGACGCGGAATCGTTACCCTCAGTTTTGAGCCCCATCGAGCGGGGGGCCGCTCATTTGGTTAATCTGATCCGGACGGACAGCAGTTCAGGGTTCCACCCGCACCCACGGTCCGTCATGGGACCAGCCGGTTCACCACGGCCTGCTCTCCCTCGAGTCGCCGGCGCCACCGCGTCCGAACGGTTTTCCCACAGACCCGAGCGGACGCCGGGCGCCAGGCGCAGGGCCGGCGCGGTACGTCCCGAGGGTGACCGACACATAAGGAGTGCGCGGTGACACCGGAGCAGACGAAGAGCGATCAGCGCCCCAAGGAGTACACGGAACGCGCCGCCCGCCGGCCTGGGGAGCTCGGCAGTCTCGACGTGTGGGCCCGTTCGGCCCCGATCCGCCTCGCGGGCTACGAGGACGACCTCGCCGAGCCCCACATCCTGCCCAGCGTCGACTGACGGCATGTGCGGGCGGGCGCGCCCCGTCGCTACGGCCGGGCGTAGGGCCGGGTCATGATCTCCATGTTGTGGCCGTCCGGGTCGTCGAAGTAGGCGCCGCGTCCGCCGAAGAGGTCGTTGACCCGGCCGGGCTCGGTGTGGCCCGGGTCCGCGTAGTAGGTGATACCGGCCGCCTCCAGGCGCGCGATCATGGCGTCGAACCGCTCCTCGGGCACCAGGAACGCGTAGTGCTGGCCCTGGACCGGCTCGTCCCGCTTCTCGTAGTAGTCGAGGGTCACGCCGTTGCCCAGGTCGACCGGCAGGAACGGGCCGAACGGGGCGCCGACCTCCAGTCCCAGTATCCCGGCGAGGAACTCGGCGGAGTACCGGCGGTCACTGGCGTAGACGGCGGTGTGGTTCAACTGGACGTGCTGTACTGCGGACATGGCTCGATTCGTCTCCGGTGTCGGTTTCCGTGAGGGGAGGGAACACGCGGAGAGGGGGGCGGGCCACGGGCGCGCACGAGCGGGGGCGCGCCCCGCACCGGCCTCACACCGAGGCCGGGAGCGCCTCACATGAATGGCCCACGGCCGACCCGGCAGTCACCCGGCCGACCCTAGACCCTCGCGGTCGATCACCGCAATGCCGTCGTGGTCAGGCCGGGGTGTGCCCGTCCCCGCCGCGGCGTGCGGTCGACTCGTTCTCCTGGGCGAGCCGGCGCAGGGCCATCAGCGCCGGTTCCAGGAGGAAGGTCAGCAGTACCGCCCGCTCGGCCTTCTCCAGCGGGTCCGTGACCGCCTCCAGGTGGTCGAGGTCGTACCGGGCCGTCCGTTCCGCGAGTTCGGCATAGGGGAGGAGCGCCTCCCAGCCGTACTCGACGTCCAGTGAGCGCAGGGTCCGCAGCGTCTCGTCGATGATCCGCCGGGCCGGGTTCCGGGCGGAGACCGACCAGCCCATCGCGTCGACCAGGGCGGCGGCCTCGGGGTTCGCCCCGGTGAGGTCCTCGCCCTCGGCCGGTGTGCCGCCGTCGGGCGGCCGGATGCCGAAGGCGATGCCGAGCAGCTCGTGCGTGTCGCCCCGGTGTTCGGTCATGGCGTCCAGGACCTGCTTGGCCGAGGCGACGGACAGGCCCCGTACCCCCGTCAGCGCGCGGATCAGACGGAGTCTTCTGAGGTGGGTCCCGTCGTACTCGGCCTGGGTCGCCGCGGTCGCCCGGCCGGGCGGCAGCAGCCCCTCGCGCAGGTAGTACTTGATCGTCGCGTTGGACACCCCGCTGCGGCGGCTGAGTTCCGAGATTCTCACGTGCTTCCCCTTCTCCCCTTCGCATTGGGTAGTGGCACTGTCTAATATGGATAGTGTCACTACCCAACCATGGAGGCGAGGCTGCCGTGCCTACTCTTCCCTGGGTCATGCCGAACCCGGTGGGCCCCGACACCACCCGCGCCTTCGTCATGGCCTCCCGCTTCGAGGTGCGGTCGCTGAAGGACGTCCCGCGCTTCTTCCGGAAGTCCCTCTCCGCCTGGGGCCAGGTCCGCAAGGCACCCGGCGCCCTCGGCGCCTCCCTGGAGGCCCGGCCGTTCGGCAAGGTCTTCTACACGCTGTCCGCGTGGGAGAGCCGGGACGCGCTCTACACCTACGCCCGGACCGAACCGCACAAGAGCGTCATGACCGGCGTGCGCGAGACGATGCGCGACGCGACGTTCACCTTCTGGGAGGTGCCCGTCGACGGGCTGCCGGTCGACTGGGACGACGCCAAGCGCCGCCTGGAGGCCCAGGCACGGACACAGGCCGGTGCCCCGGACGGGCACGGCGCCGCCCACTGAACGGCGGCCCGGTGCGAACGGGCGCGCCGGGGGATCCGTACCCCTGGTGACCGCCCGTCCTCACCTTCGTCCACCTCCAGGAGCCGGACCGGGGTGCGGCGGCCGTCGACGACCCGGCGTACGGCCACGAGGTGAGCCGTACGGTCCGCACCGACGGCGACGGCGGTACGGCCACCGCGGTCCGTGCCGGCTGATGACGCCGCGGCTGGAGCGGGCCTGACCGGCTCAGTCCTCCAGCCGGGCGCGCAGCCACTCCTCCACCGCGCCCACGTGCGCGGCCGCCGCCGCCCGCGCCGCCTCCGGGTCGCGGGCGGCCAGGGCGCGGTGGATCGCGGCGTGCTCGCGCCGGGTGCGGGCGAAGGCGCCCTCCTCCTGGTACCCGCGCCGGACCCGGGCCCGGAAGGTGCGCGAGGACAGGCTCTCCAGGATCGCGGCCGTCGTCCCGTTGCCGGCGGCCGCCGCGATCTCGCGGTGGAAGGCCAGATCGTGGGCGAGGATCTCCTCCGGATCGTCGGTGGCGTTCATCGCCGCCAGGTGCTTGCCGACCTCGGCCAGCCGGTCCGGGGTGATCCGGGCGGCGGCCAGGGCGGTCGCGTGCGACTCCAGGACGCGGCGCACCTCCAGCAGTTCGACCAGCTGCCGCCCCCGGGACAGGTCCGCCACCACCCCGAACGTCTCCAGCAGGTCCCCGGCCTCCAGCCGGGTGACGTAGATGCCCGAGCCGTGCCGGGCCTCGACCACTCCGAGCACCGTGAGCGCGCGGATCGCCTCCCGCATCGAACTGCGGGAGATGCCCAGCCGGACGGCGAGCTCCCGCTCGGTGGGCAGCCGCTCACCGGGCTCCAGTTCACCCTCGCGGATCATCGCCGTGATCCGCTCGATGGCGCGCTGCGTCACCGTGCCCTTCTGCGGGGCCGTCTCCTCCACGCACTCCTCCACTCACCGGATGCGCCGCAGTCTAACGACGGAAGTGGTCGGACCAAATCCGGCCGGATGACGGGTCCGGCGCGTCCAGAGGTGTTCTCTTCGGTAAGTGGTCTGATAAATATCAGATTTCCGTCTCCCATCGAAAGGCCCTCCGTGCCCCCGCGACCCGCCCGCATCACCGCCGTCGACACCTACGACGTCCGGTTCCCCACCTCGCGCGAACTCGACGGCTCCGACGCGATGAACCCCGACCCCGACTACTCGGCGGCCTACGTCGTGCTGCGCACCGACGCCGCCGACGGACACGAGGGGCACGGGTTCGCCTTCACCATCGGGCGGGGCAACGACGTCCAGGTCGCCGCGATCCGGGCGCTCCGCGACCATGTGGTCGGACGGCCCGCCGACGAACTCTGCGCCGACCCCTCCCTCCTGAACCGCGACCTGACCGGCGACAGCCAGCTGCGCTGGCTCGGACCCGAGAAGGGCGTGATGCACATGGCGGTCGGGGCCGTCGTCAACGCCCTGTGGGACCTGGCCGCCAAACGCGCGGGCAAGCCGCTGTGGCGGCTGCTCGCCGAGGCCGACCCCGCCTGGCTGGTCCGCCAGATCGACTTCCGCCACCTCACCGACGCCCTCACCCCCGAAGAGGCCCTCACCCTCCTGCGCCGCGGCCGGGAAGGCGCCGAGGAACGCACCGCCCTGCTGCTGGAACGCGGCTACCCCGCCTACACCACCTCGCCCGGCTGGCTCGGCTACGACGACGGGAAACTCACCCGGCTCGCCACCCGGGCGGTCGCCGACGGCTTCCGCCAGATCAAGCTCAAGGTAGGCGCCGACCTCGACGACGACCTGAGGCGCTGCCGGGCCGCCCGCGCGGCCGTCGGACCGGACGTGCGCATCGCGATCGACGCCAACCAGCGCTGGGACGTGGACGAGGCGATCCGCTGGACCAAGGCCCTCGCGGCGTTCGACCCGTACTGGATCGAGGAACCCACCAGCCCCGACGACATCCTCGGCCACGCGGCGATCCGCCGCGCCGTCGCCCCGGTGAAGGTGGCCACCGGCGAACACGCGCAGAACAGGATCGTCTTCAAGCAGCTTCTCCAGGCCGGCGCCGTCGACATCGTCCAGATCGACGCGGCCCGCGTCGGCGGGGTCCCCGAGAACCTGGCGATCCTGCTGCTCGCCGCCAAGTACGGCGTCCCCGTGTGCCCGCACGCCGGCGGGGTCGGCCTGTGCGAACTCGTCCAGCACCTCTCGATGTTCGACTACGTGGCCCTCACCGGCACCACCGAGGACCGGGTCATCGAGTACGTCGACCATCTGCACGACCACTTCCTCGACCCGGTGGTGATCCGCGACGGCCACTACACGGCACCCCTCGCGCCGGGCTTCTCCGCCGCCGTGCGGCCGGAGTCCCTGGCGCGCTACACCTATCCCGACGGCGGCTTCTGGGCCGCCGACCCGGACACGCGGAAGAACAAGGACAAGAACGACAAGAACAAGGACAAGGAGCAGGCCGCATGAGCGACTTCGAGGGACTGACGGCCCTGGTGACCGGCGGCGCCTCCGGCATCGGCCGGGCCACGGCGGAACTCCTCGCCGAGCGCGGCGCCCGGGTGGCCGTCCTCGACCTCGACCCGTCGACGGTCGCCGAGCCCCTCACCGGACACCGTGCCGACGTCACCGACGACGCCTCGGTGCGCGCGGCGGTGGCCGCCGCCGTCGACGGCCTGGGCGGCCTCGACGTACTGGTCAACAACGCCGGCATCGGCGCCCGGGGCACCGTGGAGACCAACTCCGACGAGGAATGGCACCGCGTCTTCGACGTCAACGTCCTGGGCATGGTCCGTACCGCCCGCGCCTGCCTGCCGCATCTGCGCGCCTCCGCGCACGCGGCGATCGTCAACACCTGTTCCATCGCCGCCACCGCCGGGCTGCCGCAGCGGGCCCTGTACAGCGCCACCAAGGGTGCCGTGTACTCCCTCACCCTCGCCATGGCCGCCGACCACGTCCGCGAGGGCATCCGCGTCAACTGCGTCAACCCGGGCACCGTCGACACCCCCTGGATCGGCCGGCTGCTGGACGCGGCCGACGACCCGGCCGCCGAACGCGCCGCCCTGGAGGCCCGCCAGCCCACCGGCCGCCTGGTCCCGGCCGCCGAGGTCGCCGGTGCCGTCGCCTATCTGGCGAGCCCGCTGTCCGGCGCCACCACCGGCACGGCCCTCGCGGTCGACGGCGGCATGCAGGGGCTGCGGCTGCGCCCGGAGAGCCGGTGAACCCCCGCCGGCTCGGCCGCAGCCGTGTCGAGGTCACCGCCCTGGCCTTCGGCACCTCCGGCATCGGCAACCTGTACACCGAGGTCGGCGAGGAGGCGGCGTACGAGACGGTGCGGGCCGCCTGGCAGCGCGGCATCCGTTATTTCGACACCGCCCCGCACTACGGCCTCGGCCTGGCCGAACGCCGCCTCGGCGCGGCCCTGCGGGAGCACCCGCGCGACGCGTACACGGTGTCCACGAAGGTGGGCCGCCGCCTCGAACCCGTCGCGCACACCCGCGGCGACGACCTCACCCACGGCTTCGCCGTCCCCGCCACCCACCGCCGCGTCTGGGACTTCAGCGCCGACGGCGTACGCCGCACCCTGGAGGCGAGCCTGGAACGCCTCGGCCTGGACCGTGTCGACGTCGTCTACCTCCACGACCCCGACGACCACGCCGAACAGGCCTTCCGCGAAGGCTACCCGGCCCTGGAGCAGCTCCGCTCGGAGGGTGTCGTCGGGGCGATCGGCGCCGGCATGAACCAGACCGCGATGCTCACCCGCTTCGTCCGCGACACCGACGTCGACGTCGTCCTGTGCGCCGGCCGTCACACCCTGCTCGACCAGAGCGCCCTGGCCGACCTGCTGCCCGTCGCCCGGGAGCGCGGCAGATCGGTCGTCATCGGCGGTGCCTTCAACTCCGGTCTCCTCGCGGTCCCGAGGCCGGGCGCGACGTACGACTACACCCGCGCACCCGCCGAGTTGCTGGACCGCGCCCTGCGGCTGAAGGAGGCCGCCGAGCGGCACGGCACCACCCTGCGCGCCGCCGCACTGGCCTTCTGCGCCGCCCATCCGGCGGTCGCGAGCGTACTGGTCGGCGCCCGCTCGGCCACCGAAGTCCACGACTGCGCCGACCAGTTCGCCACCCCGGTCCCCGCCTCCCTCTGGCGGGAACTGCGCGACACCGGTCTGCTGCCGCCCGAAGGAGAGCCGGCGTGACCGTCGTCGACGCGCACCACCACGTCTGGGACCTCACCGTCCGCGACCAGGACTGGATCACCGGCCCCGAACTCCGCCCGCTGCGGCGGAACTTCACTCCGGACGACCTCGCGCCCGAGGCGAGGGCGGCCGGAGTCGGCCGTACCGTCCTGGTGCAGACCGTCACGGTCCCCGAGGAGACCCCCGAGCTGCTGGCGCTCGCCGAGACCCACGCATGGGTCGCCGGGGTCGTCGGCTGGACCGACCTCACCCGCCCCGACGTCGCCGACGAGTTGGCCAGGCTGCGGGAACTGCCCGGCGGACGGTATCTGAAGGGCGTCCGCCACCAGGTCCAGGGCGAACCCGACCCCGAGTGGCTGCTGCGCCCGGACGTACGGCGCGGACTCGCCGCCGTCGCCGACGCGGGCCTGGTCTACGACCTGGTCGTCCTGCCGCACCAGCTGCCGGCCTGCGCGGCGGCGGCCGGGTCGCTGCCCCGGCTCACCTTCGTCCTGGACCACCTGGGCAAGCCGCCCGTCGCCTCGGGCGCACTCGAACCCTGGGCGTCCGGTGTCCGCGCCCTGGCCGCACTGCCCAACACGGTGTGCAAGCTCTCCGGCCTGGTCACCGAGGCCGACCGGACCTCCTGGACCGTCGACGACCTGCGTCCGTACGCCGACGCCGTGCTGGACGCCTTCGGCCCCGGCCGGCTGATGTTCGGCTCGGACTGGCCGGTGTGCACCCTCGCGGCGGCGTACGGCGACGTCCTCGCCATCGCGCGGGAGCTGACCGGGGGCCTCGACGCCACCGGACGCCGTCAGCTCTTCGAGACCACCGCCACCCGCGTCTACGGCCTCTGAGCCGGCCCCGTCAGCCGGGTCGGCGGCAGGAACTCCCGCACATACGTCCGCTCCCAGCACGCGCCCGTCTCCCGCAGCTCCCGCCACGTCGTGTAGCGGTAGCGGAAGAGACGGGCGCGGATGTGCCGGGGCGGAGCGTCCGGAGGGAACGGGGAGCGGCGCAGCAGCCTCAGCGTGTCCCGGTCGCCCTCCAGCAGCCGCTCCACCAGCGCGCCGAACCACGGACTCGCGTACGCGGGCGACAACGCGGCGAACCACATCAGCCAGTCGAGCCGCAGATGGTACGGCGCGAACTGCCGCGGCCAGCGCCGCGGATCGCCCGGCTTGCCCTTGAACTCGTACTCCCGCCAGCCGGAGTCCTTCCGGGGCACCTCGTCCGCCGTCCCCTCCACGACCACCTCGTACCGGATCCGGCTGACGCTGCCGAACGCCCCGTAGGTGTTGACCAGGTGCAGCGGGTCGAAGGAGCGGTTCATCACCTGGCGGCGGGAGAGCATGTTGCGGACCGGCCGGTAGGAGAGGCCGAGCAGCAGCGCGGACACCGCGAGGACGACCACCACGTACCACAGCGGCGCGCCGGACACCGCCGGCGGATCGGAGGGGAACGCGACCGCCGGCAGGGCCAGCACGATCGTGATCCAGTTCAGCCACGCGAAGTTGCCGGACAGCACCAGCCAGAGCTGGGTGACGATCATCAGCGAGGCGGCCACCGAGGCCACCGGCTGCGGGGCGAACAGCAGGAACGGCACGACGAGCTGGGTGACGTGGTTCGCGGCCACCTCGGCGCGGTGCAGCGGCTTCGGCAGGTGGTGGAAGAACCAGCTCAGCGGCCCCGGCATCGGCTGGGTCTCGTGGTGGTGGTCCAGACAGGTCAGCTTCCGCCAGCACTCGTCGCCGCGCATCTTGATCAGGCCCGCGCCGAACTCCACCCGGAACAGGACCCACCGCAGCAGGAACAGCACCACGACCGGCGGCGCCACCTCGTCGTTGCCGAGGAACACGGCCAGGAACCCGACCTCGAGGAGCAGCGACTCCCAGCCGAACGCGTACCAGGTCTGCCCCACGTTGACGACCGACAGGTACAGCACCCACGGCACCAGCCACAGCAGCATCCCGCCCCACAGCGGGAGCAGCGAGTCCAGCCCCGCCAGCAGCGCCGCCGACACCGCGCAGCCCGTCCAGGCGCACCCCGCGAAGAACCGGTCCGAGTAGTGCCAGTGGAACAGGCTCGGCGACCTCCGCGGCGGCACCCGCTCCACGAAACGCGGCACCGGCAGCATGCCCCGCTCCCCGATCAGCGCACGGAACTGCAGCGCCGCCGTCAGGAACGCGACCAGGTACAGCCCGGCCAGCGCCCGCTGGAAGACCAGCCGGCCCGTCCAGTACTCGGACGCGGTGAACCACTCCACGGCCGCACGCTCCCTCCTGCCTCGTCCCGCCGACACCTCTGTGACTCTCCGTATACCACCGGGCGGGCCGCGCAACCTGCGGGCGGACGGCGCCCAGCGGTCGAGGATTCGCGTGAATCCTGGCAAGGTGGGCCCATGGCTGATCGGGGAGCGAGCCCCCTGTCTCTCCCGGACGACTGGCCGGACCACCCGGATCCGATCCTGGCGCTCAACCGCATGGGCGGTTTCGACTGGGACCTGGACGCCGGGGTGATGCAGATGGACGCCCAGGCGCACGAGATCTTCGACCTGCGCCCCGACGAGTACGACGATCACCCCGAGACCCTGGGCAGCCGGGTCCCGCCCGGCGAGGCCCGGCGCCTGGACACCGTCGTGTCGCAGGCGCTGAAGGCCGGCAGCGAGAACTACGGCGCCTACTTCCGCGTCCGCTGCCGCGACGGCTCCCTGCGCTGGACCCACACCCAGGGCTACATCCGCCGGGACGAGTCCGGCCGGCCCCGCCGCATCATCGGCATCGTCCGGGACGCCACCCAGGAGCTCCGCGACACCGAGGCCCGGCGCGATCAGGCGCTCCAGGAGGACAACCGCCGCCGGCAGACCAACGTCGTCCAGCTCACCACCGCCGCCCTCGCCCACGCCCGCACCGTGCAGGACGTCATCGACGTCCTCAAGGACACCCACGGCCTCACCCATCTGGGTGCGACCAGCCTCGTGATGGGTCTGGTCGAGGCGGGCAGGATCCGGCTCATCGCGGAGGGCCCCGCGGGCAGCTTCGTACCGGGCACCGACGTCACCGGGATCGACGAGCCGTACCCGATGAGCGAGGCGGTGCGCACCCTCAGCCCGCGCTTCATCGAGTCGCCGGAGGAGTTCGCCGAGCGCTACCCGGGGCTGTGGCAGGGCATCACCGGGCTCGACATCACCTCGGCGGCCTATCTGCCGCTGATCGTCCAGGCCTGTCCCATCGGCGCGATGGGGCTGCTCTACAGCGACCGGCGCGGCTTCACCGCCGAGGAGCGCAACATCCTCGTCGCCCTGGGCAGCAGCATCTCCCAGAGCCTGCAGCGCGCGATGTTCTACGAGCAGGAGACGGACCTCGCCCAGGGGCTGCAGCAGGCCATGCTGCCGCGCACCATCCCCAGCGTGCCCGGCGCCGACCTCGCCGTGCGCTACCGCGCCGCCACCATCGGCGGCTCCTTCGGCCGGGACATCGGGGGCGACTGGTACGACCTGATCCCGCTGCCGGGAGGCCGGGTGGGCGCCGTCATCGGCGACGTCCAGGGCCACGACACGCACGCCGCCGCCGTCATGGGCCAGTTGCGCATCGTGCTGCGCGCCTACGCGGCCGAGGGCCACCCGCCGGCCACCGTGATGGCCCGCGCCTCCGTCTTCCTGGACGAACTCGACACCGACCGCTCCGCGACCTGCCTCTACGCCGAGGCCGACCTGTCCACCGGTGTGCTCCAGGTGGTCCGGGCCGGCCACCTCGACCCGCTGGTGCGCCGCACCGACGGCTCCTGCCGGCGCGTCCCCGTCCCCGGCGGGCTGCCGCTCGGCCTGTCCGCGGAGTTCGGGCGGCTCGACTACCCGGTCGGCACGATGGAGCTCGATACCGGCGACACCCTGCTGCTGTGCACCGACGGCCTGGTCGAGCGGCCCGGCGCCGACCTCGACGACGGCATGGAGAGCCTCTCGGCGCTGGTCGCCGCGGGCCCCGACGACGTACACGGCCTCGCCGACCGGCTCATCGACGCGGCCGGGGAACGCGGCGGCGGCGACGACGTGGCGCTGCTCCTGCTGCGCCGCCGCGCCCCGGACGGCGCGCGGCCCGGCGGCCGGCTCAAGCAGTTGGTGACGCCCGGCGACCCGGAGGCGCTCGCCGAGACCCGGCGCATGATCCGCACGGCGGTGGGCGCCTGGGGCGCGGGGGAGCGGGCCGACGAGATCGAGCTGGTCGCCGACGAGATGATCACCAACGTGCTGATGCACACCGAGGGCTCCGCGGTCGTCACCCTGCGGGCCCTCACCGGCAGCGAGCGGCGCGTGCGGGTGGAGGTCGAGGACTCCTCCAGCGCCCTGCCGCGCCGCCGGGAGGCGGGCGAGTCGGGCGTCTCCGGGCGGGGTCTGCTCCTGATCGAGACGCTCACGGACGTCTGGGGAGTGGAGGCACGCGGCGGCGGCAAGTGCGTGTGGAGCGAGTTCGTGGTGGCGGAGGACCCCGACCCGGCCTGAGCACGCGGTCACCGCGCCGTCGGCGCGGTGCCGGGGCCTTTTGCGGGCCCGGCGGGGGAGCACCGCCCGCACGGGCGGGCCCCGCGGCCGTCGTGCGGCGGGGCCGCGGGGAGTGCGTGCCGTGCCGGGAGCCGGCCGGGCCCGGGGCGGTGCCGGCAGCGTGGGACGGTGCCGTGCCGGGTCGCCCCGTCGCGCCCGCCGCGGTGCCCGAGCCGCCTGACCGCCGGTGCCCCGGACGGCACTCCTGGCGTATGCCGGAACCACTCTCCCGCGAAGGCGCACGCCGGCGGCTCAAGGGCGCCGCGCTGCCCGCGCGGGCCTCAGCGGAGCTTCAGCGTCACCAGGTTGTCGCCCTCCCGCGTACGCACCTCGTAGCGGGCGATGTCCTCGGAATGCATGGCGGAGCCGCCGAGCACCGTGTGGGGGCGGGCGTCGAGACGGGGCACGCTCCAGCCGGCCGCCGTCTCCTCGGAGCCGTCCCGGCCGATCACCACCAGACGGCAGGTGCGGGGGCCCGCGCCGTCCTTGACCTCGATCTCCACGGTGCTGCCCCAGGCCTGGTCCTCAGTGGTCACCTGCGCCCACACCCCGGACCGCTCGTCGGTCGCCGCGACGCTCACGGCGCCCCCGCCGTCGTCCCGCGCCAGCACCGTGACCACCGGCGCGGACACCGCGACCACCACCGAGGCGGCCAGCGCCAGCAGCAGCCGGCGGCGCCCCGCCCGTTTGCGGGCCGCCACCTGGGACAGCAGCCGGTCCAGCATCCTCGGGCCGGGCTTGGCCAGCGGGTGCACCAGCCGTGGAGTGGAACTCCGGTACAGCATCAACTGGCGCGCCGCGGGACCGAATTCGGTCACCTGGACAGCGCACTGGGGGCACTCCATGAGGTGGTCCTCGAAACGGAACGCGTCCGCCTCGTCCAGCACGCCGAGCGCGTAGGCGCCGACGTCGCGATGCCTCTCCAGGGACCTCATGCCGAATCCTCGTGCCGTTGGGTGCGGGTGGGGTTACTCCTTGCTCCCACCGGTACGCACCAGGCAGCCGAATCACTCAAGCGGCGTGCCGAATCGTAACCAAGGGATTCGGAGCGGACCGGCCCCCGGATTGGTCGGATCGGCGAGGAATCTAGAAAAGATGGATGGCGAGGTGACCGAGCGGCAGCCCGAGCTGCCACGCCGGTGTCCACACCTTGGGTCCCTCGTCCTCACCGGTCACCGCGCCGCCGCCCGGCACCGCGTTCAGATCGGGCGCGAGCAGCTCCGTCTCCCGCAGCCAGCGCCAGGCCTCCCGGGCCAGCTCCAGGTCCGGATCCGGCGCGTCCCGGCCGGCCGCGGCGGTGTCCGCGGTCAGCTCCCGCAGGCGCCCCTGCACCCACTCCTGCCACGGCTGGTCGTACGCGGTCAGCGACAGCCAGGTCTCCAGCTGGGTGACCACCCGGATGCCGGACAGCTCGCCGTCGGTGTCGGACAGGAACACGGTCAGCGCCAGCGCGTCCCGGCCCGCGCGGAACTCGAAGGACGTCGGGGGCATCAGATCGCCGCTGCGCAGCAGTTCGTCGGCGATGTACTCGGCGTACAGCCAGGCCATGGGGACGGTCAGTTCACCGTCGCCGGTGCCGTCCGTGTTCTCTCGACCTCTGTGCAGCATCCCTTCCTGCCTTCCTCCGGTGCGTGCGCGTCGCCCGAACCCGGGCCCCCGGTCCGGAACACGGATGAGGACAGCCGATTACTCAACCGGGGTGGTCGGCAAGGCGCTTTGCGAAGGCTTGACTCTGCCTTCGGTTTCATCGCATGTCGGAGGCGTATCCGGGGAGCACCCGGCGCAGGGCGCGCAGGGCGTAGTACGCGCGGGACTTCACGGTACCGGGCGGAATCCCGAGGGCCGTCGCCGCTTCCGCCACACTCGCCCCCTGGAAGTACACGAGCACCAGGACGTCACGGTGCTCCGGAGTGAGTGTCTTCACAGCCTCGCGGACGTCGAGCGCGGCCGCGGCCCGCTCGGCGTGGTCGGAGATCACCCGGGCGTTCTCCAGCACGGCGTCCCCGACCTCGGCCGGCCGGGCCTGCCGGGCCCGTCGCGCGTCGATGGCGAGCCGCCGTCCCACGGTGAGCAGCCAGGGCCGTACGGAGTCGAAGTGCTCGGCGCGCAGGGCCTCGGGGTGCTGCCAGGCGCGCACCAGGGTCTCCTGGACCAGATCCTCCGCGCGCTGCCGGTCCCCGTCGCAGAGCCGGAGCAGCAGCGCGAAGAGGGGCCGGCCGTGCTCGCGCTGCAGTGCGGCGAGCTCGTGCTCGGCGGTCGTCCCGTTCATGAGTGTGGTTCCGGCCGTCATGGCCGTATGGCAGCGCACGGCGCGACGCGGGGACAGGGCGCGCGCAGGGGCGTGCGGCGGACGGTCGATCGCGTCGACGAACGGTTCGACGAACGGTCGGGGCGGCCGTTAGCGCACGCCGGACGGCCTAAAAGGCGTGTCGGAACGGCGACGGGCGGGATGCGGCTTCTTACCTGTTTATCCACAAATGCGACTAGAGCGGGGTGGAGTGATGATCACACGTAGTCGGCAGGTGGCCCTGGTCCTGACCGTCGTCCTCGCCGCGGGCGCCGCCTGCCAGGCCCGTGACCACCGGCCGCCGGAACCGGGGCGTCCGGCCCCTTCCGCCCCAGGGCCCCGTGGCTTCACCCTGGTCGCCTCGGGGGACGTGCTGCTCCACGACTCGATCATCGAACGCGCCCGCTACGACGCGGGCGGCACCGGGTACGACTTCCGGCCGATGCTCTCCGGCATCCGCTCCGTCGTCGACTCCGCCGATGTGGCGCTGTGCCCCATGGAGACCGTGTACGGCGCAGGCGGCGACTACACCGGCCACCCCCTCTTCAAGTCCCCGCCCGAGGTGGCCCGCGGCCTCGCCGCCACCGGCTACGACGGCTGTTCCACCGCCTCCGACCGCTCCCTGGACGACGGTGCCGAGGGCATCCGCCGCACCCTGGGCGCCCTCGACCGGGCCGGTGTGCGCCACGCCGGCCCGGCGCGCACCGAGCGGGGGGCCCGCGCGGCGACCGTGCTGCGCGCGGGCCCGGCGCGGATCGCCCATCTCGCCTACACCCACGACACCAACGGCCTCCCGCTGCCGCCGGACGGGCCCTGGGCCGTCGGCCTCGTCGACGACGCGCGGGCGGCCCGGAGGGCCGGAGCCGATGTCGTCGTGGTCTCCCTGCACTGGGGCACCGCATGGCAGGAGGCCCCCGACGAGCGGCAGACCACCCTCGCCCGCTCGCTCACCGCCTCGGCCACCGGGGGCCGCCCCGACATCGACCTGATCCTCGGCACCCACGCCCACGTCCCGCAGGCCTACGAGAAGGTCAACGGCACCTGGGTGATCTACGGCATGGGCGACCAGATCGCCGGCGAGATGACCGACCACGAGGGCGTCCACGATCCGCGCGGCAACCAGTCCACCCTGGGCCGCTTCACCTTCGCCCCGCCGAAGCGCCCCGGCGGACGCTGGGAGGTGACCCGGGCCGAGTTCGTCCCGCAGCTCTTCGACGTGGACGCCGGCCGGGTGGTCAACCTCAACCGGGCGCTCGCCCGGGGCGCCGAGGTGCGGTCGGTGCGCGACCGGATCCGGAACGTGGTGCTGAGCCGGGGCGCCGCGCGGGACGGGCTCGTGATGGGGGAGTGAGGGCCGTCAGTCGAGGTCGACGTGGTCGAGCGCCGTCAGCAGTTCGCCCAGCACCCGCAGACAGGCCGTCACGTCGGCGTCCGTGAGACCGCCGCCGACCTCCCGCAGGAGCAGGTGCTCGCGCTCCAGGACGGCGGAGATCACCGCGGAGCCCCGCCCGGTCGGGCGGATGAGCGACGACCGGCGGTGGGCGGGGTTCGGGACGGCCTCCACCAGGCCCTGCGCCGCTGCGTCGTTCACCATGCGCTGCACGAACTGCCGGCTGATCGCCTGTGCCCTGCCCATCTGCGGCACGGTCATCGGCCCGTTGCGGTGCAGCAGGGTCAGCACGGCACGTACGCCCACGGACAGGCCGTCGGTGGCCAGCCCCTGCTCCACGCTGCGCTGGGCGCGCCGGTAGAGGGGGCCGACCAGGTCGTACACCTCGGTGAGGCGGCGGCCGAGCTCGTCCGGGGGGAGGGGGGCGTCGATGTCCTTCATCCGGCCATCATGACACCTGGGTTGCCAAAGTCGCGTCAACATGACACCTTGGTTGTCATGAATGGTGCTTCGGACCTGCGCTTCTTCCCCTCCGCCGACGGCGACCTCGCCTATCTCGACACCGGCTCCGGCGACCCGGTGGTCCTGCTGCACTCCGGCTTCGCCGACCACCGGGTCTTCGACGCCCAGATCCCGGCCCTGGCCGCCGGGCACCGGGTGATCGCACCGGACGTCCGCGGCCACGGCGCCTCGGCAAACGCCACCGCGCCGTTCCGCTGGGCCGACGACCTCGCCGCGTTGCTGCGCCACCTGGACACCGGGCCGGCCGTGCTCGTCGGTGTGTCGATGGGCGGCGCCATCGCCACCGACACGGTGCTGGAGTACCCGGAGCTGGTGCGCGCGGTGGTGGCCTGCGGCGCGGCCACCAGTGACTTCCGGTACACCGACCCCTGGGTCCGCCAGGTGCTGGCCGAACAGGCCGCGGCTCTGGGCGCGGGCGACGTGGAGGGCTGGCTCACCGCGTTCCTGCGCTACGTGCCCGGCGAGCACCGCACCGCCGCCGACATCGACCCGGACATCCTGGGCCGGCTGCGCGGGATGGCCCTGGGCACCCTCGCCAAGCACACCCCGGGCGAGGAGGACCACCACGTGCCCATGACCGACACCTGGGCCCGCGTCCCGAAGATCGACGTCCCGGTCCTCACCGTCAACGGCGCCCTCGACGCCCCCGACCTGATCGCCGAGGCGGAACGGTTCGCCCGTACCGTCCGCGACGGCCGCTCCGTGATCGTCGACGGCACCGCGCACTACCCCAACCTGGAGCGGCCCGAGGAGCTGAACGAAATCCTGCTGGACTTCCTCGGCTCCCTCCGCACCCGCTGACGGCGAACCGCACCCGGGCCCGCCCGTACGGGACTACGGCACCACCGTCACCGGCCACCGCCCGGCCTTCACCAGCCGCACCGCGACCGACCCGACGAACCGGTGGCCGGCCTGCTCGGAGGCGCCCACGACCACCGCGTCCGCCTTCAGGTCGTCGGCCGCCTTCACCAGTCCGTTGTAGGGGTCGCCGCGGAAGGTGTGGAACTCCCAGCGGACGTCGAAAGCGCCCTTGACCCGCTCCATGGCCTCCCGGACCTGCGCCACCAGGTCCTCGGCCACCTCCTCGGTCGTGCCGGCCACCGGCGCGCCGAGCGCCGCTCCCGCGGCCAGCACCGGCTGCACGTACACGAGGGCGAGCAGCGCCCCCTGGCGGCGTGCCAGGCCGGAGGCGTACGCCGCCGCGCGCAGCGAGGAGTCGGAGCCGTCCACGCCGGCCACGATCACCTTCGGGCCGTCCGTGCCCCGTTCGAACCCTTGGGACCGCTGTTCCGTCACGACGGCGAGGCTATCGGAGCCCGGTGCACGGGCCTTCACGCACCCTCCGGTGTCCGTCGCCCCGCACTGCGCCGACCGGGTGAAATCGTGCCGCCGCACCGGTGTCGCCGAGGTGCGTCGGCCCTCCGCGGGGCGACTGATGAGTCATGCAGAAGGATCACTTGCTCACCCGGCGCCGGGCGCTGCTCGCCGGCGCCGTCTCCCTGGGCGCCGCCGGTGTGGCCGCGGCGTTCGTGCCGGGCGCCGGGAACCGTGCCGCCCCCGCGCCGCCACCGCCGGCCGCCGGCGCCCGGGCGGCCCGCCGCCCGCTCAGGCCCTCCGAGTACCGCCTGCGGCCCCTGACCGGCTACGGACCCCCGCACACCCCGCGCGGCAGGACGCCCGTACGGCGCGAACCGCTGCTGGACGTGCCCGGACACGGCCGCACCATGGTGCTGAGCTTCGACGACGGCCCCGACCCCCGCTACACCCCGCACATCCTCGACACCCTGGCCCGGTACGAGGTGCGGGCGATGTTCTTCGTGTGCGGGGAGATGGCGGCCCACAACCGGGACCTGCTGGCCCGGATGGCCGACGAGGGGCACGTGGTCGGCAACCACACCTGGTCCCACCCCCTGCTCACCCGGCTGCGGCGCGCCCGGATCCGCTCCGAGATGGAGCGCACCAGCGACGTCGTCGAGCGGGCATACGGCGAGCGCCCCGAGTGGTTCCGCGCACCCTACGGCGCCTGGAACCGCGCCGCCTTCCAGCTCGGCGCCGAACTGGGCATGGAACCGCTGGCCTGGACGGTCGACACCCTCGACTGGACCGAGCCCGGCACCCGCACCATCGTCGAGCGGGTGGAGGACGGCGCCGCCCCCGGTGTCGTGGTGCTCTCGCACGACGCCGGGGGCGACCGCTCGCAGAGCGTACGGGCCCTGCGCGCCTACCTGCCCGAGCTGCTGGACTCCGGCTACCACGTCACCGTGCCCCGCCGGCAGTACGTCTGAGCGGCCCCGCCCGCCCGGACGCGGGACCGCTCAGCGGACCTCGGCCAGGCGGGCGAAGACGACCACGTTCCCGTCGTAGCCGTTCTGCGGGGAGAAACCGCCGCCACAGGTGATGACCCGCAGTTCCGCCGTCCCCTTGGAGGCGTAGACCCGGTCGCCGGGGAAGTCGTTCTTCGCGAAGACCTCGATGCCGTAGATCTCGAACACGGCGGTCTTCCCGTCCTGGCGGGTGATCTCGACGCGGTTCCCCTTCTTCAGCGCCCCGAGCCCGTAGAACACGGCCGGCCCCTGGGCGTTGTCGACATGGCCGACGACGACCGCCGTGCCCTTCTCGCCCGGTGAGACGGCGCCGGTGAACCAGCCCGCCAGATTGGGGTCCTGGGGCGGCGGCGCGTCCACCCAGCCCTCCGCGTCCAGGCCCACCGGAATGACGGGCGCGTCCACCTGGATGCCCGGGATCACGACCCGGTCCGGGACCGCGTACGGCAGCGGCGGCACCGCGTCGAACGTGACGGTGCCGGGCACCCGGCTGTCGGCGGCGGCCGCGCCGGCCGGCTGCGGCGGTCCCACGTCGAATTCCCCCGAACCGTTCCGGATGAGCGCGAGGCCGGTGAGCAGAACCAGCGCTATCACGCCCCACGGGGCGCGCTTTTTCCGCCGTGCCTCCCATTCGGCTTCGTCCGGCTCGAAAGCAGACATTCGCCTTCCCCTCTCGACACGGCCGTCGCCGTACCACTCGCGCATGGGGAAAACGCTAAATGCCGTGTGCGCGACCGGCGACGGGGCGGCGGCGAACGGGTGGCCCCGGCACCACCGGGTGCGCCATCCGAGGCGGTACCGGACGAAGATTTTCTGACGGTCCGTGACCTGCGGTGATACCCCCTCCCGCGGTTTTCCGCACGGGTTCGCCTCACCGGTACGGACCATTCCCGAAATGCGGGCGTACGCAGGGCAACTGAGGGTCTATCCGGGAGACGCTTTCTCGCCGATCGACCGGGAACGGGACCCGGGGCGTCTTCCGCGGAGGATCACATGCGCAATTCACGTGCCCTGGCGGCCGCCGGCGCCGCGGTCGCCGTCCTCGGACTCGCCGCCCCGGCGGCGGTCGCGGACTCCGGCCGGGTTCCCAACCCGTCCAACATCGTCGTCCTGCCCAGCGTCGTTCCCCGCGGCGGCCAGTTGACCATCACGGTCGACGGCTGCCCCAACGGCGGCACGGCGACCTCCAACGCCTTCCCCCGTACGGATCTGACGCCCATCGGCGGTGCCAACGACACCTCGAAGGGCACCGCCACCGTCGACGCCGACGCCCGTCCCGGTTCCTACGACGTCACGGTGCACTGCTCCGGCCGGAGCCTGACCCGGCCGGCCGCCTTCACCGTCATCGGCGGTGTCCGCGGCGGTATCGGCGGCAGCAGCATCAGCGGGGCGACCCCGACCGACATGGCCATCGGCGGGGCCCTGGTGGCCGCAGCGGTCGCCGGCAGCGGTGTCTTCTGGATGCGCCGCCGCGCCGAGAAGCGGATCTGAGCCGCTGTCCGCCCCGGGCCACCGCTCCGCACGGGTTCGCACGCCGCTCGCCCCGGATCCCGCGGGATCCGGGGCGGCGCTCCGCTCTCCCGCGGGCGGTCTCAGCCCTCGATGTGCGGGAAGAGCCGCAGGAACGGGTCCGCCGACGCGGCGAGGCCCCGGCCGAAGGGCGCGTCGAAGTCCCAGATGAGGAAGAGCAGGAAGGCGATCAGCGCCGAGAACAGCCCGGCGAGGACCATCTCCCGGGTGGTGCGCCGGATCTGCAGCGCGAAGATCATCCCGATGGTGACGGCGGCCCCGGTGATCAGCCCGAACCACACCACGCCCGGCATGGTCTCCCCGGTCGACTCGGCCCGCGCGCTGCGCGCCTGGTCGGCGGCGGCCACCTGGTCCACGAGGGGCTGGTAGGCCTGCGCCTCGAAGTCCGTCCGCGGCTCGTAGTCGGTGACGTCCCGGCGGACCCGGTCGAGGAGTTCGGTGCCGCGCCCGGTGACCTGTCCGTCGTCGGCCATGGCCCGCCACTCGGTGGTGACGACGTGTCCGACATAGGCGTTGACATCGTCCCGGATGCGGTCACGCACCTCGGCGGGGTAGACCCGTACCCGTTCCGAGATCTCGTGCAGGGCCACCGCCTCCGCCCGTACGTGCTCCTGGGCGGCGCCGCGTCCCTCCCAGACGCCGGCGATGGCGAGACCCAGGACGATGGCGTACACCACGCCGATCCACATCGTCATGTACTCGATGACGTCCGGGGTCTCGCTGGGGTCCTCGTCGTCGGCCGCCCTGCGGTGCCGTACGAGGGTGATGACCACCACGACGACACAGGCGGCGAGCATCGCGAGGGTGAGAACAAGCCATTCCGACAAGAGGTGCCTCCAGAAAGGGGTCGGGCCGGTCCGGCCTCAGCGCGGACGCAGCGCGGCGATCGCGACCACCGCGGGAACCGTGATGAGCAGGACGAAGGTGAGCGGTGACGTGGCACCGCCGGAGGGCCGCCGGACCGGGGCCGCGCGGTATCGCGGGTAGTGCACGGGCGTCACGGACGGACGCGGCTTCGGCGTGGCCGACGGCGTCGGTGTCGGGGACGGCGGCGGTGGGGGCGGCGGGCGGAGCGGGTGCGGCGGCGGGGTGGGAGCCGGCGTCGGACGGGCGGCGGGCGGTGCCGGACGGGCGGCCGGCGGGGGCGGCGGCGCGGGTTTCGGGGTCGGGCGGGGTTTTGGCGGCGGGGTGGTCGGCGGGGGCGGCGGCTTCGGAGAGGGCGTGGGCGTAGGAGTGGGTGTGGGCGTAGGTGTGGGTGTGGGGGGCGGCGGCGGTGGTGAGCAGAACGGGGGGTCCGTCCAGGTGACGTGTCCCGCGACCGCCACCGCCTCCGTGCCGCCCGGCCCCGTCGAGGCGTACGCGCAGGCGTCGGCCGCGGCCGTGCCGGGTGCGCCGACGAGCGCCCAGATCAGCGTCGTCACGGCCAACGCGCGTGCGGTGGCGCGGGATTGGGTCGGTACGAGTGCTTGCACGACGAAGATCATGAATCGTGAACCGCCGGGCCGCGCCCGGGATCCCGGTGATTGCCCCGAAGGAGTTAACAAAAGAAATCCGGGCCACCGTTGAACACGACCCGTGCCTCCATGCGTACCCATCGTCGAGCGGCGGCACAGCAGGGCGCTGCACGACCCTTGCGATGATGTGGAGTTGACGATGAAGACCTCCTGGCGGACCGCCTCACTGGTGGCGAGCGCCGCGGCGGTGCTGGCCCTGACCGCGGCGTGCGGTCAGGACACCGCGCCGCCCGCCACCAGCCAGAACGTGGGTGCCACGGCCGGGGCCGGGGACGTCGGCGCCATCGGCGCCGGCCAGGCGGGCGGCGGTGCCCAGGCGTCGGCGAGCCCCTCCGGCACGGCGGGCGAGCTGAACGTCTCCACCGACGCCGAACTGGGCAAGGTGGTGACCGACAGCCTCGGTCTGACCCTGTACCGCTTCGACCAGGACACCGCCGAGCCGCCCGCCTCCAACTGCGAGGACGACTGCGCCAAGACCTGGCCGCCGGTGCCCGCCGACGACGCCACGGCCGGCGAGGGCATCGACGAGGCGCTGCTCGGATCGGTCGACCGGGCCGACGGCACCAAGCAGCTCACCGTCGCCGGCTGGCCGGTCTACCGCTACGTCAAGGACGTCAACGCCGGCGACGTCAAGGGCCAGGGCGTGGGCGGCAAGTGGTTCGCGCTGACCCCCGAGGGCAAGAAGGCGCAGGCGGCCGACCTGCCCGGTCTGTCCACGCGCGAGGACCCGAAGCTGGGCGAGATCGTCGTCGACAAGAACGGCATGACCGTCTACCGCTTCATGAAGGACGAGGCCTGGCCGAAACCCGTGTCGGCCTGCACCGGCGCCTGCCTGGAGAAGTGGCCGGTGGTGTCGCCGGTCGACTTCGAGGACACCAAGGGCATCCAGAAGAAGGGGTACATGACCTTCACCCGCCCGGACGGCGCCGACCAGCAGACGATCAACTGCTGGCCCATCTACACCTTCGCCGGTGACAAGGCTCCCGGTGACACCAACGGTCAGGGCGTCGGCGGTACCTGGTACGCCGTACGGCCCGACGGAAAGCCGGTCGGCGCGTCGGAGAAGTAGCAACCTCCCCCAAGGGTGTCGTCCGCTCCGGACGCCGCCGGCCCCGTGTCCGCCCCTTCGCAGCCCGCGGAGGGGCGGACCGTCGTGCCGTGACGCACCGGCACCCGTGGAATGACCGGAATCCTTCTCCTTCTTCTCCGCGTACTTCCCGGTGTGCCGGAACTCTCCGGAACGCCGCGGGTACCCGTCGTCACGCTCTCGTGGGGGCGTCGAACAGGCACGTGCCACTGGCAGTGACCGGGAACGGATGGTCAATTTCCGTTTGGGGTCGCTCCTTTGGCGGGCGATCAGTAGCCTCTGGTCGAACACCGGATCGCCTACGCCTTGGAGAGCTACATGGAGCGTCCCGCCTGGGCCCCGCGGAGCATCGACATCTCGGTGCCCAGCGTCTCCCGGATGTACGACTACTACCTGGGCGGTTCGCACAACTTCGAGGTCGACCGGGAAGCGGCCCGCAGGGCCATGGAGTTCATGCCGGGCCTGCCCAAGATCATGCAGGCGAACCGTGCCTTCATGCGGCGGGCGGTGCGTTTCGCGGCCGGTGAGGGCATCACCCAGTTCCTGGACATCGGTTCCGGCGTCCCGACGTTCGGCAACGTCCACGAGGTGGCGCGGGCGGCCGTACCGGACGCCCGCGTGATGTACGTCGACCACGACCCGGTGGCCGTGGCGCACAGCCAGGCCGTTCTGGCGGGCGACGACGGCGCGGGCGTCGTCGCCGCGGACCTCCGCAAGCCGCGGGAGATCCTCGACAGCCCCGAAGTGCTGCGGTTGATCGACCTGAATCGGCCAGTGGCGCTCCTTCTCGTTGCCATACTGCACTTCGTGGAAGACGCGGACGACCCGTACGCGGCGGTGGCCGAACTGCGCCAGGCCCTCGCGCCCGGCAGCATGCTCGTGCTCACCCACGCCTCGTACGAGGGAATCCCGCTGCCGGCGGAGCGGGCCGAGGGGGCGGTGGACGTGTACCAGGACATTCGCAACCCGCTGATCATGCGCACGCGCGACGAGATCGCGCGGTTCTTCGAGGGGTACGACATGGTGGAACCCGGACTGGTGCCGATGCCGCAGTGGCGGCCGGACACCGCACCGGAGGACGAGGATCCCTACGCGTTCTCCGGTTTCGCGGGCGTGGGGCGTACGGCGTGAGCGCGGAGCCGGACGGGCCGGAGGACAGACTGCGCCGGTTCGCGACGATCTGGAGCCGGGCGGTCTTCCCGGTGACCTCGACGTCGTCGACCCGCCCGGAGTTCGAGGAGCGGCTGCTGCCGCTGGCCCGGCTGCTGAGCGAGGCGCTGCGGGCCCGGTCGTTCGACGCGGACGCGGGCCGGGCGGCCGGTGCCGCGCTGGTGGAGGCGCACTGCACCGACCCGGAGGCGCTCAGCCGGACCCTGGACTGCGTGGACGCCTATCTCGTCCTGTACTGCGGCGGGGACGGCGACCGGGAGGGCCTGCTGGCGCGCTCCGCGAGGCTCCAGCACGCCATGGCCGCCGGGTTCGCGCAGGCGCTGCGCGAGCGGACGCTGGCCGAGCAGGAGGCCGTCGCGCGGGCCGCGCTGGAGGCCCAGGGCGTGGTGGCGCAGGCGCTGCACGCCACCGAGGCCCGGTTCCGGGCGGTGTTCGAGGGCGCGGCCATAGGGATCGGCATCGCCGACCTGGAGGGCAACATCCTCCAGGTCAACGGCGCGCTGCGGCGCATGTTCGGCCTGTCCGAGCAGGCGCTGCGCAGCCGCAAGGTCAAGGAGTGGGTCCACCCCGACGACGCCCCGCAGACCTGGCGGCTCTACGACGAGCTGGTGAGCGGTGAACGCGAGCACTACCACCTCGAAAAGGCGTTCTACCGCCCGGACGGAACGGTCCTGTGGACCAATCTGACGGTGTCCCTGCTGCGGGACGCCGACGGCGACCCGCAGTACCAGCTCGCCCTCATGGAGGACACCACCGAGCGGCGGCTGCTCAACCTCCGGCTGCGGTACGAGGCCACCCACGACGCGCTGACCGGGCTGCCCAACCGGGCGTTCTTCTTCGAGCGGCTGGAGAAGGCGCTCGGCGCCGGCGAGGGCCAGCGGTTCGGGCTGTGCTACCTCGACCTGGACGGCTTCAAGACCGTCAACGACAGCCTCGGGCACGCGGCCGGCGACCGGCTGCTCGTCGAGGTCGCCGACCGGCTGCAGGCCTGCGCCACCGCGTCCGGCGAGATGGTGGCCCGGCTCGGCGGCGACGAGTTCGTGGCGCTGACCACCGGCCCCGACACCGAGCGCACCGTCGACGAGCTCGCCGCCCGCATCATGAACGCGCTGCTCGCCCCGATCAGCGTGGACGGCCGGGAGCTGACCGTGCGCGGCAGCATCGGCGTCGTCGAGGGACCGGCCGGGGAACGCAGCGCGGCGGAGGTGCTGCGCAGCGCCGACATCACCATGTACCGGGCCAAGTCGGCGGGCGGCAACCGGTTCGAACTCGCCGACCCGGAGGCGGACGCCCGCGCCATCACCCGGCACGGGCTCACCACGGCGCTGCCGACGGCCCTGGACCGGGGCGAGTTCTTCATCGAGTACCAGCCGCTGGTGCACCTCGGTGACGGCAGTGTGCGGGGTGCGGAGGCGCTGGTGCGCTGGCTGCACCCGCAGCACGGGGTACTGTCCCCGGACCGGTTCATCCCGCTCGCCGAGCACACGGGGCTGATCGTTCCGCTGGGCCGCTGGGTGCTGGAGCAGTCGGTGCGCCAGGCCCGTGAGTGGCGGGACCGGCACGGGGGTGAGGCGCTCGGCCCGCTGCGCATCAACGTGAACCTGTCGCCCTGCCAGCTCACGCATCCCGGGCTGGTCCAGGACACGGTGGAGATCCTGGAGCGGTCGGGGATGACGCCGGACGCGCTGTGCCTGGAGGTGACCGAATCGGCGCTGATCGGCGCGGACGACGACCTGCTGAAGCCGCTGCGCCGGCTGGCGGAGATGGGCGTCGACATCGCGCTGGACGACTTCGGCACCGGCTACTCCAACCTGGCCAACCTGCGCCGGCTCCCGGTGAGCGTCCTGAAGCTGGACCGTTCCTTCACCCAGAGCATGCAGCGGTTCCCGGCCGACCCCGTCGACCTGAAGATCGTCGAGGGGATCGTCTCCCTGGCCCACAGCCTCGACCTCGCGGTCACGGTGGAGGGCGTGGAGACGGGGGCGCAGGCCGAGCAGTTGCGCATCCTCGGCTGTGACACGGCGCAGGGCTGGTACTACGCCCGGCCGGGGCCGCCGGACCGTCTCCACGAGCTGGCCCTCGTCGACGCGACGGGCTAGCCGCCCGGCGGCTCGGGGAGCGCGGGTCGTGCGGTGGCCGCGGGCCGGTGGCGGCCGGCCGCGCCCACGCGGCGGAGCCGTACGGGTGCCGGTTCCGCGCTCCTGAGGGGCGTGTCCCTCACGCACGGAGAACGATCAGGTGGGAACGGCGGAGGAAGCAGCCTCGGTGCGGGCGGCGTCGGCCACCGCCGTCGCCGCGCGCACCAGTGCCGCGGTCGCCGTCGAACGGGACCGCTGCGGCCAGGCGAGGTCGAGGACGACGGGCGGTGCGTCCAAGACCGGCCGGTAGGCGACGCCCGGCCGCGGATAGCGGGCGGCGAGTGAGGCGGGGAGCAGGGTGACGGCCTCCCCGAGCCCGATGACCGCGAGCAGTTGGGCCAGGTCCTGCAGGCCCCGGCGGGTCTCGTCGATGTGCCGGTCCAGGGTGTCCGGGCCGAGGCCGAGGTCGGCGAGTTCCAGACGGTCGCGGGCGGCGAGCGGGTGGGACGAGGCGAGGACGGCGAGGCGTGGTTCGACGGCCAGGGTCTCGGTGTCGAGGCCGGTGCGGTCGAAGGGCGCGTGGACCAGGGCCGCGTCCGCCTCACCGGAGCGCAGCAGCCGCGGCTGTTCCTGCCAGCCGCACAGCCGGACGGTGACGGGCACGGACCCGGGCTCGGACGCGTAACGCTCCAGGATCGGCTCCAGCAGGCCGGCGTCCCCGTCCGCCTTCACGGCCAGGATCAGCTTCGGCCGCTGTGCCGCGCGCTGGGCCCGCCGTCCGGCGGCCTGCAGGGCGTCCAGCGCGATCCGGGCCTCATCGAGCAGCACGTCCCCGGCCGGGGTCCGCGTGACGCGGTGGGTGGTCCGCTCGAACAGGGTGACGCCCAGCTCGGCCTCCAGCCGGCGGATGGCCCGGGACAGGGGCGGCGGGGAGATGCCGAGTCGTTCGGCGGCGCGGGCGAAGTTCAGTTCCTCGGCGACCGCGACGAAGTACTGCAGGGAACGGGAGTCCACGTTCCGCCCTTCCGTCGGTATTGCCTTCAGGGTAATGACCGGGAGCCGATCGGTCCTTCAGTTCCGGTGGCCCCGGGCACAGGATGAACGTGCGCGCCCGGCACCCGTCCGGGACGGGCTCTCCCGCCGGCGCGATCCTCGCATCCCTTGTGAACCGGAGCTTTCGTGATCGTCATCACCACCCCCACCGGCCGGATCGGCCGGCAGGTCCTCGACCACGTCCTCGACGCCACCGACGGGAGGACCCCGGTCCGCGTGATCGCCCGCGACCCCGGCCGCCTCACCCCCGGGGTGCGCGAGCGGGCCGAGGTGTTCCAGGGCTCGCACGCCGACCCCGACGTCCTCGGCGCGGCGTGCGCCGGTGCCGACCGCGTGTTCTGGCTGGTGCCGCCCGCGCCCGGTGCCGGCAGCGTCGAGGGCCACTTCCGTGACTTCTCCCTGCCGTTGTGCGAGGTGATCGGCCGGCAGGGCGTCGAACGGGTCGTCGCCGTGTCCACCGTGGGGCGCGGCGTCGCGAAGAACGCCGGGCAGGTGTCCGCCTCGCTGGCCATGGACGACCGGATCGCGGCCACCGGCGTGCACTACCGGGCGGTGTGTCCGCCGTTCCTGATGGAGAACCTGCTCGGCCAGGCGGAGGCCCTGCGTTCCTCGGGCGAGTCCTCCATGCCCCTGACCGTGGACCGGGTCCTGCGCACCTGTGCCACCGGCGACATCGCGGCGACGGCCGCCCGGCTGCTGCTCGACGGCTCCTGGACCGGCCGGGCGGACGTCCCGGTGGTCGGGCCCGACGACCTCACCCCCGAGGGCATGGCACGGGTCGTCTCCGATGTGCTGGGCCGTGCGGTGCGGGTGCGGCGGATCACCCCCGAGGACTACCGGGCCGGGGCCCTGCGCTTCGGAGCGAGCGAGGCCATGGCCCAAGGCCTGGCGGACATGGCGGCGGCCATGGACGAGCAGGGCTTCTACGGGCCCACCGAACCCAGCACACCCGACACCGCGCCCACGGGTTTCCGCCAGTGGTGCGAGACGGTGCTCAGGCCGGCCGTGCTCTCTTGAGGCCGGGTGCGCGCCCGGGCCCGCGCCGGGTCCGGGCGCGGTTCGCTCACCGCTCCAGCAGCATCCGCTGCAGCTCGCGGGCCGCCCGAGGCGGGGCCACGTCGCTGCGGTGGGCCAGGGCGATGGTGCGGTACAGGCCCGGACGGGCCAGCGGAGTGACGCGCAGTCCGTGGCCGGAGCGAGCCGCTACCATCCTCGGCACCACCGCCACCCCGAGCCCCGCCCGTACGAAGCCCAGCACCGCGTCCATCTCCCCGCCCTCCACCGCGAACTCCGGCTCGAAACCCTCCGCCCGGCACGCCGCCACCGTCAGCTCCCGCAGGTCGTAGCCGTGCCGGAACATCACCAGGCGTTCGCCCTCCAGATCGGCGATGCGCACGGTGCGCCGGCCCCGTCCCGGCCGCGGGACGTCCGGGGAGGAGACGACCACCAGGTCCTCGCGCAGCAGCTCCACCGTGGTCAGCGCGGGGGAGGGGGTCGGCAGCGGCAGGACCACCAGAGCCAGGTCCAGCGCCCCGCGGGCCAGCTCCCGCACCAGGTCGTGGGAGCCACCCTCCTCGATCAGCAGCCGGACGCCCGGGTAGCGGTCGTGGAAGGCGCGCAGCACGTCCGGCAGCAGTCCGGTGCACAGGCTCGGTGTCGCGCCCAGCCGCACCCGCCCGCTGCGCAGCTGCGCCACCTCCTGCACCTCGTGCCGGGCGGTGTCCGCGTCGGCGAGGATCCGCCGGGCCAGCGGCAGCAGCGCCTCGCCCGCGTCGGTCAGCGTGATGTTCCCGCGCGCCCGCCGGAACAGGTCCGCCCCCAGCTCCCGCTCCAGCGCCTTGATCTGCTGCGACAGTGACGGCTGCGCGACGTGGACCAGCTCCGCGGCCCGGGTGAAGTGCCGGGTCTCGGCGACGGCCACGAAGTACTGGAGCTGCTGGAACTGCACGACCCCATCATAGGCTTGCCCTATCGAAACGAGCCGCACCATGTCTTGGACCGATGGGGCCTTCCGGCCCTAGCGTCTGGTGACATGGCTCTGGCAACGCGGACGGACCGACGGCCGTCCATGGCACGCACCGTGTGGGACTCGACCGTCGGCAAGAAGACAGTGATGGCGGTCAGCGGCATCGTCATGCTGCTGTACCTGGTCGCCCACATGATCGGGAACCTGAAGATCTTCTTCGGAGCCGGCGAGTTCAACCACTACGCCCACTGGCTGCGCACCGTCGGCGAACCGTTCATGCACTACGAGTGGACGCTGTGGATCATCCGCGTCGTCCTCGTCGTCGCCGTGATCGCCCACGCCGTCTCCGCCTACCAGCTCAGCCGCCGCGACATCAAGGCGCGCCCCAGCAAGTACGTGCACAGGAAGGCGCGGGCGAGCTACGCCACGCGCACCATGCGCTGGGGCGGCGTCATCCTCGCCCTGTTCATCGTCTGGCACCTCCTCGACCTGACCACCGGCACCGTGCACTCCGGCGGCTTCGAGACCGGCAAGCCCTACCAGAACGTCGTGGACACCTTCTCCACCTGGTACGGCAACGTCATCTACATCGTCGCGATGCTCGCCGTCGGCCTGCACATCCGGCACGGCTTCTGGAGCGCCGCCCAGACCCTCGGCGTCGGCAGCCGCACCCGCGACCGCGCCCTCAAGACCACCGCCAATGCCCTCGCGCTGCTGCTCACGGCCGGCTTCCTCGCCGTACCCGTGGGCGTGATGACCGGAGTGGTGAGCTGACCATGACTTCCTACACCGAGTACGCGACCGGCGAGCCGGTCACCGACACCAAGGCCCCCGCGGGACCGGTCCACGAGCGCTGGGACAAGCGCCGCTTCGAGGCCAAGCTGGTCAACCCCGCCAACCGGCGCGGCAAGACCGTCATCGTCGTCGGCACCGGTCTCGCGGGCGGCTCGGCCGGCGCCACCCTCGCCGAACAGGGCTACCGCGTCGTCCAGTTCTGCTACCAGGATTCCCCGCGCCGCGCCCACTCCATCGCCGCGCAGGGAGGCATCAACGCGGCGAAGAACTACCGCAACGACGGCGACTCGGTCCACCGGCTGTTCTACGACACCGTCAAGGGCGGCGACTTCCGCTCCCGCGAGTCCAACGTCCACCGCCTCGCGCAGATCTCCGTCGAGATCATCGACCAGTGCGTCGCCCAGGGCGTGCCCTTCGCCCGCGAGTACGGCGGACTGCTCGACACCCGCTCCTTCGGCGGCGTCCAGGTCTCCCGCACCTTCTACGCCCGCGGCCAGACGGGCCAGCAACTGCTCCTCGGCGCCTACCAGGCGCTCAGCCGGCAGATCGCGGCCGGCAACATCGAGATGCACCCGCGCACCGAGATGCTCGACCTGATCGTCGTCGACGGGCGGGCCCGCGGCATCGTCGCCCGGGACCTGATCACCGGGAAGATCGACACGTACTTCGCGGACGCCGTCGTCCTCGCCAGCGGCGGCTACGGCAACGTCTTCTACCTGTCGACGAACGCCATGAACTCCAACGCCACCGCGATCTGGCGGGCGCACCGGCGCGGCGCCTACTTCGCCAACCCCTGTTTCACCCAGATCCACCCCACCTGCATCCCGCGCACCGGCGACCACCAGTCCAAGCTGACGCTGATGAGCGAGTCGCTGCGCAACGACGGCCGGATCTGGGTGCCGAAGACCAAGGGCGACGACCGGCCGCCGAGCGAGATCCCCGAGGACGAGCGCGACTACTACCTGGAGCGCGTCTACCCCTCCTTCGGCAACCTCGTCCCCCGCGACATCGCCTCCCGCGCCGCGAAGAACGTCTGCGACGAGGGCAGGGGAGTGGGCCCCGGCGGCCAGGGCGTCTACCTCGACTTCGCCGACGCCATCAAGCGGATGGGACGCAAGGCCGTCGAGGCCAAGTACGGCAACCTCTTCGACATGTACCAGCGGATCACCGACGAGGATCCGTACGAGGTGCCCATGCGGATCTACCCCGCCGTGCACTACACGATGGGCGGACTGTGGGTCGACTACGACCTCCAGACCACCGTCCCCGGCCTGTTCGCGATCGGCGAGGCCAACTTCTCCGACCACGGCGCCAACCGGCTCGGCGCCTCCGCGCTGATGCAGGGCCTGGCCGACGGCTACTTCGTCCTCCCGGCCACCGTCAACGACTACCTGGCCCGCACCCCGCACCAGGACGAGGTCACCGACGAACACCCGGTGGTGCAGGAGGTGCTGGCCGAGACCGAGGACCGGCTGAACCTGCTGCTGTCCGTGGACGGCGACCGCACCCCCGACTCCTTCCACCGGGAACTCGGCGAACTCATGTGGGAGTTCTGCGGCATGGCCCGCACCGACTCCGGGCTGCGCAAGGCGCTGGAGCGGATCCCGCAGATCCGCGAGGAGTTCTGGCGGCGCGTCAAGGTCCCCGGCACCGGCGAGGAGTTCAACCAGTCCCTCGAGAAGGCCAACCGCATCGTCGACTACCTGGAGCTCGCCGAGCTGATGTGCCTCGACGCGCTGCACCGCTCCGAGTCCTGCGGCGGCCACTTCCGCGAGGAGTCGCAGACCCCCGACGGCGAGGCCGCGCGCCGGGACGAGGAGTTCTCCTACGCCGCCGCCTGGGAGTTCACCGGCACCGGCGAGGCTCCGGTCCTGCACAAGGAAGACCTGGTCTTCGAGTACGTCCACCCCACCCAGCGGAGCTACGCATGAGGCTCAACCTGCGCGTCTGGCGGCAGAAGAACGCCGACGCCGACGGCGCCATGTCCACGTACGAGGTGGACGGCATCTCACCCGACATGTCCTTCCTGGAGATGCTCGACACCCTCAACGAGGAGCTCATCCTCAAGGGCGAGGACCCGGTCGCCTTCGACCACGACTGCCGCGAGGGCATCTGCGGGGCCTGCTCCCTCGTCATCAACGGCGACGCCCACGGGCCCGAGCGCACCACCACCTGCCAGCTGCACATGCGGTCCTTCAAGGACGGCGACACCATCGACGTCGAGCCGTGGCGGGCGTCCGCCTTCCCGGTCGTGAAGGACCTGGTGGTCGACCGGTCCGCCTTCGACCGGATCATCCAGGCCGGCGGCTACATCACGGCGCCGACCGGCTCCGCTCCCGAGGCCCATGCGACGCCTGTGCCGAAGCCGGACGCGGACCTCGCCTTCGAGCACGCGGAGTGCATCGGGTGCGGGGCGTGTGTGGCGGCCTGCCCCAACGGTGCGGCGATGCTCTTCACCTCCGCGAAGATCAATCACCTCAATGTGCTGCCCCAGGGGGCGCCCGAGCGGGAGACCAGGGTGCTGGACATGGTGGCGCAGATGGACGAGGAGGGGTTCGGGGGGTGCACCCTGGCCGGGGAGTGCGCGACCGCTTGTCCGAAGGGGATTCCGCTGACCTCCATCACGGGGATGAACAAGGAATGGCTGCGGGCCACGCGCAAGGTGAGCAAGCGGTAGCGCCGTGCGGCGGCAGGCTGTCGCCCGGCCGCGGGCCGTCCGCGGCCTGTCGCGCCCACGTGGCTGAGCCGCACATCGATACAGCCCCGCGCCCCTTCGGGGCGCCGCACTGAACGTTCGCCGAAAGGTGCGGACGGACGGGGCCGGGAGAGGTGCTCCTCCCGGCCCCGTCTCGCTTTCCGCTCCGGTCATTCAGCATCTCCACATCCGCGCTCCCGGCTCCGGACACGTACACGCCAACCCCGGTCGGGAGAACAGGGGTGTCCCCGCCCCCGCTCCGGCGCGTGATCAGGAGAGAGCCATGACCGGCGTACTGACCGTCGACCACCCCCCGCGGCCCGCCGCCCCCACCCGCTACACCGTCACCCTCGCCCGCGACGAGGAGGACGTGCGTGCCGCCCAGCGGCTGCGGTACGACGTCTTCGCGGGGGAGATGGGCGCCCTGCTGGCCACCCCGCAGCCGGGGCTGGACGTCGACCCCTTCGACGCCTACTGCGACCACCTGCTCGTGCGCGAGGAGGTCAGCGGCCAGGTCGTCGGCACCTACCGGCTGCTGCCGCCGGAGCGCTCCGGGATCGCCGGGCGGCTGTACGCGGAGGCCGAGTTCGACCTGTCGGGACTCGACGCGATACGGCCGTCCCTCGTCGAGGTCGGCCGCTCCTGTGTGCACCCCGACCACCGCGACGGCGCGGTCATCGGACTCATCTGGGCCGGTATCGCCCGCTACATGACCGACCGCGGCCACGCCTGGCTGGCCGGCTGCTGCTCCGTCCCGCTGGCCGACGGAGGCGCGCTCGCCTCCGCCACCTGGGACCGGGTGCGGGCGGGGCACCTCGCACCCGAGGAGTACCGGGTGCGCCCGCTGCTGCCCTGGCTGCCGAGCACCTCGGCACCCGCCGCGCCCTCCGAGCTGCCGGCCCTGCTGCGCGGCTACCTCCGGCTCGGCGCCTGGGTCTGCGGCGAGCCCGCGCACGACGTGGACTTCGGTGTCGCCGACCTCTACGTGCTGCTGCCGATGAACCGGGTCAACCCCCGCTACCTGCGGCACTTCCTCTCCCTCGTCCCCGCCTGATGAGCGTCTGGCTGCCGAGCGCGCCCTGCACCCCGCGGGGCTGTGTGGAACCGACGGCGTCCGCGGCGGCCGTACCGCCGGCGGTGCTGCGGCTGGCGGCGGTGGGCCTGCTGGTCCTCGCCGGGATCGTGCTGCTCCCGCTCGGGCGGTGGATCCCGGACGGCGTGGTGCGCCGGTGGTGCCGGTGGATCGTACGGGCCGCAGGGGTCCGGGTCCGTATCGCCGGGGCCGCCGTGCCCACGGGCGGACTGCTGCTCGTCGCCAACCACATCTCCTGGCTGGACGTGCCGCTGCTCGCGGCGGTCCGTCCGGCCAGGATGCTGGCCAAGGCGGAGGTGCGGCGCTGGCCCGTGGCGGGGGCGCTGGCGGCGCGCGGCGGCGTGCTGTTCATCGACCGTGACCGGCTGCGCGCCCTGCCGGACACGGTCGCCGCGCTCGCCGGGGTCCTGCGCGGCGGCGCGGCGGTCGCGGCGTTCCCGGAGGGCAGTACCTGGTGCGGCCCGGCCCGGGGGCACTTCCGCCGCGCGGTCTTCCAGGCGGCGCTGGACGCCCGGGTGCCGGTGCAGCCGGTGCGCATCCGCTACCGGAGCGCGTGCGGAACCCCGGCCACCGCACCGGCCTTCGTCGGTGACGACACGCTCCTCGCCTCGCTGTGGCGCGTGGCGTCGGCCCGCGGCGTGGTCGCGGAGGTCGAGGTGCGGGCTCCCGTCCCGCCGGGGAGCCACCTCGACCGCCGGGCCCTGGCCCGCGCGGCGCAGCCGGAGGCGGCCGCGGGACACGAGAGCGGTCACCGCGGGTGAGCACTGTGGAAAATTAAGTACCTTTTATTCCTTTTATGCCGTTTTCTGTAGTTGATCCGGGAGAACCGGGAGAGGCGACCTTCGAAAGGAGGGTGATGGAAGATGATCACCCGCGAAGAGATCTCGATCCTGCTGGATCATCCCGTCTACGACGGGGACGGGAACAAGGTAGGCGACGCGAAGCACGTCTTCCTCGACGACGCCAGCGGACGCCCCGAGTGGGTGACCGTCAAAACGGGCATGTTCGGTTCCAACGAGTCGTTCGTCCCCATCCGTGACGCCGCCCTGGTGAAGGACCACCTCGAGGTCCCCTACCGCAAGGACAAGATCAAGGACGCGCCCAACGTCGACATCGACGCGGGCGGCCACCTGTCGGTGGAAGAGGAACACCGTCTGTACGACTACTACGGCATCGACTGGGGCTCCGTGCTGACCGAGCCCGGCGAACGCGACCGGTCCCCCGGCATGGGCACGGCCGGTACGGCGGGAGCCGCCGGAGCGGCCGGTACGGCGGGCGCCGCCGGTGCGGCGGGCACGACCGGACGCCGGGGTGACACCTCCCGCACGGCACCGGGCGCGGCCGGAACCGCGGGCACCGCGGGCCGCCGGGGCGAAGCCCGGACCCGGGGACCCGGCGACGACGCCATGACCCGCTCCGAGGAGCGGATGCACGTCGGCGTCGAGCGGCATCAGACCGGACGGGCCAGGCTGCGCAAGTACGTGGTCACGGAGGAGGTCCAGCAGACCGTGCCGGTGCGCCACGAGGAAGTCCGCGTGGAGCGCGAGCCGATCACGGACGCCAACCGCGGCGAGGCCATGTCGGGCCCGGCCTTCAAGGAGGACGAGCACGAGGTCACGCTGTACGAGGAGCGCCCGGTCGTGGAGACCGAGGCGGTGCCGGTCGAGCGGGTCCGGATGACCACGGAGGAGAAGACCGCTGACGAGACCGTCCGCGGCCGGGTCCGCAAGGAGCGCATCGAGGCCGAGACGGAGATGGACGAGGAGTCCGGCCGCCGTGGCCGTGACGTCCCCAAGCGAGGCCGCGAGTAGTCCGCACCCCCTGACGCGCCGGTGTCGCCTCACCGGCGCGTCGCCGTGCCGCCGTCCAGCCCGGCGATCGCGGCGAGCCGCCGGTAGGAGTCCAGCAGCGCCTCACGGTCGTGGGTGCTGGTGGTGACGAGCACCTCCTGCGCGCCCGTCTCCTCCAGGACCGCCTCCAGTCGGTGCGCCACCTCGTCCTCGGTGCCGGCCAACTGGCCGCTGAGCCCCGACTCGTAGAAGCCGCGCTCCTTGGCGCTCAGGGAGAGCGCCTCGACGCGCTCGGCGGGCGGCAGCGGCGGAAAGCTGCCGTGGGTCCGGGAGTACGCCATCGACCAGGCCTCCGGGACCAGCAGCCGTCGGGCCTCCTCGGGGGTACCGGCCACCGCGACCGTGCCGGAGACGACCACGTACGGCTCGCTCGCCCACGGAGAAGGGCGGAACCGGTCGCGGTAGTGGTCGATGCCGCGTCGCATCCTGTCCCGGTCGCGGAGGTCGCCGATGACCATCGGCAGGCCCGCGCGGGCCGCGATCGTGGCGCCCTCGCCCATGGCGAGCACGAACGGCGGCACGGTCAGACCCTCGGCGGGCCGGGCGTGCACCCCGGTGGGAGAGGTGCCCCGGAACCAGCCGAGCAGCTCGTCGAGCTGGGCCGCGAAGTCCTCCGCGTCGTCCTTGCCGCGCCCCAGCGCCCTGCGCACCCCGTCGGTGAAGCCGACCGACCGGCCCAGGCCCATGTCGACGCGGCCCGGGAACAGCGATTCCAGCACCCCGAACTGCTCGGCCACCACCAGCGGCCGGTGGTTGGGCAGCATCACCCCGCCGGTGCCGACGCGGATGGTCCGGGTCGCCCCGGCGACGGCGGCGGCCAGCACGGTCGGCGCCGAACCGGCGACCCCCGGTACCCCGTGGTGTTCGGCGACCCAGAACCGGTGGTAGCCGAGCCGCTCCACCTCCCGCGCCAGGCCGACGGTGTCCCGCAGCGCCTCGGGGCCGGTGTGCCCCTCACGGATGCGGGAGCGGTCGAGGACGGAGAAGCGGGCCGAGCGGATCACGGAACTCATACCGGGTTCAACACCCGGTGGCCCCCAGGATTCCGCACGCCCCGCGTCCAGGGGGTGTCATTTGGATCTTGTCGGGGTCGCGGGGGTCTGGTGCCGCACCTCGCCGCGTTGTCGTCGGTTGCCAGGGCTCCGCCCTGGCGCCCTCCTCCGCCTTGCGATGCTCCCCCACTGCCTGAAGGGCGTGGGAGGTGCCCCCACCACCAGACCCCGCTCGACTCGGCTATGAGGCACCGCTCACTGGAGCCGACCTGATCCAAACGACACCCCCTAGGCTGGGCGGTGTGACCGACCGCGACGAACGGCCGCTGGCCGTGTTCGACCTCGACAACACCCTCGCCGACACCGCGCACCGGCAGCGCTTCCTGGAGCGCAGGCCCCGCGACTGGGACGCCTTCTTCGCCGCCGCGCCGCAGGACCCCCCGCTCGCCGAGGGCATCGCGCTGGTCCACGAGAGCGCGCGGGAGTGCGAGATCGTCTACCTCACCGGGCGCCCCGAGCGCTGCCGGCGCGACACGCTGGACTGGCTCGCCGCCCAGGAACTGCCCGAGGGGGACGTGCACATGCGCGGCGACGCCGACCGCCGGCCGGCCCGCCACACCAAGCTGGCGATCCTGCGCCGCCTCGCCCGCACCCGGGACGTCCGCGTGCTCGTGGACGACGACGAACTGGTCTGCCTGGACGCCCGGCGGGCCGGCTTCACCGTCGTACAGGCCCGCTGGACGGCCCCGTCCGGCGAGCTGAAGGACGCGCAGGAGCGCGAAGGACGGACCTGACCCCGTCCGTCCGGACCCCGGCTCGGGCTCAGTCCGTCCCCTCCAGCCGGAAGCCGACCTTCAGCCCCACCTGCCAGTGCGCGACCTGCCCGTTCTCGATCTGGCCGCGCACCTGGGTCACCTCGAACCAGTCCAGATTGCGCAGGGTCTGCGAAGCGCGTTCGATGCCGTTGCGTACGGCCTGGTCGACACCGTCGGGTGAGGTGCCGACGATCTCCGTGACCCGGTAGGTGTGATTCGACATGCACGTGCTCCTCTCGCCTCATTCCACCGTGCCCCACACCGCGGCGGAGCGCGAGACGGCGGCCCCGTTCGCCTGACGGCCTTGACCTGAGCATTGGTCCATACCAAGATGCTGAGGACCCGCCCGAGCCCCGCTCGCCCCCCACGCCGGGACCCGCCCTGTCCGTCAGACAGAAACAGGACCCTTCGTGAAACGCCGTCTGCTCGCCCTTGTCTGTGTGTCCGCCTCCCTGCTCGGCGGCTGTGGACTGATGCCCGGCGACGCCGAACGGAGCACGGTCACCGTGTGGTTGATGCGGCACAGCGCCTCGCAGGAGTACCTGGACCGCTTCACGGAGGAGTTCGAGCGCGAGCACCCCGGACTCGACCTCGACATCCGCATCCAGGAATGGACCGGCATCGGCGAGAAGGTGCAGAAGGCGCTGAAGACGGGCGAGGAGGACGGCCCCGACGTCATCGAGGTCGGCAACACCCAGGTCGCCACGTACGCGGAGGGCGACGGACTGCTCGACCTCACCCTGGAGTCCATGCGCGACTGGGGCCGCGACGACTGGCTGCCCGGCCTCGCCGAACCCGGCCAGTGGGGCTCCCAGCAGTACGGCATCCCCTGGTACGCGGCCAACCGTGTCGTCATCTACCGCAAGGACCTCTTCCGGCAGGCCGGCGTCACCGCCCCGCCGAAGACCCGCGACGAGTGGCTCACCCTCACCGAGAAGCTCGACACCGGCGGCGACCAGGGCATCTACCTCGCCGGACAGGACTGGTACACGCTCGCGGGCTTCATCTGGGAGGAGGGCGGAGACCTCGCCAAGGAGCGGGACGGCGTCTGGCGCGGCGCGCTGGACAGTCCGGAGGCGCTGCGCGGCATGGACTTCTACCGCCGGCTCCAGGCCCTCGGCGACGGACCGGCCGACGCCGACGAGGAACACCCGCCGCAGGCGGGCGTGTTCGCCGAGGGCGAGGTCGCCCAGATCGTGGCCGTACCGGGACTGGCGAGCGCCATCCTCAAGCAGAACCCGGAACTCGAGGGAGAGCTGGGCTACTTCCCCGTCCCCGGCAGGACCGCCGGCAAGCCCGGTGCCGTCTTCACCGGTGGCTCCGACCTCGTGATCCCGGCCAAGACCGACAACCGGGAGGGCGCCGTCGAGGTCGTCGCCGCGCTCACCGGCGCCCAGTGGAACACCGACCTGGCCCGCACGATGAACTACGTCCCCAACAAGGCCGGACTCGCCGGTTCGGTGAAGGGGGAGGAGGGGGTCGCGGCCATGGCGGCCGGAGCCGCACAGGGCCGGGCGACCCCCGGCACCCCCCGGTGGAGCGCGGTCGAGGCGGACAACCCG
This sequence comes from Streptomyces sp. NPDC014676, assembly GCF_043084105.1. Lineage (NCBI taxonomy): Bacteria > Bacillati > Actinomycetota > Actinomycetes > Kitasatosporales > Streptomycetaceae > Streptomyces > Streptomyces sp. NPDC014676. Next base: position 2,084 of record NZ_JBIBZI010000005.1, on the reverse strand, counting down.
ATCAAGGAGTACATGACCGAGGTGCTCACCGGGTCCGACCCGGCCGCCGAGGCCGGGCGCGCCGCGCGCCGCATCACCGAGGCACTGGCCTTCGACTAGGACGACGCGCGGCCCGGCACCGCTCCCGTCAGCGTGCGACGCTCAGGGACAGCGCGAACCGCGCCTCCCCGTCCGTCCACCACCGGGCCGGCTCCAGCCCGGCGGCCGCCAGTTCCTCCCGCACTCCGTCCCGGCGGAACTTCGCCGACACCTCGGTGCGCAGTTCCTCGCCCGCCGCGAAGTCCACGGCGAGTCCCAGTGAGGGGATCTTCACCGTCTGCGTGGTACGGGAGCGCAGCCGCATCTCGATCCACTCGTGCCCGGCGTCCCACAGCGCCACATGGTCGAAGGTGTCCGGGTCGAAGTCGGCGCCCAGCTCCCGGTTGATGACGGTCAGGACGTTCTTGTTGAACGCGGCCGTCACACCGGCCGCGTCGTCGTACGCCCGGACCAGCACCCGCTCGTCCTTCACCAGGTCCGTGCCCAGCAGCAGGGCGTCGCCCGGGGCGAGCAGGGCGCGGACGGAGGCGAGGAACGCGGCGCGCTCGGCCGGCAGCAGATTGCCGATGGTGCCGCCGAGGAACGCCACCAGCCGCGGCCCCGGCGTGTCGGGCAGGGCCGGCAGGGCGGTGAAGTCGGCGATCAGCGCGTGCACGTCCAGCCCCGGCCGCTCGGCGGCCAGCGCCCGCCCGGCCAGGGTGAGGGCGCTCTCGCTGACGTCGACGGGGACATAGGCGCGCAGCCCGGTCAGGGCGTCGATCAGGTGCCGTGTCTTCTCCGAGGAGCCGGAGCCCAGCTCGACCAGGGTGCGGGCTCCGGACGCCGCGGCGATCTCACCGGCGCGGGCGCGCAGGATCTCGCGTTCGGCGCGGGTCGGGTAGTACTCGGGCAGCGCGGTGATCTCCTCGAAGAGTTCACTGCCCCGCGCGTCGTAGAACCACTTGGGCGGCAGCGTCTTGGGGCTGCCGGTCAGGCCCTCGCGGACGTCGGCGCGCAGGGCCGCGTCGGTGGTGTCCTCGGGCAGGGTGCGGGTGACATGGAACGGACTCACGTGAGGGGCTCCTTGAGCGGGGTCAGCAGGACGTCCGTACGGCTCGCCGCGAGCAGGGTGCGGTCGGGGACCTCGCGCCAGTGCGGATCGTCGTCGTAGGGCTCGGAGGCCACGACGGTTCCGCCGCCGGCCCGGGTGAGGTACCACAGCGTGTCGCCCCAGGCGGTCGCCGTGACGGTGTCGCCGTTGGTGAGCAGCAGGTTCAGCCGCGAGCCGGGGGCCGCCGCGGCGACCTCCAGGACCGTGTCGGCCAGCGCCTGCCCCTCCTCGTCACCGGCCCGCAGCCGGGCCAGCACCAGCGCCCACACGAAGGCGGAGTCGTTGCGGGCCTCCAGCGACAGCACGTCCTCGGCGGACAGGGACGCCACCAGCGGCGCGAGCGACCCCGGCCAGCCCGGCACCGCCCCGTTGTGGCTGAACAGCCAGGTCCCGGCCGCGAACGGCGCCGCCGCGGCCTCCGCGTCCGCGCCCGACAGGGTCGCGTCCCGTACGGCCGCGAGCAGCGCCCGGGTCCGTACGACACGGGCGAGATCCGCGAACGACAGGTCCGCCCACACCGGTCCGGCCCGCCGGTACCTGGCCGGCACCGGATCGCCCTCCGCGTACCAGCCCACGCCGAAGCCGTCGGCGTTGACCGTGCCGTAACGCTGCCGCCGGGGCGCCCAGGACTGCCGGTACAGCCCGTGCGGCGGCTTCACGAGCAACTCGCCCAGCGGCTCCGCGGGCCCCACGTACGCCACGTGACGGCACATCAGACGTCCTCCGAACGCGCCGTGCGGAACCCGGAGAAGATCTGCCGCCGGACGGGCAGGTCCCAGTTGCGGAACGTGCCCCGGCAGGCCACCGCGTCCACGGCGAACGAACCGCCGCGCAGCACCTTGTGCTCCGGCCCGAAGAACACCTCCGAGTACTCCTTGTACGGGAACGCCCTGAACCCCGGGTAGGGCAGGAAGTCGCTCGCCGTCCACTCCCACACGTCGCCGATCAACTGCCG
>NZ_JBIBZI010000004.1:0-608733 GCF_043084105.1 Streptomyces sp. NPDC014676 | reverse complement strand
AGCCAGGATCAAACTCTCCGTGAATGTTTACCCGTGATCGGGTGCACACATCACGAGAGCGGAACCACCGGAGGAATGATCCGGCGGTTCACAGCATCCTCGCTGTGTTTTCTTCAAAGGAACCTCGACCATCCGTAACCGGATGGACGGGGTATCAACATATCTGGCGTTGACTTTTGGCACGCTGTTGAGTTCTCAAGGAACGGACGCTTCCTTCGTACTCACCCTCGCGGGCTTTCCTCCGGGCGCTTCCCTTCGGTCTTGCGTTTCCGACTCTATCAGACCTTTCCGATCCGATTTCCTCGGTGCTTTCCGGGGTTCCGCTTCCGCGTTTCCCTTTCCGGCGGTTCCGACTCTATCAGATCCTTTCGGGCCTGATTCCCGGTCAGAGCGGGTTGCCTTCCCGGCCGTTGGGCCGTTCCGACGAGTGAGACTTTAGCGGATTCCCGGCCCCCGACCTAATCGGGGCCCTGCTCCCTTTCGGGTGCGGATTCCTCATTTCGCGAATACACACGCCAAGGACGTGACAACAGACAGACTGCTGTCTCGAACGGGAGTGGTACGTGCGGAATGGCTGTCCGGGGACCGACCGGAGTCGGCGCTCACGTCGGACAACTCGGAGAACCATACGGATCCGGCCGGGGCGTGTCAACTCACTGCCTCGTCCCACCCCCGGGGCGTACTCTGGTCCGTATGACGACGCGTACGTACAGCCAGTTCTGGTGGGCCGCCTGACGGCGGCCGACCCCTACGTGCGCACTCAACGGCCGCCGCCTCGGCGGCCGTTTCTGTTTCTCCCTCCAGGACTCCGAGGGGCGGCCGGCCGGGGACGGCGGCCTCGGACCGGAGATGGAGAAGAGAAGAGATGACACGGGTCTTCAGTGGGATCAAGCCGACCGGGCATCTGACGCTGGGGAACTACCTGGGGGCCATGCGGCAGTGGGTCGCGGTCGACCAGCACCAGGCGGACGCGGTGTTCTGCGTGGTCGATCTGCACGCGCTGACCGTGCACCACGATCCCGCGCGGGTGCGCAGGCTGAGCCGGCAGGCGGCGACGCTGCTGCTGGCGTCCGGGCTGGACCCAGCGCTGTGCACGGTGTTCGTGCAGAGCCATGTGGACGAGCACGCGCGGCTGTCGTATCTGCTGGAGTGCGTGGCCACGGACGGCGAGATGCGGCGGATGATCCAGTACAAGGAGAAGGCCGCGCAGGAGCAGCGGCGGGGTGGGAGCGTGCGGCTGTCGCTGCTGACGTATCCGGTGCTGATGGCGGCCGACATCCTGGCGTACGGGACGGACGAGGTGCCGGTCGGGCACGACCAGACGCAGCACGTGGAGCTGGCGCGGGATCTCGCGGTGCGGTTCAACCAGCGGTACGGGCACACGTTCGTGGTGCCGCGGGCGACGAATCCGTCGGTGGCGGCGCGGGTGATGAATCTGCAGGACCCCCTGTCGAAGATGGGCAAGAGCGACGACACGGGGCCGGGGATCGTCTACCTGCTGGACGAGCCGGACGTGGCGCGGAAGAAGGTCATGCGGGCGGTGACCGACAGTGGGCGGGAGGTCGTGTACGACAGGGAGAACCGGCCGGGGGTGGCGAATCTGCTGGAGATTCTCGCCGCGTGTTCGGGTGGGAACCCGGAGGCGCTGGCCGGTGTATATGAGTCGTACGGCGCTTTGAAGAGGGACACGGCGGAGGCGGTGGTCGAGGTTCTGAGGCCCGTGCAGCAGAGGCACAAGGAGTTGTGCGCGGATCCCGGCTATGTGGAGGGGGTGCTGCGGGATGGTGCGGAGCGGGCGCGGGGCATGGCTCGGCCGACCGTTGATGCCGCTTATCGGGCGATCGGCTTGTTGCCGGCGGGCTCGGATACCGGGGCGCCCGTGCTGAAGGCGGCCCGGTAGGCGCGAGGGCTCGGGCCGGTCGTCAGTCCTTGGTGCCGCTCGCGAGTTCGCGGCTGCGGTCGCGGGCGGCTTCGAGGGCGGCGATGAGGGCGGCTCGTACGCCGTGGTTCTCGAGTTCGCGGATGGCGTTGATGGTGGTGCCGGCGGGGGAGGTCACGTTCTCGCGGAGCTTCACCGGGTGTTCGCCGCTGTCGCGGAGCATCGTCGCGGCGCCGATCGCGGACTGGACGATCAGGTCGTGAGCCTTGTCGCGGGGCAGGCCGAGCAGGATGCCGGCGTCGGTCATGGCTTCGACCAGGTAGAAGAAGTACGCCGGGCCGGAGCCGGAGAGGGCGGTGCAGGCGTCCTGCTGGGACTCGGGGACGCGGAGGGTCTTGCCGACGGCGCCGAAGATCTCCTCGGCGTGGGCGAGGTGGTCGGCGGTGGCGTGGCTTCCGGCGGAGATGACCGACATGGCCTCGTCGACGAGGGCAGGGGTGTTGGTCATGACGCGGACGACCGGGGTGCCGGTGACGAGGCGGTCCTCGAAGAAGACGGTGGGGATGCCGGCGGCGCCGCTGATGATCAGGCGGTCGGCGGGGACGTGGGGGGCGAGTTCGTCGAGGAGGGTGCCCATGTCCTGCGGTTTGACCGTGAGGATCAGGGTGTCGGCGGTCTTGGCGGCTTCCTGGTTGGAGACCGGGGTGACTCCGTAGCGGGTGCGGAGTTCGTCGGCTCGTTCCTGGCGGCGGGCGGTGACGAGGAGGTCGGTGGGGGCCCAGCCGGCGCGGATCATTCCGCTGAGCAGGGCTTCGCCGATTTTGCCGGTGCCGAGGACTGCGACTTTCTGGGTCATGGCTGGGGTGCCCTCCGGGGGTGCGTCGTCCTGTGGGCATCCTCGCATCCCCGGGGGCGGGTGGGGGTAGGGCGTCCAGTGGGCGGGATGTCGGTCCGGGGGCGGGAGGGCGGGTGGCTATTGCGTCCGGCGTTTCAAGGTGGCCGCGCCCAGGGTCAGGACCAGCAGGGCGCAGCCCGCGACGATCGCCGTGTCGCGGATGAAGGCCGCGGTCATGTCGGTGTGCTTCAGGACCTCGTTCATGCCGTCGACCGCGTAGGACATGGGGAGGACGTCGGAGAGGGCCTCCAGGGCCGGGTGCATGTTCTCGCGTGGGGTGAAGAGGCCGCAGAGGAGGAGCTGGGGGAAGATCACCGCCGGCATGAACTGGACCGCCTGGAACTCGGAGGCCGCGAAGGCCGAGACGAAGAGGCCGAGGGCCGTGCCGAGGAGCGCGTCGAGCAGGGCGACCAGGAGGAGCAGCCAGGGGCTGCCGGTGACGTCGAGTCCGAGGAACCAGACGGCGAGGCCCGTGGCGAGGGCGGACTGGACGATCGCGAGGGCGCCGAAGGCGAGGGCGTAGCCGGCGATCAGGTCGCCCTTGCCGAGCGGCATGGCGAGGAGGCGTTCGAGGGTGCCGGAGGTGCGTTCGCGCAGGGTGGCGATCGAGGTGACCAGGAACATCGTGATCAGCGGGAAGATCCCGAGGAGTGACGCGCCGATGTTGTCGAAGGTGCGCGCGCTGCCGTCGAAGACGTAGCGGAGCAGGAACAGCATCACGCAGGGGATGAGGACCATCAGCGCGATGGTGCGCGGGTCGTGGCGGAGCTGGCGCAGGACCCGGGCGGCGGTGGCGGTGGTGCGGGAGGCGTTGAGGGCGCGTGCCGGGGCGGGGGTGGTCGTGCTCATCGGGTCGTCTCCTTGGTACGGCCTGCCGCGATCGCCTCGTCGACCAGGTGGAGGAAGGCCGCCTCGACGGTGTCGGAGCCGGTGCGGGTGCGCAGGGCGTCGGGGGTGTCGTCGGCGAGGATTCCGCCCGCGCGCATGAGCAGGAGGCGGTGGCAGCGCTCGGCCTCGTCCATGACGTGGGAGGAGATCAGGAGGGTGGCGCCGCGTTCGGTGGCGAGGGTGTGGAAGAGCTGCCACAGGTCGCGGCGGAGGACGGGGTCGAGGCCGACGGTGGGTTCGTCGAGGACCAGGAGTTCGGGGGTGCCGAGGAGGGCCACGGCGAGCGAGACGCGGCTGCGCTGGCCGCCGGAGAGGTTGCCGGCGAGGGCGTCGGCGTGGGTGGTGAGGTCGACGTCGGCGATCGCGCGGGTGACGTTCTCGTGGCGGCGGTCGGCGGCCGCCCGGCCGGGGTCGAGGATCGCGGCGAAGTAGTCGAGGTTCTGGCGGACGGTCAGGTCGTCGTAGACGGACGGGGCCTGGGTGACGTAGCCGATGCGGGTGCGCAGGGTGGGGTGGCCGGCGGGGCTGCCGAGGACGTCCAGGGTGCCGGTGACCTTGGCCTGGGTGCCGACGACGGCCCGCATCAGGGTCGACTTGCCGCAACCGGAGGGACCGAGGAGGCCGGTGATCTGACCGCGGGGGACGGTGAAGTCGAGGCCGCGCAGGACGGTGCGGGGGCCTCGGACGACGGTGAGGTCCCGGGCGTGGACGGCCGGTTCCTCCGGTGGGCGGGAGAGGTAATTCATCATGTGATGAATACTCCTCCCGGGCCCGGGGAGGCGTCAAGCCGTCGGGGTCGGGGGCGCGGTGGCGAGGAGGAGGACGACGTCGTAGGTCTCCTCGACGGTGCCGTCCGGGAAGGCGGCGGTGAGGTGCTCGCGCTGATCGGCGAGGAAGCCGGCGGCGCGGTCGGCGTCGACGAGGAGGACCGAGTGGCTGGCGAGGTTGGCCAGGTGGGTGTCGATCGGGACGCGGCGGCTCCAGCGGATCTCCCGGCGGGTGAAGTGCAGGAGACCGGCGGGGTCGGCGGCTCGGGCGTTGGTGTCGCGCCGCTCGGCGGCGAGGTTCACGCCGAAGTGACGTGCGGTGCGTTCGGCCTCTTCGGCGATCCAGGGCACGTCGAGCGCGTCGGTGTTCCACCACAGGGCGAGCGCGCCGCCCGGCCGCAGGACCCGTACCGCCTCCGGGACGGCGCGGGCGGGATCGGTCCAGTGCCAGGCCTGGGCGTAGGTGAGGAGGTCGGCGCAGTGGTCGGCGAGGGGGAGGGCGTTGCCGTTGCCCCGGACGAGCGGCACGTCGGGGAGGGTGCGGCGGAACTCGGCCGCCATGCCGTCACCGGGCTCGACGGCGATCACGTCGGCGCCGCACCCGTGCAGACGGGCGGTCGCCATGCCCGTACCGGCTCCGACGTCCACGACCCGGGCACCGGCCAGGGGGCGGCCGGTCAGCTCCTCGATCGTGTCGAAGAGGGCGGGCGGGTAGGAGGGGCGGTTGGCGGCGTACTGGGCGGCGGCGGCGTTGAAGGAGTGGGCGCGGGTGAGGTGGTCGGCCCCGGGTGTCGTCATACGGCCATGGTGGCCGGGGTTTCCGGTGGGGTCAGGAGCGGCGGCGCTTCTTCGACGGGTTGCCCGAGCGGCGGGTGGTGCGCTTCTCGTACTCCGCGCGGGCCTTGTCGTACTCCGCGCGGTGGAGCTTCTCGCCCGGGGCCTCGGTGAAGGTGCGGAAGAAATAGGCGAGGAGCGAGCCGACGAAACCGATGGCCAGCAGGCCGCGCAGGGACGCCTGGCGGTCGGGGTCGGGGCGGGTGGTGAAGGCGGACCAGGTGTGGCGGAAGGCGAGCGAGCTGCAGATCGCGAACATCACGATCATGAGGAGTGAGACGAAGCTGCCGACGTCGGCGATCCGGAGTCCGTCGTAGGCGATGCGCAGGACGAGGCAGGCGGCTGCCGCGGCGGCGAGGGATCCGACGGCGACGCCGATGCGGCGGACGGTGTAGCCGCCGGAGTGGTCGACCCAGGTCGTGCCGAAGAAGCGGATGGGCTCGGGCCGGGGGCCTGCGGGGGTGGCCGGGGTGCCGTTCGGGTCGTTCTCTGCTGCGCTCACGGGTCGATTGTGTCTCCTCCCCCGCGTGCGCACGTGGGCCCCCTCCCCTGTCGGCCCCCGCCGCGGGCCGGTCGTGCACGACCGTGCCCTGGGGCTCCGGGCGGAGTCCCAGGGCACGGTCGGTGTCGGTTCAGCGGATCTCTTCGAAGGAACGTCACCGGCAGCGCGGGGCCACGTACCCGTCGCTGCCGGTGCGCACGTAGGCGTCGGAGACGTACTGACCGTTGCCTATGTTGTCCCAGATGTTCGAGGTGCCCTACGGACCCGTCACCGTGGTGCCCTGCGTCCGGCAGGGGATCGGCACCATCGTCCCCTCATCCCCTCAGCCGGGACACGGATCAGAAGGAGCACCGCGGACGGAAGTAGCCGTCGCGGCCGGTGTACACGTACGTGTCCGAGACGAACTCGCCGTTGTCGATGTTGTCCCAGATGTTCGACGTGCCGTACGGGCCCGTCACCGTGGTGCCCGGCGTCTGGCAGAAGATCGGCACCTTCGCCCCCTCGGCCAGGACACGGACGATGGTGTAGTCGGTGCCGGGACCGCTGCGCACGTTCAGGCGGACCCCCGGGGCGACCGAGTAGTAGCGCAGAGCGGTGGTCGTGACCTCTGCGGTGGTGCCGACCTCCGACACGTCGCCGGCTTCGTTCTCTTCGACACGGTCAACAGCCATGCGTACCTCCCCCGTTGAATCCCATGGTTGCCATGGGCCCCGTTGATCCCCTCGAACCCACCACGCACATCTGTGTGGTCGAGGAACACGCAGGCTAGCAAGCCGACTCCGTCCCGTACGAGTAATCCACTAGGCTCCGTGTCGCGCGCGCGGACGAACAGCACGGGGGTGTTCCCATGGCGCCACAGCAGAACGCCGGAGCGAGCGCGGAAGCGGAACTTCCCGAGTACGCCGGTCACTACCATCTGGAGGCGCGTCTCGGCTCCGGCGGCATGGGGGTCGTACACCTGGCCCGAAGCACCTCGGGCATGAAGCTCGCGGTGAAGGTCGTGCATGCCGAGTTCGCCAGGGATCCCGAGTTCAGGGGGCGGTTCCGGCAGGAGGTGGGCGCAGCTCGCAGGGTGAGCGGTGCCTTCACCGCGCCCGTGGTCGATGCGGATCCCGAGGCTGAGCGGCCATGGATGGCCACCCTGTTCATCCCCGGTCCGACCCTCGCCGAGCATGTGAAGCGGAACGGCCCGATGGCGCCCGCTGAAGTGCGTCGGCTGATGGCGGGACTGGCCGAGGCGCTGCGCGACATACACCGGGTCGGGGTCGTCCACCGGGACCTGAAGCCGAGCAACGTACTGCTCGCCGACGACGGGCCCAAGGTCATCGACTTCGGCATTTCACGGCCGACGGACAGTGAACTGCGGACCGAGACGGGCAAGTTGATCGGCACACCGCCCTTCATGGCACCCGAGCAGTTCCGCCGGCCGCGAGAAGTGGGGCCCGCTGCCGACGTTTTCGCCCTGGGGTCCGTGCTGGTGCACGCGGCGACCGGACGCGGGCCCTTCGACTCGGACAGCCCGTACGTGGTCGCCTACCAGGTCGTGCACGACGAGCCCGACCTGGCCGGGGTACCGGACGAACTCGCGCCGCTCATCCTGCGCTGTCTGGCCAAGGAGCCCGAGGACCGGCCCACGCCGGACGAGTTGATGCGGGAACTGCGCTCGGTGGCGGCGTCGTACGACACGCAGGTGTTCATACCGGCACAGCGCGCAGGGGACCCACCCGAGCCGAAACCACAGGTCACAGAGCCGGAGAGGACGGATAAGCGCAGGCGACGCGGGAACGGGCGGACCGTTCTCGGCGTCGGCGCCGTCGGGCTGGCGGTCATCGCCGCGCTGGCGGCCGTTCAGTTGAACGGCGGCGACAGCACCGTGCCGAAGACCGATCGCGCGCACCGGACCACGTCGGCCGGGTTCAGTCCGTGGGCGACGCCGGGGCCCGGGAGCGGTGAGAACGGCACCCCCCGGTGTTCCTACGGTGCCGGGAGACTGCTCTGTGCGCAGACCGGGCACGTCTTCGCTCTCGATCCGTCCGACGGCCGGCTGCTGTGGCGGCACGCCGTCGCCCGCTCGGAAGGAAGCCGGGTGCCGGCCGTGGCGGGCGGTCTCGTCCAGGCACTGTCCACACGGGGCGGGCGCCTGGAGGCGCTCGACCCTGTCTCCGGCAAGACGGTCTGGCAGCGGGAGGTTCCCGCGTACGGCGGACTCGAGTCCGCCGGGGACACGCTGCTGCTGACGGGGGCCGACGGCACGGTCACCGGGGTGGACGGCGCTTCGGGTGAGACCAGGTGGAGCCACCGCGTCCCCGGCCACCAGGCGCCGCGTTTCGTCTTCTTCGCCGGGGACTCCCTGGCGTACGCGACGAGCCCGTCCGGTGACGGGTCCGGCACACGCGTCACAGCGGTGGATCCGGGCACCGGAGACGTGCGCTGGGACACTCGGCTCGAAGGGGAGCTGGAGCCCGTCGGTACGAACGGGGAGACGGTCTTCCTCACCTCCACCGACAGGGTCTACGGCGACACGGAAGCCGTTGTGGCCTACCACCCGGGCACGGAGACCACGCGTCGAACCGCACTGCCCGCCGCCCTCGAACAGGGTCACGGCACCACCCACGGGAACGTGGTCCACCTGATGGGTTCGGGTGGGTCCCTCGTCGCCGTCGACGTGAAGGCGCGGAAGCAGCTGTGGAGCGTGGAGACAGGCCTGGTCCGCGGCTCCGCCCCCGTCTCCGACGGCCGTCATGTGTACGTCACCGCCCCCGACGGGCGGCTGCTGGCCATGGAGGCGTCGACGGGGCGGCTGGTCGGGCAGACCGCGCCCCGGCTCGGGGCGGCCGGGCGGGTCGCCGCCGCGCTGCCGCGGCCCGTGATCGCGCACGGGCACGTCCACGCGTCCGCGCCCGACGGAACCGTGTTCGCCGTGGACGGGCGGGATCCGGGCGCCTGGTAGCCGGAAGGGCCGCTCCCGCACGACGGAGGCGGCCCTTCGCGGACGCGGGTCAGCCCAGCTTGCTGACGTCGCGCACCGCGCCCTTGTCCGCGCTGGTGGCCATCGCCGCGTACGCCTTCAGGGCGGCGGAGACCTTGCGGTCGCGGTTCTTCGGGGCGTACCGGCCGTTCAGGGCCTGCTCGCGGCGGGTCAGTTCCGCCTCGTCGACCAGCAGCTCGATCGAGCGGTTCGGGATGTCGATGCGGATGCGGTCGCCGTCCTCGACCAGGGCGATGGTGCCGCCCGAGGCCGCCTCCGGGGAGGCGTGGCCGATGGACAGGCCGGACGTGCCGCCGGAGAAGCGGCCGTCGGTGATCAGGGCGCAGGCCTTTCCGAGGCCGCGGCCCTTCAGGTACGACGTCGGGTAGAGCATCTCCTGCATGCCGGGGCCGCCCTTGGGGCCCTCGTAGCGGATGACGACGACGTCGCCCTCCTTGACCTGCTGGGTGAGGATCTTCTCGACGGCCTCCTCCTGCGACTCGCAGACGACCGCCGGGCCCTCGAAGGTCCAGATGGACTCGTCGACGCCGGCCGTCTTCACCACGCAGCCGTCGACGGCGAGGTTGCCGCGCAGGACCGCCAGGCCGCCGTCCTTGGAGTACGCGTGCTCGGCGGAGCGGATGCAGCCGCCCTCGGCGTCCTCGTCGAGGGTCTCCCAGCGCTCGGACTGGGAGAAGGCCTCGGCGGAGCGGACGCAGCCGGGGGCCGCGTGCCACAGCTCCACGGCCTCCTGCGACGGGGAGCCGCCGCGGATGTCCCAGGTCTTCAGCCAGTCGGCCAGGGACGGGCTGTGGACGGAGTGGACGTCCTCGTTGAGCAGGCCCGCGCGGTGCAGCTCGCCGAGGAGGGCGGGGATGCCTCCCGCGCGGTGCACGTCCTCCATGTAGTACGTGCGGTCCTTGGCGACGTTGGGCGCGACCTTGGCCAGGCAGGGGACGCGGCGCGAGAGGGCGTCCATCTCGGTGAGGCCGTACGGCACCTCCGCCTCCTGGGCGGCGGCCAGCAGGTGCAGGATCGTGTTGGTGGAGCCGCCCATGGCGATGTCGAGCGCCATGGCGTTCTCGAAGGCGGCGGGGGTGGCGATGCTGCGGGGCAGGACCGAGTCGTCGTCCTGCTCGTAGTAGCGGCGGGTCAGGTCCAGGACCGTGCGGGCGGCGTTCTCGTAGAGCGCCTTGCGGGCGGTGTGGGTGGCGAGGACCGAGCCGTTGCCGGGGAGGGAGAGGCCGATCGCCTCGGTGAGGCAGTTCATCGAGTTGGCGGTGAACATGCCGGAACAGGAGCCGCAGGTGGGGCAGGCGTTCTCCTCGATGCGGAGGATGTCCGCGTCGGAGATCTTCTCGTTGACCGCCTCCGACATCGCGTCGACCAGGTCCAGCGTGCGCACCGTGCCGTCGACCAGGGTGGCGCGGCCGGACTCCATCGGGCCGCCGGAGACGAAGACCGTGGGGATGTTCAGCCGCAGGGCCGCGTTGAGCATGCCCGGGGTGATCTTGTCGCAGTTGGAGATGCAGATCAGGGCGTCCGCGCGGTGCGCCTCGACCATGTACTCCACGCTGTCCGCGATCAGGTCGCGGGAGGGCAGGGAGTACAGCATGCCGCCGTGGCCCATCGCGATGCCGTCGTCGACGGCGATGGTGTTGAACTCGCGCGGGATGCCGCCGGCCGCGGTGACCGCCTCGCTGACGATCCGGCCGACCGGGGCGAGGTGGGTGTGGCCGGGGACGAACTCCGTGAAGCTGTTGGCGACCGCGATGATCGGCTTGCGGCCGATGTCCGCACTCGGTACACCGGAGGCGCGCATAAGGGCGCGGGCGCCCGCCATGTTGCGGCCGTGGGTGACTGTGCGGGACCTCAGCTCGGGCATCGTCGCTCGCTCCTTCGGAGAGTTATGACTGTCGTCGAGCGTACGCCGGTCATCCAGAGGGCGGGACGAGGTGTCCGGATTTCGGGACGGGTGTCTCGGTCCGGAGGGGCGTCAGCGCCCGGTGAGGTGCCCCTGCACCACCGGCGCCACCCGCCTGACGATCTGCTCGGCGTCCGCCGAGGCCAGCGGCTCCACCTTGATCACGTACCGGATCATCGCGATCCCGACCAGCTGCGCGGCGGCGAGCTCGGCGCGCAGCTCCGCGTCGGGGACGTCGAGCTGTCCGGCGATCCGGCGCAGCAGTTGGCCGGCGATCAGGCGGCGGAAGACACCGGCCGCGATCTCGTTGTTCACGGCGGAGCGGACGATCGCGAGCAGCGGAGCCCGGGTGACCGGGTTCTCCCAGAGGCCGATGATCATGCGGGTCATCCGTTCGCCCACTTCGTCGAGCGGTCCGTCGAGGACCGTGTTCCGCGCGGTGAGCACCGGCGCGAAGGCGACCTCCACGGCGGCCTCGAACACCTGCTCCTTGGTGCCGAAGTAGTGGTGCACCAGCGCGGGGTCGACCCCGGCCGACTTGGCGATGCCCCGGACGGACGTCTTCTCGTATCCCCGCGCGGAGAACTCCTCGCGGGCCGCGTCGAGGATGCGGTCCCGGGTGCCGGCCGATTCCGTACGAGGGGGGCGGCCGCGGCGCCGGGGGGTGCCGTCGTCCCGCGTGAGGGTGCCGTTGCTCCGCGCGGAGACGTCCGGGCCGTCGCCCGCGGTACGGCCGGTCATCGCCGTGGCACCTCGATCGCGGAGGCCGCGGAGGACAGGTGCCGGCGGGTGAACGCCAGCGCCTCGGCCAGGTCGGCCTCGCGCTCCGCGCCCGACATGGCCCGGCGGGTGTTGACCTCGATGACGACATGGCCGTCGAAGCCGCGCGACGCGAGGCCCTCCAGCACCTCGGCGCAGGGCTGGTCGCCGCGGCCGGGCACCAGGTGCTCGTCCTTGGCGGAGCCCCGGCCGTCGGCGAGGTGGACGTGGCCGAGGCGGTCGCCCATGCGGTCGATCATCTGCAGGGCGTCGGTGCGGGCGGTCGAGGCGTGGCTGAGGTCGATCGTGAAGTGGCGGTAGTCCTCTTTGGTGACGTCCCAGTCGGGGGCGTACGCGAGCATCTCGCGGTCGCGGTAGCGCCAGGGGTACATGTTCTCCACCGCGAACCGCACGTCCGTCTCACCGGCCATCCGCCAGACGCCCTCCACGAAGTCGCGGGCGTACTGCCGCTGCCAGCGGAAGGGGGGATGGACGACGACCGTGCCGGCGCCGAGCTTCTCGGCGGCGGCCTGGGCGCGCTGGAGCTTGGTCCAGGGGTCGGTGGACCACACGCGCTGCGTGATGAGCAGACAGGGCGCGTGGACGGCCAGGATGGGGATGCGGTGGTAGTCGCTGAGCCTGCGCAGGGCCTCGATGTCCTGGCTGACCGGGTCGGTCCACACCATGACCTCGACGCCGTCGTACCCGAGGCGCGCGGCGATCTCGAAGGCCGTCGCCGTCGACTCCGGGTAGACGGAGGCCGTCGACAGGGCGACCTTCGCATCCGGGATGCGGACTACGTCCCTTGCTTCTGCCACGAGCCTCAGGTTACGGGGTGGGGCCGGGTGGGTGCGGGGTGTCCGTTCGCCGTTGTGGTGTTTGTCATGGACTCAGGGCCGCTGTCCCTCATCCCTGGCCCAGGTGATCCAGTCTGCGGAGTATCACGCCCTCCCGCAGGGCCCAGGGGCAGATCTCCAGGCGTTCCACGCCGAACAGGTCCATGGCGCCCTCCGCGACCAGGGCCCCGGCGACCAGCTGGCCCGCGCGGGCGTCGGAGACACCGGGCAGCTCGGCGCGCTCGGCGGCGGTCATGGCGGCGAGCCGCGGCACCCAGCCCTCCAGGGACTCCCGCTTCAGCTCGCGCTGGACGTACAGGCCCTCGGCGGAGCCGGGGGCGCCGGCGATGCGGGCGAGCTGCCGGAAGGTCTTGGAGGTGGCCACCACGTGGTCGGGTGCGCCGAAGCGGCTGAACTCCCCGACCGTGCGGGCTATCTCGGTACGGACGTGGCGGCGCAGCGCGCGGACGTCGTCCGGCCCGGGCGGGTCGCCGGGCAGCCGCGCGGCGGTGAGGCGGCCGGCGCCGAGCGGCAGGGACGCCGTGGCGTCGGGCTCCTCGTCCATGCCGTAGGCGATCTCCAGGGAGCCGCCGCCGATGTCGATGACGAGCAGTTTCCCGGCCGACCAGCCGAACCAGCGGCGGGCGGCGAGGAAGGTGAGCCGGGCCTCCTCGTCGCCGCTGAGCACTTGCAGCTCGACCCCGGTCTCCTCGCGCACACGCGTGAGGACGTCGTCGGCGTTACGGGCGTCGCGCACCGCGGAGGTCGCGAACGGCAGCAGCTCCTCGACGCCCTTGTCCTCGGCGGCCTGGAGCGCCCCGTGGACGACGGCGACCAGCCTGTCCACGCCGTCGGCCCCGATGGCCCCGTCGTCGTCGAGGAGTTGGGCGAGGCGCAGTTCCGCCTTGTGCGAGTGCGCGGGCAGCGGGCGCGCGCCGGGGTGCGCGTCCACCACCAGCAGATGCACCGTGTTCGAACCCACGTCGAGGACACCGAGTCTCATGTACGGAACGCTACTGCCCGCCGCGCGGTGTGATGCCTCTTCCGCGGCGGCCGAGCCGGTCCCGGCGGGGGGCGTGGGCGACTTACCCTGGACGGGTGCCAAAGACGAAAAAGGCGAAGGACGAAAAGACGAACAAGAAGGCCAGGAAGGACAAGAAGGCCGGACTGGCCGAGGGTTCTTCGCGGGTGACAGCACCGCGGACGCCGGGAACGGCGCCGGGGGACGACGAGAAGGGGCTCGACTTCGCCCGCGCGTGGGTGGAGTTTCCTGATCCGGCCGACGACGAGCAGGTCTTCCGCTGCGATCTGACCTGGCTGACCTCTCGCTGGAACTGCATCTTCGGCAGCGGCTGCCAGGGCATCCAGGCGGGCCGCGCGGACGACGGCTGCTGCACCCTGGGCGCCCACTTCTCGGACGAGGACGACGAGAAGCGGGTCGCCGGGCATGTGGCGAGGCTCACTCCGGACATCTGGCAGCACCACGCGGAGGGCACGCGGAACGGCTGGGTCTCCGAGGACGAGGACGGCGACCGTCAGACCCGCCCGTTCCAGGGCTCGTGCATCTTCCAGAACCGGCCGGGCTTCGCGGGTGGCATGGGCTGCTCGCTGCACATCCTCGCCCTGAAGGAGGGCCGGGAGCCGCTGGAGACCAAGCCGGACGTGTGCTGGCAGCTTCCCGTCCGGCGGACCTACGACTGGATCGACCGGCCCGACGACACGCGCGTGCTGCAGGTGTCGATCGGTGAGTACGACCGCCGGGGCTGGGGTCCGGGCGGCCACGACCTGCACTGGTGGTGCACCTCGGCCACCTCGGCGCACGGCGCCGGGGACCCGGTGTACGTCTCCTACCGCGCGGAGCTGACCGAGCTGATGGGCAAGGCGGGCTACGACCGCCTGGTCGAACTGTGCGAGGAACGGCTGGCCTCGCAGCTGCCCCTGCTGGCCCCGCACCCGGCGGACCCCGCCTGACACTTCCCGGGGCGTGTCCGTACGAGCGCGTCGTCCGCCCGCAGGGCAGGGATCGCGTCGTCCGGTGCGGTGCGTCGCGAGGCGGAGGGCCGCCCGCGTGCCGGGCTTGCGCGGGCGGTCCCGGCAGCACAGCGCGGCGCCGTGCCGGGCGTCGCGAGCCGGGCGGGGCTTCGTGGACAGGCCCTAGGACGTGACCTGGCCCGGGGTGTCGCCCCCGGCGGGCGGCGAGTCCTGCGGGCCGGCCGGCACCGGGGCGGAGGGCGTGGGCCCGGTGGGGGTCGGGCCGCCCGTCGTCGGGTCCGGACCGGGTGAGGACGGCGGGTCGCCCGGTGCGGGCTGTGAGGGCGCCGGTGTCGTGGGCGTCGGCTCCGGGCCGGGCGACGACGGGGTCGGGTCGCTCGGCGTGCCGGGGTGCGCGGTGCCCGGGCCGCCGGGATGGCCGGAGGGCGGGCCGCCGCCCGGGGCGGAGGGGACGGGGCCGTGACCGTCGATGGTCACGACGGAACCGGCGGGCGAGACCGCCACGGCCGCGCGCCAGGGGCCGGACGGCTCGCGCAACTGGTCGACGTAGATCCTGACCGTCACCGACTCGCCGGGCGCGAGCGTTCCCGACGACCGGCTCGGATAGAGCCAGGACGCTTTGACCGACACGGCCCAGCGGACCGGTTCGGCGCCCGTCGCGGTCAGGGTGATCAGCGTGGTGTCGCCGCTGTGGTCGGCCGTGACGCCCAGCGCGCCGGCACCCTCGTGCCCGGCTCCGGCGACGCTCACGACCTCCACGGACACGTCCGGCTCGCCGTTCTCACCGAATCCGGCCTCGGGCCGCGTGCTCGCGTTGCCGGTGTTCTCGTAGCCGCCCGCCCCCTCGCCGTCCAGGACGAGGGGGCCGCCGTCCTCCCGCGCGGAGGACGGGCGGCCGTCCCGGTCCTCGCCCACGGGGGTGCTCCGGTAGGCGGCCCACAGGGCGAGCACCGGCGCGGCGACCACGGTGGCGACGACCGTCGTCGTGACGGCACGCGCGCGCAGCCGGTCCCGCCGGGCGACGCGGTCCTTGGGGTTCATCGGGAAGCCCCGCCGGTCGAAGCGGGGCGCGGTGGCACGCGCGCGTGGCGGGTGCGCCATGGCGGCGTGCAGGGCCGCTCGGGGCGCCGGGAGGACGGGCAGCGCGTCCGGGGTGACGCTGGTGCCGGGCCAGCGGCCGGGAACGGCCCGCTCGGCGGTACGGCGACAGCGCGGGCAGTCGTCGACGTGCCGGACGAGTTCCCGGCGCAGGGTCGCGCTGAGCACGAGCCGCCGGTCGCCGGTGAGGTGCGCCACGCCCGGGCAGGCGCCGGTCTCGATGACGGCGAGCGCCGCGCGGGTGCGTTCCACCTCGCAGGCCGCGGCGGCGAGCAGCGCACGCGCGGCGGCCGGCTGCATGCCGAGCACGGCGGCGACCTCGTGGGCGGTGAGGTGGTGGCGCACGGCGAGTTCGAGCGCCTCGCGCTGCTCGGGCGTGGTGCCGGCGGCCTCCGGCCAGGCCAGCTCGGCCAGTTCGCGGCGGCGCCGCTCCCGGACGTCCTCGGAGACGGCCGGGACGGGGGCGGCCTCCGCCGCCCGCCGCCGGCCGGCGCGGCCCGCGGCGTGGGTGGCCCGGCGTCGCCGCCCGGCCTCGGCCAGCTCGCGCAGACACACCCAGCGGGCCAGGGCGTACAGCCAGGCGCGGCTCCCGAGCTCGTCGGGGACGTGCCGGCCGCGGCGCTCCGCGAGCACGAGGACGTCGGCCAGGGCGGCGGTCGCCGCGTCGTGGTCGCAGAGGACGGACAGGCAGTAGGTGAACAGACCGTCCAGATGGGACTCGTAGCGGGTGACCGGCCGCTGGGCCAGGGTGCGCGCGGCCCCGCGGTCGCGCACTTCCCGGTGCGTCCGGTGGGTTCCGGTCGTGCGGGTCGAGGTCTCCGGGCCGCTGCTCGTCATCCGGCGACCGTAGGCGGCACGGGGCGGCGCCCACGGGAGCGCTGCGCGCTTTTAATCCGTACGGGTGAAACGATCCCTCTATCGGGGACAGGAACCTTTCCCTTCACGGTTCCGGTGAGCTCTGCCGGCCCGTCCGGCGCGTGAGGACGAGGCCGCCCGGGCCGGAGCCGGGGGCCCCGGGAGGGCGGGCGCGGCCCGGTGTCAGTACCTGCCGTTACCGTTCTCGTATGGCTGCCCGTACCAAGACCACCAAGGACCGACCGTCCTACCGCTGCACCGAGTGCGGCTGGCAGACGGCCAAGTGGCTCGGTCGCTGCCCCGAGTGCCAGGCCTGGGGGACGATCGAGGAGTACGGCGCGCCCGCGGTCCGTACGACGGCACCCGGGCGGGTGACCACCTCCGCCCTGCCCATCGGCCAGGTCGACGGCCGTCAGGCCACCGCCCGCTCCACCGGCGTGCCCGAGCTGGACCGGGTGCTCGGCGGCGGCCTGGTGCCCGGCGCGGTGGTGCTGGTCGCGGGTGAGCCGGGCGTGGGCAAGTCCACGCTGCTGCTGGACGTGGCGGCCAAGGCGGCGAGCGAGGAGCACCGCACGCTGTACGTCACCGGGGAGGAGTCGGCGAGCCAGGTCCGGCTGCGTGCCGACCGCATCCACGCCATCGACGACCACCTGTACCTCGCCGCCGAGACGGACCTGTCCGCCGTGCTCGGCCACTTGGACGCGGTGAAGCCGTCCCTGCTGATCATGGACTCGGTGCAGACGGTGGCGTCCCCCGAGATCGACGGCGCCCCGGGCGGCATGGCCCAGGTCCGCGAGGTGGCCGGCGCGCTGATCCGGGCCTCCAAGGAGCGCGGGATGTCCACGCTCCTCGTGGGCCACGTCACCAAGGACGGCGCGATCGCGGGTCCGCGCCTGCTGGAGCACCTGGTGGACGTCGTCCTGCACTTCGAGGGCGACCGGCACGCGCGCCTGCGGCTGGTGCGCGGCGTCAAGAACCGCTACGGCACCACGGACGAGGTGGGCTGCTTCGAGCTGCACGACGAGGGCATCACGGGCCTGGCGGACCCCAGCGGACTCTTCCTGACCCGTCGTGCCGAACCGGTCCCGGGCACCTGCCTGACCGTCACCCTGGAGGGCCGCCGTCCCCTGGTCGCCGAAGTGCAGGCGCTCACGGTCGACTCGCAGATCCCCTCGCCCCGGCGCACCACGTCCGGCCTGGAGACCTCACGCGTGTCGATGATGCTGGCGGTGCTGGAACAGCGCGGCCGGATCAGCGCTTTGGGCAAACGGGACATTTACTCCGCGACGGTGGGCGGAGTGAAGCTCTCGGAACCGGCCGCCGATCTGGCCGTGGCGCTCGCGCTGGCGTCGGCGGCGAGCGACACCCCGCTGCCGAAGAACCTGGTCGCGATCGGCGAGGTCGGCCTCGCCGGTGAGGTGAGACGGGTCACGGGCGTCCAGCGCAGGCTCGCCGAGGCACACCGTCTGGGCTTCACGCACGCCCTGGTACCGGCCGATCCGGGCAAGGTCCCGCCGGGCATGAAGGTGCTGGAAGTGGCGGACATGGGGGACGCCCTGCGGGTCCTTCCGCGCTCCCGTCGCCGAGAGGCCCCACGGGAGACGGAGGACCGCCGGTAGACTTTGCCCAGGTCTCGCCCGTCCGTACGAACCGAGTGTGCGAAACGACGGTGCCCCAGAACCTGCGACCGGAGGAGTGCAGTGGCAGCCAACGACCGGGCGGCGGCTCCCGGAAAGTCCGGTGGAAGTGCCGGTTCCGAGGGCCTGATGCGCGCCTCGCTGAGCGCCGTGGCACCCGGCACCGCCCTGCGTGACGGCCTGGAGCGCGTGCTCCGCGGCAACACCGGCGGTCTCATCGTGCTCGGTTCCGACAAGACCGTCGAGGCGCTGTGCAGCGGCGGCTTCGTGCTGGACGTCGAGTTCACCGCGACCCGGCTGCGCGAGCTGTGCAAGCTGGACGGCGGCATCGTGCTGTCGTCCGACCTGTCCAAGATCCTGCGGGCGGGCGTCCAGCTCGTGCCGGACCCGACCATCCCCACCGAGGAGACCGGCACCCGGCACCGCACCGCCGACCGCGTCTCCAAGCAGGTCGGCTTCCCGGTCGTCTCCGTCTCCCAGTCGATGCGCCTGATCGCGCTGTACGTCGACGGCCACCGGCGGGTCCTGGAGGACTCGGCGGCGATCCTGTCCCGCGCCAACCAGGCGCTGGCCACCCTGGAGCGCTACAAGCTCCGTCTCGACGAGGTCGCGGGCACGCTGTCGGCGCTGGAGATCGAGGACCTGGTGACCGTGCGGGACGTCTCGGCGGTCGCGCAGCGGCTGGAGATGGTGCGCCGCATCGCCACCGAAATCGCCGAATACGTGGTCGAACTGGGCACCGACGGTCGTCTCCTCGCCCTGCAGCTCGACGAGTTGATCGCGGGTGTGGAGCCGGAGCGCGAACTGGTCGTACGGGACTACGTCCCCGAGCCCACCGCCAAGCGTTCCCGCACGGTCGACGAGGCGCTGCACGAGCTGAACGTGCTCACGCACGCGGAGCTGCTGGAGCTGCCGACGGTGGCCCGTGCGCTGGGGTACACCGGCTCCCCGGAGACGCTGGACTCCGCGGTGTCTCCGCGCGGGTTCCGGTTGCTGGCCAAGGTGCCGCGGCTGCCGGGGGCGATCATCGACCGGCTGGTGGAGCACTTCGGGGGGCTGCAGAAGCTGCTCGCCGCCAGTGTGGACGACCTGCAGACCGTGGACGGGGTCGGGGAGGCCCGCGCGCGGAGCGTGCGCGAGGGGCTGTCGCGGCTGGCGGAGAGTTCGATTCTCGAGCGGTACGTCTAGACGGCCGTGACCGCCGCGGGCCGGGGGTGGGGTCACTCACCTCCCGCCTGCGGGGGTGCCTCCCTCAGAGGAGGTGCCCCCAGCGCCCCGGGGGCACCTCTCAGGCCCTTGAGGCACCGGGGGAGGCAGACTGCCCGCAGCCGGGGTCAGGCCGACTTCAGTACGAACGACGTCCGCACTTTCTCGAAGCCCGGGGCCTTCGCCTCCACCAGGTAGGTGCCCGCGCCGGCCGTTCCGGCCTTCGGTGTCGCGCACTCCGGCTCGCTCGCCTTGCGGTCCCACCGCACGGTGTACGTGATGCTGTCCCCCGCCGGCACCCGGAACACCAGGCTCCGTGCCCCCTTCGGGCAGTCGTCCGACGCCCAGTACGCGTCCTCGGCGCTCGCCGGAGTGATCGTCAACACCGCGTTGTCCGGCCCGAGATCGAGCTTGCAGTCGCCGCCGGAGGTGTTCCGCGCGGTGAGCAGGAACATGGGCGTCTGCCCGGGCTCGTAGGAGTTGCGGGAGCTGCGCAGAGTGAACTTCACGGCGTTCGCGGTGCAGTTGGGAAGCGAGGACCCCGAACCGGCCGGCAGCGCGTCACCCGTGCCGACCCCCGCCGACGTACCGCCCTCGGAACCACCGCCCGCGCCGCCCCCGGCGCCACCGCCGTCACCGCCGCCGGAGTCCGCGGGATCGCCGTCGGCCCCTCCGTCACCGGACCCGGACGACGAACCGCCCGACCCGCCGGACCCGCCCGACCCGCCGTCGGACCCGCCATCGGACCCTCCGGACCCCGACTCGTCGCGTCCGCCCGGAGCCTGACTGATCGCCGGCCCCGAACCCGACGGTCCCGGAGTGATGGACGGCGCGGGATTCTTGCCGTTGGCCCCGGTGTCACGGTCGCCGCCGCCCCCGTCGCCGGAGACCACCACCCAGGTGATCAACAACGCCAACAAGGCCAGCACGGACAGCAGTACGGCCCTCCGACGCCAGTAGATGGTGGAGGGAAGCGGCCCGACCGGATTGCGCAGAGATCCCACGGCGCAAACTGTACGAGAGATCGGCGCGTTAACTTGTCCCACCCGCCGCTCCGGGCCCAACTTTTCCGGATCATCATTCCGGTGAGAGCCCCGTGACCCCTGTCTTTCGTCAGGTACGGCACGCGACGATCGCGGGGTGTGACCGTATCGGCTCCTCGCCTACCGTGCGTGACCATGGACTTCGTGGACAGCGGGCTCTACCGCGACATCACCGACTACGCGCACGACACCCCGGCGTGGGTACAGCACACGGCCGAGATCGGGACGGAGGCCGGACTGCTGGTGTTCGTCGCGCTGTTCGTGGCCGGCTGGTGGCGGGCACGGCACTCCGGCACCCGCACGTTCGCGATAGCGGTCCTTGCACCTCTGGCCACGGCTGTGGCGTACGTATGCAGTGAGGTCCTCAAGTCCGGTGTGACCGAGGAGCGTCCGTGCCGGGCGGTCACCGGCGCCGCGCCGTCGCTGGCGGAGTGTCCGCCGTACGGCGACTGGTCGTTCCCGAGCAACCACGCCACGATCGCGGGCGCGTCGGCCCTCGCACTGGTCCTGGTCCGGCGCGCGCTCGTCTGGCTGACGGCCCCGCTGGCCCTGCTCATGGCGTTCTCCCGGGTGTTCGTCGGCGTGCACTACCCGCACGACGTGGCGGCGGGCCTGCTGCTCGGCGCGGTCGTCGCCCTCGCCGTCGTACGACTGGGCTCGCGGCCGGCGGTCCGGCTCGCGGAGGCGATGCGCGCCTCGTCGGCGTCCACCGCGCGGTGGTTCACCGGGCCGGGGCCGGAAACCGTCGCCCGCGCGGTGCCGCCGTACGCCACGCACCGGCGCCGCTGAGCGGGTTCAGCCCGCCACCAGGCCCGCCTCGTAGGCGACGATCGCCGCCTGTACGCGATTGCGTACGCCGAGCCGGTCGAGGACCGCGCTGACGTACGCCTTCACCGTGCCCTCGACGAGGTGCAGCCGGGCGGCGATCTCCGGGTTGGACAGTCCGGCCCCGACCAGACCGAGGACCTCGCGTTCGCGCGGGCTCAGCACCGCCACGCGCGCCCGCGCCTCGGCCTCCCGGGCGAGCCGGCCGCCGCCGTCGGTCCCGCCGAGGCCCTCGATGACGTACCGGGCCACCTTGGGCGACAGGAAGGCCGCGCCGCCCGCCACCGCTCGTACGCCCGCGATGAGTTCGTACGGATCGCCGGACTTCAGCAGGAAGCCGGTGGCGCCGCCGCCGAGGGCGCGGGCGACGTAGGCGCGTTCGGAGAACGTGGTGAGCATGGCGACCGCCGTGCCGGGGACGGTGCGGACGATCTCCTCGGCCGCCGCGAGCCCGTCCAGGCGGGGCATGCGGATGTCGAGCAGCGCCACGTCGGGGCGGTGTGCCCGGACCAGTTCGACGGCCTCGCGGCCGTCGTCCGCCTCGGCGGCCACCTCCGTCTCGCCGCTGCTCCCCAGGATGGCGCGCACCCCGGCGCGCACCATCGCCTCGTCGTCGGCCAGCAGGACCCGGATCACGGTGCGAACTCCTCGTATTCCTCCCGCCCTTCGCCGGACGTGCCGACGCGCGGGATCACGTTCTTGGCGGCCAGGCGGCCCCGGTCGTCGAAGCAGAGCCGGAAGTGGTCGACGGAGACGAAGAGCTCGCCGCTCGCGCGGTAGTAGCGGCAGTCGGTGCCCTCGGGCGGTGCGGGGGCGCGCTCCGTCGGCGGGTCCTGGACGTGCCGGTCCGGCAGCACCCGCTCGGCCTCCGCGGCCGGCGTGCCCGGGCGCAGTCCGGCGTAGGCGGCGGGTTCCAGCACCGAGTGCGTCTCGGTGTACGCGTACCAGCCGAAGGCCACGCCGACCAGGACGACGCCCGCGCCGGCGGCAGCGCCGAGTCCGGCGGCGACGCGGCGGCGGGCGCGGGTGAAAGGGGCGGAGGCGGGGCGGGGCGGTGCGGATGCCGCGTCCGCCCGCGCGGGGACGTGGGCCCGGACGCGGAACCCGTCAGCGTGCGGGCCCGCCTCGAAGGTGCCGCCGACCGCGGTGACGGCGGCGCGCAGGCCGAGCAGTCCCGAACCGCCTCCGGGGACCGGGGAACTCTCCGCGGCCGGCCGGCCGTTGAAGACGGTGACGGTCGCTCCTCGCCTGTCGTCCCCCGTCACCGCCACGACGACGGGCGCGCCCGGTGCGTGCCGTGCCGCGTTGGTCAGCGCCTCCCTGGCCACCCGGTGCAGCAGCCGCTCGGCGACCCCGCCGGGTGCCACGGCCGTGCCCTGCCCGCCGGTTTCCCAGCGCACCGGCAGGCCGGACTCGGCGGCGCGGGCGACGAGTTGCTCGACGTTCTCGCCGGCCGGGGCGAGCGGCAGCGGCTCGTCGTCGTCCTCCCGCAGGACGCCGATGATGCGGTGCAGCCGGTCCGTGGCGTCGGCGGCCGCGGCGCGCAGGTCGGCCGCGGCGGCCCGGTGGTGGCTGGGAAGGTCGGGGGCGACCTGGAGGGCGCCCGCGCGCAGGGCGATCAGGCTCAGCTCGTGGCCCAGGGAGTCGTGCATGTCCTGGGCGATCCT
This sequence comes from Streptomyces sp. NPDC014676, assembly GCF_043084105.1. Classification (NCBI taxonomy): domain Bacteria; kingdom Bacillati; phylum Actinomycetota; class Actinomycetes; order Kitasatosporales; family Streptomycetaceae; genus Streptomyces; species Streptomyces sp. NPDC014676. Next base: position 586,158 of record NZ_JBIBZI010000004.1, on the reverse strand, counting down.
GGCCCGCTCGCGCAGCCGGGCGCGTTCCCCGGTCAGGCGCTGCTCCTCCTCCAGGCGGGCGGCCCGCAGCCAGCCCGCCGCGGTGAGCGCCCGGCTCTGGGACCAGTAGCGTCCGCCGAGCCAGGGCAGGACACAGCCGAAGAGGAGGGTGCCGGTCAGGACCAGCCACTCGGGGACCGGGTCGGGCCCCACCAGTTCGATCTTCACGCCGCCGGCGCAGACGACGGCGGCGAGGCACAGTGCCGCGGAGGCCGTACGGGGCGACCGCAGGCCGAGCAGCAGCGCGAACACCGCGAGGGCGGGGCCGTAGGAGACGCTGAACAGCGCGGGTGTGGCGGCGATGCTGAGCGCCGCCGTCAGTCCGAAGGCGGCCGTCGGCCGGTGCCGGGCCACGGCGGTGGCGGCGGCGAGCACGCCGAGTCCGGCGAGCTGCTGCCAGAGCGGACGCGGCTCGTTCAGCCCGATCCGGTCGGCGCAGACCGCGGGCAGCGCGAGGGCCGCCCAGAGCAGGCAGTCCTTGCCGAGCGCGGCGGGACGGGCACGTTCCATGGCCCTGACGCTACAAGCGGACAGGGGTGTGCCACCGCTGCCGATCGTCAGGTGTGCCATCACCCTGCGGGAGGCCATGGCCGTGGCGCTCCCACCACCGGCGGGCACCGGCGTGGGAGGATCGAGGGGCCATGACTGCTCCCACGAAGCCCCCGTACGGCACCGCCGCCGATTCCGCGTCCGAGCGTGCTCCCGGTGAGCCGCTGCACTCCCCCGTCATCGACTGGTTCGACGAGCACGCCCGGGACCTGCCGTGGCGGCGCCCGGAGGCCGGTGCGTGGGGAGTGATGGTCAGCGAGTTCATGCTGCAGCAGACCCCGGTGAACCGGGTGCTGCCCGTCTACGAGCAGTGGCTGGCCCGCTGGCCGCGCCCCGCCGACCTCGCCGCGGAGGCGCCCGGTGAGGCGGTCCGCGCCTGGGGCCGGCTCGGCTACCCGCGCCGTGCGCTCCGGCTGCACGGCGCCGCCGTCGCCATAACGGAACGGCACGGCGGCGACGTACCGGCCGACCACGCCCAGCTGCTGGCGCTGCCCGGCATCGGGGAGTACACGGCCGCGGCGGTGGCGTCGTTCGCGTACGGGCAGCGGCACGCGGTGCTGGACACCAATGTGCGCCGGGTGTTCGCCCGCGCGGTCACCGGTACGCAGTACCCGCCGAACGCCACCACCGCCGCCGAGCGCCGGCTGGCCCGCACCCTGCTGCCGGAGGACGCCGCGACCGCCGCGCGGTGGGCCGCCGCCTCCATGGAGCTGGGCGCGCTGGTGTGCACGGCGAAGAACGAGTCGTGCCAGCGCTGCCCGATCGCGGCGCAGTGCGCGTGGCGGCTGGCGGGCAAGCCGGCCCACGAGGGTCCGCCGCGCCGGGGCCAGACGTACGCGGGGACGGACCGTCAGGTCCGCGGGCGACTGCTGGCCGTGCTGCGGGAGGCGCACGGCGCGGTGACACAGGCCGCGCTGGACCGGGTGTGGCACGAGCCGGTGCAGCGGGCCCGCGCGCTGGACGGCCTGGTCGCCGACGGTCTGGTGGAGCCGCTGCCGGGCGGCCTGTACCGGCTGCCGATGACCTGACACCGGACACAGCCGGTTCATACGCACGTCCGACGTCACGTACAGCCGTTCCCCATGCACCCCGCCGGTACGACGGGACATACCGGCTCTTACTCGCCCAGATCACCCGCCCGCTTTACCCCGTTCCTCCTTCCGTTACACAACCGACGGACAGCCGAGTGCTTCCCGCAGGCTTCCTCGGACAGCGCCGTGACAACGCCTCCGTACCGTCGATCACGTGCTCGACGAGGGCACGGTGACGACGGATCACAGGCGGTACGACCGGCCCGCGCGGGCAGGCCGGGCACGGGGAGCGGGAGGCGGTTCACCATGGCGCAGGACATGGCGCGGGGCGAGGTACGGGGTGAGGTCCTCGCATTCGAGGAGTACGTCCGCACCCGGCGGGACGCGCTGCTGCGCAGCGCCCGCCGCCTGGTCCCGGACCCCATCGACGCGCAGGACCTGCTGCAGACCGCGCTGGCCCGGACGTACGGCCGCTGGGAGACCATCGAGGACAAGCGGCTGGCCGACGCCTATCTGCGCCGGGTCATGATCAACACACGGACGGAGTGGTGGCGGGCCCGCAAGCTGGAGGAGGTGCCCACCGAGCAGCTCCCGGACGCCTGTGTGGACGACTCCACCGAGCAGCACGCCGACCGTGCCCTGCTGATGGACATCCTGAAGGTCCTCGCCCCGAAGCAGCGCAGTGTCGTGGTGCTGCGACACTGGGAGCAGATGTCCACGGAGGAGACGGCCGCCGCCCTCGGCATGTCGGCCGGAACGGTCAAGAGCACCCTGCACCGGGCGCTCGCCCGGCTCCGCGAGGAGCTTCAGGCGCGTGATCTGGACGCCCGCGCGCTGGAGCGTGAGGAGCGGGAGCGTTGCGCGGCCTGACCGGCGCGGGGCCCATCCGGGCCCGGACCACCGCCCGGGCGGCGACCACGGCGACGGCCGTGCTCGCCGCCGTCGTCCTGTTCGTCGCCGGCTGCGGCACGGGCGGCACCGGCGCGCGGGACGAGGGCCCGGCGCACACGGACCCCGTGGCGAGCGCCCCCGCCGCCGCGGCGTCGGCCGAGCCCTCGCGGACCCCCGACCGGGTCGACGCGGTCCGGCTGGTCAAGGCCGACCCGGAGGTCTCGGCGGAGGTCAAGCGGGAGCTGAAGCCGTGCGTCGCCGACCAGTACCCCGTCGACGTGAGCTACGGCAACCTCACCCGAGGGTCCGTCGACGACGTCGTCGTCAACGTGCTGACCTGCGGGGACGCGGTGGGTGTCGGCTCGTACGTGTACCGCGAGCAGGGCGGCGCGTACGTGAACGTGTTCTCGGCCGAGGAGCCCCCGCTCTACGCGGAGATCGACGGCGGTGATCTGGTGGTGACCAAGCAGGTGTACGACCGGAAGGACCCGGTGTCGAATCCGTCCGGCGACGACGTGATCACGTACCGCTGGGACTCGGGCCGGTTCGCCGAGAAGTACCGCACGCACAACGACTACGGACAGGTGGCCGGGGCGGAGCCGGTACCGGCGCCCGACAGCTGAGACATGGCTCACGTCGTGAACCGACGGGCCCACCCGGGCCGATGAACGGGTGAACCCGCGGCGCGGCCCCCGCGTCCGCGGGGTGGACGAGAAGAACACGCGCGTACCGACCCCGACGACCCCGAGATCACACGAGGACTGAGAGCAGCGGGATGGCAGACCAGACCCACGTCCTGTTCGTCGAGGACGACGACGTCATCCGCGAGGCCACCCAGCTCACCCTGGAGCGGGACGGTTTCGCGGTCACCGCGATGCCCGACGGGCTGTCGGGCCTGGAGGCGTTCCGCACGGACCGCCCCGACATCGCGCTGCTCGACGTCATGGTGCCCGGGCTCGACGGGGTGAGCCTGTGCCGGCGCATCCGGGACGAGTCGACGGTGCCGGTGATCATGCTGTCGGCGCGGGCCGACGCCATCGACGTGGTGCTGGGCCTGGAGGCGGGCGCCGACGACTATGTGACCAAGCCGTTCGACAGTGCGGTGCTGGTGGCCCGGATCCGCGCGGTGCTGCGCCGCTTCGGGCGCGCGAACGGCGGCCGGGAGGACGCGGACGGTCCGGGTGACGGGGGTGTGCTGGCGTTCGGCGAGCTGGAGGTCGACACCGGGGGCATGGAGGTGCGCCGGGCCGGCAGTCCGGTGGCGCTGACGCCGACCGAGATGCGGCTGCTGCTGGAGTTCTCGGCGGCGCCGGGAACCGTGCTCTCCCGCGACAAGCTGCTCGAACGGGTGTGGGAGTACGGCTGGGGCGGCGACACGCGGGTCGTCGACGTCCATGTGCAGCGGTTGCGTACGAAGATCGGCCAGGACCGTATCGAGACGGTCCGCGGCTTCGGTTACAAGCTGAAGGCCTGAGCGAAGCGGATGCGCGGTTATTTCCGGCGCCTGGTGGCGGCGTGCGTCGACCGGGTGGGCATAGGTACGGGTCTGCGGTGGAAGCTCAGCGCGGCCATCGCGCTGGTCGGGGCGCTGGTGGCCCTCGCGCTGAGCCTGGTCGTGCACAACGCGGCCCGGGTGTCGATGCTGGACAACGCGCGCGACCTGGCGGACGAGCGCATCATGGTCGCCCAGCGCAACTACGAGCTGTCGGGGCGGCTGAACTTCCCCAACACCAAGATCGACGACCCGGAGCTGCCGAGGGAGCTGCGGGAGAGGACCGATGAGGGCCGGCGGGCCACCTATGTGGTGGACCGGCCGGGCGGGGCGCCGGACATCTGGGCGGCGGTGCCGCTGAAGAACGGGCACGTGATGTCGCTGCACTCCGGGTTCACGGACCGCAGCTCCGACATCCTCAAGGACCTCGACCAGGCCCTGGTGATCGGCTCCATCGCGGTGGTGCTGGGCGGCAGCGCGCTCGGGGTGCTCGTCGGGGGGCATCTGTCGCGGCGGCTGCGGAAGGCGGCCACGGCCGCCTTCCGGGTCGCGAAGGGCGAGACGGACGTCCGGGTGCGCGAGGCGATCGGCGGGGTGGTGCGCGACGAGACCGACGACCTGGCCAGCGCGGTGGACGCCATGGCGGACGCGCTGCGGCAGCGGCTGGAGGCCGAGCGCCGGGTCACCGCCGACATCGCGCACGAGCTGCGCACCCCCGTGACCGGGCTGCTCACCGCCGCCGAGCTGCTGCCGCCGGGCCGGCCGACCGAGCTGGTGCTGGACCGGGCCAAGGCGATGCGCACCCTCGTCGAGGACGTCCTGGAGGTGGCCCGGCTGGACAGCGCCTCCGAGCGGGCGGAACTGCAGGACATCCTGCTGGGCGAGTTCGTCGCCCGGCGGGTGGCGGCGAAGGATCCGGACGTCACCGTGCGGGTGGTGCACGAGTCGGAGGTCACCACCGACCCGCGGCGGCTGGAGCGCGTGCTGCTCAACCTGCTCGCCAACGCCGCCCGGCACGGCAGGCCGCCCATCGAGGTCACCGTCGAGGGCCGGGTCGTCCGGGTCCGCGACCACGGGCCCGGCTTCCCCGAGGCGCTGCTCGCCGAGGGGCCGAGCCGCTTCCGCACCGGCAGCGCGGACCGGGCCGGCCGCGGTCACGGGCTGGGCCTGACCATCGCGGCGGGGCAGGCGCGGGTCCTGGGCGCGCGGCTGACCTTCCACAACGTACGGCCCCCGGGGGCCCCGGACGACGCACCGGCCGAGGGCGCGGCCGCCGTGCTGTGGCTGCCCGAACACGCGCCGACGAACACCGGGAGCTATCCCATGCCGGCCCAGTAGAGGGCGCGGTTCAGCAGGCCCAGTCCTTGTCCGTGTCGAGGCCGCCCTCGCGGGGCTGGGTGAAGGAGAACCAGTTGCCGGAGTCGTCGCGGAACAGTGCCTCGGTGCCGTACGGGCGCTCCTGCGGCTCCTGGAGGAACTCGACCCCGCGGGCCTTGAGCTCGGCACAGTCGCCGTGGATGTCGTCGGTGGTCAGCACGCCGGGGCCGAGCACCCCCTTGGCCACCAGCTTCCTGATCATCTCGGCGGACTCGGGGTCCATGCCCGCGCCGGGGACCATCAGCGTCAGCTCGACGTCGGGCTGCTTCGGCGATCCGACGGTGAGCCAGCGCATGCCGCCCTCGCCCAGGGTCATGTCGGTGCGGACCTCCAGGCCCAGCTTCTCCGTGTAGAACTCCTTCGCCCGGTCCTGGTCGAGGACCCAGACGGTGGTGATGGCGAGACCCTTGATCATGGCGTACTCCCGTTGCGTGGCCGTTCCCTCAGTGCCCTGTCACCGTAGGCAGCGCCGCCGTCAGTCCGCTTCTCCGGAATTGCGCCGTGCCCCCGCCCTGCCCGGCCCGGGCCGGTGGCCGCCGAGCCAGTGCATCGCGTAACAGCCCGGGATCAGGGCGGCGCCGCGTCCCACGTGCTTCGCGCGGTACTCGCTGGGGGTGAGGCCGGTCCAGGTCTTGAACCGTGCCGAGAACGTGCCCAGGCTGCTGAAACCGACCAGGTGGCAGATCTCCGTCACCGACAGGTTCGCGGTGCGCAGCAGGTCCTCGGCGCGCTCGATCCGGCGGTGCGTGAGGTACTGGCCCGGGGTCTCGCCGTAGGTCTCCCGGAAGGCACGTATGAAGTGGAAGCGCGAGTATCCGGCGTGCGCGGCGATCGCGGCCAGGTCGAGGTCCGGGTCGGCCCAGTCCCGGTCCATCGCGTCCTTGGCCAGCCTCAGCTGCCGCGTCCTGTCCATGTGCCCGATGGTGGCACGGGGGTCTGACAACGGGTCCGGCCCGGCGTACGGGAAGGCCCCCGGAAGCGCGGGTGCGCCGCCGGGGGCCTTCGTGCCGCTCGGGAGGAGGGTCAGACGGGCTCGCTCACCGTCATCGCCGCCGGTGCGCCGTCGTCGGTGCCGTCCTGCTTCGGGCCCGCGCCCTTCAGCGGGACCTCCTTGACGAAGACCGCCGCCGCCAGCGAGAGCACCGCGATCACGGCGCCCAGGAGGAACGCCGAGTGGGTGCCCGAGGACACCGCGTGCTGGTACGCCTCGCGGGCCGCCTCCGGCAGCTTCGCCAGGCTCGCGGCGTCCAGCTGGGCGGACTGCTCGGTCACCTTGGAGCCCAGCGTGCCGGCCTTCTCGGCCATGACGTCCTGGACGCGGTTGTTGAACAGCGCGCCCATGATCGCGACGCCGAAGGACGAGCCGAGGGTGCGGAACAGGGTGGTGGACGAGGACGCCACGCCCATGTCCTTCATCTCGACGCTGTTCTGCGCGACCAGCATGGTGATCTGCATCAGGCAGCCCATGCCCAGACCGACCACGGCCATGAAGACACCGGAGGTGAACCGGGAGGTCCCGGTGTCCATCGTGGACAGCAGGTACAGGCCGACGATCATCAGGGCGCTGCCGAGCACCGGGAAGACCTTGTACCGGCCGGTGTTGGTGGTGATCCGGCCCGCGACCATCGAGGTGACGAGCATCGCGCCGAGCATCGGCAGGAGCAGCAGGCCGGAGTTGGTGGCGGAGGCGCCCTGCACGGCCTGCTGGTAGAGCGGCAGGAAGAGCGTCGCGCCGAACATCACGAAGCCGGTGATGAAGCCGATGGCGGACATCAGCGTGAAGTTGCGGCTGCGGAAGATGTGCAGCGGCACCACCGGTTCGGCGGCCCTGGTCTGCCAGAACACGAAGCCCACGAGGGACGCGACACCGAGGCCGATCAGTTCCATGATCCGCGCGGAGGTCCAGGCGTACTCCGTGCCGCCCCAGGTGGTGACGAGCACGACGGAGGTGATGCCGACGGTCAGCAGCGCGACCCCGAGGTAGTCGATGCCGGCCTTGGCCCGCTTCCTCGGCAGGTGCAGTACGGCGCCGACGGCGGCCAGCGCGATCGCGCCGAGCGGCAGGTTGATGTAGAAGGCCCAGCGCCAGCCCCAGTTGTCGGTGATGGTGCCGCCGACCAGGGGTCCGCCGATCATGGCCAGCGCCATCACGGCGGCCATCATGCCCTGGTACTTGCCGCGCTCCCGGGGCGGGATGAGGTCACCGATGATCGCCATGACGCCGACCATCAGACCGCCGGCGCCCAGACCCTGCACCGCGCGGAAGGCGATGAGCTGGCCCATGTCCTGGGCCATGCCGCTGAGCGCGGAGCCGATCAGGAAGATCACGATGGACGTCATGAACGTGGCCTTGCGCCCGTACATGTCGCCGAGCTTGCCCCAGACCGGGGTGGAGGCCGCGGTGGCCAGGGTGTAGGCGGTGACCACCCAGGACAGGTGCTCCAGTCCGCCCAGCTCGCCCACGATCGTCGGCATCGCGGTGCCGATGATCATGTTGTCGAGCATCGCGAGCATCATCGCGATCATGAGTGCGAGCAGGACCACCCGCACGCTCTTCGGCTGTTTGCCGCCGTCCGTCTCCACGGCCCCCGCCGCTGGTGTGTCCGCCATGATTCCTTCTCCCCCGGCCACGGTCGCGTGACCACTGCTACTTACTTGCCGACCGGCTAGTTCACTACACTGGGAAGTTAGTCGCGCAACTAGCCGGGCGTCAAGTAAGTTTTCGTCAAGAGGGGTCGAGTAGGAGGATGGGCGGCACCATGGACGGCACCAAACAGCGGCGCCGCGGGGACACCCGCCAGCGCATCCAGGACGTGGCGCTCGAACTCTTCGCCGAGCAGGGCTACGAGAAGACGTCGCTGCGCGAGATCGCCGAGCGCCTGGACGTCACCAAGGCGGCGCTGTACTACCACTTCAAGACGAAGGAAGAGATCCTCGTCGGCATCTTCGAGGACCTCTCGCGGCCGATGGAGGACCTGATCGAGTGGGGGCGGCACCAGCCGCACTCGCTGGAGACCAAGCAGGAGATCATCCGCCGGTACAGCGAGGCACTGGCGGGCGCGGCCCCGCTCTTCCGCTTCATGCAGGAGAACCAGGCCACGATCCGCGAGCTGCGCATCGGCGAGATGTTCAAGACCCGCATGCTCGGGCTGCGCGACATCCTCATGGACCCGGACGCCGACCTGGTCGACCAGGTGCGCTGCGTCAGCGCCCTGTTCACCATGCACGCGGGGATGCACGTCCTCCAGGACGTCGAAAGCGACCCCGAGGAGAAGCGCAAGGCCGTCCTCGAGGTCGCCATCGATCTGATCACCCAGGCCCACCGGGGGTCCGGGGGCGCTTAGGCGCTATTCGTCCGTGCGGATCAGACGGTCACGCCCTTGGAGTGCAGGAACTTCACCGGGTCCACGGCGGAGCCGTAGTTCGGGGTGGTGCGGATCTCGAAGTGCAGGTGCGGGCCGCTGGAGTTGCCGGTGTTGCCGGACAGGGCGATCTTCTGGCCGGTCTTGACGATCTGGCCGATCTTCACGTCGACCTGCGACAGATGGGCGTACTGGGAGTACGTGCCGTTGCCGTGCTTGATGACGACGGCGTTGCCGTACGCGGGGCCGTCGCCGGCGCCGTTGGGGCCGGCCTTGACGACGGTGCCGCCGTGCGCGGCCATCACGGTGGTGCCGGTCGGGACGGCGTAGTCCTGGCCGCTGTGCTTGTGCGCCCACATGCCGCCGTTCTGGGCGAAGCTCGCGGACAGCTTGTAGCTCTTGACCGGATCGATCCAGGACGCCTGCTTCTTGACGGCGGCCTGGGCGGCCTTCTTCGCCTGGGCGGCCTTCGCGGCCTTCGCCTGGGCGGCCTTCTCGATCTGGGCGGCCTGGGCCTTCGCGGCCTCGGCCTGGGCGGCGGCCTGCGCCTGGACGGCGCCGGCGGCGCCGGACGCGGCCGTGGTGTCGACGGCGGCCGCGACCCCGGCTCCCATGACGACCGAGGCCCCCAGTCCGGCGGCCAGCACGGCCGCGCGGGTGCGGATCTGGGACGTACGGAAGGAACGGGGCGTGACGCGCTGGGACATCTCAACCTCATCAGGAAGGGGACGTAGGAAAACCACCTGGCGGACGGATCCGCGCCTCGGTGGTGATTCATTGGTAACCCCTCCGGCCATAACGGCGCAAAGGTGTGACCTACGACGAAAAGTCGTAGATATGCGCTGAGATGCACGTCTCTTGACACACCCCTCTTACCGGACGAAACCCCCCATTTGGAGCCGATCGATCAGAACTCTGGGGCAAATGTCCGTTTCGCGAGCAGGCTTTCACCACTATTCCGGCTAGTACCGGACAAAGCACCTGTGCGCCATGTCACCGGGAGCCGGGTTCGGCCATTCCATAAATGTGGCGCAGGCCTCTAGGCGCCTACCGTCCGGTAACCCTACGGTTCACCTCGCGTCACCCTCGCAGACGAGCATGCACACGACACGTTGGCAGCTTTACGGACGTGAGAGGACCCCCACGAGATGAGAAGCCGACGCTCCTGGCCGATCCGCGTATCGGTCACCGCCGTCTCCGCGGCCGCCCTGGTGGCCCTGGCCGCACCGGCCGAGGCCGCGGCCCCCGCCTCACCGGCCGTTTCCCCGGTGGCAGCCGCCACCGCGGCGGCGGACGTCGACTACGACACCTGGCAGCGGGACTGCCGGGCGGTCATGGACCAGGCCCTGCCCTATCTGAAGCAGCGGATCGGGGACACCGGGCCGGACGAGAAGCAGGCGATCGTCCTGGACGTCGACAACACCGCGCTGGAGACCGACTTCGGGTTCAGCTTCCCCCAGCCCGCCAACGAGCCGGTCCTGGAGGTCGCGGAGTACGCACAGGAGCACGGCGTCGCCGTGTTCTTCGTGACCGCCCGCCCGGGCATCATCCACGCGCCCACCGACTGGAACCTCGACCACGTCGGCTACGAGTCCTCCGGCCTGTACGTCCGCGGGTTCTTCGACCTGTTCAAGAACGTCGCCGACTACAAGACCGCCCAGCGCGCCCAGATCGAGGCCAAGGGCTACACGATCATCGCCAACATCGGCAACAGCGCCACCGACCTGTCGGGCGGCCACGCCGAGAGGACGTTCAAGCTGCCGGACTACGACGGCCGGCTGTCGTAACGCGTGCCCGCGTGCCCGCGTGCCCGCGGGCACGCGAAAGGGGCCGGCGCCTTTCGGGCACCGGCCCCTCTCGGTCGCCGTGGGACGCTTACACGTCCTTGCTCAGGTTCGGACCGGCTCCGCCGGCCGCCTGCTCGATCGGCGGGACGTCGGGCAGGGCCGACTTCTCCTCACCGCGGAAGGTGAAGGTCTGGGACTCGCCCTCGCCCTCGGTGTCCACGACCACGATGTGACCCGGACGCAGCTCGCCGAAGAGGATCTTCTCCGACAGCGTGTCCTCGACCTCGCGCTGGATCGTGCGGCGCAGCGGACGCGCGCCCAGCACCGGGTCGTAGCCCTTCCTGGACAGCAGCTCCTTGGCGGACTGGGAGAGCTCGATGCCCATGTCCCGGTCCTTGAGGCGCTCGTCCACCTTGCCGATCATCAGGTCGACGATCTTGAGGATGTCCTCCTGGCTGAGCTGCGGGAAGACGACCACGTCGTCGACGCGGTTGAGGAACTCGGGCCGGAAGTGCTGCTTGAGCTCGTCCGACACCTTGTTCTTCATGCGCTCGTAGTTGGTCTTCGTGTCACCCGCGGCGGCGAAGCCGAGGTTGAAGCCCTTGGAGATGTCCCGGGTGCCGAGGTTGGTCGTCATGATGATGACCGTGTTCTTGAAGTCCACGACCCGGCCCTGGGAGTCGGTCAGGCGACCGTCCTCCAGGATCTGCAGCAGCGAGTTGAAGATGTCCGGGTGGGCCTTCTCGACCTCGTCGAAGAGGACGACCGAGAACGGCTTGCGGCGCACCTTCTCCGTGAGCTGGCCGCCCTCCTCGTAGCCCACGTAACCGGGGGGCGAACCGAAGAGACGCGAGACCGTGTGCTTCTCGCTGAACTCCGACATGTCGAGGGAGATCAGCGCGTCCTCGTCACCGAAGAGGAACTCGGCGAGCGCCTTGGACAGCTCGGTCTTACCGACACCGGACGGGCCGGCGAAGATGAACGAGCCACCGGGACGCTTCGGGTCCTTCAGGCCGGCACGGGTACGGCGGATCGCCTTGGACAGCGCCTTGACGGCGTCGACCTGGCCGATGACCCGCTTGTGGAGCTCGTCCTCCATGCGCAGCAGGCGGGACGACTCCTCCTCCGTGAGCTTGAAGACCGGGATGCCCGTCGCCGTGGCGAGGACCTCGGCGATCAGCTCGCCGTCGACCTCGGCGACGACGTCCATGTCGCCGGCCTTCCACTCCTTCTCCCGCTTGGCCTTGGCGGCGAGGAGCTGCTTCTCCTTGTCGCGCAGGGAGGCGGCCTTCTCGAAGTCCTGCGAGTCGATCGCGGACTCCTTGTCGCGGCGGACGCCGGCGATCTTCTCGTCGAACTCGCGCAGGTCCGGCGGCGCGGTCATCCGGCGGATGCGCATCCGGGAGCCGGCCTCGTCGATCAGGTCGATCGCCTTGTCCGGCAGGAAGCGGTCCGAGATGTAGCGGTCGGCGAGCGTCGCCGCCTGGACCAGGGCCTCGTCCGTGATGGAGACGCGGTGGTGGGCCTCGTAGCGGTCGCGCAGGCCCTTGAGGATCTCGATCGTGTGCGGCAGTGACGGCTCCGCGACCTGGATGGGCTGGAAGCGGCGCTCCAGGGCCGCGTCCTTCTCCAGGTGCTTGCGGTACTCGTCCAGCGTGGTCGCACCGATGGTCTGCAGCTCACCGCGGGCCAGCATCGGCTTGAGGATGCTCGCGGCGTCGATGGCGCCCTCGGCGGCACCCGCACCGACCAGCGTGTGCAGCTCGTCGATGAACAGGATGATGTCGCCGCGGGTGCGGATCTCCTTGAGCACCTTCTTCAGGCGCTCCTCGAAGTCACCGCGGTAGCGGGAGCCGGCGACCAGGGCGCCGAGGTCCAGGGTGTAGAGGTGCTTGTCCTTGAGGGTCTCGGGCACCTCGCCCTTGACGATGGCCTGGGCGAGACCCTCGACGACGGCGGTCTTGCCGACGCCGGGCTCACCGATCAGCACCGGGTTGTTCTTGGTACGGCGGGACAGCACCTGCATGACCCGCTCGATCTCCTTCTCGCGCCCGATGACCGGGTCGAGCTTGGACTCACGAGCGGCCTGGGTGAGGTTCCGGCCGAACTGGTCGAGGACCAGGGACGTGGAGGGGGTGCCCTCGGCAGGACCGCCGGCGGTGGCGGTCTCCTTGCCCTGGTAGCCGGAGAGCAGCTGGATGACCTGCTGCCGCACCCGGTTGAGATCGGCGCCCAGCTTGACCAGGACCTGGGCGGCGACGCCCTCGCCCTCACGGATCAGGCCGAGCAGGATGTGCTCCGTGCCGATGTAGTTGTGGCCCAGCTGAAGGGCCTCGCGGAGCGACAGCTCCAGGACCTTCTTGGCACGGGGGGTGAAGGGGATGTGACCCGACGGGGCCTGCTGGCCCTGCCCGATGATCTCCTCCACCTGCTGGCGGACCGCCTCGAGCGAAATCCCGAGGCTCTCAAGGGCCTTGGCGGCGACACCCTCACCCTCGTGGATCAGGCCCAGGAGGATGTGCTCGGTGCCGATGTAGTTGTGGTTGAGCATCCGGGCTTCTTCCTGAGCCAGGACGACAACCCGCCGCGCGCGGTCGGTGAACCTCTCGAACATCGTTAATCGCTCCTCAGAGCGGTCAGGCAGTGGGGGGAACTTCCCCTCCCTGTCCTTCCGCAGCTTAGTCCCGCAAGCGGGGACCGCTCATTCCAACTGCCGACACCGTCGATGGCCTCCTGACCCCGCTCACGCCGACATCTGCTCCAACCCGATGGTGCGAGACGATGTTCCCGCAGGCCAGGCAGTTACCCCCTTCGCCAGTACGCCCATGGCGAACGGGAAACGTCCCGCCCTGCGTGTCGACCCCTCCCACTAGGGATGTCTTACCCGCTGCTACGGACAGTCCATGCCGAGTGCACGGGTTCCCTCCGCTACGGGCGAACAACCTTGCGCCTCCACACACCCCCGCGCGCCCCCTTGTTCGACACCCCTCGCTTACGCATGAGCACCCAGCGTAACCCGAAGGGCGTCGGAACGTTGCGCCGGGCATGGTCCGGACAGCCTTCCCCGCGGTGCCGCTCTCCCGCCGGCCGCTCACACCGAGCGACGACGAGGTGCGGCTCTGGTACGAGAACGCGCTGGGGTGGCCCACGGTGCCCGGGGTGCCGGTGCGGTTGGCGGTGGGGGTGCGTTTCGACGTCCTGGACGTGCCCGCGGAGGCGGGGTGCGCGGCGCTGGAGCGCCTGGGGCGCTCGGGAGGGCTCGGGCGGGGGTTCCCGGTGGCCCTGGGGGACGGCCGGATGCGGCTGCTGGTGGCGGCGGGCAGCGCGGAGGAGCTGCCGGGGCTGCTGGAGTGGCTGGACTGGGGCGCGCTGGAGCTGGACCTGGTGGCGATCGGCGCGGGAGGGCTCATGGACGCTCCCTGGCCCCCTGGCGCCATTGCCGACGGCGATGCCGGCAGTGGGGCCGGCGGTGATGCCGGTCCTGCCGCCCGGCCGCTCACCCCGGTCCGTGGCGGATCGCAGGGGGCCGCCGTGTGGCTGCGGCCCCCCGAGCCGGGACGCGGGGCTGAGGCCTCGCTGCCGACGCTGTCGGCGATGGGCACGAGGGGGGACCGGGACGGCCCCCCGAACCTCGTGCCGCTGGTGAACACGGTGGCGACACAGATCCACCGGGTCCGGCTGCGGCGTGCGTGCGCTGCCGCCGCCGTACGGGCCGACGGTCAGCCGTTGGCCTTCTCGTAGGCCTCGCGGATGGACGCGGGGACACGGCCGCGGTCGTTGACCTCGTAACCGTTCTCCTTCGCCCACGCGCGGATGGCCGCGGTGTCCTGGCTGCCGCCGGAAGCGGCACGCGCCTTTCCGCGCCCGCCCGAAGCGCGGCCTCCGGTACGACGACCGCCCTTCACGTAAGGATCGAGAAGGCCGCGGAGCTTGTCCGCATTGGCGGTGGTGAGATCGATCTCGTACGTCTTGCCGTCCAACGCGAACGTCACGGTCTCGTCCGCCTCGCCGCCGTCGAGGTCGTCGACAAGAAGGACCTGAACCTTCTGTGCCACCGGATTTCCTTTCATCGATAACTTGAGGGCCGGGGTGTGCCAGCGTCCGCCGTATCGCCGCCCCTTGTTATATCCAGTACTGCAGTACTCCGGAAAGCAAACCGCTTTTGCCGTAAAAACACAAACCCCTGACGGAGACCCACTGCCCGCACCCGGCCCGGAAACATGCGCGTTTCGGACATAGGGCACCGTGCGCGGATCACAGATGCAGAAGCATCCGGCTGTTGCCCAAGGTGTTCGGTTTCACGCGTTCGAGGCCGAGGAACTCCGCGACACCCTCGTCATAGGAGCGCAGCAACTCCGCGTACACATCGGTGTCGACGGGTGTCTCCCCGATCTCCACGAAGCCGTGCTTGCCGAAGAACTCCACTTCGAAGGTCAGACAGAATACGCGCCGAACACCGAGCCAGCGGGCGGTCTCCAGCAACTTCTCCAGCAACCGGTGTCCGACGCCCGCGCCCTTCAGGCCCGGCTTCACGGCGAGAGTGCGGACTTCCGCGAGGTCTTCCCACATCACGTGCAGGGCGCCGCAGCCGACCACCTCCGCGTTGTCGTCCCGTTCCGCGACCCAGAACTCCTGGATGTCCTCGTAAAGCGTCACCGTCGCTTTGTCGAGCAGGATGCGCCCGCGGACGTAGGCGTCAAGGAGCCGGCGTACGGCGGGGACATCGCTGGTGCGGGCCCGTCGGACCGTGATGGCTTTTGCGGGGACTTCGGGGCTGTCTTCGGGGCTGTCTGCGGACATGGGCGGACGCTATCGTCCGCTCCGGCCCTCTGCTGAGCCGGGGTTCTCGTCGGCGGGGGTTTCCGGGAGCTGGACGATGCGGACCGCGTCGGTGAGAGCCTGACGCTGTTCCTCGCTCATCATGCCGAAGAACGCGACGAGAGCGGCGGCGGCGTTGTCGCTCTGCGACCACGCCTCGTTCATCAGCGCGGCGGCGTAGGCGGCGCGAGTGGAGACCGCCTCATATCGATAGGCCCTGCCTTCCGCCTCTCGGCGCACCCAGCCCTTCTGATGGAGATTGTCCAAAACGGTCATCACCGTGGTGTACGCGATGGACCGTTCCTTCTGAAGATCTTCCAGGACTTCCCGAACGGTCACCGGGCGGTTCCACTTCCACACCCGCGTCATGACCGCGTCTTCGAGTTCTCCCAATGGGCGAGGCACAACTCAGAACAATAGTGGTGGATCCCGGTGATGGCGTGCCGGACAGGCATGATCGTTGACAAACATGAACAAAAAGGGCGTACGACCTTGGGTCGTACGCCGGGGGCTGCTGGAGTCGGGCCGGTCAGGCCTCGGCCTTGGGGGCGGGCGGTGAGCCCTGCACCCGCGCGAGGGCCGCGTCGACCACGGCGTCCTCCTTGGTCTTGTTGGCGCCGCCCTGGGTCTTCACGATCACCCGGATCACGCCGATGAAGAAAACGGCCATGACGGCCGGGGGGAGGAGCGCGGAGACGTAGTCCATGGGTCCAGGGTAGGGCAGCGGGGACCGTCAGCCGGCGGCCAGGTGCTGGTCCGGTGGGGGCGGGGTGGGTTTGCGCCTGGGGAAGACCTCGCCGGGGGTGGGGATGGGGCGGGCGGGGCCGGGCGCGGGGGTGGGAGTGGGGGTGGGAGTGGGGTTCGGGGCGGGGCGGGGAGCGGCCGGCTTCCGGGACGGGTCCTGTTTCTTCTGCGGGTCCTCGGTGGCCGCGCGGCCTCCGGGGAGGGCCAGGAGGAAGGTGCGCCGGCAGTGGCGCAGGAGGGTGGCGGCGGTGGGGTTGCCGCGCAGGGCCCGGAGGGCGGCCAGGTCGTCGGAGTGGGGGCGGTATCCGGCGCCCAGCGCCTCCTCCAGGAGCGTGAGGTAGCCGGCGGCGGTGCCGGGGAGAGCCGCGCGGTAGCGGCCGAGGTCGGCCAGGAGGAAGGCGCGCAGCCGGGCACTTTCCCGCGTCGCCTCGTCGAGGTCCGTGACGAGGCGGAGGCAGTCCTGGAGGTCGTCGGCCGAGGCGGGGGTGGGGCACAGGGCGAGGGCGAGAGCGCGACGGAGCACGCGCAGTTCCTCCGCGCCGAACGCCATGCCGCCGCGGGGTCCGTAGGGCGTGGGCATGCTGCGACGATACGCGCTAATCAGACAAACATCGCGTATGGGGCAGGTGTGGCGTGGGGTGCCACCCGGGTGGGCGGGACACCGCCCACCCGGGAGCGGCGGGACACCGCCCCGCCGCTCCCGCGGGCAACCGCTGTCACTGCCCCGCTGCCCCGCCGCCCTCCGCGGGCGGTCGTGCCGCTGGGGCGGCACGGGTGGGCTGGGGGTACCCCCTCTGCGGGAGGCACCCCGTGAGCGCCGGGCCGCGCGAACACCTCCCGGCCCACAGCGACGCAGCGCACCCCGTACGGCACCGGGCGCACGAACCCAGCGCCGGCCCACCACAGCGAGGTGCACCCCGTACGGCACCGGGCCGCCGCGCGGGCACCCGCGCGCGTCACAGACGTGACACGTTGCGTTCGTACACCAGGCGCAGACCGATCAGCGTCAGCCACGGCTCGTGCTCGTCGATGACCGAGCTCTCGCCCAGCACCATCGGCGCCAGCCCACCCGTCGCGATGACCGTCACGTCCTCGGGATCGTCCGCCAGCTCGCGGGCCATCCGGTCGACCACACCGTCGACCTGACCGGCGAATCCGTAGATGATGCCGGACTGCATCGCCTCGACCGTGTTCTTGCCGATCACACTGCGCGGACGCGCCACCTCGATCTTCCGCAGCTGCGCGCCGCGGACGCCGAGCGCCTCGACGGAGATCTCGATGCCGGGGGCGATGACCCCGCCGACGTACTCCCCCCGCGCGGAGACCGCGTCGAACGTCGTCGCCGTGCCGAAGTCGACGACGATCGCCGGACCGCCGTAGAGGTCGACCGCCGCGACCGCGTTGATGATGCGGTCCGCGCCGACCTCCTTGGGGTTGTCGGTGAGGATCGGCACGCCCGTCTTCACGCCCGGCTCGACCAGCACCGCCGGGACGTCCCCGTAGTAGCGGCGGGTGACCTCGCGCAACTCGTGCAGGACGGACGGGACCGTCGCGCAGATCGCGATGCCGTCGATGCCGTCGCCCAGGTCGTCACCCAGCAGCGGGTGCATGCCCATCAGGCCCTGGAGGAGGACCGCGAGTTCGTCGGCCGTACGGCGCGCGTCCGTGGAGATGCGCCAGTGTTCGACGATGTCGTCGCCGTCGAAGAGGCCCAGGACGGTGTGGGTGTTGCCCACGTCGATCGTCAGCAGCATGACCGGTCCTACTCCGCCGCTCGCAGGTCGAGGCCGATGTCCAGGATCGGCGAGGAGTGGGTGAGGGCTCCCACGGCCAGGTAGTCGACGCCCGTGTCGGCGTAGGCCTTGGCGTTGGTGAGGGTGAGGCGGCCCGAGGCCTCCAGGGCGGCGCGGCCGTCGACGAGGGCCACCGCCTCCGCGCACTCGCCGGGTGTGAAGTTGTCCAGCAGGATCAGGTCGGCGCCGGCGTCCAGGACCTCGCGGAGCTGGTGCAGGGTGTCGACCTCGACCTCGATCGGGACGTCGGGGAAGCGCTCGCGGACCGCGTTGAAGGCCTCGGCGACACCGCCGGCGGCCACCACGTGGTTGTCCTTGACCAGGGCCGCGTCCGAGAGGGACATGCGGTGGTTGACGCCGCCGCCGCAACGCACGGCGAACTTCTCCAGGCTGCGCAGGCCGGGCGTGGTCTTGCGGGTGTCGCGGACCTTCGCCTTGGTGCCTTCGAGGACGTCCGCCCACGCGCGCGTGGCGGTCGCGATGCCCGACAGGCGGCACAGGAGGTTCAGGGCGCTGCGTTCCGCCGTGAGGATGTCGCGCGTGCGGGTGGTGATCGAGAGGAGCTTCTGGCCCGCCTCCACGCGGTCACCGTCCTCCACGTGGCGTTCGACCTCGAACTCCTCCGTGCAGACGACCGACATGACGGCCTCGGCGACCCTGAGGCCCGCCACCGTGCCCGCCTCCCGCGCGGTGAAGTCGGCGGTGGCGACGGCGTCCTCCGGGATGGTCGCGACCGTCGTCACGTCCACGCCGTGGGCCAGGTCCTCCTGGAGGGCGACGTTGGCGATGTCCTCGACCTCGACGGGATCGAGGCCGGCGTCGGCCAGGAGCTGGGCGAGCGCGGGGTCGAGGCCGCACTCCAGGTAGGTCTCCTCGTCGGCGCCGCAGGCGCAGCCGTCGCCACAGCCGCCGGAGGGGACGAGGGGAAGGTCGGGGGTGGTCACTGCTGTCACTGCTCCTGGGCCTGGGTGAGGGTCGGGGGGAAGTCTGTGGTGTCGGTGGAGTGCACCGCCAGCGATCGGTCCGGATTCAGCCGTACGACGATGTGGCGGCGCCAGGCCGTGTCGTCGCGCTCGGGACGGTCCTCGCGCCAGTGGCAGCCGCGGGTCTCCTCGCGCCGCTGCGCGGCGGCGACCAGGACGCGGGCCACGCACAGGAGGTTGGTGGCCTCCCAGGTGTCGACGCCGGGCTCGGCGGTCTTGCCGTTCTCGTCGAGGGCGTCGCGCGCTTCGGCGTGCAGGTGGTGGAGCCGGTCGGCGGCCTCGGAGAGCGACGCCTCGGAGCGCAGGACGCCCGCTCCCCGGCTCATGATCCGCTGGATGGTGAAGCGGGCCTCCGGGGGGAGGAGGGGGTGGGCGGGGCGCTCCGTGACGGGGAGCGGTTGCGGCACGCGCGCGTGGAGGGTGTTTCCGGCGCGCGCGATGTCGGCGGCGATGCGCTCGGCGTAGACCAGGCCCTCGAGGAGGGAGTTGGAGGCGAGGCGGTTGGCGCCGTGCACGCCGGTGCAGGCGACCTCGCCGCACGCGTACAGGCCGGGCACGGTGGTGCGGCCGTGGGAGTCGGTGCGGACGCCGCCGGAGGCGTAGTGGGCGGCCGGGGCGACCGGAACGGGCTCGGTGACCGGGTCGATGCCGTGCGCGCGGCAGGCGGCGAGGATCGTGGGGAAGCGGTGTTCCCACATCTCGGCGCCGAAGTGGCGGGCGTCGAGGTACATGTGCTCGGTGTCCCGCTCCCGCATGCGGCGCATGATGCCCTTGGCGACGATGTCGCGCGGGGCGAGTTCGGCCAGTTCGTGCTGCCCCCGCATGAAGCGCACGCCGTCGGCGTCCACCAGGTGGGCGCCCTCGCCGCGTACCGCCTCGGAGACGAGCGGCTGCTGGCCTTCCGCGTCCGGGCCGAGGAAGAGGACCGTGGGGTGGAACTGGACGAATTCGAGGTCGCTCACCTCGGCGCCCGCGCGCAGGGCGAGGGCCACGCCGTCGCCCGTGGAGACGGCGGGGTTCGTGGTCGCGGAGAAGACCTGGCCCATGCCGCCGGTCGCCAGGACCACGGCGGGCGCGTGGACGGCGCCCACGCCGTCGTGCTGGCCCTCCCCCATGACGTGCAGGGTGACGCCGGCGGTGCGGCCGTCGGCGTCGGTGAGGAGGTCGAGGACGAGGGCGTTCTCGATGGTGCGCATCCCGCGTGCGCGGACCGCCTCGACGAGGGCGCGGGAGATCTCCGCGCCGGTGGCGTCGCCGCCCGCGTGGGCGATGCGGCGGCGGTGGTGGCCGCCCTCGCGGGTGAGTTCCAGGTCGCCGTCGGCCGACTCGTCGAAGTGCGCGCCGGTCTCGATGAGGCGGCGTACGGCGTCGGGGCCCTCGGTGACGAGGATGCGGACCGCCTCCTCGTCGCACAGGCCCGCGCCGGCGACCAGGGTGTCGTCCAGGTGCTGCTCGGGGGTGTCGCCCTCGCCGAGGGCCGCGGCGATGCCGCCCTGGGCCCAGCGGGTGGAGCCGTCGTCGAGGCGGGCCTTGGTGACGACCACCGTCGTCAGGCCGGCGGCCTCGCAGCGCAGGGCGGCGGTGAGGCCGGCGACGCCGGAGCCGACGACCACGACGTCCGCGTCGATGGACCATCCGGGCGCGGGCGCGTGCAGACGGGGGCGCTCTCCGAGGGCTCCCGTGCGGGGGTGGTGGGCGACGGGCGGGCGTATGCCTGTGCTGGTCACGAGGCGGCTCCGAAGGTTCCGAAGGTGAGGGGGAGGTTGTCGATCAGGCGGGTGGCGCCCACGCGGGCGGCCACGGCGAGGACGGCCTCTCCGGTGAAGTCGTCGCCGATCTCGGTGAAGTCGGACGGGTCGACCAGGGCCAGGTAGTCCAGGTCGAGGGGCGGCGTGAGGCGGGCGGCCTCGTCGAGGACCAGGCGGGCGGCGGCGCGGACGGCCGCCGGGCCGCCGGCGGTCGTGGCGACGGCGTGCGCGTCGGCCGCCGCGCGGGACTCCCCCATGGCGCTGAGCGCCTCGGCACGCGCGCGCGTGGCGGGCACCTCACTCGCCCGCGCGCGCAGCGCCTGCTGGGCGGCGTGCCGGTCGCGGCCCGCGAACAGGGCCTGGGACAGGGCGAGCGCGGTGCGCCGCTCGGCGGGCGAGAGGTAGCGGTTGCGGCTGGACAGGGCGAGCCCGTCCTCCTCGCGGACGGTGGGCACGCCGACGATCTCGACGCCGAAGTTCAGGTCCCGCACCATGCGGCGGATCAGGGCGAGCTGCTGGGCGTCCTTCTGGCCGTACAGCGCGACGTCGGGGCGGGTGAGGTGGAGCAGTTTGGCGACGACGGTGAGCATGCCGTCGAAGTGGCCGGGGCGGGCGGCGCCCTCCAGGCGTTCGCCCATGGGGCCGGCCGTGACGCGGACCTGGGGTTCGCCGCCCGGGTAGACCTCGTCCACGGACGGGGCGAAGACGGCGTCGGCGCCCGCCTGACCGGCGAGCTCGATGTCGGCGTCCAGGGTGCGCGGGTAGCGGTCCAGGTCCTCGCCCGCGCCGAACTGCAGCGGGTTGACGAAGACGGTGACCACGACCTCGCCGTCGGGGCCGGCGATCCCCCGCGCGGTGCGGATCAACGTGGCGTGGCCCTCGTGCAGGGCCCCCATGGTCATCACGACGGCACGGCGGCCGGTACGCGCGCGTGCGTGCAGTCCGGCGGCGGTGCGCAGCAGGGTGGCGGTCATCGGGTGACTCCGTTCCGGGACGCGCGCGTCGTCGCGGGGGTGGGGTGGGCGGGGTGCCGGGGCGTGTCGCTCATCGGTCCTCCCCCGGGGCGCTTCCGGTGCCGTCGGCCCCGGCGGTTCCGCCGGGGCCGTCGGCGAGCACTCCGAGGAGGTCCTCGGCGAGTTCCGGTTTCAGCAGGCCGTGGGCGAGGGCCCGGTCGGCGGTCGCGCGGGCCATCGCCAGGTAGCCGGCGACGGCCCCCGGGGCGTGCCGGCGCAACTCGGTGACGTGCGCGGCGACCGTGCCCGCGTCGCCGCGCGCGACCGGGCCGGTGAGGGCCGCGTCGCCGGAGCGCAGGGCGTTGTCCAGGGCGGCGCCGAGCAGCGGGCCGAGCATCCGGTCGGGGGCCTCGACACCGGCGGTGCGCAGCAGTTCCAGGGACTGGGCGACCAGCGTGACCAGGTGGTTGGCGCCCAGGGCGAGGGCCGCGTGGTAGAGCGGGCGGTTCTCCTCGGCGATCCATTCCGGCTCGCCGCCCATCTCGACGACGAGGGCCTCGGCGGCCAGCCGCAGCTCCTCGGGGGCGGTGACGCCGAAGGAGCACCCGGCGAGGCGCTGCACGTCGACGGGGGTGCCGGTGAACGTCATCGCGGGATGCAGGGCGAGCGGCAGCGCGCCGGCCCGCCGGGCGGGGTCGAGGACCTTCGCGCCGTACCGCCCGGAGGTGTGCGCCAGCAGCTGGCCCGGCCGGACCGCGCCGGTGTCGGCGAGCCCGGAGACCAGCTCGGGCAGGGCGTCGTCCGGGACGGTCAGCAGGACCAGCTCGGACCGCTGGAGGACCTCGGCGGGCGGCACCACCGGCACGTCGGGGAGCATCCGCTCGGCGCGCCTGCGGGAGGCGTCGGAGACGGCGGAGACGGCCACCGGGCGGTGTCCGGCGAGCTGGAGGGACGCGGCCAGGGCGGGGCCCACGCGTCCGGCGCCGACGACGCCGACGGTGAGCCGCGCGGGGCGGCCTCGGGGATCTGGCTGTGGGGTTGTGTTCACGCGACGGCGGCCTTCCCGTTCCAGTCCGCTCGGGGTACCGGACGATTTCTCGTCATGTTAACGCGATCGGTTCCGGGGGCGGCCGGTTGTCCACAGGCTGTGGGTTTCCGTCCGCTGTCGTGACACACGCGCGTGCGGAAACGGTGCGGCACGCGCGCGTGCGGCGTGGGCCCCCGTGCGTACGGGCCTGCGCGTACGGACATGGGGGGGTGCCCGCGCGGGCGGGGCGCGGGATGATCGCGCGTATGAGTGATACGGACGGCACGAGTGACACCACGAGGGTGCGGGACGGGCGGGAGTCCGGCCCGGAGGCGGACGGCGCGTCGCGGCCGACGTTGCGCGAACGGCGGATCGCCGCCTGGCGCGGTGCCCCGCGCGTGCTCGCGCGCCTCGGCTTCGTCGCCCCGCTCCGGGAGCGGCTGGCGCTGCTGGAGGACGCGGGGAGCGTGTACGACCTCGACGAGATGTCCGACGTCTACGGCAACGGTGTCGTCGAGGCCCTGGAGAAGCGGGTCGCCGGTCTGCTCGGCACCGAGGCCGCCGCGTTCTTCCCGACCGGCACGATGGCCCAGCAGGTGGCGCTGCGCTGCTGGGCCGGCCGCACCGGCGACCCCGCGGTCGCGCTGCATCCGCTCAGCC
Organism: Streptomyces sp. NPDC014676; assembly: GCF_043084105.1. NCBI lineage: Bacteria > Bacillati > Actinomycetota > Actinomycetes > Kitasatosporales > Streptomycetaceae > Streptomyces > Streptomyces sp. NPDC014676. The sequence goes on along the minus strand of NZ_JBIBZI010000004.1, from coordinate 562,904 downwards.
ACCCCGAGGTGCATGAACGGAACGCGTTCAGCCAGGTCAGCGGGTTGCGGCCGGTGCGGGTGACGAGCGAGCCGCGGCTGCCCACCGCCGAAGAGGTGCGCGACTTCGAGGAGCCCTTCGGGGCGCTGATGCTGGAGCTGCCGCTCAGGGACGCCGGTTTCGTGCTGCCCACGTGGGAGGAGCTGACCGAGGTCGTGGACGCCGCGCGGGAACGCGAGGCGGTCGTGCACGTCGACGGGGCCCGGCTGTGGGAGTGCGCCGAGCACTTCGGCCGGCCGCTGGAGGAGATCGCGGGCCTCGCGGACAGCGTCTACGTGTCGTTCTACAAGTCCCTCGGCGCGTTCGGCGGCGCGGCCCTCGCCGGTCCCACGACGCTGGTGGAGGAGGCGAAGGCCTGGCGGCACCGGTACGGGGGCAACGTGTTCCAGCAGTTCCCGACCGCGCTGTCGGCGCTGATCGGCCTGGACCGGGAGCTGCCCCGGCTGCCGGAGTACGTCCGGCACGCGCGCGTGGTGGCCGCCGCGCTGCGCGAGGGCCTGGAGGCAGGGGGGATGCCCTGGTTCCGCGTCCACCCCGAGGTCCCGCACACCCACGACTTCCAGGTGTGGCTGCCGTACGAGGCGGATGTGGTCGCCGAGGCGGCGATCGCGGCGGCGGAGGAGACGGGGGCGATGCTCTTCGCCGACCACTGGGGTCCGAAGGGGCCGGGGGTGGCCGCCACGGAGGTGTACGTGCGGTCCGACGGCCTGGAGTGGAGCGCCGGGGACGTGCGGGAGGCGGCGGAGGAGTTCGCGCGGCGGCTGCTGCGGGCAGCCTGAGGGTTTCCTCGCTCCCGCCGCCCCTTCCCGTCCCATCCCGGGGCGCTGAGATTTAGCCCCTCCGGCGTTTGAGGAGCGGGGTCTGGGGCGGAGCCCCAGTTTCGGGACGGGAAGGGGCGGCGGGGGCGAAAACGCCTCGCGCTCAGGCCCGGCGCGGACAAGGTGCACCATGTGTGCATGAGCGTGAGCATCGACATCGCGGGCCTCCGGCCGGAGAGGATCGCCGTCGTGCCCTCGCCCTTGGCCGAGCTCGGCATGGCGCTGCACGCGCTGTCCGAGCCGGGGCACCACCCGGGACTCCAGGGCTGGGTGACGGGCGTGACCGCGCGGCTGGACCCGCATCTCGCGGACCGGATGTGCGAGGCCGACTTCCTGTGGCGCACGACGTTCTCGGACCTGTTCCTGCCGAGCGCCGGCCTGCCGGGCCGCGCGACGCTCCCGGGCGGCACCCTCGACGAGGAACTGGACCTGCTGGACAAGCTGTCGGACGAGCAGTTCGTGGACGCCGCCCTGGAGTTCACCTGCGCGCTCCCCTACGGCGCTCCGGGCGCGGGCCCGCTCACCGACGGAGAACTGCGGCGCCGCTCGCTGGAGCTGGCCGCCGCGCGGGGGCCGCGCCAGACGGAGTTCACCGAGCGGCTGCTCGCCGATCCGCCGCGGATCAGGGACTGGCTGCGGCGGTTCCTGCGGGACTGCGACGAGGCGTTCTTCGCCGAGGCGTGGTCCCGGCTGCGGCATCAGCTCGCCGCGGACACCCGCCTGAAGACCGACCTGCTCCGGCACAAGGGACTGGCCGAGGCGCTGGCGGCGGTGTCGCCCGCGGTGACGCTCGACGAGGCCGCCGGGCGGATCACCGTCGACAAGCTGGGCGAGGGGCGTACGGCCACGGGCGACGGCGGGCTGCTGCTGATCCCGACCGGTCTCGGCCGGCCGCACCTGATGGTGCTGCACCGGTACGGCTGGCAGCCGGTGCTGCACTACCCGGTCGGCTCCGCCGAGCCGGCCGCCCCGCCGACGGTCGAGCAGCTGGCCCTGCGGATGACCGCGCTGTCCCACCCGGTCCGCATGCGCATGTGCCGCCACCTCGCCCGCAGCGCGTACACCACCGGCGAGCTGGTCCAGGTGCACGGCATGACGGCGCCGGAGATATCCCGGCACCTGGGCGTGCTGAAGAAGGCCGGCCTGATCACCACCCGCCGCCGTGGGCGGTACGTGCTGCACCAGCTGGACGTGACGGTGGTGGCCCGGCTCGGCAGCGATTTCCTGGAGGGGATCCTGCGCTGACGGCGGGTACCGGGCCCGTCGGCCGAAGCGGATGTGGTGGACGCCCACGCCCGCCTGCCGCAGCCGGGTCCGCGGCCGTCCGTTCAGCCGTGTCCGCCGGCCCGTACCAGACCCGTCTCGTAGGCGAGGACGACGACCTGTACGCGGTCGCGCAGGCCCAGCTTGGTCAGGATGCGGCCCACGTGGGTCTTCACGGTGGCCTCGGAGAGCACAAGCCGGGCCGCGATCTCGCCGTTGGACAGGCCCTGCGCGACCAGCACCATGACCTCCCGCTCGCGCTCGGTGAGACGCTCTAGCTGCTTGTGCTCGGGCTGCCGGTCCGTGCTGGGCAGCATCGGCGCGAACCGGTCCAGGAGCCGGCGGGTGGTGGACGGGGCGACCACGGCGTCGCCGCTGTGCACCGCGCGGATGGCGGCGAGCAGTTCGCCCGGCGGCACGTCCTTGAGCATGAAGCCGGACGCGCCCGCCTTCAGTCCGGAGAAGGCGTACTCGTCGAGGTCGAAGGTGGTGAGGATCAGCACCTTCGGCGGGTCGGTGTCCGCGCAGATCCGGCGGGTCGTCTCCACGCCGTCGAGCTTGGGCATGCGGACGTCCATCAGCACCACGTCGACGGCGGTGGACCGCAGCACCTCCAGGGCCTCGACCCCGTTGCCCGCCTCCGCCACGACGTCCATGTCCGGCTGGGCGGCGAGCACCATCCGGAATCCGGTGCGCAGCAGCACCTGGTCGTCGACGAGCATCACGCGGATCGTCATCGGGGCCTCTTCCATTCGGTCGTCAAGTCGTCGCGGGGGGGTGTGACAGGTGTCAACGGGGGCGTGCGCGGGCGTCAATGCGCGGGTTTGAGCGGCAGCAGCGCACTGATGCGGAATCCTCCGCCGGGGCGCGGGCCCGCGTCCAGGGTGCCGCCGACCATGCCGACCCGCTCGCGCATGCCGATCAAGCCGTGCCCCTGCCCGTCGAAGCCGCCCTCCTCGTACAGCTCGTGCGGGGCGCCCTTGCCGTCGTCCTCCACGAGGAGGCCGAGACCGTCGTCGAAGTACACCAGGCGCACGCTGGCGCCCACGTCGGAGCCCCCGTGCTTGCGGGTGTTGGTGAGCGCCTCCTGCACGATGCGGTACGCGGTGAGCTCGACGCCGCTGGGCAGCGGGCGCGGAGTGCCCTCGACCTTGAAGTCCACCGGCAGTCCCGACCCCCGGCACTGCTCGACGAGGTCCTCTATCTGCCGCACGTCGGGCTGCGGCACGTACTCCCCGGCCTCCTGGTGCTCGCCGGTGCGCAGCACGCCCAGCAGGCGGCGCATCTCGGCGAGGGCCTGGCGGCCGGTGGAGGAGATCGTCTCCAGGGCCTTCTTGGCCTGGTCGGGGGCGGCGTCGAGGACGTAGGCGGCGCCGTCGGCCTGCACCACCATCACCGACACGTTGTGCGCGACGACGTCGTGCAGCTCGCGGGCGATCCGGGCGCGTTCGGCGGCGACCGCGACCTTGGCCTGTGCCTCGCGCTCCTTCTCCAGCCGGGCGGCCCGCTCCTCCAGTTGCGCGAAGTACGCACGGCGGGTGCGGATGGAGTCGCCGAGCACCCAGGCGAGGGCGAACGGCACCGCCTGGAAGATCGTTATGGCGATGTTCTCCGCCGTGCCCGCCTCGTGGTTGGGCCAGCGCAGCTGCGCCAGCGGGGCCGCGACCAGGGCCGCGGAGAGCGCGAGACGGGAGGACCAGCGCGCCCCGACCGCCGCGACCGTGTAGACGATCATCAGCAGGGCGAAGTCGGCGGGCATCGTCGCCACGTCCGCGATCAGCTGCCCCAGGCCCACGGCGAGGGCGAGGACCAGCATCCGCTCGGGCATCCGGCGGCGCAGCGCGACGACCAGCGACAGCAGCAGCACGACCGGCACCGTGAGGGCGGGCAGGTCCGTCCCCCGGGACTCCTCCACGGTCGCTCCGCCGATCACCGAAATCCCGAACAGGACCACGGCCCAGAAGCCGTCGACCCACGTCGGGTGTCTGCGGAGGAAGTCATAGAGGCGCTGCACGTAACCCAGCGTAGGGAAGCGAAATGCGTGCAGGGGTCAACCGGAGGGCCGATCCCCGGTCGGCACGCGTACTCCGCAAGGTGGAGGCCGGGCATGTCGGCGCGCTTAACCTGGGCCGGTGACGACGGCGACGGCAGGTGAGGCGGAGGGCGGCCGGCGGGGCCCGCGGGGCTGGCGGGAGGCGGCCCAGGACGCCCTGTACGGTCCTGGCGGCTTCTACCGCGGGCCCGGCGCGGGCCCGGCCGGGCACTTCCGTACGTCCGTGCACGCCTCACCGCTGTTCGCCCGCGCGGTGGCGCGGCTGCTGTGCCGGGTCGACGAGGCGCTGGGGCGGCCGGCGGTGCTCGACTTCGTGGACATGGCGGCCGGGCGGGGCGAACTGGTCAGCGGTGTCCTCGCCGCGCTGCCCGCCGGCGTGGCGCCGCGCGTGCGCGCGTACGCCGTCGAGCTCGCCGGGCGGCCGGCCGGGCTGGATCACCGGATCGAGTGGCGGGCCGAGCCCCCGGAGGGGATCACGGGACTGCTCTTCGCCAACGAGTGGCTGGACAACGTGCCCGTGGACGTCGCCGAGGTGGACCCGTCGGGCGTACCGCGGCTGGTGCTGGTGCGGGAGGACGGGACGGAGCGGCTCGGGGAGCCGGTCGCGGGTGCGGCGGCCGAGTGGCTGGCGCGGTGGTGGCCACTGGGGGCCGAAGAGGGACTCCGCGCGGAGATCGGGCTGCCGCGGGACCGGGCCTGGGCGTCGGCCGTCGGCACGCTCGCGCAGGGGCTCGCCGTCGCCGTGGACTACGCGCACACGGCCACCGCGCGACCGCCGTTCGGGACGCTCACCGCGTTCCGGGAGGGGCGGGAGACGACGCCCGTGCCGGACGGGACGTGCGACCTCACCACGCACGTCGCCCTGGACGCGTGCGCCGCGGCCCGCGCGCTCCCCGGCACGCGCCTGCTGACCCAGCGGGACGCCCTGCGCGCCCTGGGCGTCAGCGGCGCACGCCCCCCGCTCACGCTGGCGTCCACCGACCCGGCCGGGTACGTACGCGCCCTCGCGGGCGCCGGCGAGGCCGCCGAACTCACCGCGCCGGGCGGACTCGGCGACTTCGGGTGGCTGGTGCAGCCGGTGGGGATCGCGGGGGACCTGTTCGCCTCAGGGGACCTACTTGTCGATGTCTCCGACGACGAAGAACAGTGACCCGAGGATCGCCACCATGTCCGCGACCAGCGTCCCCGGCAGCAGCTCGGCGAGCGCCTGGATGTTGTTGTACGACGCCGAGCGCAGCTTCAGCCGGTACGGGGTCTTCTCGCCCTTGCTGACCAGGTAGTAGCCGTTGATGCCGAGCGGGTTCTCGGTCCACGCGTACGTGTGCCCCTCGGGCGCCTTGAGCACCTTCGGGAGCCGCTGGTTGACCGGGCCGGGGGGCAGCTCGGCGAGCCGGTCGAGGCAGGCGTCGGCGAGGTCGAGGGCGTTGTGGGTCTGCTCCAGGAGGCACTCGAAGCGGGCGAGGCAGTCCCCCTCCTCACGGGTCACCACCTTCAGGACGTCACCCAGTTCGCCGTAGGCGAGGTACGGCTCGTCGCGGCGCAGGTCGAAGTCGACGCCGGACGCGCGGGCGATCGGCCCGCTCACCCCGTACGCGTGCACCGCCCGGGGCGACAGCACGCCGACGCCGCGCGTGCGGCCGCGGAAGATCTCGTTGCCGAGCACCAGGTCGTCGAAGCGGTCCATGCGGGAGCGGACGTCGGCGACGGCGCCGCGCGCACGCGTGGTCCATCCGGCGGGGAGGTCCTCCTTGAGGCCGCCCACGCGGTTGAACATGTAGTGCATGCGCCCGCCGGAGACCTCCTCCATGACGTGCTGGAGCTCCTCGCGCTCCCGGAAGGCGTAGAAGATCGGGGTGATGCCGCCCAGCTCCAGCGGATAGGAGCCGAGGAACATCAGGTGGTTGAGCACCCGGTTCAGCTCCGCGAGCAGCGTGCGCAGCCACACCGCGCGCTCGGGAACCTCCATGCCGAGCATCCGCTCCACGCCGAGGACCACGCCCAGCTCGTTGGAGAACGCCGACAGCCAGTCGTGGCGGTTGGCCAGCATGATGATCTGGCGGTAGTCGCGGGCCTCGAACAGCTTCTCCGCGCCCCGGTGCATATAGCCGATCACGGGCTCCGCGCGGACGATGCGCTCGCCGTCCAGGACGAGCTTCAGCCGCAGCACGCCGTGCGTGGACGGGTGCTGGGGCCCGATGTTGAGCACCATGTCGGTGCTCTCCGCCGCGCCGCCGATACCGACCATGGTCTCCGTCGTAGGAGTCATGAACACAGTCTCCCCTACGTACGCTGGGCCCATGGAGACGGGGAGCCCGCACGACACGGGGACAGCGGGAACGGGCGGGCCGGCGGCCTCGGACGGCGGGGAGCCGGCGTGGATCGCGCTGCCCCCGGGACTGCTGCGGATGCGGCGGCTGCTGCTGGTGGTGTGGCTGGGGCTGCTGACCCTGGCCACCGGGCTGGTGCCGGGGATGCTGGCCGGGCCCGGCTGGGCCGCCTTCGCGCTGCTGCCGCTGGCCCTGCTGATCTGGGGCTGGGTGCTGCTGGAGCGGAACTGGCGTTCCTGGCGGTACGCGGAGCGCGCCGACGACCTGCTGATCAGCCGGGGCGTGCTGTGGCGCGAGGAGACGGTCGTGCCGTACGGGCGGATGCAACTGGTCGAGGTCACCTCCGGGCCCGTCGAACGGCACTTCGGGCTGGCCAGCGTGCAGCTCCACACGGCCGCCGCGGCGACCGACGCCACCATCCCCGGCCTCGACCCGGCCGAGGCGGAGCGGCTGCGCGACCGGCTCACCGAGCTCGGCGAGGCCCGATCGGCGGGGCTGTGACGGCCCCCGGCGTCCACGGGGACGTACGCGACCGGCCGCCCGTGACCGAGAGGCGGCTGCACCCCGTCACCCCGCTCAGGCGGGCGTGGGCGCCCGTCGCGGTGCTGATCGGGTGGGCGCTGCACGACCCCGACCAGGCGCAGCGCCAGCTGACCCGGCTGACGACGACGCACCTGCTGATCGGTCTCGCCGCACTCATCCCGGCCGCCGCCCTCTACGGCTTTCTGACCTGGTGGTTCACCCACTTCGCGGTGACCGAGAGCGAGCTGCGCATCCGCACCGGGCTGCTGTTCCGGCGCACCGCGCACATCCGCCTCGAACGGATCCAGGCCATCGACGTCACCCAGCCGCTGCTCGCGCGGGTGGCGGGCGTGGCGAAGCTCAGACTCGACGTCATAGGCACCGACAAGAAGGACGAACTCGCCTTCCTGGGCGCCGGCGAGGCGCGTGCGCTACGCGCGGAACTCCTCGCGCGGGCGGCGGGTTTCGCGCCGGAGACCGCGCACGAGGTGGGCGAGGCACCGTCCCGGGAGATGCTGCGGGTGCCGCCGGGCGTCCTCGCCGTCTCCCTGCTGCTGACCGGGGCGACCTGGGGCTGGCTCCTCGTCGCCGCCGTCGTGGTGCCGCTGCTGTGGACGGCCACCCACAGCCTGTGGACGGTGCTCGCCGCGGCCGTGCCGCTGTTCGGCGCCGCGGGCGCGAGCAGTGTGGGCCGGTTCGTCGCCGAGTACGACTGGACGCTGGGCGAGTCGCCCGACGGGCTGCGCATCGACCACGGGCTGCTGGACCGGGCGCACGAGACGGTGCCGCCGGGGCGCGTGCAGACCGTACGGCTGGTCGAGCCGCTGCTGTGGCGACGACGGGGCTGGGTGCGGGTGGAACTGGACGTGGCGGGTTCGTCCAACTCCCTGCTGCTGCCGGTCGCTCCGCGCGAGCTCGCCGAGTCGGTCGTCGCGCGGGTGCTGCCCGGGGTGAGCGTGCCCCCGCGCGAGGCGCTCTCCCGGCCGCCGCGCCGCGCGCGGTGGTGCGTTCCGTTGTGGTGGCGGGGTTACGGACTCGCCGTCACCGACGCGGTGTTCGCCACCCGCCACGGGCTGCTGCGCCGCAGCCTGTCCCTGGTGCCGCACGCCAAGGTGCAGAGCGTGCGGCTGGCCCAGGGCCCCTGGCGGCGGGCCCGGGGGGTCGCGGACGTCCACGTGGACACCGGCGCGAACAAGTCGGTGACGGCCCGCCTGAGGGACGCCACGGAGGCGGCGGCCCTCCTGCGCTCCCAGGCGGAACGCTCCCGCACCGGCCGCAGGGACGCCCGCCCGGACCGCTGGATGGCCTGAACCCGCACCGGCGGCGAAACGCCTGCCGGGGCTGCCGGGACCGGCGACGCACAGGGGCGGAGCGGGCTTGCCGGAACCGCTGGGACGAGCGGCGCGCGGAGGACGGGAGCGGCCGCCCTACGCGTGGGTGCCGCATCGCCCGCCCGGGCGCACCGGAACGCCGGACGGGCCCCGCGTACACCGGATGCCGTGGGCGGATCCCGTCACCGAACACCGAGGGGAGCGATTCTCCAGGCGGCGCACCGCGTATGCGCCGTTCTGCCCGGAGGATCGCTCCCCTCCTCGTCCGCGGGGCCCGTCCGGCCGGTGCGGCGGGTCAGGAGACCGCGCTGCGCAGGCCCTCGACGTCGATGTGCTCCGTCTCGTCGTGTGCCGTCAGGTCGATGACCTGGCCGGTGCCGCGCGCCTCCTCGTCGGCGGGCTTGAACCGCGCCTCGGCCTCCGCCTTGTGCAGCGCGAGCGCCTCCTGGCCGACGACGTCGGCGAGGTCCTCGTTCTGCACGGTGTCCAGGGCGGCGTCGTCCGTGTCCTTCTTCGTCCCGAAGAAGTCGAAGCCGCCCTCGGACACCGGCCGCCGTACCGGTGCGGTCGGCGGCACGACCGCCACCGCCGTCGGCACGGTGAAGTGCCCGGAGGGCTGCCGCACGGACTGGGCCGGAGGAGCGGCCGGTGCGGGGGAGTCGACGGTCGTACGCTCGTGCTCGTCGACCGCCCCGGACCGGCCCTCGGTCTCGGCCTCGTCCTCCTGCTCCTGGTCCCGCTCGGACCGCTTCGTGGGCTCGGGGCCGTCGTCCTCGGGGCCCCCGGAGGCGTCGTCACCCTTCGGGGAACCGTCGTCCTCGGGACCCTCGCTGGCGTCGTCACCCTTCGGGGAACCGTCGTCCTCCGGCGTGTCACCGGTCCGGGCGTCGTCGTCGGCCTGCCCGGACGTCTCGTCGGTCCGTACGTCCGTGCCGGCGCCGTCCTCCACGGCGTCCGCGTCCGCGGCGAGCCGCGCCAGTGCCGCGCCGGCGCGCAGGAACAGCTTCGATCCCTCCGGCGAGAAGACGGACGGAGCCGCCGGCGTCTCCTCGGTGACGGCCTCGTCCCGCTCCACCGTCCCGGACTCCGCCTGCTCCGGCACCTCCGCGTCACCGGGTGCCGCCGACGGCCCCGCCGGCAGCGCGCGGGCCGGAACCGCGGCCTCTATCTCGAGCACCCGGCGTTCCTCCAGGACGCTCGCCCGGTCGACCTCCGACGCGGCGTACCGCCGCAGCAGAGCCGCGTGCTCGTTGCGCAGCCCGGCGAGTTCCGCGCGCTTGGCGCGCAACCGCTGCTCCAGTTTCGCCCGCAGCTCGCGCGACTCCTCGAGGTCGGACTCCAGTTCGGCGACCCGCTCCTCGAAACGCCATTCATCGCTCGCACGCGCGCGCGTGAGCTCGGCGACGCGTTTGCCCGCCTGAGCGTCCCAGTTCCGCATGACGACGGCGCCGGCGATCGCCGTGACCGCGGCGGCCGCGGCCAGGACACGAAGCACCATCGGTTGCGTGAACACCCAGGACCCCAGGGCGCAGACGACGGACACGCCTGCGATCGCCGACGGGGGCAGCATCCTGTGCAGAGGCGGGGAATGACGGTGACGTCCACGTGGCATGGCCAGAAACTTACCGCGCGTAGGCGAATGATGGTGCTCCGCCCCGTAAAAACAAAGCCACGCCGAGGATTTCACAGGGCATCAGGGAACGCGCATGACACGTGAATAGACGTATTGCCCAATTATCAAGATCGTTTATTGCCCCGTGAACCGCCCGCCGAACTCCGCCCGGTGAACTCCGCGCATCCCGACCGCCTCGCCGGACAGCCGTCCGTACGCCGTCGCCGGGGCGCCGGACAGCCGTCCGTACACCGTCGCCGGGGCGCCGAACAGCCTCCACGGCACCCCGCGGGCCCCGGACGCCCCGCCCGGCCCGAGGCGTACCCCGGCCCCTCACGGGCCTACGCTGAACATATGAGCAACCACAGCGGACGCCGCCAGGTCGCGGGCCTTCCTCACTGGGACCGCTGCGCGGTCATGGGAGTCGTGAACGTCACCCCCGACTCCTTCTCCGACGGCGGCCGCTGGTTCGACACGACGACCGCCGTCAAGCACGGCCTCGACCTGGTGGCCCAGGGCGCCGACCTGGTCGACGTCGGCGGCGAGTCCACCCGGCCCGGCGCCACCCGCGTCGACGAGGCCGAGGAGCTCAGGCGCGTCATACCCGTGGTCCGCGGCCTCGCCGCCGAGGGCGTCACCGTCTCCGTCGACACCATGCGCGCCTCCGTCGCCGAACAGTCCCTCGCGGCCGGCGCCGCCCTGGTCAACGACGTCAGCGGCGGACTCGCCGATCCGGCCATGATCCCCGTCGTCGCCGCCGCCGGCGCCCCCTTCGTCGTCATGCACTGGCGCGGCTTCCTGGAGGGCGGCAACATCGAGGGTGTGTACGCCGACGTGGTCACGGAGGTCGCCGAGGAACTCCACGCGCGCGTGGAGGCCGTTCTGGAAGGCGGGATCGCCGCCGACCGTGTGATCGTCGACCCCGGTCTCGGCTTCTCCAAGGGCGCCGACCACGACCTGGCCCTCCTCGCCCGCCTCGACCGCGTCCTGGCCCTCGGCCACCCGGTGCTCGTCGCCGCCTCCCGCAAGCGGTTCCTCGGCCGTGTCCTGGCCGGTCCGGACGGCGCGGCACCGCCCGCGCGGGAGCGCGACGCGGCCACCGCCGCCGTCTCCGCCCTCGCCGCGCAGGCCGGCGCCTGGGCGGTCCGCGTGCACGAGGTACGCGCCACCGCGGACGCCGTACGGGTCACCCGCGCCATAGCGCGGGCGCGCACGGCGTACACCACACCCCCCGAACCCGGCGCGCACGGCGCAGAAGGAGCCCGGTGAGCGCACCCCACACCGACGTCGAACACGTCGAGGCCGCCAACACCGCCTTCTACGAGGCGCTCGAAAGGGGCGACTTCGAAGAGGTCGCGTCGCTCTGGCTGACCCCCGGCGACCTCGGCGTCGACGAGTCGTACCACGACCCCGCGGACACCGGAGTGGTCTCCTGCGTGCACCCCGGCTGGCCCGTGCTCACCGGACGCGGCGAGGTGCTCAGGTCGTACGCCCTGATCATGGCGAACACCGACTACATCCAGTTCTTCCTCACCGACACGCATGTCTCCGTCACCGGCGACACCGCCCTGGTGACGTGCACCGAGAACATCCTCAGCGGCGGCCCCGCCCCCGAGGCCGGTGAGGAGCTCGGCCCCCTGGTCGGCCAGCTCGTCGTCGCCACCAACGTGTTCCGGCGCACCCCGTCCGGCTGGAAGCTCTGGTCCCACCACGCCTCCCCGGTCCTCGCCGAGGAAGAGGACGACGAGGACGACGACACTCCGGCCTGAACGGGTAGACGGACAGACGGACAGACGGACAGACGGACCTCATGGCCCGTCGTCCCCCCACCGGAAGTGGTGGGAATCACGACAGGGCGGGCAGGAACGGCCACCACCCCGTGAGCCCCCGCTTTCCCCAGGGGAAACGGGCGGTGAAATCCCCGGCCGCCGGCCCGCCCCCGCACCCCCGGGCCACCGGCGCTGTCGGTGCCCGCGGGTAGATTCGAGTGCGGGCCGGTGTGCCGTCCGCACAGGCACCGACCGGCCGGACCGACGACTGCAGGAGTGATTCGCGTGGATCGTGTCGCGCTGCGCGGCCTGAAGGCCCGCGGGCACCACGGTGTGTTCCCCAAGGAACGCGAGGAGGGCCAGACCTTCATCGTGGACCTCGTCCTCGGCCTGGACACCCGGCCGGCCGCGGCCGACGACGACCTGACGAAGACCGTGCACTACGGCATCGTGGCCGAGGAGGTCGTGGCGGTCGTCCAGGGCGAACCGCTCAACCTCATCGAGACGCTCGCCGAGCACATCGCCCAGGTCTGTCTGAAGCACGACGCGGTGCGGGAGGTCGAGGTGTGCGTCCACAAGCCGGACGCGCCGATCACCGTGCCCTTCGACGACGTGACCGTCACCATCACCCGGAGCCGCGTATGACCAGGCCGTCCACCCAGGGCCACACCGACCCGACCGTCCAGCCCGTCCCCGCCTCCGTGGTCGAGCGGGTCGACGCCGCCGACACCACCCTGCAGAACCCCAAGCGGGCCGTGGTCTCCCTCGGCGCCAACCTGGGCAACCGCCTGGAGACCCTCCAGGGGGCCGTCGACGCACTGGAGGACACCCCGGGCATCCGGGTCAAGGCCGTCTCCCCCGTGTACGAGACGGAGCCGTGGGGCGTCGAGCCCGGCAGCCAGCCCTCGTACTTCAACGCGGTCGTGGTGCTGAAGACCACCCTGCCCCCGTCCTCCCTGCTGGAGCGGGCACACGCGGTCGAGGAGGCCTTCCACCGGGTCCGGGACGAGCGCTGGGGCCCGCGCACCCTGGACGTGGACATCGTCTCCTACGCGGATCTCCACTCCGACGACCCGCGGCTCACGCTCCCGCACCCGCGCGCCCACGAGCGCGCCTTCGTGCTCGCCCCCTGGCACGACGTCGACCCCGAGGCGGAGCTGCCCGGCCGCGGCCCGGTGGCCGATCTCCTCGGCGCGGTCACCCGTGAAGGAGTCACACCCCGCGCGGACCTGGAACTCCGGCTGCCCGAGTAGCCGTTAAGGTCGAGACGACCACATTCCGGGGCACCGTCCGGGGGAACGCGAAGGGACACCGTGAAAGAGCTGCGCATCAGGGTGCTGGCAGGCGTCTTCGTCGTGGCCGGGATCCTGTCCTGGGCCGGCGCCCGCCTCTGGAACTCCCTGGGCACCCTTCCGAGCGTGCCCGTGGCCGCGCCCATCGTCCTCGCCCTGATCGCGGTGGTCCTCGCGGCCACCGCGCTGTCCCTCCGCGCCCGCCTCAAGGCCCAGCGCGAGCGGCAGGCCGACGCCAAGGGCGTCGACCCCCTGATGGCCGCCCGCGCGGTCGTGTTCGGGCAGGCCAGCGCCCTGGTGGCCGCGCTCGTCGCCGGCATGTACGGCGGCACGGGCGTCTTCCTGCTGGAGTCCCTGGACATCCCCGCCCGCCGTGACCAGGCCATCTACGCCGGCTTCTCGGTCCTGGCGGGCATCGGCGTCATAGCGGCGGCCATCTTCCTGGAGCGCGTCTGCAAGCTCCCGGAGGACGACGACACGAACGGCCCGGGCACGGCACCGGCGGCCTGAGACGCGCCCACGCCGGCCCGGAGCCCCGGACGCACCCGCGCCGGCCCGGAACCTCAAGCCCACCCGCGACAACACGGAGTCTCAGACCCGCCCGCGCCGGCCCGCGCCCTCAGGCACACCTGTGTCGGCGCATGACGCGCGGCGCGTCAGCGCGCCATGATCAGACTCATCGCCTCGTTGCGCGTCGCCGCGTCCCGCAACTGACCGCGCACGGCCGAGGTGAGGGTCTTCGCACCGGGCTTGCGGATGCCCCGCATCGACATGCACATGTGCTCGCACTCCACGACCACGATCACCCCCCGCGGCTCCAGGATCTCCATCAGGGAGTCCGCGATCTGCGTGGTGAGTCGTTCCTGCACCTGCGGGCGGCGGGCATAGACGTCCACCAACCGCGCCAGCTTGGACAGTCCCGTGATCTTCCCGCTGGTGGCCGGGATGTACCCGACGTGCGCCACGCCCCGGAACGGCACCAGATGGTGCTCACAGGTCGAGTACACCTCGATGTCCTTGACCAGCACCATCTCGTCGTGACCGAGGTCGAACGTCGTCGTCAGCACGTCCTCGGGCTTCTGCCACAGCCCCGCGAATATCTCCCGGTACGCCCGCGCCACCCGCGCCGGAGTCTCCAGCAGGCCTTCCCGGTCCGGGTCCTCACCGACCGCGATCAGGAGCTCGCGTACGGCGTTCTCGGCCCGCTTCTCATCGAACTCTCCGATGGGGGTCATGCCGTCCAGCGTCACGGGGTCGGTCATGTGGGTGCCTCGTTCCTGTGCCTTCACGCGTGAGGGGCACGCGTCTCAACTGCGGGTACACAAAGTGCCGCGCCCCCCAGGCTAGAACCAGGGGGGCGCGGCATCCATTCCGGGCCCGGTGGGGCCACCGGGAGCCTCGGGATCAGCTCTCGGGGCGTTCCTCCGGGGTCCGCTCCGGCGCCGGGACGGGGTCCGCCGCGGTGCTCTTGGCGGTGGTGATGGCCGGCGTCGCGCCGTTCGCCCCGTTCGTCAGGGCCAGCTCCTTGGGGGAGAGGACCGGCGGGCGGGTGGACGGCGTACGGCGGGAGGAGCCGGTCCAGGCGGGCCTGGGCGGGCGCTTGACGATCGGCGCGAAGATCTCGGCGATCTCCTCCTTGCCCAGCGTCTCCCGCTCCAGGAGGGCCAGGACCAGGTTGTCGAGGACGTCACGGTTCTCGACGAGGATCTCCCACGCCTCGTTGTGCGCGGTCTCGATGAGCTTCTTGACCTCTTCGTCGACCAGCGCGGCGACCTCTTCCGAGTAGTCGCGCTGGTGGGCCATCTCACGTCCGAGGAACGGCTCGGTGTTGTCGCCGCCGAACTTGATGGCGCCGAGCCGCTCGGTCATGCCGTACTGCGTGACCATCGCACGGGCCACACCGGTGGCCTTCTCGATGTCGTTGGCGGCACCGGTGGTCGGGTCGTGGAAGACGAGCTCCTCGGCCGCGCGGCCGCCCAGCATGTAGGCGAGCTGGTCCAGCATCTCGTTGCGCGTGGTCGAGTACTTGTCCTCGTCCGGGAGCACCATCGTGTAACCGAGGGCACGGCCCCTGGAAAGGATCGTGATCTTGTGGACGGGGTCGGAGTTCGGGGAGGCCGCCGCCACCAGGGCGTGTCCGCCCTCGTGGTACGCGGTGATCTTCTTCTCCTTGTCCGACATGATCCGGGTCCGCTTCTGCGGGCCCGCGACCACACGGTCGATCGCCTCGTCCAGCATCTTGTTGTCGATCAGCTTCTGATCGCTGCGCGCGGTCAGCAGCGCGGCCTCGTTGAGCACGTTGGCCAGGTCGGCACCGGTCATGCCGGGGGTGCGGCGGGCGACGGCCGACAGGTCGACGTCCGGGGCGACCGGCTTGCCCTTCTGGTGCACCTTGAGGATCTCGAGGCGGCCCTGCATGTCCGGGCGGTCGACCGCGATCTGGCGGTCGAAGCGGCCGGGCCGCAGCAGCGCCGGGTCGAGGATGTCGGGCCGGTTCGTCGCGGCGATGAGGATCACGCCGCCCTTGACGTCGAAGCCGTCCATCTCGACGAGGAGCTGGTTCAGGGTCTGCTCGCGCTCGTCGTGACCACCGCCGAGGCCGGCGCCGCGGTGACGGCCGACCGCGTCGATCTCGTCGACGAAGACGATCGCGGGAGCGTTCGCCTTGGCCTGCTCGAACAGGTCACGGACCCGGGAGGCACCGACACCGACGAACATCTCGACGAAGTCGGAACCGGAGATCGAGTAGAACGGCACACCGGCCTCGCCCGCGACGGCACGCGCGAGCAGGGTCTTGCCCGTACCGGGCGGGCCGTAGAGCAGGACGCCCTTGGGGATCTTCGCCCCGACGGCCTGGAACTTCGCCGGCTCCTGCAGGAACTCCTTGATCTCGTGGAGCTCCTCCACCGCCTCGTCCGATCCCGCGACGTCGGCGAACGTCGTCTTCGGGGTGTCCTTGGTGATGAGCTTCGCCTTGGACTTGCCGAACTGCATGACGCGGGAGCCGCCGCCCTGCATCTGGTTCATCAGGAACAGGAAGACGACCACGATGAGGACGAAGGGCAGCAGGGACAGCAGAATGCTCACGAACGCGTTCTGCTTGGACGGCGAGACCGTGTAGCCGTCCGGGATCTGCTTGTTCTGGAACTTGTCCTGCAGCGTGCTGGCGATGGTGACGCCCTGGTCACCGATGTAGCTCGCCTGGATCTTCGAGCTGTCCTTGACCTCGACGCCGTCCTTGAGCTGGACCTTGATGATCTGCTCGTCGCCGGTGGTCAGCTTGGCCGACTCGACCTTGTTCTCATTGATCGCCTGGACGACCTCGCCGGTGTCCACTGTCTTATAGCCGCCGGACGAGCCGACGACCTGCATCAACACGACCACGGCGAGGACGGCCAGCACGATCCACATGACCGGCCCACGGAAGTATCGCTTCACGTCCATCCATACGGAGCGGTGCCGCCCCGTCCCTCCTGCCATAGTGAGTTTGATAAAGGCTGTTCTTCGGACGGTACCCCAGCTTTGTCCCCCGAAGCTGCGGGGGACAGCCGGCAATCGCGTCCACGCATGCTCCAACGCCGCGGAGCCCGCCGGGGTTCCCGATCACGTACGGCGGGCCCGGCCCCGGGGTTCAGCCGCCGTAGACGTGAGGCGCGAGCGTACCGACGAACGGGAGGTTGCGGTACTTCTCGGCGTAGTCGAGGCCGTAACCGACGACGAACTCGTTGGGAATGTCGAAGCCGACCCACTCCACGTCGATGGCGACCTTGGCGGCATCGGGCTTGCGCAGCAGCGTGCACACCTTGAGGGAGGCGGGCTCGCGCGAGCCGAGGTTGGAGATCAGCCAGGACAGGGTCAGTCCGGAGTCGATGATGTCCTCGACGATCAGGACGTGCCGGCCCTTGATGTCGGTGTCGAGGTCCTTGAGGATCCGCACCACACCGGAGGACTGGGTGCCCGCCCCGTACGAGGACACGGCCATCCAGTCCATCGTGACGGGGGTGGACAGCGCCCGCGCGAGGTCGGCCATCACCATCACCGCGCCCTTGAGCACGCCGACGATCAACAGGTCCTTGCCCGCGTACTCCGCGTCGATCTTCGCGGCCAGCTCCGCCAGCTTGGCGTCGATCTCTTCCTTGGTGATGAGTACCTTCTCGAGGTCGGCACCCATGTCTTTCGCGTCCACCCGCATCACTTTCGGTCGTCCCACCGGCCGGTCCGGTCCGTCCCGCGACTCGTACGGGTCGGTGGGGTCCGGAATCAGCCCTGCCGAATCACCAGTCTGCCACCCTGCCGGCGGGCCACGACCCGGCCGGGGAGATTGATGGCCCCCTGACCGCGCCAGCCGGTGATCAGCCGGTCGACTTCCTCGATGTGTCGGGCGAACAGCGAACCGGCCGGCGCGCCGGCCTCGATGGCGGCGCGGCGCAGCACACGGCGGCGTACGGCGGGCGGCAGGTCGTGCAGCGCGGCGCACTCCAGTCGGCCGTCGGCGTCGCGGACGCCGGCCGCCACCCGGCCGGCCCAGGCGTCGAGGGCGTCGGCGTCGTCGCGGGAGAGCTGGGCCGTACGGGCGAGGGCCTCGACGACGCCCTTGCCGAGGGCCTTCTCCAGGGCGGGCAGGCCCTCGTGGCGGAGCCGGGAGCGGGTGTAGGCGGGGTCGGCGTTGTGCGGGTCGTCCCAGACGGGCAGGGACTGGACCATGCAGGCCTTGCGGGCGGTCTGCCGGTCGAGCTGGAGGAAGGGGCGCCGGTAACGGCCGTCGGCCCCCGAGACCGCGGCCATTCCGGACAGGGAGCGGATGCCGGAACCGCGGGCGAGGCCGAGCAGGACGGTCTCGGCCTGGTCGTCGCGGGTGTGGCCGAGCAGGACGGCGGCGGCGCCGTGCCGTTCGGCGGCGGCGTCCAGGGCGGCGTAGCGGGCGTCCCGGGCGGCGGCCTCGGGTCCGCCGCCCCGGCCGACGGTGACGGCGGTGGACTCGACGGGGTCGAGACCGAGTTCGCGCAGGCGGGAGGCGACTTCGGCGGCGCGCAGGTCGGAGCCGGCCTGGAGGCCGTGGTCGACGGTGACACCGCCGGCGCGGACGCCGAGGCGGGGTGCTTCGAAGGCGAGGGCGGAGGCGAGCGCCATGGAGTCGGCGCCGCCGGAGCAGGCCACGAGCACGAGCGGGGAGGGCGGCCGCTCGTGCGGTGCGCGGCCGGGGGCTCGGCCGTGGTCGTCGAGGATGTCGGTCAGGACGCGGCGGACCGCCAGGCGTATCGCCGCGACCGCAGGATGGGGACCCATGTCCGGTTCCCTTCATGAAGTTGTCGGGGGGTGAACCCGAGGTTCGGTCACTCAGAGTGTGTAGATGGTGACAGAACCGGGCCGTTCCCCGAGCATTGCACGCCTACTCGGGACTCACGGTCCCTCGGACGGGTGATTGAAGGGGCGTCCGTCTGCCGTCGGCCGGGTGCGGTGCATGACGGTGCGCGGGGGTCAGGCTTCCGGTTTGCGGTGCACCCGTGTGATCCAGTCCGCCGGTTTGGCGATCTCCGCCTTGGTGGGGAGCGTGTTGGGCGAGGTCCACACCCGGTTGAAGCCGTCCATGCCGACCTCCTCGACGACGGCGCGCACGAAGCGTTCGCCGTCGCGGTACTGACGGAGCTTGGCGTCCAGGCCGAGCAGCTTGCGCAGGGCCACGTCCAGGCGGGAGGCGCCTTTGGCGCGGCGCTGCTGGAACTTCTCGCGGATCTCGGCGACGCTCGGCACGACGGCGGGTCCGACACCGTCCATCACGAAGTCGGCGTGGCCCTCCAGCAGGGACATCACGGCGGTGAGCCGGCCGAGGATCTCACGCTGGGCGGGGGTCTGCACGAGCTCGACGAGGGAGCGCCCCTCGTCGCCCTCCTCGCCCTCGGGACGGCCTCCGGCGAGCGACTGGGCGGCCTCGCGGACGCGTTCCAGGACGGTCATGGGGTCGACGTCGGTCTCCCCCAGGAACGACTGGATCTCGCCCTCCAGGTGGTCGCGCAGCCAGGGCACCGCGGTGAACTGGGTGCGGTGGGTCTCCTCGTGGAGGGTCACCCACAGGCGGAAGTCGTGCGGTTCGACGTCGAGTTCGCGTTCGACGTGGACGATGTTGGGGGCGACGAGGAGCAGCCGTCCGGCGCCGTTCGCACCGGCCGGGAGGTCGCGGGTGGCGGGGGCGAAGGTCTCGTACTGGCCGAGGACGCGGGAGGCGAGGAAGGACAGCAGCATGCCCAGCTCCACGCCGGTGACCTTGCCGCCGACGGCGCCGAGGACCGCGTTGCCGGGGCTGGTGCCGCGCCGTTCCTGCATCTTGTCGAGGAGGGGTTTGAGCAGTTCGCGGAAGCCGGCGACGTTGGCCCGGACCCAGCCGGGGCGGTCGACGACGAGGAGGGGAGTGTCGTGGGTCTCCTCGGTGCCCAGACGAGTGAAGCCCCGGACGTGTTCCTCCGAGGCTTTCGCGTGCCGGCGCAGTTCCGCGACGACGGCCCTGGCCTCGTCGCGGCTCACGTCGGGGCCCGGCCGCATGAGGCGGGTCGCGGTCGCGACCGCGAGGTTCCAGTCGACCATCCCGGAAGAGGCAGCACCACCGATGCTCGTCATGCGTCAACGGTACGTGAGTGGCCCGGTTTCGGGCAGGACGGTGAGGTGAGGGGGCCCGGGCGGGCGGTCGTCGGCGCCGGGGCCCGCGGTGACCGGGTGTGGGGGTCATCGGGCCCGTGGCCCGCGATAACCGGGGGCGGGCGTTCGTCGTGCCTCCTGGTTTCTCGCCCCCGCCGCCCCTTCCCGTCCCGTCCCTGGGGGCTTCGCCCCCAGACCCCCGTTCGCGCAGTTCCCCGCGCTCCTGTGCTCCCCGCGCCCCTGTGCTCCCCGCGCCCCTTTGGGATCAGCGGCAGCCGCATGCCGCCAGGGCTGTGGCCGCCTCGTCGAGGGCGGACTGGGCTGCCGTGGGGGCGGTGGTGTTGTTCGCCAGGAAGGCGAAGGCCAGGAGGCGGCCGTCCTTGTCGACGACCGTGCCCGCCAGGGTGTTCACGCCGGTGAGCGTGCCGGTCTTGGCGCGTACGACGCCGGCCGCGCCGTCGGTGTAGCGGCCGGCGAGGGTGCCGGTGAAGCCGGCGACGGGCAGGCCGGTGAGGGCGGGGCGCAGCTCGGGGTGGGCCGGGTCGCCGGCCTTGACGAGCAGGGCGGTGAGGAGGCCGGCGGTGAGTTTGTCGCGCCGGTCGAGGCCGCTGCCGTCCTTGACGTCCGCGCCCTTCAGAGGGAGCCCGAGGTGCTTCAGACGGGTAGTGACCGCCGCGCCGGCGCCCGCGAAGTCGGCGCTCCCGCCGGTGGCCAGGGCGGTGTGGCGGGCGAGGGCCTCGGCGAGGTCGTTGTCGCTGTTGGTCAGCATCCGCTCGACGAGGGCGGCCAGCGGGGGCGAGGAGACCGTGGCGAGCGTGGAGGCGCGGGTGGTCGCCTTCGACGGGCCGGGAGGGGTGGCCTTGACGCCGTGCTCCTTCAGCAGGTCGCCGAACGTCCGCGCGGCGTCGGCCGCCGGGTCCGCGGCCCGCGGGGCCGGTCCGCTGGTGGAGCCGTCGGTGCGGGCCTCGTCGGCCATCAGGGGGGTGACGGCCGCGAGGTTCGGGTTGACCCCGATCGGGTGGATCGTGGTGCCCTTGTAGAGGGTCGTGTCGTACGACAGCGTCACCTCGCGCACCCCGCGCCTGGCCAGGGCGGCGGCGGTGCGCTCGGCGAGGTCGCGCAGGCTCGCGAGTCCCCCGGCGTCCTTCCGCGCGGTGAGCGTGGGGTCGCCGCCGCCGACCAGGACGACCTCCCCGGTGTCGGGTTCGTACACCGCGCGGGTGGTGAGGCGGTGGTCGGCACCCATCGCGGAGAGCGCGGCGACGGCAGTGGCGATCTTGGTGGTCGAGGCGGGAGTGAGCGCGTCTTCGGAGCCGGTGCCGTAGAGCCGTTCACCGGTGGCCACGTCGACCACGGCGGCGGAGTGGCGGCCGAGCGCCGGGTTCTTCAGCAGCGGGTCCAGGACGGCGCCGAGGGCCTTGCCGCCGGGCGCCGACCTCACGGTGGTGGCGGTGCCACCGAGGCCGGTGAGCACGGAGACGGCCGGCGGGACGGCCTGGGGGCCGCGGGGCGGCGTGCCGGCGTGGGCGCGGGTGCCGCCGTGATCTGTGCCACGCGCGGCTTCCAGGGCCACGGCCCGGTCCCGTTCGGCCGTACGCTGACCCGAGGAGTCCCAGGGACCGGCGGCGGTCGCCACACCCGCGGCCAGCGCCAGACCGGCGGTGGCGGCGGTCGCGGTGAACTGCCAGGTCTTCGGCCGCGGGACCCGCGGTGATTCCGGCCGGCCCGGCCGCGCGAACCGTGGCCCGACGGCCGCGGCGAGGCGCGCCAGCCGTGGTCGTACGGTCTCCGCGGCCCGGGCGAGACGCGGCCGTACGGCGTCCGCGATCCGCGCGACATGCGGTCCCGCGGCCCGCCAAGGCCTCAGCTCTGGCACGACCACCAGCCCCTTTCGCGATCACACACCTGCGTGAGGGACACTTAATCACCAGAACTATGTGCTGATCATGGAGGAGCGTCCGGTGGAGTTCGACGTCACGATCGAGATCCCGAAGGGTTCGCGGAACAAGTACGAGGTGGACCACGAGACGGGTCGGATCCGCCTGGACCGTCGGCTCTTCACCTCGACCGCCTACCCGACCGACTACGGCTTCGTCGAGAACACCCTCGGCGAGGACGGCGACCCGCTGGACGCGCTGGTCATCCTGGACGAGCCGACGTTCCCGGGCTGCCTGATCCGCTGCCGCGCGATCGGCATGTTCCGGATGACGGACGAGGCCGGCGGCGACGACAAGCTGCTCTGCGTCCCGTCGACGGACCCGCGCGTGGAGCACCTGCGGGACATCCACCACGTGTCCGAGTTCGACCGCCTGGAGATCCAGCACTTCTTCGAGGTCTACAAGGACCTGGAGCCGGGCAAGTCGGTCGAGGGCGCCAACTGGGTCGGCCGGGTGGACGCCGAGGCGGAGATCGAGCGGTCCTACAAGCGTTTCAAGGAGACGGGCGGCCACTGAGCCCTCCCGCCTGCGCGACGCAGGAACGGGCCGCACGCACGCGTGCGGCCCGTTTTGCCGTGCGTGCGCATACTGAGGCTGTACGGGGCAGGCTTACGGACGGTCTCACGGACGGTGTCGTAAAGGGAGAGCGGAGCAGGTGACGGACGCGGAGGACCGCAAGCCGCAGTCGGACGAGGCGAGGAGCGCGTTCACGCCTCCCGCCGGTGTCGCGGCGCCGGCCGAGGCCGAATCGTCGACGACGTCCGAGTTCGCCGTTCCCCGAGGGCTGGCCGTACCGGCGACCGGTACGGAGTCCGAGACGACCTCCGAGTTCGCCGTTCCCGACGGGCTGGACGTGCCCCCGCCGCCCTCGGACGGGACGGAGGGGTCGGCGTTCAGCACGCCGAGCACCTACAGCGCGAAGCAGACGGCCGCGTTCACCCCGGCGAGCGGGATCCCGCTGGTCAGCCTGGCCAAGGACGTGCCGTGGCAGGACCGGATGCGCACCATGCTGCGCATGCCGGTGACCGAGCGGCCGGCTCCGGAGCCGGTGCAGCGGCACGACGAGACCGGGCCGGCCGTGCCGCGCGTGCTCGACCTGACCCTGCGCATCGGCGAGCTGCTGCTGGCGGGCGGCGAGGGAGCCGAGGACGTGGAGGCGGCGATGTTCGCCGTGTGCCGCTCCTACGGCCTGGACCGCTGCGAGCCCAACGTCACGTTCACCCTGCTGTCGATCTCCCACCAGCCCTCCCTGGTCGACGACCCGGTGACCGCGTCGCGCACGGTGCGGCGCCGCAGCCCCGACTACACCCGGCTGGCGGCCGTCTACCAGCTGGTGGACGACCTCAGCGACGACGAGACGCACGTCTCCCTGGAGGAGGCCTACCGCCGGCTGGCGGAGATCCGCCGCAACCGGCACCCGTACCCCGGCTGGGCGCTGACCGTGGCGAGCGGACTGCTCGCGGGTGCGGCGTCGGTGCTCGTCGGCGGCGGCTTCCTGGTGTTCGTGTCGGCCGCGGTCGGCGCGATGCTCGGCGACCGGCTGGCCTGGCTGTGCGCGGGGCGCGGGCTGCCGGAGTTCTACCAGTTCACGGTGGCCGCGATGCCGCCGGCCGCGATCGGGGTGGCGCTGACGCTGGCGCACGCGGACGTGAAGGCGTCCGCGGTGATCACCGGTGGGCTGTTCGCGCTGCTGCCCGGGCGGGCGCTGGTGGCCGGCGTGCAGGACGGCCTGACCGGCTTCTACATCACGGCGTCCGCGCGTCTGCTGGAGGTCCTGTACTTCTTCGTGGGCATCGTGGCCGGGGTGCTGACGGTGCTGTACTTCGGCGTGCAGCTGGGCGCCAGGCTGAACCCGGACGCGGCGCTCGGCGTCTCCGACGACCCGCTGTGGCAGATCGCCGCGTCGATGGTGCTGTCCCTGGCCTTCGCGGTGCTGCTCCAGCAGGAACGGTCCACCGTGCTGATGGCGACCCTGAACGGCGGGGTCGCCTGGGTGGTGTACGGCGCGATGCACTACACGGGCGACATCTCGCCGGTGGTCTCCACGACCGCGGCGGCGGGTCTCGTGGGCCTGTTCGGGCAGTTGCTGGCCCGGTACCGGTTCGCGTCCGCGCTGCCGTACACCACGGCGGCGATCGGACCGCTGCTGCCCGGTTCCGCCACGTACTTCGGCCTGCTGGGCATCGCCCAGAACGAGGTCGAATCGGGGCTGACGTCCCTCACGAAGGCCGTGGCCCTGGCCATGGCCATCGCGATCGGGGTGAACCTCGGGTCGGAGATCTCGCGGATCTTCCTGCGGATCGGGTCCGCGGAGAAGCGCCGGGCGGCGAAGCGGACGCGGGGGTTTTAGCGCGGGCGCCGTTTTGGTCTCGGCGCCATCCGGCTCGGGGCCTCGTGTGCGTTGGCGGCCGCGGGCCGGTGGGGGCTTTTCGCGCAGTTCCCCGCGCCCCTTAGGACGGTTCAGTAGCCGCGGTTGTAAGGCTGCTGCTGGTTGTAGTACTCGTCGCCGTACGGCTGCTGCGGCTGCTGCTGCGGGTACCCCTGATCGCCGTACGGCTGCTGCGGCTGCTGCGGATAGCCCTGGTTGCCGTAGTGCTGCTGCCGGGGCTGCTGCGGGGTGGGCGGGGTGATGCGGCGCAGCTGGGTCGTGGCGTCGTCCATGACCGGGTGCTGGGGGTTCTGGGGGTACTGCGGGGCGGCGGCCGGGGTCTCGGCGGCGGCGCGCTTCTTCTTCCCGCGCTCGCGCAGGTACTCGATGATGATCGGCACCACGGAGACGAGGACGATCAGGACGAGGATCGGCTCGACGTTGGTCTTGATGAACTCGATCTGCCCGAGCCAGTAGCCCGCGAGGGTGACACCGCAGCCCCAGGCGACACCGCCGATGAGGTTGTACGTGAGGAACGTGCGGTACTTCATGCGGCCGGCGCCCGCCACGATGGGGGCGAACGTGCGCACGATCGGGACGAAGCGGGCCAGGACGATCGCCTTGGGGCCGTACTTCTCCATGAACTCGTGCGCTTTCTCCAGGTTCTCCTGTTTGAAGAGCTTGGAGTTCGGCCGGCTGAACAGCTTGGGTCCGAAGAACTTGCCGATCATGTAACCGACTTGGTCGCCGAGGACGGCGGCCATCACGATCAGCGTGCACACCAGCCACAGCGGCTGGCTGATGTAGTTGCCCTCGGCCACGAAGAGACCCGCCGTGAACAGCAGGGAGTCACCGGGCAGGAACGCGAAGAGTCCGGACTCCGCGAAGACGATCAGCAGGATGCCGGGAAGGCTGAAGGTCTCGATCAGGTAGTCCGGGCTCAGCCACTCAGGGCCGAGCGCAAGCGTGGTCACGGGGATGTGGCTCCTGCAGCTGGGGGGTAAGGGCTGGGCTGGCTGCCCAAATTATGAACGCAGCCGTCGGGACCCAGGTTCCGCGGGGGTACCCAGGATGCCCTGTGACCCGTCCCGGAGAAAGCCGTGAGCCGTGGTGCGGGAAACAACCCGCAGGTCGTGGCCCGGATGTGAGCCGGACCACGACGCTCAGGCGGTGTGCCGCGCGGCGTTGGCGAGGATCGCCTCCTTGAGGTGCTCGGCGAGGCCGGGCCGCATGGAGTCGTAGTAGGCCTTGAACCGCTCGTCGGAGACGTACATCTCCCCGAAGCACCGGTGCATCTCGTACGGCACCTCGAAGTACCACTTGCTGACGTGCCGGCGGTGCTCCTCGGCCAGGTCCATGGCCGCCTCCCCGGACGGCTGCCCTCCGGCGGCCACCAGGGCGGTGTACCGCTCCTGCCAGTCGTCGACCTCGGCCTGGACGCGCTTCCAGTCCTCCTTGGTGTACCGGGCGACGCGGCGCTGCGACTCGGCGTACGCCTCGGTGCCGCCCCAGCGTTCCTCGGCCTCCTCGGCGTACTGCTCGGGGTCCTTGTCCCCGAACACCTCGAACTTCTCCTCGGGCGTGAGATTGATCCCCATCTTGCGTGCCTCCATGGCGTTTTCCACGGCCGCCGCCATCTTCCTCAGCTTCTCGATCCGGGCGGTCAGCAGTTCGTGCTGCCGGCGCAGGTGTGCGCGCGGGTCCGCGTCCGGGTCGTCGAGCAGGACGGCGACCTCGTCGAGCGGGAAGCCGAGCTCGCGGTAGAACAGGATCTGCTGCAACCGGTCGAGGTCGGCGTCGCCGTAGCGCCGGTGCCCCGCGTGGCTGCGCTCGCTGGGCACGAGCAGGCCGATGTCGTCGTAGTGGTGCAGGGTGCGCACGGTGACACCGGCGAAGCCGGACACCTGTCCCACGGAGTAGCTCACTTCCGCTCCCTTCTCGGTACGCGCTCCAGCCTGGGTCCTCACGCCACGTGAGGTGCAAGCCGGTTACCGATTTGCCCGTCTTGTCCCTTTATCGTGTGCGCGTGGCCCAGGACAGCTCGCAGCAGGCACCCCCCGCCGCCCCGGCACGCGCCCTGCTGCCGGCCGTCGTCCCCGCGCTGGTCGTGGGCGTGGCGACGAGCCTGATCCTGGTGGGGGTGAGCACGGCGGCCGAGGGGCTGCAGGACGTGCTCTGGCAGGACCTGCCGGACGCCCTCGGTGTCGGCGGGTACTCCGTGCCGTGGATGTTCGCGGTGCTCGTCGCCACCGGGATCGCGGTCGGACTGGTCGTGTGGAAGGTACCGGGCCACGCGGGCCCCGATCCGGCGACCACCGGTCTCGACGCGCCCGTACTGCCGCCCGCGGCGCTGCCGGGGCTGCTGCTGGCGACCGCGTTCGTGCTGGCCGGCGGGCCCAGTCTGGGGCCCGAGAACCCGATCATCGCCGTGAACGTCTCGCTGGCGGTCCTGCTGGGCACCAGGGCCTTCCCCAGGGCCCCGGAGCGGGGCTGGGTGGCGCTGGCGGAGGCCGGGACGATCGGCGCGCTGTTCGGCACGCCGGTCGCCGCCGCGCTGGTCATCTCCGAGGCGCTGGCCGGGCAGCGGATCAAGGGACGGCTGTGGGACAGCCTCTTCGCGCCGCTGGCCGCCGCCGGGGCCGGTGCGCTCACCACCTCGCTGGTGTCGCGGCCGAGTTTCGATCTCCGTCTGCCGCCGTTCGGGCGGCCCGGCTGGGGCGACCTGCTGGCGTCCCTCGTGGTGGCCCCGGCGGGCGCGGTGCTCGGCATGTGCGCCGTGTACGCCTTCCCGTACGTCCACGGGGCCTTCGCGCGGCTGCGGCACCCGATGCTGATGCTCCCGGCCGGTGGCGTGGTGCTGGGCGCCCTGGCCGCACTGGGCGGGCATCTGACCCTGTTCAAGGGGCTCGACGAGATCGGGGAGCTGGCGCGCGATCCCGACGGCTGGTCGGCGGGCGGGTTCGCCACCATGACGGCGGTGAAGCTGGCCGCGCTGCTCGTCGCCGCGTCCTGCGGCTTCCGGGGCGGGCGGATCTTCCCCGCGGTGTTCGTCGGCACCGCGCTCGGGCTGTGCGCGCACGCCCTGGTGCCCGGGGTACAGCCGGCGGTGGGCGTGTCGGCGGGGGTGCTGGGGATCCTGCTGGCCATCACCCGGCAGGGCTGGGTGAGCCTGTTCGTCGCCGCCGTCCTGGTCCCCTCCCCCGGGATCCTCGCCCTCCTGTGCGTCGCGTCGCTGCCGGCCTGGCTGCTGGTGACGGGCCGCCCGCTGATGCAGCTGCGGGAGGACGGGACAGCCGTGCGATGACCTTCCCCCCTTCTCTCCCGCCCCCGTCGCCCCCGAGACCAAGGAGACCCCGTGCCGCTCCACAGAGGCCCGCAGCACGACGAGCGCCCCGTGTCCGTCAATCCCTTCCTGGGACCGGCCAATCCGGTCGGGGACATGACCGAGGCGCCGCCCAAGCACCGGCTGCCCGACACGCCCATGGCGCCCTCGACGGCGTACCAGCTCGTGCACGACGAGCTGATGCTGGACGGCAACGCGCGGCTGAACCTGGCCACCTTCGTCACCACCTGGATGGAGCCGGAGGCCGGCCGTCTGATGGCGGAGTGCCGGGACAAGAACATGATCGACAAGGACGAGTACCCGCGCACCGCCGAGCTGGAGCGGCGCTGTGTGGCGATGCTCGCCGACCTGTGGCACGCGCCCGATCCGGCGGCGGCCGTGGGCTGTTCGACGACCGGTTCGAGCGAGGCGTGCATGCTCGCCGGGATGGCGCTGAAGCGCCGCTGGAGCGAACGAGGCCCCGCGCGGGGTGCCCGGCCGAACCTCGTCATGGGCGTCAACGTGCAGGTCTGCTGGGACAAGTTCTGCACCTTCTGGGAGGTGGAGCCCCGTCAGGTGCCCATGGAGGGCGAGCGGTTCCACCTCGACCCGGAGGCCGCCGCCGGGCTGTGCGACGAGAACACCATCGGGGTCGTCGGCGTCCTGGGCTCCACCTTCGACGGGTCGTACGAGCCGGTCGCCGGCCTGTGCGCCGCGCTGGACGAGCTCCAGGAGCGCACCGGTCTCGACATCCCCGTGCACGTCGACGGGGCGTCCGGTGCGATGGTCGCACCGTTCCTCGACGAGGACCTGGTGTGGGACTTCCGTCTCCCGCGCGTGGCGTCCATCAACACCTCGGGGCACAAGTACGGGCTGGTGTACCCGGGTGTCGGCTGGGCGCTGTGGCGGGACGCGGAGGCGCTGCCCGAGGAGCTGGTCTTCAGGGTGAACTACCTGGGCGGCGACATGCCGACCTTCGCGCTGAACTTCTCCCGGCCGGGCGCGCAGGTCGTGGCGCAGTACTACACGTTCCTGCGGCTCGGCCGGGAGGGCTACCGCGCGGTGCAGCAGGCCACGCGGGACGTCGCGCGGGGGCTCGCGGAACGGATCGGGGCGCTCGGCGGCTTCCGGCTGCTCACACGGGGCGACCAGCTCCCGGTGTTCGCGTTCACGACCGCCGACGACGTGACGGCGTACGACGTCTTCGACGTGTCCCGGCGGATGCGGGAGCACGGCTGGCTGGTGCCCGCGTACACCTTCCCGGCGAACCGCCAGGACCTCTCCGTCCTGCGCGTGGTGTGCCGCAACGGCTTCTCGGAGGATCTCGCGGACGTGTTCGCCGAGGACCTGGCCCGGCTGCTGCCGGAGCTGCGCCGGCAGCCGCGTCCCCTCACCCGTGACAGGAACGCGGCCACCGGCTTCCACCACTAGGCGGTGTCCGACACATGAGCGCGGGGGAAGGAGCGGCGTCCGGTGCGTGCGATCGCAAGGCGCTGGAGCGTCCTCGATGGGGGTCCCCCCGCTCGAGCGAAGCCGGGAGTGGGGGAGGGCCACGTGGGTGTTCCGGCAACGCGGCCGGGGGTCCCCCTCGGGGGGAGTGCGTGCCGGACGCCGCGACGCCGCGGGCATGTGTCGGACACCGCCTAGCGGCTGAGCCGCGAGAACCGGCGCACCGCCAGCGGGAAGAACACCGCCAGCAGCGCCAGCGGCCAGACGACGGCGGCCCCTACGTGGCCCGGTTCGCCGCCGGGGCTTGCGAACAGGTCGCGTACGGCCGTGGCGGTGTGGGACAGGGGGTTCCACTGGACGACCGTGCCCAGCCAGCCGGGCATGGACGCGGGGGTGGCGAAGGCGTTGGACAGGAAGCCGACCGGCCAGACCAGGATCTGCACGGCCTGCACCAGTTCCGGTTTCCCGGCGACCAGCGCCAGGTGGATGCCGATCCACAGCATGGCGAACCGGAACAGCAGGAGCAGCCCCACGGCGCCCAGGAAGCCCGCCGGGCCGCCCTGGGCGCGCCAGCCGAGCGCGGCGGCGACGGCGAGGAGCATCGCCAGGCCGAGCACCGACTGGAGCATGTCGGCGGCGGAACGGCCCACCAGGACCGCGCCGTTGGCCATGGGCATGGAGCGGAAGCGGTCGATGACGCCCTTGTCGAGGTCCTGGGTGACGGCGACCATCGTGCCCTCCAGGCCGAAGGCCATGGTGAGCGCGAGCATGCCGGGCACCAGGAAGTCGAGGTACTCGCCGCTCACGCCCCGGCCGCCGCCGACCAGGTAGCCGAACATCAGCAGCAGCATCACCGGGAAGACCAGGTTCACCACCACCGCGACCGGTTGCCGCCCCCAGCGGGCGAGTTCGCGGCGGGTCATGGTCCAGGAGTCGGTCAGGGCGTACGTCGTGGTGGTCACGCGGCCTCCTTCACTCGGTCGTCGTGCCCGGTCAGCCGCAGGAACACCTCGTCGAGCGTGGGCCTGCGCAGGGCGATGTCCTCGGCCTCGACGCCTGCCTCCTCCAGCGCGCGGACGACCCCGGCCAGGGCCGCCATGCGGTCGGTGACGGGAGCGCTGAGCAGCCGCCGGTCGGGGTCCACGGTGACCGTGTCCTTCGGTACGGGCAGCAGGGCGACGGCCGTGCCCAGCTGCCCGGCGTCGCGCAGGACGACGTCGATGCGGTCGCCGCCGATGGCCGCCTTGAGCTCGTCCGCCGTGCCGTCGGCGACGACCCGGCCGGCGTCCACCAGGGAGATGCGGTCGGCGAGCTGGTCGGCCTCCTCCAGGTACTGGGTGGTGAGCAGGACCGTCGTACCGCCGCCGACCAGGGAGCGGACGGAGTCCCACACCTCCGCGCGGCCGCGCGGGTCGAGGCCCGTGGTCGGTTCGTCCAGGAAGAGCACCTCCGGTTCGGTGATCAGGGAGGCGGCGAGGTCCAGCCGGCGGCGCATGCCGCCGCTGTACTGCTTGACCGCCTTGTGTCCGGTGCCGGAGAGATCGAAGCGCTCCAGCAGTTCACCGGCACGCGCGCGTGCGCGTCGCGCACCCAGGTGGTGCAGCCGGCCGAACAGCTCCAGGTTCTGCCGGCCGCCGAGTTCCTCGTCGAGTGCCGCGTGCTGGCCGAGCAGGCCGATGCGCAGCCGTACGGCGTACGCCTCGCGCACGACGTCGTGTCCCGCCACCTCGATCCGGCCCGCGTCGGGCCGCAGCAGGGTGGCCAGGATCCTCACCAGGGTGGTCTTGCCCGCGCCGTTCGGACCGAGCACCCCGTGCACCGTGCCGCGCGCGACCGTCAGGTCGAGCCCGTCCAGTGCGGGGCCACTGCCGCCGCCCCTGTATGTCTTGTGTGCTTCCTCGACGGTGATCGCCGCGTCGGACACAGAAACTCCCTCGCTAGTCAAACTTGACTACCAGCCCGGACGGTATACCCGCGCCTCCTTCTGGTCAAACTTGATTAACGGTCGTCCCCGGGATGCCGCTCCCCCGTCCCGTACGGGTTCTCCTCCCCCTCGGCCAGGACGCCGACGAACGGCTCGCCCTCACCGGCGAAGGTGTAGGCGCCGCCCCTGATGCGCTCGATGAGCCCCCGGGTCCATTCGGCACCGAAGTCGGCCGAGTGGACCCAGAAGTCCATGATCTCCCCGATGTGGCCGAGCCGGCCGGGACCGTCCTCGGGCGTGTAGTACTCGGTGACGGCCGTGCGCCATTCCCCGATGGAACGCATCCGCTGTTCGAGGAGCGCGAGCGCCTCCTCGCGCTTCAGGTCGACCATGAGCCCGAGCCCCGCCGACAGCACGTCCGGCTTCTGGTCGTAGGAGGTCAGGGCCTCCCGCAGCAGCCGGAAGAACTCCTCGGTTCCCTGCTCGGTGATCTCGTACTCCGTGCGCGGCGGGCCGCCGGCCGTGGACGGCGCGATCTCGTGCGCGTGCAGCAGGCCCTGCTTCGCCATCTGCTTCAGCGCGTGGTAGATCGAGCCGGGCTTGGCGCTGGACCACTCGTGCGCGCCCCAGTACTCCAGGTCGTTGCGCACCTGGTACCCGTGGGCCCGCCCGTGCTGGCGCACCGCGCCGAGCACCAGGAGACGGATCACTGACATGCGCCCAGCCTAGGACCCCCGGGGGCCTGCCCCGGGGGCCGCCCCGCCCGCTCAGAACGGGAAGCCGCTCCGGCCGTGCTGCACCGAGATCCACTTCACCGTGGTGAAGGCGTCCAGCATGGTGTCGCCGTTCAGCCGGCCGACGCCCGAGTGCTTCTCGCCGCCGAAGGGGACGATCGGCTCGTCGTGCACGGTGCCGTCGTTCACGTGGAACATGCCGGTGTCGATCCGCTTGGCGAAATTCACCCCCCGCTCGATGTCACCGGTGTGCACGGCGCCGCTCAGTCCGTACGGGGTGTCGTTGACGATGCGTACGGCCTCCTCCTCGCCGTCGAACGGGACGAGGAAGGCGACGGGCCCGAACACCTCCTGCCGCAGCAGGGCCGAGTCCGCGGGCAGGCCGGTGAGGACGGACGGCTCGACCAGGTTGTCGGTGCGGTTGCCGCGCACCAGGGCGGTGGCGCCCTCGGCGAGCGCCTGCTCGACCACCCCCGACACGGCGTCCGCCTGGCGGGAGTTGATCAGCGGGCCGATGACCGTCTCCGGGTCGCGCGGGTCGCCGGCCTTGAGGGAGCCGACCTTGGCGACGAACTTCTCGGTGAACTCGTCGGCCACCGAACGGTCCACCAGCACACGGTTGGCGGCCATGCAGACCTGGCCCTGGTGGACGTACCGGCTGAAGACGGCCGCGTCCACGGCGTAGTCGAGGTCGGCGTCGTCGAGGACCACCAGCGCGCTGTTGCCGCCGAGTTCGAGGACCGAGCGCTTGAAGAGGGAGGCGCAGACGGTGGCCACGTGGCGGCCGACCGCGTCCGAGCCGGTGAAGGAGATGACCTTCGGGACCGGGTGCTCCAGGAAGGCGTCGCCGATCTCCGCGATGTCGGTGATGACGACGTTGAGCAGACCGCCGGGCAGGCCCGCGTCCTCGAAGATCTTGGCGACCAGGGAGCCGCCGACGACCGGCGTGTTCTGGTGCGGCTTGAGCACCACGCCGTTGCCGAGCGCGAGCGCGGGGGCGACCGACTTCAGGGAGAGCAGGAAGGGGAAGTTGAACGGGCTGATCACGCCCACGACGCCGACGGGCACGCGGTAGACGCGGTTCTCCTTGCCGTCGACCGGCGAGGGGATGATCCGGCCCTCGGGGGCCAGCGCCAGATGAACCGCCTCGCGCAGGAACTCCTTGGCGAGGTGCAGCTCGAAGGCGGCCTTCAGGCGGGTGCCGCCGAGTTCGGCGACGATCGCCTCGGAGATCTCCTCCTCGCGCTCCTCGACCAGCCCGAGCGCCTTCTCGAACACCGCGCGGCGGGCGTACGGATTGGTCGCCGCCCACTGCTTCTGCGCGCGGGCGGCCGCCCGGTACGCCTGATCGACCTCGTCGACCGTGGCTATCGTGATCGACGCGAGCTTCTCGTCGTCGTACGGATTGAAGTCGATGATGTCCCAGGAACCGGTGCCCGGGCGCCACTCACCGTCGATGTACTGCTGAGCCAGGTCGGTGAAGTACGACGACATGTGATCCCTCAATCCCTTGCCGCGTCGTTGCATCAGTGGAGCACTGATCGACCGCGAGGCCTGATCGAACGTCATCGTACTTGTGTTTCATGTGAGTTGAGGGTGACCTCAGGACATGTGCAGCAGTCCCCGCAGGACGTCCCTGCTCTCCGCCGGACCCGGGGCGTCGTGCTGGAGCTCCTTGAGCGCCTTCTCGTACTGGGCCACGTCCTCGGGCTTGTCGAGGTACAGCGCGCTGGTGAGCTGCTCCAGGTACACGACGTCCGACAGGTCGGACTCGGGGAAGCTGAGGATGGTGAACGCGCCCGACTCGCCGGAGTGCCCGCCGAGGCTGAACGGCATGACCTGCAGCCGGACGTTGGGCCGCTCGGAGACGTCGATGAGGTGCTGGAGCTGGCCTCGCATCACCGCGCGGTCGCCGTACGGCCGGCGCAGGGCGGCCTCGTCGAGGACGACGTGGAACTCGGGGGCGTTCTCCGCGACCAGGTACTTCTGCCGCTCCAGGCGCAGCGTCACCCGTCGCTCGACGTCCTCGTCGCTCGCCCCCTTCATGCCGCGGCGCACCACCGCGCGGGCGTACTCCTCGGTCTGCAGCAGGCCGTGCACGAACTGCACCTCGTACGCCCGGATCAGCGAGGCGGCGCCCTCCAGACCCACGTACGTGGGGAACCAGCTCGGCAGCACGTCCGAGTAACTGTGCCACCAGCCCGCCACATTGGCCTCCTTGGCGAGGGAGACCAGCGACAGGCGCTCCTGCTCGTCCGTGATGCCGTACAGCGTCAGCAGGTCCTCGACATCCCTGGTCTTGAAGCTCACCCGGCCCAACTCCATCCGGCTGATCTTCGATTCGGAGGCGCGGATCGAATAGCCCGCCGCCTCGCGCGTGATCCCCCGCGCCTCACGCAGTCGCCGCAGTTGTGATCCGAGCAGCATGCGCCGCACCACCGATCCCGGCTCTCCCGCGCTCACGTTCGCCAGCCTCCCCAACGTCTCCAGGGCCCGCAGTCTGCCACTAAAACACTTCGAGCAGTACTCGCGCGGTTACGGAAACGGAATCCGGCCGAGGCCACCGGTCGGGAAGGAACACGGAACGGACACGGGAGGAGAAGGAAGGAGCAACGAGGAGACAAGGGAACAGCCGGAAGACGACAGGAGGATGACGGAAAAATTGGCCAACAAACCAGTACGGCAGGGAGGATTTCGGTCACCTGCACGTGCATCTGCCCTTGCATCTGCTGTACGCATCCGAAACCATGGTCTCCGCACCACCGCAGCCTCGCTACGACCGCGAATTCCCGGGAGTGCCTCGCATGGGGACGAATGGATCGACCATGCTCGAGCCGTTACGGCAGGGCCTTCCGCCGCTGAACCCCGCGGCCGCGTCCGACGCCTCCTCCTGCGCCCTCCCCGCCCGCTACGAAGCGGTCCGTGAGGCCCGGCGGTTCACCCGCGAGACCCTCGACCAGTGGGACCTGGGCGACCGCTTCGACGACGTGTGCCTGGTCGCCTCCGAGCTGGTCACCAACGCCCTGCGGCACGGCCTGCCGGCCGGCACCCCGCGGCCGGCGGCGCCGGAGCCGCCGGTACGGCTGCATCTGATGCGGTGGACCGAGCGGCTGGTGTGCGCGGTGCGCGACCCCAGCGACGACAGCCCCGTGGCCCGCGCGTCGGACGACTTCTCCGCCGAGTCGGGCCGGGGGCTGTTCCTGGTCGAGTCCTTCAGCGACGGCTGGGGCTGGCACCCGATGGCCGGCGCGCTCGGCGGCAAGGTGGTCTGGGCGCTGTTCCGGCTGCCGCGCCCCTCCGGCCGCTCCCGTCCCGGCGCCTGACGGACCGCGGCGCTTGTGGGCGCCGCGGTTCTACGCGCGTTGGCGCCTCCTGTGCCACTCCGGTCCACTCCGGCCTCTTCCGGAGCGGACCGGGGGTACGTCGTCCGCCCCGGCGGGCCGGTCAGCCGGCGACCAGGTGGTCGAACTCGCCGTCCTTCACGCCCAGCAGCATGGCCTCGATCTCCGCGCGGGTGTAGACGAGCGCGGGTCCGTCGGGGAAGCGGGAGTTGCGCACGGCCACCTCTCCGCCGGGCAGCCGGGCGAACTCCACGCAGGAACCCTGCGAGTTGCTGTGCCGGCTCTTCTGCCAGGCCACACCGTCCAGCCCGGTGGCCGCCATGCCGTTGTACACGCCGGGCGCGTCGGCACCGTCGTACACGTCACCGTCGTACACGTCGTGGTCCACAGGTCGCTCCCCGCTGGTGCACTGGCTGGTGTGGCCATTGATGCAGTGGTCAACTGACCGGGATCATAGCTTTGTTCATGTGCTGATGCATGAGCAGATGCACGTGCACGCGGGGTGCTCCTGCGGTTACCGCCTCGACGGTCGTGCCATGCCCGCTTCGGCGGACGCTTTACCGGACCCCGCTTTCTAGGAGACGCACGCGGGGGCCTTTCTGTTCCCTCGTGTTCCCTTGTGTGCTCCGCGCTTTCTCCGCACGCCGGTGCGCCCGTCCGTCGTGTGCATGCTGTGCGAGGTGTGTCACGGAGGCTGGTGGGGTGCCGGGCGGGTCCTGTTAGCTGGCGGCGGTCGTCCGGCCGACGGGGCCGGCCACAGCCAGGGGGTTCGCAGTGACTTCGGAGGCTTCGGTGACGTACTCGCCCGCATCGCCGTCATCGCGCGGGCCGCGCTCCCGGCGCGCACGGGTCGCGGTCGCGGCCGTGGGGCTGGCCGGTGCGCTCGCGCTGACCGCGTGCGGCGGGAACGGCTCCGACGACCCGGACGACTCCGCGACCGGTTCCACCCCGTCCGCCACGGCGACCGCGGACTCCGGTGGCGGCACCGGGGGCTCCGGCACGAGCACGGCACCGGCGGGCGGGCTGGAGGGAAACTGGCTCACCACGGCCGACGGCAAGGCGGTGGTCCTGATGGTCCACGGTGAGGAGGCCGCCCTCTTCGCCACGGGCGGCACCGTGTGCAGCGGTACCGCGCGGGAGCGGGCCGGGACCCGTTCGATCCGCCTGAAGTGCGGCGAGGGCACCGGGGACCGGACGAACGGGACCGTCGACTCCGTCGGCGAGGACTCTCTGAAGGTCACCTGGGAAGGCGCCCTCGGCACCGAGACGTACACCAGGGCCGAGGGCGACTCCCTCCCGACGGGGCTGCCGACGGAGGGGCTGGGTTCCTAGGGGGTGTCCGCGGGGCGGACCGGTGGTGGGTGCGTGATGATGACCGGTGGGCACCTCCACGAACCCCAGAGGATCACTCATGCGCACCACGCCGCTCGCCGTCCCCGCCGCCCTCACCGCTCTCCTCCTGCTGGCCGCCTGCGACACCGGGGGCGGCGACGGGGGCGGTGACGGCAAGCGGGAGAGCGCCGCCTGCTCGGTCGACACGGTGAGCATGGAGGTCGGGCCCGCGAGCATCGCGCCGGCCGCCGGGGACACCGGTGAGGTTCCCGTCGGCTTCACCAACCAGAGCGCCACCTGCACCCTGGACGGCTTCCCCGAGGTGCGGCTGGCCGGTGCCGGTGGTTCCCCCACCGTCGAGGTACCGCCGGCCGAGGGCGCCACGGCCCAGAAGCTGACCCTGGCCAAGGGCGAGTCCGCGTCCTTCACCCTCACCTACGAACGCGGCACTCCCGGCGACGGCGCCTTCGACGCGGAGAGCCTGCGGGTCGGCCTCTCCGGCACCCGGGCCTTCCGCTGGACGTACGGCCCGGTCGCGTCCGACGGGCAGGCCGGCCACAGGATCTCCGTGAGCGCCTACCAGCAGGCGGGGGACTGAGCGCTCCGCCGGAAGCACGGCGACGCGCCGCCGGCCGTCCGCGCCTCCGTCGCGGCGGTGGCCGC
The DNA here is from genome assembly GCF_043084105.1 of Streptomyces sp. NPDC014676. Classification (NCBI taxonomy): domain Bacteria; kingdom Bacillati; phylum Actinomycetota; class Actinomycetes; order Kitasatosporales; family Streptomycetaceae; genus Streptomyces; species Streptomyces sp. NPDC014676. Next base: position 526,178 of record NZ_JBIBZI010000004.1, on the reverse strand, counting down.
ACCTCGGTACGGTCCCGCCCCCCTTCGGGGGCGCCGCCGGACCGCGGCGCACCCCGCCGGACCCGCCCGGCGCTCAGGGGAGGTGCGGGCGCGCCCTGACCTGTGCGTCGTCCGCCGCGCGGGCGCCCTCCTCCCAGCCCGCCGCGTCGCTCACCCCGCGCAGCCGGGTCGTCGTCGTCTCCGGGAACAGGCGGTCCGTCCGCTCGGTGACCGCCACCGCGCGGGAGGCGAGCACCGGAAGCAGGTCGTCGCTCACCTGGGTCTCGGCGACGGCCGCGAGACGTGTCCCCACGCGGTGCGCGTAGGCGGCGAGGAAGGACTGCCGGAAGGTCTTGGTCCGCTTGCGTCCGCCCGCGCGCTGCGCGGCCTCCGCCCTGGTCATCGCCGTGGTGGCCTGGACGAGCAATGAGGTGTAGAGGAGTTCCACCGCCTCCAGGTCGGGGGCGAAGCCGACCACGGTGGAGAAACCGAGCGGTTCGTTCCACACGGCCCGGCAGTGGTTCGCGCCGGCGACCGCGTCCAGCAGCACCGCCTTGGCCTGCTCGTACGGCGGCTCCACCCCGATCCGGCAGGCACCCGGTGCCCGGTCCGAGGGCTCCCGCGCGGCGAGCAGCGCCTCGTCGACGCTGTGCCGCGCCATCAGCTCCTGCGCCTTGGCGCTGAGCGCCTCCGCCTCGTCCGGGAACCCCGTCGCCTCCGCCTTGGCCAGCAGCGCGCGGATGCGGCCGAGCACGCGGGACTCCGGCCGCCGGTCCGACGGGTCCGGGGCGGCCGTCTCGTCGAGGGGTTCGAGGGCGGGCAGGCGTAGCAGCAGGCGGTACAGCTCCAGGACGGCCACGGCGTACGAGAAACGGTCGCCGCGCGGGGCGTCGTCCACTCCGAGCTCATCCAACTGGGCCTTCCAGCGGGGCCCGCGCGGCCGGTCGTCGCGCGGTGCCTGCGTGCGGATCAGCGCGGAGACGAGCCGTACGTGGACGTCGTCCAGCTCGCGCCGGACGATCCGTACGACGTCGGCGGGCTGCCAGCCGCGCCGCCAGGCGGTCGCCACGAACTCCTCGCCGCGCCGGGCGAGTTCGGTGTCGGCCGCCGGATCGGCGGCGAGCAGGGACGCGCCGGCGTCGAGGGCGGTGTCGCCGGTGTCGTAGAGGGCGGCCCGGAAGGCCCGGTCGACGGTGCTGGACGTACTCACGGACCGATCGTGCCATGTCCCGGGAATTCACCCGGAAGTGTCAACTTCGGGTTGACACCCTCCGACTGTCAACTTACGGTTGACACATGACGACGAACCCGACCATCAAGTCATCCGTGCGTCTCGACGACCTCATCGCGGCCATCAAGAAGGTTCACGAGGAGCCCCTGGAACAGCTCCAGGACGCGGTGCTCGCCGGAGAGCACCTCGGCGACGTGGCCGACCACCTGATCGGCCACTTCGTGGACCAGGCCCGGCGTTCGGGCGCCTCCTGGACGGACATCGGCAAGAGCATGGGCGTCACCCGGCAGGCGGCCCAGAAACGCTTCGTGCCGAAGGAGGGCAACGACCTCGACCCCAGCCAGGGCTTCAACCGCTACACGCCCCGCGCCCGCAACACGGTCATGGCCGCGCACAACGAGGCCCGGGCCGCGCGCAACGCCGAAGGACTGCCCGAGCACCTGGTCCTCGGCCTGCTGGCCGAACCGCAGGGCCTGGCGGTCAAGGCGATCAACGAGCAGGGCGTCACCGTGCAGGCGGTCGCCGAGGCCGCCCGCGCGGCGCTCCCGCCGGCCGCCGAGGACGCCCCCGAGATGGTGCCGTACGGCCCGGCGGCCAAGAAGGTCCTGGAACTCACCTTCCGCGAGGCCCTCCGCCTCGGCCACAACTACATCGGCACCGAGCACATCCTGCTCGCCCTGCTGGAGCACGAGAACGGCGAGGGCCTCCTCAGCGGCCTCGGCGTCACCAAGGCGAGGACCGAGGAGTGGATCACCGAGGCGCTCTCACAGATCCAGATCCAGCACACGGGCGGCGAGCAGGAAGAGGGCTGAACCCGCACGACAGGGTCCTTGTCAGACCCCCCTGCCACACTCGTGGCATGGCCGACCGGTGGGCACTCGCTCCGGCCGAGGACGGTGGCGTGGACGTCGCTCCCCTCGGTCCGGACGGGCTGCCCGCCGGTCCGGTGCTGCGGGAGGCGGACCCCGCCGAGGCCGTACGGAGCCGTCCCGGTGTCGCGCGGTGGGTGTGGCGGTCCACCGCCGAGGTCTACCCGCGCCTGCTCGCCACGGGGGTGCGAGTGGAGCGGGCCTACGACATCGAGGCCGCCGAGACCCTCCTGCTCGGCCACGAGGGGCGGTACGGGGAACCCCGTTCGGCGGCGGCGGCGCTGGCCCGGCTGCGCGGCGGCCCCGTACCGCCCGACCCTCCGCAGCGCCATGCCGAACCGGGCGCCCAGTCCTCCCTCTTCGAACTCCAGGGCGGCCGGCTGCCGCTGACGGACCTCCTCGCGGTCTACGCCGAGCAGCAGCGGCGGACCGGTGCGACCGCGCACCCGGACCGGATGCGGCTGCTGACGGCCGCCGAGTCGGCGGGGACGCTGGTGGCCGCCGAGATGAACCGCGCGGGACTGCCCTGGCGGGCGGACGTGCACCGCGCGGTGCTGCACGACCTGCTCGGCGAGCGGTACGCGGGCGGCGGCGAGCCACGCCGGCTCGCCGAGCTCGCCGACGAGGTGTCCGCCGCCTTCGGCCACCGGGTCCGGCCGGACCTCCCCGCCGACGTGGTGAAGGCGTTCTCGCGGGCCGGCATCAAGATCACCTCGACCCGCCGCTGGGAGATCGAGTCCGTCGACCACCCGGCCGTCAAACCCCTGATCGAGTACAAGAAGCTGTACCGGATCTGGGTCGCCCACGGCTGGTCCTGGCTCCAGGACTGGGTGCGCGACGGCCGCTTCCGGCCCGGGTTCCTCGCGGGCGGGACGGTGACCGGCCGCTGGGTCACCCACGGCGGGGGCGCCCTGCAGATCCCCAAGGTGATCCGCCGCGCGGCCGTCGCCGACCCCGGCTGGCGGCTCGTCGTCGCCGACGCCGACCAGATGGAGCCGCGCGTACTGGCGGCGATCTCCCGCGACCCCGGACTGATGGAGGTGGCCGGACGGGAGAGCGACCTGTACCAGTCGGTCTCCGACCGCGCCTTCTCCGGCGACCGCGCCCAGGCCAAGCTCGCCGTCCTCGGCGCGGTCTACGGCCAGACCTCCGGCGACGGCCTGAAGAACCTCGCCGCGCTCCGCCGCCGCTTCCCCAGGGCGGTGGCCTACGTCGACGAGGCCGCCCGCGCGGGCGAGGAGGGCCGGCTCGTACGGACCTGGCTGGGCCGCACCTGTCCGCCGGCCGCCCGGACGACGGACGACGCGGCGGAGGAGGCGGGCATCCCGGTCGCCGAGGAGGACCAGGAGTCCGCCACTCGCCCGTGGGTTCCGGGCCACTCCTCGACCGACGCCCGCGCCCGGGGCCGCTTCGCCCGCAACTTCGTCGTCCAGGGCAGCGCCGCCGACTGGGCCCTGCTGCTGCTCGCCGCGCTGCGGCAGACCTTGAACGGCATGGCGGCCGAGCTGGTCTTCTTCCAGCACGACGAGGTGATCGTGCACTGCCCCGAGGAGGAGGCGGAGACGGTGGCGGCGGCGATCCGGGAGGCCGCGGACCTGGCCGGCCGGCTGACCTTCGGCGAGACACCGGTGCGGTTCCCGTTCACGACGGCGGTGGTGGAGTGCTACGCGGACGCCAAATAACCGGTGCGGTCCCCTGGTTGTGGTGCCCGTCGGTTCAGATGACCGGTGGCCGTCCGAGCCGGGTGAGCCGCCACACCGTCCGCCAGCTCATGGCCCGCCGCTCCCCGGCCGGCTCCCGCAGCCCTTCCACGAACCCGCCGAACCAGGCCCGCAGCCCGCTGGCCGACCGGTTCCGCGCCAGGGTGAGCAGCATCCACACCCCGAGGTGGACGGGGACGAGCACGAGCGGAAGCCGCCGCCGGGCCAGCCACACCCGGTTGCGGGCGTTCACCCGGTAATAGATGGCGTGCCGGGCGGGGGAGGTCTTCGGGTGCTGGAGCAGCAGTTCGGGCGCGTAGAGGATCCGCCACCCGGCGTCGACGGCCCGCCAGGCGAGGTCGGTCTCCTCGTGCGCGAAGAAGAACGCGGCGGGCCAGTCGCCGATCTCGTCCAGCATCGCCATCCGCAGCGCGTGCCCGCCGCCGAGGAACCCGGTGACGTACCCGCCACGCGTCGGATCCGACTTCCCGACCCGTGGCACATGCCGTTGCTGGGTCTCCCCCAGCTCGTCGGCGATCCGGAAGCCGACGATCCCGAGCCGCTCGTCGGCGGCGTACAACTCCCCCACGCGGCGCAGCACATCGGCGTCCATGAGCAGCCCGTCGTCGTCCAGCTCGACGACGACGTCCACGTCCCCGAACTCCCGCAGCCGCGCGATCGCCGCGTTCCGCCCGCCGGGGCAGCCGAGGTTCTCCTCCAGCTCCACGACGGTGACCTCGCCGGGGAGCGACAGCCGCCGGGCGAACTCGGGCAGCGGGCAGCCGTTGCCCACGACGACGATCCGCGCGGGCGGGAGGTCCTGCTTCGCCACGGACTCCAGCAACGCGTCCACCTCGGCGGGCCGGTTCCCCATGGTCACCACGGCGACGGCGATCCTCGGCGTCCCCACGTCCTCACCTCACCATCCCGGCCGACGACTGCGTTCGCGATGCTAGCCGTTCATGCCATGGACTCCCGCCGTAGGCCGGGCGGTGATGTCGTTCAGGAGGGCTTGACCACGGAGACGACGGACCAGCGCTGCTCGCCCGTCCCCGAGCCGCACCGCGCCACCTGGAGCCTGGCGTCGTTCCCGGCGGCACTGCCGCCGGCCACGCTCATGCACAGATCGCTCGCGGCGTTGCGGATCCGGTAACCCCCCGACCGCGGGTCCAGCCACCAGAGCTGGTTGTCCGCGGCCGGCCTGCAGTGGTACTCGGTGACCTTGGTCCCGGCCGCGACACTGCCGTAGTCGGGCAGGTCCATGCACAGCCCGTCCTTGCGGTTCCTGATGACGAAGAGGCTCGCTCCGCCGGGCCCGCCGTCCGCGTCGGCCACCTCCAGGTCCCAGAGCTGGTTGTCCTGGGTGGTGGGCCGGCAGTTGTACTGGCTCACCGGGCCGTCGACCGACCCCTTCTCGAAGTAGGGCAGATCGGCGCACTTGCCGGTCGCGACGTTCTTCAGCTGCGCGTTGACGCGGGTGGAGAGGGCGTTGGCCAGTTGTCGGGCGGTGATCGCGGGGGAATTCTCCGCCTTCGGTTTCCCGGCCTCGCCGTCGGCCTTCTTCCCGGTGCCGGACGAGGGTGCGGCCTTCACCCCGGCCGGACGGGACGGCGAAGGCTCGGCCTTGGACTTGGGCTCGGGCTCGGGCTCGGCCGGGGAGCCGGACGCGGACGTGGCTCCGCTCGGCGACGCCGAGGAGGCCGGGGACGCGGCCTGGTAGTCGGCGGCCGGGATGTCGTCGGACGTACCGGGGTCGAGCGTCGTTCCGCCGACGGGAGCCGTCTCGACCGTACGGTCCTCTTCACGGGTGAGGCCGAGCACCAGCAGGGGTACGCAGATCAGCACCGCCCCCACGATGGCGGCCGCGGCCACCATGGGCCCGCGCAGGCGTCCCGGTGCCGTCTCGTCCGCGTCCGCTTTCGCGTTCCCGTCCGCTTTCGCGCCGTCGCCGTTCCCGGCCGCGACCACACCGGCCGCGGCCTCGGTTTCCGCTCCATCGGGCTCCGCGGCCTGCCGCTGCCGCTGTTGTTCCCGCTCCTGCTCCTGCTGCCCCTCCTCGGCAGCGGAGGCGGCCGGCTCGGCAGCGGAGGCAGAGGCAGAGGCAGGAACGGGATCAGGGCTGCGCGGTCTCAGATCCGCGCCGGGATCATTGCCCGGCGCGGGCACGGAAACCGCACGGCGGACGGCCACGGCCGGCGTCGCCTCGTCGGCCGGAGGTTCATGCTGACGTGGCATAAACGCTGCTCCTCACTCATGACATCCCATCCGGCCCCGTCGATCACAGGCACGTACCAAGGGCTCGAACTTCACGCAACACACTCTGGATCACGGTTGGTTGTGTCCGAACCTCATTCGGGTGAACGTAAGACGACACAGGCCGGCTCGGGTTCGCGTCGGCGAGTGAGGCCGGGATCGTCGCGGCCGAGGCCCGGCTGGGGCGCCGGACGCGATCCGCAGCGGATCACCCCTGGCCTCCCGCTGCCGCCCTGTACCGCGGCCGGCTACGGCAGCAGATCCTCCAGTCGAACCTCACTCACCATCAGGATGACCAACCAGTGGACAACACATTCCAGTCGGGCCGATCACCGGCTACGAAACCCTTGCAAAAGCCAAGAGCCGCACCCAATTCCGTTTGTCATGTCTCTGACTGGGCAAAGGTGAGTGGCGTGTCCATACCGCACTCCTCACACCAGAAATGCGAGGCCCCTCACGTGTTAGCGACGTCACTCTCGGTAGGCCTGCCGACACGTCCCGGAGGGATCTCCGCCACATCGGCGTCATCCAGACCCTCGCCTTCCAGGGAGCGGGGCGCTGGTGCACAGCGTTGATGCCGCCGAAGTACGCCATGACCCTCATGTCGGTCATCCTCGCCGGATTCGCCGTCATCGGCGTGGCAAACCTGATCAAGGTCTCGCACACTCCGCAGCAGCTCACCCTCTCCTCCGCCGTCGTGAGCTGCTGTTACGCCCTGCAGATGGCGCACTGTTCGCCCTCGGCCCGCGGCCGCCTCCAGGTCGTCAACCGGCGCTTCCCCTGGACGCTGGCCCTCCAGTCCCTGCTCTCCCTCAGCCCGGTGCTGTTCCTCGACCACCAGTCCGGCGCCCTGGCCGGCTTTCTCGCCGGGGCCTGCACGGTGCTGCTGCGGCGCAAGTTGTCGTACGCCCTGTTCGGCGCGATCAATGTGACGGTCCTCGTCACCGCGCTGGTCACCGGGGACGACCTCTTCACCGCCGCCTTCATGGTGCTGTCCTGCGCCTCCATCGGTCTGATCACCACCGCGCTGAGCCGACTGGTCGACCTCGTCACCGAACTGCACCGGAAGCGCGAGGAGTCCGCCTGGGTGGCGGTGTCCCGGGAACGCGTGCGGTTCACCCAGGACCTGCACGACCTGTTCAGCTACAGTCTGTCCGCCATCATCCTGAAGACCGAGCTGGCGAACCGGCTGATCGGCAAGGACGACGCCCAGGCACACCAGGAACTGTCCGAATCACTGGCGATCACCCGCGCCGCCCTCGCCGACGTACGCACCGTGGTGCACGGCAGGCGTTCCCTGCGGCTGCTCGACGAGGTCGAACTCAGCATGCGCATACTCGACTCGGCGGGCATCGAGATGACGACCGAGGGCGACTTCCGGCACATCGAACCGCAGGTCGGCAATGTGCTCGCAATGGTGCTGCGTGAGGCGGTCACCAACATGCTGCGGCACAGCCGGGCCACCCGGTGCCGGATCACCCTGGCGACGACGTGCGACGGACAACTGCGGCAACTCGAACTCACCGTGGCCAACGACGGGGTGAGCGGGCCGGCCGCCACCGGCGGGCCGCATGTCGCGTCCGAGTCGCAGCACGGGGGCAGCGGGCTCGATCACATGGCGGCACGCGCCGGACAGGTCGGCGGCAGTCTGCGCACCGAGAGCGTCGACGGCTGGTTCGTCCTCGTCGTCCGCGTCCCCGCCCTGCGCCCTCCCGCCGCGCCCCCGGTGACCGTCCCCACTTCTCCGACGACCTTCGAGCACCTCTCTAGCGGGCCCGAGCACGGTCGCTGAGCCCCGGGCGGCCGGGCCGGACTGCGATCCGGGCCCGGCCGCCGGTCACGGCTCACCGTCTGCTCGGAGGGGAACCAGTGGAACAGCAGAAACGACTGACTCCGCACATGCGCCACTACGAGGAGTTCGCCACCGGCGACATCTGCTGGACGCCGTACGTCATGTTCTTCAACCGGCCCGGCTTCCGCTCCCCCGTGATCAACACCGACGCCGGAGGCTTCCGGCACTCGGTCTCGGCGCGGGGGGCGTTCTCACTCAAGGGCGAGCTGCCCGACGGTCCGGTGAGCCTGATGCTGGGGGCCTCGCCCGCCTTCGGGCTCGGGGCGACGGACGACGCGCACACCATTCCGTCCCTGCTCTCCCAGGCGCCGGCGGCCCGGCCCTGGCTCAACCTCGCCGCGCCCGCCTTCAACTCCACGCAGGAGACCCTGCTCTTCCTGATGCACCGGGGTGAACTGCCCGCCGTACGGGACATCGTCGTCTACTCAGGCCTCAACGACTTCGTGGTCGGCGGGCTGCCCGCCGCGGACAGCGGATACGGGCAGTTCTTCTTCTCCGGCGAGTTCTTCCGGCAGCTCGGCGTGCCCGCGCTCGGGCAGGGCGGCAAGCAGCCCGGGTGGGCACAGGGGCGGCTGGCCCAGGCGGCCCGGCGGCTGGGCGGGGAAGCCCGGCAGGAGGACCGGTCGCTGGCCGATCCCGAGCAGCGGATCGACATCGCCGCCCGCACGACCGGGCGCGCCCTCGCCCGGCTCGTCGAACTCGCCGCCCCCACCGGGGCCCGGGTGCTGTTCGCCCTCCAGGCCACGGCCGCGTGGAGCGGCAAGCGCCTCACCGAGCAGGAGCGGCTGCTCATCGAGGAGAACTACAGCCAGCGCGCGCAGATGTGGAACCTGTTCCAGCAGATCCTCGACCCGTCCGTGCACGCCGCCTACGCCCAGCGGCTCGCCGCCGTCTGCAAGCAGCACGGCGTGTCCTTCCTCGACGTCAACGAGGCGCTGGGGGCTTCGCCGGAGCGGGACGCGTGGCTGTTCGTGGACCAGACGCACCACACGGACGACGGTTCGCGCGTCGTGGCCGACATTCTGCGCGCCGAGTTCGCCCTCGCCTGAGCGCGAGCTCCGCCCGCTCTTCCCTCGGGGTCTCCCCCGTTCCCCCTGTGAGGTGATCACTGTGTTCCGCAAGCTCGCCGCCCTGTTCAAGCAGCGCAGGAACCGCCGCCGGCGCCGCAAGGACAACACCATCTACCCGATGTTCTGAGAGAAGGTGCCGCTGCGTCATGTCCTCCCGCTATCGCACGCTGTACCTGCGCGCCCTGTCTCCGGGCGCTCCCGATCCGCTCTCCCCGGAGGACGGCCGGGACCTTCCGTCCACCGATGTCCACGCCCCCTCCGACCCCGAAACCGCGGAACGGGAACTGCTCGCGCTGTGCGCGGAAGCCGCCCGGTGGGGCGCCGCGGAGACCGACGCCTTCGCCGCGGTGATCCCTGGTGAGGGGGAGGCCCGCGACGAGACCGTCCGCCGGGTGCTGCGCAACTGCGCGCCGTTCGCGCTGAGTGCCGGGGCCTGGCTGCAATGGCTGTCGGGCCCCGGCAACTCGGAGACGGAACCCGTCCTGCGGACCCTGACCCTGTACGCCGCGGACGTCGGCGTCGGGCTGCCACTGGCCGACCGCGGCAGCGACTTCCGTGAGCTGCTGCGACGCCACGGTGTCGCGGAGGAGCTGCCCGGTGTGCTGCTCGCGGGCAGCGAGTCCGTCGACGGATTCAGCTTCCGGCTGCCCGCCCTGCTGCTGACGATGAGCCGGCTGCCCGACACCTACCGCTGCCAGCTGCTCGGCGCCGACCTGTGCCTGCGCCACCTCGGTGTGCTGCCGCCCCTCGCCGCCGCGCTGCGGGCCATGAACGCGGGGGACGAGACGTACGGGACGCTCGACCTGGGCGCGGCCCGGACCGCCGGCGGGGCACCGGGAGACGAACTGTCCTGGGCCGCCGTACGAGCGCAGTTGGCGGCGGCCACCGGGCCTGATGCCCTGCCGGCGCGGCCGGTCGGGGCCGGGAACCGTGTCGTGGCGGGATCGGGTGGGGTGGCCGGTGGGCTGATCGAGGGGTTCCGCTGGGCGCTGGGCGAGGTGCGGGACTGGAGCGAGCGGCTGCGTCAGGAGACCGCGCTGTCCCTGCACCCCGACTACGGGGTCTGGAGGCTGATCCACACCCGGGCCCGGCAGGCGGCGGTCTACCACTCCGGTTTCCGGCTGGAGGGACGCCCGCTGTCGGAGTGGTTCGACGATGTCGACGCCGGTCCCGCGCCCTTCCTCGCGGCGCTGGCCCGCAGCAGGCTCGTCCGCCCCGGGAAGCCGGAGTCCAGTCCGCTGCTGGGCCGGCTCATCGGCCCCAAGGGGCCCATGTTCCGTATCTTCACCGAGGAGGAACTCGCCCTGCTGCGGCGGTGGATCCGGCGGCTTCCCGAACCGGGGTCCGTGCTGCACCCCGACGCACCGGACACCGTGGGCTCAGGGGACACTTCCGGCACCGTGAGCCGTCAGGCCGGGCTGCACCGGGCCCAGGCGGACTGGCCCGGACGGGACGGAGCGGCGCGGGCGGCGGCTCGGGCGGCCGTAGCGGCTCCGGGGCCCGCGCCGCGCGGCTCCGGAGCCGCCCGCCGCCCCGCCCTCACCCCGCGTGCTGCACGCGAGGCCTACCCCCTGCTCCTCAGCCGTGCCGACTCGCCCGGTCTGCGCGCGTTCGCGCACGCCTACGCGACCCGCTGGCTGGCCCGTTCCCGGTATGCCCTCAACCGGCCGGCGAAGGGGGCCCTGCCCGAGCGCTGGGACCGGGAGAACGGGCTGCGCCCCTGGCTGGCCCGGGCCCACGACCAGCATGCCGAGGGCTTCGACAAGGAGCGGGTGACCCTGCCCAGCCGTGCCGAACTCATCGACTCGACGCTGCAGTTGGCGCCGCTCATCATGATCGACGGTGGCTGGCTTCAGGGGTTCACGGACTACCGGCTCGCCGCGTCCCGAACCGGCCACTTCCTGTTCCGTACCTACTGGGACGAGCTGGGGAACGGGGAGCTGGAGCTCAACCACCCCCGTATCTACCGTGCGTTGCTGCGCCAGATGGGGATCGATCTGCCGCCCACCGCCTCGCCCGAGTTCATCGCCTGGCCCCAACTGCGCGACGAGGCCTTCGCCATGCCGGTGTTCTGGCTGAGCGTTTCCCGGTTCCCGGAGGAGTTCATGCCGGAAATCCTCGGGCTCAATCTCGCGATGGAGCTGTCCGGGGTCGGCGGGAGTTACCGCGATGCCCGGGTGGCGTTGCGGCACCACGGTTTCAGCACCCAGTTCGTCGATCTCCACAACACGATCGACAACGTGGCCACCGGTCATTCGGCGTGGGCGGCCGACGCGATCGACAGCCATCTCAACGAGCTGACCGCACGGCCCGGGCCCGGTGGAGAGGCCGAGGTGTGGGAACGCGTCCGGGTCGGCCAGCGCTCCCTCAACCCGCCCACCGGCCGGGCCGCCGGCCTCTACGCCGCGCTGCGCACCGTACGCCGTACCCCGCGCCTCGCGCGCCTCGCGCCCGCGTCCCACTGACACCGAGGAGCTCGGTCCATGGCATCTGATGCCCCCGTCACCACCGTCCTGGGTCTGTCCGCGTACTACCACGACAGCGCGGCTGCCGTGGTCGACGGCGGCGGGATCGTCGCCGCCGCTCAGGAGGAGCGGTTCAGCCGACGCCGCCACGACCCGTCCTTCCCCGAACTCGCCGTCCGCTACTGCCTGGACGAGGCCGGTCTCTCCCTCGGCGACCTCGACGCCGTCGCGTACTACGAGCGATCCGACCTCAAGTTCCGTCGCGTACTCGCCACTTACCTCGGCACGGCGCCGCGCTCCTGGAGTTCGTTCCGGGACGTGATGCCCGACTGGCTGAGCTGGAAGCGGCGCGCGCCGGACACCGTCCGGGACCGGCTGGGCGCGCTGTCCGCCGGTCCCGTCCCCGAGATCAGGGCCTTCGGGCACCACGAGTCGCACGCCGCGTCCGCCTATCTGCCCAGTCCCTACGAGACCGCGGCCGTCCTGTGCGTCGACGGGGTGGGCGAGTGGACGACCACGTCGATCTGGCACGGCGTGGCCGGGGAGGTCGTCCCGGTCGCCGAGCTGTCCTTCCCGCACTCCCTCGGCATGCTCTACTCGGCGTTCACCTATTTCTGCGGGTTCAAGGTCGACTCCGGCGAGTACAAGCTCATGGGGCTCGCCCCCTACGGGCGGCCCGTCCACGCCTCGCTGATCCGGGAGCGGCTGGTCGACATCAAGGACGACGGCTCCTTCCGTCTCGACCTGCGTCGATTCGCGTTCCAGTACGGGCAGGTCATGACGGGCCGCGGCTTCGAGGAACTGTTCGGCGGTCCGCGCCGGGAGCCGGAAAGCCCGCTCACCCAGCGGGAGTTCGACCTCGCCGCGTCGGTGCAGGCCGTGACCGAGGAAATCATGCTGAAGCTGGCGCGGACGGCCCGCCGGCTCACCCGGGAGAGCCGGCTGTGCCTGGCGGGCGGGGTGGCGCTCAACTGCGTCGCCAACGGCAAGCTCGCCGAAGCCGGGATCTTCGACGAACTGTGGGTCCAGCCGGCGGCCGGTGACGCGGGCGGTGCCCTCGGGGCCGCGCTGCTGGCCCAGCGAGGGCCGGCGCGCGCCCGGACCCACACCCGCACGGGCCGCGACACGATGCGGGCCTCCCGCCTCGGCCCCCGGTTCGACGACGACCGCATCCAGGCCTATCTGGACGCCTCCGCCATTCCGCACCGCCGGCTCTCCCCCGAGGAGCTCAGCCGCGCGGTGGCCGGGCAGCTCGCCGAGGGCAAGGTCGTGGGCTGGTTCCAGGGGCGGATGGAGTTCGGTCCGCGAGCGCTCGGCTCCCGGTCCATCCTGGGCGACCCGCGGGACCCGGCGATGCAGTCCGCGATGAACCAGAAAATCAAGTTCCGTGAGTCGTTCCGGCCGTTCGCCCCCGCTGTGCTGGCCGAACGGGCACAGGAGTACTTCGAGTTGGGGCAGCCCAGTCCGTACATGCTGATCGTCGCCCGGATCGCGGCCCAGCAGCGGCTCGCCGAGCGGGACGCCGGGCAGGCGTCCGGGCAGGGCTCCGGGCAGGCGTCCACGCAGGGCCCGGGTCAGGTCTCCGGTCTGGATCTGCTGAGGATTCCCCGGTCCACCGTCCCGGCGGTCACCCATGTCGACTGCTCGGCCCGGGTGCAGACGGTCGACGCGGAGCAAGACCCCGCGTTCCACCGGCTGCTGACCGAGTTCGACCGGCTCACCGGGTGCCCCGTCCTCGTCAACACGTCGTTCAACGTACGGGGCGAACCCATCGTGGCGACCCCGGAGGACGCCTACCGCTGCTTCATGCGTACCAACATCGACACGCTCGCCATCGGCGGCTTCCTGATCGAGAAGGCGGAGCAGCCGGCGTGGCCGGAGAACGACAACTGGCGCGAACTGATCCCGCTGGACTGATCCCCGGGCTCGTGGGCTCGTGGTCCGAACTCCCCCTTCCGAGAGGCCTCATCATGGATGCGCTTCGCCGCGCCTGTGTCCTGGCGCTGCTCGCCGTCGCCTATCTCTTCGTCGTCGTCCCGGTCGGCATGGCCGCCCGGCTGCTGCGCGATCCCCTGAACCGGGCGCTGCGGCCCGACGCCCGTACCTATTGGAGCGGGCCTCGTGCCTGAGTACGGCACCGTGCGGTCGGTCCTGGTCCTCGGGGCCGGCCCGCAGGCGTGCCGGACGCTGACGGACCTGGGGCTGCGGGTCGTCCTCGTCGACCCCGACCCCGCGACGGTCACCACCGACCCCGGGTGCGCCGACACCACGTACGTCGAACCCGTCACCCCCGAGTCCGTCGAGAACGTCATCGCCAGGGAGCGCCCCGACGCGCTGCTGCCGGCCCTCGCCGGGCACACGGCCCTGGACACGGCCGTGGCCCTGCACGAGGCCGGCACGCTCGACCGGTACGGCGTCCGGCTCCTCGGTGTCGACGCCGGCGCGCTCCACCGGGCCGCGGAGGCCGTCGGGACGGGGGCCGTTCCCGGCGGGCGCAGATACGGGCTCCAGTTGGTGCGCGACCGGAACGGCGACATCGAGGTCGTCTGCTCGTTCGAGACCTTCGACCTGCCGGACGGCGGCACGATCACCGTCGCGCCGGCGAGAACGCCGACCACACCGGTGTACGAGGTGCTGCGCGACGTCGGCCGTGCCGTGGTCCGCGAGATCGGCGCGGGCGCCGGGAGCTGCACCGTGTGGTGCGCGGTGCAGCCCGACAGCGGGCGCGTGACCGTCCTCGGCGTGGATCCGCGGGGTGCGCGCGACGCGGCCCTCGTGGCGTGTGCCACCGGTCTGCCGATGGCGGGGATCTGTGCCGGACTGGCCGTCGGCCGCACGCTCGCCGAGACACCGGTACGCTCCCGCCCCGCACCCGGCCATGTCGCCGTCCGCGCGGTCGCCCCCTCCGGAGCGGAGGCTCTGGCCGTCGGCCACACCTTCACCGGGGCCCTCCAGGAGGCACTGACCTGTCTGCACGGGGGCGCTGCGCCCGAGACGACCGGCGGCGGGTGGGCCGAGATCGATCCTTGGCTCGCCGAGCAGCTTTCGGTCATCCGGAAAGTGGCGGACGAGGTGGCCGCCGCGCCCGAGCTGACCGGCGAGCTCGTCGCCGAGGCCAAACGGCATGGATTTCGCGACCGCCGGATCGGTGAGCTGCGCGGGCTGCGTGAGGACGTCGTACGGGAGATCCGGTATGCCCTGGGGGTGTGCTCCGTGCCCCCGGTGCTGGCGCTGGACCGGCGCCGGGACGGGCGCCGGGGCGGGCGCCGGGGCGGGCATGGGCCTGTCACCGGACGTACGAAACCCGCCGTGATCGTCCTGGGGCGGAGCGGTGGCGCGTCCGCGCACGCCTGGCTCCAGGCGTGCGCCGCCCTGCGCGCGGCGGGTCACGAGACCGCCGTGGTCGGCTGCGCCCCCGCGTCGCCGGACTGGGACGAGCGGGCCGCCGACCGGTTCTACTGCGGGCCCCTCACGACCGAGGCGGTCCTGGAGGTGGTGCGCGCCGAACGACGCGGCGGCCCCGTCGCCGGGGTGTGTGCGCAGTTCGGCGGCGCGACCGCCACGCGGCTCGCGCGGGACCTCGCGGACCAGGGCGTACGGGTCCTCGGCGTCCCGCCGTCAGCCGTCCGCGCCACCGAGGAGCACGACACCTTCCAGCGGCTCCTGCGCACCGCCGGTCTGTCCGCCGTGCGGTACGCGACGGCGTCCTCGCCGTCCGAGGCCCGGGCTGCCGCCGAGACCGTCGAGTATCCGGTGACAGTGCGATGGGCCGGTGCCGGCGCGGGAGGCAGGGCAGGGGGCGGGGAGCGCGAATTCGTGCCGGACGCGGGGGCGTTGGCCTCTCTGCTCGCTCCCGGTGGGAGCGCAGGCCGCGCGTGGCCCGTGGTGATCGGGCAGGTGGTGCGTGATGCCGTCGAGGTCGCCGTGGACGCCCTGTTCGACGGGGAGGAGGTCTATCTGGGCGGGGTGCTGGAGCGGCTCGGACGCGTCGACGCGCCGGATGCCGGTGCGGTGCACGTCCTGCCGACCGTCACGCTCGGCGGCCATGACATCGAGCGCCTGCGTGCGGCCACGCGGGTGCTCGCCGGTGCGCTCGGGGTGCACGGTGCGCTGACCGTGCGGTGCGCTCTGGCCGGTGGGGTGCTCCATGTGCGCGGCGCCGAACCCCGGGTGTCCGGGACCGTGCCCTTCACCTCGCAGGTGACCGGCGTGCCGCTCGCGCGGGCCGCCGCCCGGATCGCGCTCGGCGCCTCCGTGGCGGGGCTGCGGGCCGAGGGGTTGCTGCGCGCAGCCGGCGACGGCGCCACTCTGCCCCCGGACGCGCCGGTCGCCGTCGAGCAGGCGATGGAAGGCAGGGACGCCATGGGCATCGGGGAGGTCTTCGGTACCGCCTACGCCAAATCCCGGGCCGCCGCCGGTGGTCCGCTGCCCACCAAGGGCCGTGCCCTCCTGTCCGTCGCCGACCGCGACCGGCGCTCGGTGATCTTCCCGGCACGTGAACTGGCCGCGCTGGGCTTCGAGATGCTGGCCACCGGCGGCCTGGCGAGCCTGCTCCGGCGCAACGGCGTCAAGGCCGGCGCCGTCCGCGCGGTCGGCCGCACGAGTGCCGCCCGGCTCGTCCGCGACGAGCAGATCGACCTGGTCGTCGCCACGCACCAGCGAGGGGACGCTCCCGCCGAGGCCCAGGAGGTCCTGGCCGCCGCCCTCGCCCACGGCGTGCCCTGTCTGACCACGGTCCGGGACCTGGCCGCCGCCGTCCAGGGCATCGACGCCCTGCGGCGCCCACGCGAGCGCGCCCGGCTCCGCCCACTGCGGGACTGGCAGTCCCGCGCGACGCACTGACGAGGGCCCGATCGGCGGGGCGAGGAACCGGAGTGGTTCCTCGCCCCGCCGATCGGGCCCTCGTGCGATCGGTACGGCCCCCGGCATCCGCCGCCCTCAGGACCGTACGGCGTCCGAGCGCAGTGTGTGGAAGGTTCGGCGGTGGTGGATGAGGGGGGCGCCCTCGCGGTAGTGCGTCTCGGTCACGCGGCCCACCAGGAGCAGATGGTCGCCCGCCGGATGGCGGGCGTGGACGCGGCAGTCGAGCCGGCACAGGGCTCCCGGCACCGCCGGAGGCATGCCGGGGACGGTGGCATCCTGCTCGTGCGGCGGGAACTTCTCCGCGCCGCTGCGGGCGAACCTCGCGGCGACCTCCTCCTGTTCCTCGTCCAGCAGGCTCACCACGAACCGCGTGCAGTCCGCGAACGCCCGGTATCCGCCCGCGCGACGGGCCACGCACGCCACGACCAGGGGCGGTTCCAGCGACACCGAGCTGAACGAGGTGACGGTCAGTCCCCAGGGGCGCCCCGTCGCGTCCCTGGTGGTGACGACCGCCACGCCGGCCGCATGACAGGCCATGGCCGCCCGGAACGCCTCCGCCGGCACGGAACGCGGAACGCCGGTGGTCTGCTCGGTCATGGCAGCACCACCACCTGCCCGGCGAAGCTCAGCCCCGCGCCGAACCCGATCAACAGGGCGGTGTCGCCCCGGCTCACCCGCCCCTCGGCGAGCACGGCGTCGAGCGCGAGCGGCACCGAGGCGGCGGAGGTGTTGCCGGTGTGGACGACGTCCCTGGCCACGACCGTCTCCGGGCCGAGGCCCAGGCGGTCCGCCATCAGTTCGATCATCCGCACGTTCGCCTGGTGCGGGACGAAGGTGCCGAGTTCGTCGGGGGCGACACCGGCGACCCGCAGCATCTCCTCGGCGGCCGGCGCCACCTCGTCCATCGCCCAGCGGAAGATGCGCCGGCCGTCGATGCGCAGCCACGGATGCTCACCGCCCTCGGACCAAGGAGCCGTCATCCAGACCGAGTCGACGTACCGGCTGTCCGTGCGTCGTACGACGGGGCCGAAGCCGGGCTCGTCCGAGGGACCCACCACGACCGCGCCCGCGCCGTCGGCGAACAGGAACGCGCTGCCCCGGTCGGTGCGCTGCACGATGTCCGTCATCCGGTCCGCGCCGATCACCAGAACATGGCGGGCGCTGCCCACGCTCACCATGTCCGAGGCGATCGCCAGGGTGTGGCAGAAACCGGAGCACGCGGCGGAGGTGTCCAGCGCGGCGGCCCGGTCCGCCCCGAGGGAGCGCGCTATGCGGGCCGACAGCGGCGGGGCGTGCCACAGGTTCGTCATCGTGGCGATCAGGACGAAATCGAGGTCCTCCGGGCCGATTCCGGCCTGGGCGAGCGCCTTGCCCGACGCCGCCACGGCCATGTGCTCCAGCGTTTCGTCAGGGGCCGCGAAACGTCGCTCACGAATACCGGAGCGGGTTTCGATCCACTCGGGCGTGGAGTCGAGCGTCCGGCACAGCTCCGCATTGTCGATCACCGTGCGCGGGCGATAGCTGCCGACGCCGAGAATCCTGCCGTATGAACTCGTGCGCGAGTGCGGCGTATCGGAAGCCTTGATACCTGTCGTTCTTGTCAACGCCTTCTCCACTTCGCTGTCCTGACGAGAAAAAATCCGCAAGAGCGAGAAAAGAACACGGCGCACCCTCGCTGCGGCCGGTGGAGCACTTCTGGAGTGCGACTCGACCCCGAGCACATACTTGCTTGATTGGCTGATAGTCGTCTGTAACGGCGTCAGTACAGGCCGTATTGTCGTGCAAGGCTCTTTTCAGCCGACGACCAAGGCGCAGCTCGGGGGAGGCCGCGAACGTGGTACGCCTACTCATCGCGGAGGACGCACACATGGTCCGCGGGGCGCTGGTCGCCCTGCTCAACCTCGAACCGGACTTCACGGTGGTGGCCGAGATCGGCCACGGTGACGAGATCGTGCCCACCGCCCGGCGGACGCGCCCCGATGTGGCCCTGATCGACGTGGGGCTGCCCGGCACCGACGGTCTGACCGCCGCCGTGAAGCTGCGCGCGACCCTGCCGGAGTGCCGCACCCTCATCCTGACCAGCACGGCGCGGCCCGCGGTGGTGCGCCGGTCCCTGGACGCCGGCCTTGAGGGACTGCTCCTCAAGGACGCGCCGCCGGACCGGCTCGCGGCCGCGGTGCGCGACGTCATGACCGGACAGCGGGTCTACGACCAGGACATGACGCTGGAAGCACTCACCCTCGGTTCCGGGATCCTCACCGCGCGCGAGACCGAGGTGCTGGCGCGCGCGGCGGACGGGCACGACGCGGGCCACATCGCGGCCCAGCTCCACCTGTCGGCGGGCACGGTGCGCAACTATCTGACCGCGATCGTCAACAAGTTGAACGCCCGGAATCGCGTCGACGCCATCCGGATGGCGCGGGAGGACGGGCTCATCTGACGATCCCCCACTTCCCGGCGGACATGAAAATATCCCGTCGAGTCGTGAAGGGATCACTGGGAACCGCGAATTACTCGTGCCAGACTCAAGGCCGTCCTGATTCCCGAGTGAAGGCCGAGTCATGGATATCGAGGTAATGGGTCCGCTGCACGTACGGCTGGCCGGCACATCACTGGTGCCCAGTGCCGGAAAACCCCGTCAGCTCCTGGCACTTCTCGCCCTGCGGTCGGGACATATCGTCCCGATCCCGACGCTCATGGAGGAACTGTGGGGTGAGCACATACCCCGCAGCGCACAAACCACCTTGCAGACCTATGTCATGCAATTACGGCGGCTCATCAGGAAGGCGCTCCCGGCGGGCTCGCCGCTCACCGCGAAAGACGTTCTCATCACCCGGTTCGGCAGTTATCAGCTGGGCGCCGAGCCCGGCCGGTCCGACATGGCGCAGTTCCACGAGAAGGCCGCGGCGGGCGCCCTCGCGCTGGAGCGCGGAGCACCGGCCGAGGCCTCCGCCCTGCTGCGGGAGGCGCTGGACATGTGGCGCGGCCCGGCGCTGGCCGACGTACCGGCCGGCCGCATCCTGGACATCGAGATCCTCGCCATGAACGAAGCCCG
The DNA here is from genome assembly GCF_043084105.1 of Streptomyces sp. NPDC014676. Classification (NCBI taxonomy): domain Bacteria; kingdom Bacillati; phylum Actinomycetota; class Actinomycetes; order Kitasatosporales; family Streptomycetaceae; genus Streptomyces; species Streptomyces sp. NPDC014676. The sequence goes on along the minus strand of NZ_JBIBZI010000004.1, from coordinate 506,841 downwards.
CACCCGTGCCCTGGAGCTGTGCCTGTCGGCCGACCTCCGGACGGGGCGCCACGGGGAGATCCTCGCGGAGCTGGTGACCGTCGCCGCCCACAACCCGCTCAGCGAGAACATCTGGGCGCTGCTGATGACCGCCCTGCACCGCTCCGGTCACACCTGGCGGGCGCTGGAGGCGTTCCAGCAGTTGCGTGGCACGCTGATGCGTGAGCTCGGCGTGGAGCCGTGCACCCGGATCCAGCGGCTGCACCAGGAGATCCTCAGTTCCGGACGCGACGACGAGCGGAGTGCGGCATGACCGGTTTCGAGAGCCCGCGCACGGTCGCCGTCCTCGGCACCGGGACCATCGCCCTCGGCTGGACGGCACTGTTCGCCGCCGCCGGTCTCGACGTCCGGATCAGCAGCACCCGCCCGGACGCCGAGGAACAGGTCCGACGCGCCCTTCCGCTGTACGCCGAGTCACTGCCCGGCGGCCGGCTGCCCCCCGAGCGGCTGGCCGCGCGGCTCACCTTCTGGGGCAGCCCCGCCGAGGCCGCCGAGGGGGCCCAGGTCATCCAGGAGAACGTCCTGGAGAACCTGGCGCTGAAGCAGGACGTCTTCCGTGCCGTCGCCGAGGCCGCGCCGGACGCCCTGCTGCTGTCCTCGACGTCCACGCTGCTCCCGGCCGACCTGGGCGCCGCGCTCGACAAGCCGGGCCGGGTGATCGTGGGGCATCCGTTCAACCCGCCCCACATCGTGCCGCTGGTGGAGGTCGTGGCCGCGGAGGAGGCCGAACCGGCACGGGTCGACGCGGTCATGGACTTCTACCGCGGCCTGGGCAAGACACCGGTGCTGCTGCGCCGCGCCGTGCCCGGGTTCGTGGCCAACCGGCTGCAGTCGGCGCTGCTGCGCGAGAGCATCCACCTGGTGCGCGAAGGCGTCGTCACGGTGGGCGAGCTGGACGACATCGTCACCGCGTCCCTCGGCTCCCGGTGGGCGGTCACCGGCCCCTTCCGGGCCTTCCATCTGGGCGGCGGCGAAGGCGGTCTGCGCCATCTGATGGCGCACCTGGGCGACGGACTGGAGCGCGGCTGGGCCGGGCTCGGCAACCCGTCGGTCGACGAGGAGCTCAAGGAGACCCTCCTCGACCAGGCCGACGAGGCGTTCGGCGGGTACGACTACCAGCGGCTCGCCGCCTGGCGCGACCGGGGGCAGAACGCGGTGATCGCGGCGGTGCGGGAGTCCGGGCCGGTGGAGAGCGACAGGCCGGCCGCCTGAAGGTCTCGAAGGCGGGGCAGTGATGAGGGCCGGGGCGAGCGCGCCCCGGCCCTTGGCGTCGCCCCGGGCGCCGTCAGCCGGCGAACTGCTGATCCTGCGTCACCTGACGCTTCGACGTGCGCAGTTCACCGTCCTCACGGACGAGCACATCGCGCACCAGGCAGCTCGGCGCGATCACGGGCCGCGGCTCGCCCGGCCGGGTGGTGCCGATCAGGGCGTAGTACTCGGTGTGGACGGAGCCGTCGTCCTGCTCCTGTACGTCGAGCATGGTGAACCAGTGCCGACGCTGCACCGGGTCGGTCCGGAACCGCCGCTCGTTGTACGCCCGCACCTCCCTGGCGATGTTGGCCCGGCCGCGGACCGGGGGTTCGTCCGGGGAGTGCGCGAACAGCGCGTCCTCGGCGAAGGTGGCCGCGAACTCCTCGGCGCGGACGGCGTCGAGGTGGTGGACCTGACGGGCGTAGAAGAGCTGGACCTCCGCGTAGAGCCCCGACTGAGCGGTCTGCCGGACGGAGGTCGAGGGGGTGGGGCGGGCTGCGGTGCTCATGATGCCTCCTTGGACGGCGACGGCGACGGCGACACCCGCGCCGACTTCGATGACTGCGACAACTGCGACGACGGCCCCCGGCCGGGGGCGCCGAATGCCGCCGCGTGATCCTCGGCCCAGGCGCGGAAGGGCCGGGGCGGTCGGCCGATGAGATTCCGCACGGTCGGTACGACCGGCAGCCGGCGCTCGTACAGGTAGCGCTCCACGTCCAGCAGGCCACGGGCGTAGGCCTCGGGCAGGAACGGGGCGACCCGGTCCACCCAGACGTCGGGTGCCACCCGCCGCACGCTCAGCTCACGGCCGAGCACCGCCCCGAGGATGCGCACCCGCTCCGGGACGTCCAGCTTCTGCGGCCCCGAGAGCGCCAGCACGCGGGACCGCTCGGGTGCGGCGCGGCGCAGCACGACGGCGGCCGCCTCGGCGACGTCCCACGGGTCGATCACCGGGACGACGAGGTCGGGGTGGACGACGTTCACCGTGTCCCCGGCGGCCAGGTCCGCGGCCCAGCCGAGCGCCTGGGAGGCGAACGGGGCGGGCCTGAGCACGGTGACCGGCACCCCGGTGGCGATCATCCGCGCCTCGCCGAGCACATGCCGGGCGAACAGCGGTCCGCGGTGCGCGGAGTCGGGGGGCGCGTCCGCGGAGACGACGACCAGATGACGGAGCGTCGCGGTCTTCTCCACGGCCTGCGCGAACGCGTCCCCGGCGTCGTCGGCGAGCACGACGAAGGCGGTGGTGACACCGTCGAGGGCCTCGGCCATCGCGGCGGAGTCGGTCAGGTCCCCCGTCACGGTCTCGTCCGCCGCCGGTGGCGGCCCGGTCAGCCGCCCGGGGTCGCGGACCAGGGCGCGGACGGTCGGTCTCCGACCGCGCAGCGCCTCGACGAGGCAGCGTCCCACCGTTCCGGTGGCACCGGTGACCAGCACGGTCTCGGGCATGCGCATCCTCCCGGAGTGCGCGGCGGGCGGAATTGCCCACCGCCGACGCGCAACACACCAGGCCCCACTCGAAGAACACTCCAGGACCGCTCAGGCCGGTCCGGTGACGCTCCGGGAACGGGCGTCAGTTCTCCGGTTCGGCGGAGGCGCCGCGCTCGTACGCCTCCATGGTCCGTACGAACACCGCCCGTTCCCGGGGGGTCAGCGGTTCGAGGGCCTTGCCCCAGGAGCTGGCGCCGCGGGCCAGCCAGCCGTTGATCGCCTCCTGGGTCTCGGGGTCGTCGGAGAGGGAGACGATCGTGCGGCGCCGGTCGGCCGGGTCCGGCTTGCGCTCGACCACTCCCTGGCGGCTGAGGTCCGCGACCATCAGGCTCACCGTCGTCGGCGCCACCTGGAGCCGGGCGGCGAGCTCGTTCACCAGCGCGGGGCCGTCGAAGACCAGGTGCGACAGGAGCGACAGATGCCGGGGGGCGAGATTGAGCGACCTCAGCCGCTCGGGGACGGTCGTCTTCTTCAGCCGCTGGGCCACGCGGGGCATCAGGACGAGCATCGCGCGGACGGCGTCGTCCCGGCTCATCCCCTCGTCACCGACGGCGCCACCGGCTCCCTCGTCCGCACCGGCGGCCTCGGGCCCGTCACCCTCGGCGCGCCGCGCCCCGCGCTGCGTTGACATCAGCCACAACCCCCAATACCTTTGTTTTCAAAGCAAATCATCTCTCCGTTCTCCACAATACCGGACACCCTCGCTCCGGGACTGATCAGGAAAGGGACGGCCGATGTCGTTCTCCGCCCCACCCGCACCGGACATGACCACGTACAACCCACGGCGCTGGGCGGCGTTCGTCGTCACGCTGTCCGCGACCTTCATGGACCTGGTCGACACCACGGTGATCAACGTCGCGCTGCCCTCCCTCAGCCGTGACCTGGACGCCTCCAGCACCCAGCTCGAATGGGCCGTGGCCGGGTACGTCATGGCCTTCGCGGCCGGAATGATCACCGCGGGCCGGCTCGGCGACCGCTTCGGACGGTTACGCGTCTTCCAGGGAGGCCTCGCCGCGTTCGTGGTGACCTCCGCGCTCACCGGCCTCGCCGTCAACGCCGAGATGCTGGTCGCCGCCCGTGTGGCCCAGGGCGCGTCCGCGGCGATGATGGTGCCGCAGGTACTGGCCATGCTCCGGGTCGAGTTCCCTCCGGAGGAGCAGCACAAGGCCGCCACCCTCTTCGGCCTCAACTTCTCGGTCGGCGGCGTCGCGGGCCCGCTCATCGGCGGCGTGATCCTCGATGCCGACCTGTTCGGGCTCGACTGGCGGCCGATCTTCTTCATCAACATCCCCATCGGGATCGCCGCCCTGATCGGCACGTTCGTCCTGTGCCGCGACTCCCGCGCGCAGCACGCCGCCACCACCGACGTCCGCGGCCTCGCCATCGCCACCCTCGCCGTGCTCGCCCTGCTCTACCCCCTGGTGGAGGGCCGCACCATGGGCTGGCCGTGGTGGACCTGGGTCCTGATGGCCGCCTGCCCCGTCCTGCTGTGGTTCTTCGGGCAGTACGAGAAGACGGTCGTCCGGCGCGGCCACGCCCCGCTCATCGACCCCGGGCTGCTGCGGGAGCGCGCGCCGATGGGCGGACTCTCGGTCGCCGTGCTGTTCTTCGCCGGCACCGGCTACACCCTGGTGATCACCGTCCACCTGCAGTCCGGCCTCGGCTACAGCCCCCTGCACACCGCGCTGACCATGGTCCCGTTCGCCGTCGGTGTCGGGCTCTTCAGCCCCTTCGCGCCGAAGATCCGGCCCTACGGCAGGCCCGTCGCCGTCGTCGGCTCGCTGATCGCGGCGATCGGCATGGCCGGCAACCTGCTCGCCGTCCGTTCCGCGGGCGAGGATCTGCACTCCTGGCAGCTGGTGCCCGGGATGCTGGTCACGGGCCTCGGCGTCTCCATGACCTCCGGGGTGCTCATCGCCACGGTGCTGGCCAAGACCCCGGGCCGGCTGGCCGGATCCGCCGCCGCGCTGGTCAACACCGCCATCCAGATCGGGGTGGCCGTCGGTATCGCCGTGGTGGGTACGGTCTTCTTCGGCTCCCTGGACGACGACGGCAAGGCCGTCGACGCCGCCGCGGCCGGCCTGCTGACCGTCGTCATCCTCTATCTGCTGGCCTCCCCCGCCGCGCTCATCCTTCCCCCCGGCCGCCTGATGTTCGCCGCCGCGGGCAACGCCAAGCCGCCGCGGCAGGCGGGCCCGGCCGACGAGAGCGACGACACGGGCGGCAAGGGCGAGGCCGGGGGTGCGGCGCCCGCGGACGAGGACGCGGCGTCCGGTTCGTACGCCTCCCACCGGCCAACCGACTGAGCCACCGCCCCGACCCGACCGTACGGCCGTCTCTCCCGCACCGGAGAGACGGCCGCAAGTCGTCCGGGGCTTCGGGGCTTCGGGCATCCGGCGTCAAGGGCCGCAGGCAGCAACCGCCGAGGGCCGCACACCGCTGCCACCGAAGCCCGGGACCCGGCCGTCGCCGAGACCCGTCACCCACCCGTCACCCACCCGCCGCCCTGGCCCGTCGTCCAGCCACCGCCGAAGCCCGACACCCATCCGCCACCGAGGCCTGCCCCCCCCACCCGCCGTCGAGACCCGACACCCACCCGCCACCGAGGCCCGTCGTCCAGCCACCGTCGAGGCAGCTTCGACCCTGGCCGCCCACTCTGCCCTCCCTTGCCGTCGCAGCAGCGCGGCGGCTCGACCGCGGGGAGGACTCCGTGCCGGAGACAACGACGTACCGGGCACCGCTCCAGGGCCCGAACGGATCGCGCCCGACCCACCTGTCCGAGCTCCCGGCTCACCTGCCCGAACTGGCGGCACGGCACGCGGCGTACGCGGAGCGGAAGAAGGTGCTGCATCCCGAGGTGGCCGAGGCGCTGCGCGAGGCCGGGTTCGCGCGTCACTTCGTCCCCGCGAAGTGGGGTGGGCACGAGGGAGGTTTCGAGGACTGTCTGACGGCCGTGACCGAGGTGTCGCGCCGCGACCCCTCGGCGGGCTGGTGCGCCGCCATCCTCGCCTCGCTCTCCCGGATGGCCGCGTTCCTGCCGGAGGAGGGCCGGGACACGGTGTGGGCGCAGGGGCCGGACGCCTTCGTCGTCGGCGCCCTCGTCCCCGGCGGTGCGGCGCGCATGACGTCGGGCGGCTGGATCCTCAGCGGCCGCTGGCCCTATGTGAGCGGCGTGCACTTCTCCGACTTCGCGCTGCTCGCCGCACAGGTCCCGCTGCCCTCGGGCCGCTCGCAGGTGCGTTTCCTGCTGGTCCCTCGGGCCGCGTACGGCATCGAGCGGACCTGGGACACGGTCGGCATGCGCGGGACCGGCAGCGACACCGTCGTCCTGGACGAGGTCTTCGTGCCGGAGGGCCACACGTTCCTGCAGCGGCAGCTGGCCACCGGGCGCGACCCCGGCGGCGCGGGTCCCGCCTGTCTGGAGGTGCCGCACAAGAACGTCAGCGGGCTGACCTTCGCGGCACCGGTGCTCGGTGCCGTCCGCGGCGCCCTCGACGCCTGGACGCGGACGACGGCGCACAAGCGGGCGGCGGCGCCGTCCACCCAGCCGCCCGCGGTGTCGGCCGAGCTCGATCTGGCGCTCAGCTCCGCGCAGACGGACGCGGCCGAGCTGCTGCTGACCCGCGCCGCGCGCGACGCCGACCGCGGCCTGCTCTGCACGGAACTGACCGGGGCCCGCGCCCAGCGCGACCATGTCGCCGCCGTCGACCTGCTGCTCGACGCCGTCAACCGGTTGCAGCGCACGGGTGGCACCGGCGGCCAGTCGCTCGGCGCCGAACTGCAGCGGTTCTGGCGGGACGCCGGCACGGCGGCCGGGCACGCCGTCCTCAAGTGGGAGCCCGCCGCCCGCCGGTTCAGCTCGGCGCGGCTCGCGGTACCGCTGGGCGACCTGTCCTGAGCCGGCGTACGACGAGGGGCCGCCGATCCCGGCGGCCCCTCATCCGCGTGCGTGGTCAGACGGACGGGCTGCTCGTCACCACGTAATCGGCGATGCGGAGTTCGGCGCCCTGGCCGAAGAGCCTGCTGCGCTCGGCGCTGTCCTCGTCGACGAAGCTCTGCTCGGCCGGTGCCCCCCGGTCCGGCCGGTAGTAGGTGGTGGCGCGGGAGAGCCTGACCAGGCCGCGGCCTGTGGGCCAGGAGCCGTCCAGCAGGCTCATCAGACCCATGCCGAAGCTCAGTTGGCGCGGCTCGACCTCGGTCAGCGTGCCGCCCTCGTCGAGGGTGAGGGTCGCGCGGTCCAGCGGGTGTCCGATCCGGTCCACCGTCAGCACGGTCTCGCCGTCCAGGATCCAGCTCACCGTGCCGGCCGAGCGGTCGTGGGAGATCCGCACCCGGTGCCGGTCGCCCGGTGAACGCGGGGCGAGCGGCACGGTGTTGGCGAAGGAGCCGTAGGCGCCGAGGTGGCGGCGGGAGAAGTTGGTGCGGCCGTAGAAGGCGTACACGTGCTTGTTGGTGAGCAGGAAGTCGAACGCCACGGAGGTCTCGGGGTCGATGGTGTTGAGCATCGCGGCGGCGAGCCGGATGTCGTCCTCCGGGTCGGCGACCGCGTCCCCGAAGGGGTGGCCGGCGGTGCCGTAGGTGCGGCCCGAGACGACGGCCTCGACGGACAGGACCCGCCCGGGCTCGGTGTCGAACCCCTGGAACCCGGCCGTGGACTGCCGGTTGACGTAGGCGATCCACTTGGCGTGGTCGGCGAACCCGGGAATGGACCCGGGCTCGCCGGTCTCCCGCGGGACGGTGCGGGTGAAGGCCGGTTCGCCGGTACGAGGGTGACGGCCGCGCGCGACCAGGCTCAGCCCGTCGGGGCCGGTACCGATCACGGCGTCGTTCGCGATGAGTTCGGCCGAGGCCTGCACGAACCGCCAGGGCGCGCCGGGACCCTCGGTCCGCACGCCCTCCCGGAAGTCGTCCCGCCACAGGACGGTGGCACGGTCGGTTGCCCGGTCGGTGGCGTGGTCGGTGTGCGGCTGGGTCATCATGACTCCCTGTCGTCGGTGGGGCGGTCCGCTGCGGACCCGGTCACGAGCGCGAGGACGGCGGTGAAGGAGTCCACGACCACCTCGGCGCCCGCCGCGTGGAGTTCGGCGGGGGTGGCGACGCCGTAGGACACCCCGACGGGCCGCATCCCCGCGGCGCGTGCCATCTCCATGTCGGCGACCCCGTCCCCCACGACGGCACAGCGGGCCGGGGGCAGTCCGAGTCCGTCGGCGACGAGGAGGGCCATCTCGGGGTCGGGTTTGCCGTGCCGCACGCTGTCGTCGCCGGCCACGACGTCGAACAGTTCGGCGACGCCCATCAGGCCGAGGACCCGGTCGGCCGCCCGGCGCGGCTTGGAGGTGGCGACACCGAGCCGCAGGCCCGCCGAGCGCGCGGCGTGCAGCCCCTCGACGACGCCCGCGCAGGCCAGTTCGGCCGGCTCCGTCGCCTCCAGATGGGCGCGGAACAGCTCCCGGTAGGCGGCGAGCGCCGAGGCGGTCTCGGGGTCGTCGGGTGCCTTGCCGAGCAGCTGGGCGAAGTTCTGCTCCAGGGGACGGCCGACCAGGGGGCGGACCTCCGCCTCGTCTGCCGGGGCGCCCCGGTCGGCGAGGATCTTCAGCATGATCGCGGTGATGGCCCTGGGGGTGTCGGCCAGGGTGCCGTCGAGGTCCAGGACGAGTCCGGCGACGGGCACACCGCCGGTCACCGGTCCGCCTCCGTGGCCTCGGCGCGTTCCGCGGCGAGCTCTGTGGCCTTGGCGCGTTCCGCGGCGAGGGCGACGGCCAGTTCACCGGCGACGCGCGCGGTGCCCAGCAGGATCGAGCGTCCGGCGCTGGTGGTGCGGCCGCCGGTGGCGCGGGAGACGGCGCGCATCAGGAACGGGCTGACCTTGTTGCCGGTGACCCCGGTGCGCTCGGCCTCGGCCAGGGCATCCGCGATGGCCTCCTCGACCAGGTCGCCGTCGACCGCCTCCGCGTCGTCCACCGGGACGGTGAGCAGGACGGTGCCGCGTCCGTTGAGCTGCCAGTGGGTGCGGGCGGCACGGGCGGCCGTGGGGAGATCGTCGACCCGGGTGACCGGGATGTCGTCGCCCCGGACGTAGAACCGGGGCAGCCAGGGTGTGCCGTAGCCGAGGACGGGGACGCCGGCGGTCTCCAGGTACTCGGCGGTCAGCCGGGCGTCCAGGATGCTCTTCGCCCCGGCCGAGACGACGGCCATCCGGGTGCGGGTGAACTGGAGCAGGTCGGGCGAGATGTCGAGGGTGCGGGTGGCGCCCCGGTGCACGCCGCCGATGCCCGCGGTGGCGAAGACCTCGATCCCGGCCCGCTCGGCGATGACGATCGTGCCGGCGACGGTGGTGGCGCCGACTCCGCCGCCCGCCACGGCCGCGCCCAGGTCGCGGGCGCTCAGCTTCTGGACCTGCTCGGCGCCGCGGATCCGTTCGATCTGATCGGGGTCCATGCCCACCAGGAGGCGTCCGCCGGCCACCCCGGTCGTCGCCGGTACGGCGCCCGCGTCGCGGACGGACTTCTCGATGGCCAGCGGGAGTTCGAGCGTGGGGGCCGCGGTGATGAGGGAGGACTCGAGGGCGACCACCGGCCGCCCTTCCGCGAGTGCGGTGGCCACTTCCTCGGAGACCTGGAGGAATTCCTCGGGGACCTCGGGAAATTCCCTGGAGACCTGGGGAAACGGAGCTGTGCCGTTCATGTGCCTGCCGTCCTTTCCGTGCGCGTGCCCTGGGGGGTGCTGTCCGGGTGCGCGCACAGCGTGGGAGCGGCGGCTCGAAGACCGCTCGATCCGGCGTCGTGGGCACGGGTGTGCTTCGAGTGGAAATCGAGGGGTGGTGAGCACGGTGCTGCCGCGCGGTCCGACCGGGTCCGCGCTGACGACGGTCGACGTACCGATGGTCGACGTACCGATGGACGAAGGAGACCCCATGCCCGCTGCGGCTGGTCACAGCACCCGCCCCATGGTCCGCTCCCGCCGCACCGCCGTGACCCTGGTGGCCGCGGCCACCGTGTGCTCGGCCCTCACGCTCACCCCGGGCGCCGGTGCCGCCGAGCGGACCGGCGCCTCGCACTCCGAGAAGATCCTGTTCGCCGACGACTTCAGCAAGGGCTTCGACGCGCAGCAGACCTGGCTGCTCGGCTCGTCCAACACCCCCGAGGGCAAGCTGGCGCAGGGCGACGGCGTCATCACCTCCAACGCCCAGGGCATCACCGTCGTACCGACGGGCCGCAACCCGCGCACCGGCCGGCCCGCGTTCGCCGCGACCTCCGACCAGAACGCGTCCGGCTTCGGCGGTGGCACTGGCGACCACCTCAAGTGGGTGGCCCAGCCCCGGGTGTCCTCCGCGAACGGCTTCCCCGTCCCGGCGACCGGGTCCTGGAACTGCAACGCGGACGTCACCGTCAAGGCCGAGGGCGTCGAGGACCAGCCGTTCGGCAAGGCGGTGAGCGACCCGCAATCCGACCCACGGCTGGCCAGCGCCACCGTGATCACCGTCGACCACGCCTCCCACACGGTGGCCAACTTCTCGGTGACCAACCGCGAGGTGCACGCCGTCTACGAGCGCCTCCCGGTGGAGAGCGGCGAGTACGCCGCGTTCCACTACTCGGTGCCGGTGTTCAAGCGGACCGCGGGCCAGCCCGTGAAGCTGCGGATCCGCTACGACCGGGGCGGCAAGCGGGTCAGCTGGCTGGTGAACGGCAAGACCGTGCTGTCGACGGACAAGATCGGCACCCATGCCTTCGACCGCAAGTACCTGCGCATCGAGCACGAGGGCCCGGACGAGCAGGTGACGGCCACCTCCGTGCAGTGCGGCATCGCCACCGGCAACCTCCTGGACGGCGGCGGCGGCGCGAACGACCGCGACAAGGCGGGCCTGGTGCGCCTGGAGGACAGCCCGAACTTCTACTACGACCCGGCCAAGGGCGCCCCGACGCCGCAGAAGTTCCACGACGACAAGAGCCTGCTCCGCAACCGGCTGTGGGGGCAGGGCGTGACGCTGAAGGTGCGGTCGTTCAGCATCACGACGTCCAAATGATCACAGTGTGTCAGTGAGCCGAGTACGACGGACAGCGCCCGGCCGGGATCCTTCCGGCCGGGCGCTGTGCGTAACGGGGCGGCGTCGGACGCTCAGTCCCTCGTCGAGAAGAGGTCGTCGGTGACCGCGCGCCGGGTCGTCGTACGGCGGTCGTCGACGCGTTCCCAGTGCTCGCCGTAGATCATGCGGGTCATCGTCGGGAAGCGCAGGAACAGATGGGGGTAACCGGCGGGCACCGCGGTGGCCTTGTCCAGGTCGGCCAGGTGCCCGGGGCCGAGCCGGAGGTCGACGCTGCCGAGGTTCTGCCGCAGCTGCTCCTCCGTGGTGGCGCCGATCACCGGGATCACGGTGCCGGGACGGGAGCGCAGCCAGGCCAGGGCGACCTGGGCGGGCGGACGGTCCAACTCCTCGGCAATCCGGACCACTTCACGCACCACGTCGTCACCGGCGCCGCGCGCCCTGCCCCACGCGACCTTGTCGAGACGCCCCTCCTCGCCCCTGAGGTACTTGCCGGTGAGGCGGCCGTCGGCGAGCGGTCCCCAGACGAACGCGGGGAGGTCGAAGGCGTGCGCCATCGGCAGGAACTCGTTCTCGACGGCGCGGTCCAGCAGGTTGTAGTGCACCTGCATAGCCGCGAACGGAGTCCAACCCCGCTCCTCGGCCAGGGTGTTGGCCTGGGCGATCTCCCAGGCCGGCCAGTTGGAGACGCCGACGTAGAGCACTTTGCCCGCCCGTACCTGGTCGTCCAGGGCCCGCATGACCTCGGCGACCGGAGTGAGGGTGTCGCGGGCGTGCACCCAGAGGATGTCGAGGTGGTCGGTGCGCAGCCGGCGCAGGCTGTCCTCCAGCGAGACCACCAGGTTCTTGCGGTGGTTGCCCGCGGCGTTCGCATCGCCCGGGCGAACCTGGAGGGTGTACTTCGTGGTGAGCAGGAAGGAGTCGCGGCGGCCGCTCAGCAGCCCGCCCAGCGTGGACTCGGCACTGCCGCGCCCGTACTCGTTGGAGGTGTCGATCACATTGCCGCCGGCCTCGGCGAACAGGTCGAGAAGCCGGCCCGCGCGGCCCTCGGGCAGCGCCCAGTCGTCGCCGAACGTCATTGTGCCCAGGGCGAGTTCGGAAACGCGTAAGCCCGTCTTGCCGAGCACGCGGTAGCGCATCTCGGTCATCGCTCAGACCTCCAGCGCCGGCAGCAGGGTCTCCTCCTCGTAGCGGAAGTGGTCCTCCAGGCCGTCGACGACCCGGTCCAGCTCCGCGCGGAGCCGCGCCACGTCCTCCGGGTTCTGGAAACCGCCCTTGTCGAGCAGCTCCTCGAACTCGGCCAGCGCCGCCTCCACCACCTTGTGTTCCTCGCGCAGCCGGGTGATCGCCGGGACGAGGTGCGGAAAGCGCTTCTCGAACGCGGAGAACGAGCCGTCCTCGCGGATGTGGTGCATCTGCAGTCCGTAGCAGTACGTAAGGCAGCGCTTGCGCAGTTGTTCCGAGAGGTCCGCCATGGGCCGGGGGCCGGTGCCGCTCCCGGTGAGCATCTCGTCGACGGCCGCGCGCACCCGCGCCAGCTCAGCCCTCAGGTCTGCGTGGTGCTTGAGGAGTTGGGTGCCGATCATCCGGCTGCGCTCGGTGATCACACCGAGGTCGAGCGGGTGGAGGGCGACCACCGGAATGACGCGGCCCGCCTTCTCCTCGTACTCCCGGAACGCGGGGTCGAGGGAGCACTGCAGCTCCCAGTACCGGTCGCGCTCCTCGCCCTCCAGGACCTGGGCCCGGGTGGCGTACGGCCGTACGGAACCCTCGTCCGTGCCGATCTCCATGGTCACCTGAGGACTGTCCAACAGATTGTAGTACCAGTCGGGGTTCTTGCCGCGTCCGGCGTTGGAGGCGAAGACCAGGTAGCGGTCGCCGTCCTTGTAGTAGATCGCGGGGTTCACATGGGGTTTTCCGGTCTTCCGGCCCATCGTGGTCAGCACCACCATGGGTGCGCCCTCGAACATCCCGCCCACCCGGCCGTTGTTCGCCCGGAACTCCTGGATGACACGCTCGTTCCAGCTCAGACCGCTGCCTGCCTGCTCTTCACTCATGACAGTCTCCGCGTTTTTATTTTGCTTTGAAAGCAAATTCAACCTGAATCTAGGATCCCCGCACCCCGCTGTCAACCTCGGCCCGCACCGTCACCCGACGCGCCCCGAGCACGGCGCCGGGCCGCCACGCCGACCGCTTCAGCAAGTCGTCGTCGCCCACGAACTCCTGGTGGTGCGGGGCGCCCTCGCGCGGGGCGAACCAGGACCCGCCCCCCGCGGCCGGCCGGACCAGGCCCCGGCCGTCGGGACCCGCGCCGTCCAGCAGGGTGAGCAGCCCGAGCGCCGGAACCATCCGGCCCAGCCGCACCGGCTCGCCCTCCTCCCCACCGTGGTCCAGCAGCAGTCCGCCGCGGTCCGCGGGCCGCAGCCCCGGGCGCTCCACCCGGAACACCTCCACGCCCTCGACGCGCCACACCACGCGGGTCCCGCCCGCCTCGTACCGGACCGAGAGCCGGTGCCACGCGCCGGGAGTACGGGGTGCGACCGGGACGGCGTACGAGAAGGCGGCGTACCGCTCTCCAGGGACTGGCACCCGCTCGTACAGGGCGTGGATACGGGTGTTGGTCAGCAGGAAGTCGCAGACCACATGGGTGACCGGATCCATCGTGATCAGCGCCGCGGTGGCCAGCCGGACGTCGCCGTCCGGGTCGGGCACCGCCGCGCCGAACGGATGGCGGGCCCCGCCCACGCCGCGCGCCGACAGAGTCGCCGCACACTCCACGGTCCCGTCGGCCGGCACCTCGAACCCCCGCGCACCGGCCGGTCCGCGGGCCAGCGCCACCCACGCGAGGTGATCGCCGGGACCGGTCCCGCGCCCCTCGGCCGGCGGCGCGAACACGGGCTCGCCGGTGAGCGGGTCGGTGTCGGCCGGCGTGACCGTCAGACCCTCGGCCCCGGCCCGCACGGTCGCCGGCTGCAGCGGCGGCACGTCCCAGGCGTCGCCGAGGCCGGCGCGGAAATCGTCGTCGAACAGCTCCATGGTCCCTCCGGAGACGTCGTCGCGGGCCGTGAGTGTCGGCACCCGGACACGAGACCCGCTCGAGCCCGCGTCCACTCCGGATCGAGAAACCGCGGGCATGGTCGCGGCTCCGGTCGACGACGGCCGGTCCCGCAGAACAGGAAGGAGCCCGCGCGTGAGCCGGCCGACGACCGTGCTGCTGCTCCCCGGACAGGGCAGTCAGCGCGAGCGCATGGCCGCGGGCCTGTACGGGGCGCACCCGCAGTTCACCGCGGCCATGGACGGATTCTTCGACGCGCTCGACGCGCACGGCGCACCGGAAGGGCAGCGCGATCGGCCGGCCCGGCACTGGCTGCGCCCCGCGCCCCACCCGGACCTCGACGACGCCCGGATCGCCCAGCCGCTCCTGCTCGGCGTCGGACACGCGCTCGGGCGGGCGGTCGCCGCCACCGTCGGCCCGCCCGGGCTGCTCCTCGGGCACAGCGCCGGTGAGCTGGCCGCCGCCGTGCTGGCCGGGGTGTTCCGCGCCGCCGATCTGGGCCGGCTCGCGGCGGCGCGGGCGCGGGTCGTCGGGGACGATGGCCGGGGCGGGATGCTCGCGGTGGCGGCGGCCGAGGACGAACTGCCCGCCGGGCTCGGCCCGGTGACGGTCGCCGCGGTCAACGGCCCCCGCCAGACGGTGCTCGCCGGTCCGTCCGACGCGCTGGAGCGGGCCCGCGCGACCCTGACGGCCGCGGGCCGCACGGTGCTGCCGTTGCGCTCCGGGCACGCCTTCCACAGCCCCTCGGTGTCCGCCATGGCACGGCGCTTCACCCAGGAGGTGACGGCCCTGCGCCCGGCGCCCGCCCGCACGCCGCTGGTGTCCTGCCGTACGGCACGGCCCCTGCGCGACAGCGAGGCCGTCGACCCCGCGTTCTGGGGCGACCAGATCGCGTTGCCCGTGCGGTACTGGCCCGCGCTCAAGTCGCTGCTCGACGCCTCGGGCACCGATCCGGGGCTGCTGCTGCTCGACGCGTCACCCGATCGCTCCCTGGGCGCCGCGGCCCGCCGCCACCCCGCCGTACGCGCCGGCGCCTCCCACGTGCTGCCCCTGCTCGCCCCGGCGGCCCGCACCGGCGGCCCGGCGGACGTCGAGGCGTTCGACCGGGCGATGGCGACCGTGACGACGTACGCGCCCCCCCGGTCACCCGCCCGCAGCGGCGTGGGCCGGCGGGCAGGCAGTCGTCACGATCAGGTCTGACGTCAGCCGGCAGGACCCACGCAGCGGAGCCGACTCCCGGTGGACGTCCCGGACTTCGACAAGGCCGGTGTCCGCGGTGACCGGGACGAGGCGCACCCGCGCGTCCCGCAGGGCGAGGGAGAGACCCGGTCCGGGCGGCCGGGGTCCACGCCTTGTACGCCGCTTCCTTCGCGCTGAACAGCACTGTCCTCCTGGGGACACGGGCGTGCGGCGGCGGGAACGCCGCTCGTTCCGCGGCCGTGGTCAGGGCCGCCGTCGCGGCGGGCGACAGCGGTCCGGGCGGCTCCGCGTCGATCCCGAGCGCCTGGGCGCCGGCGGTGAGGCGACCGCCGCGGCACGGTGGCCGGGGCAGTGCGTGATGCCGCCCCGCACACCGCCGGGCCGGCTCGGCGCGCCCGCCGACCCGCGCGGCAGCGGACCGGACGGCGGCACCCCGAGGGCGGCGAGGGCCTGCCGGGCACACACCCGCCCGGTGGCGAACTCACGTCGCCGCCGCTCCACCGCCGCCGGGGCGAGCGGCTCACGCTCCTCGTCGTGCAACGCCGTGACCGGCGCGTCGACGTACGTCTCCACCGCACGGGCCCAGCCCGGAAGCAGCCTGCCCAGCACCAGCGGCCCAGCCGTCACGCGTGGCACACGGGCAGCCGGCCGCCGTTGAACTCGACCATCTCGCCGAAGATCCGCACCACGTCCAGGGGTTCGCCGTCCGGGCCGCCGTCCGCCTCCGCGTAGGCGCGGTGCAGGTTGCCCACCAGGCGTTCGGGGTCCGTCCAGTCCTGGAAGGGGTGGGCACCGAGTTGGCGTGCCGCCTCCAGCGGTGCGAGGCCCGCCGCCCGCGTCTCCTCGGCCGTCCGCTGCAGCCAGCGCAGATACCGCTCCGTCTCGTCGATCGCCTCGGGCCCGGCGATCGGCCCGTGCCCGCCGACCACGACACGCGGTGCCAACGCGCGCAGTTCGGCGAGGGCCCGCAGGGAGCCGCGCAGCGACCCCATGAGGAGGAACGGCGTACAGCCCGGCAGGACGACGTCCCCCGCGAACAGCACCCGGTCGGCGGGGAGCCAGACCAGGGTGTCCCCGGTGGTGTGCGCCGGTCCGGGGTGCAGCAGCTGGACCGTACGCCTGCCCAGGTGCAGTTCCATGCGGTGGTCGTACGTCGTGTCCGGCAGCCTGAGCTCGATCGTGCCCCAGTCCACCCCCGGCCACAGCCCGGTGAGCCCGAGGCCGGCCGCGGCCATCTCCTGGCGGGCCCGTTCGTGCGCCACGATCACCGTGTCGGGGCCGCCGACCAGCGCGTTGCCGAAGGTGTGATCGCCGTGGAAGTGCGTATTGACCAGCACGCGGGGCGTCGCCCCGCCGAGCCGGCGGACCGCTTCGCCGAACCGGCGGGCCCGCGCCTCGGTGGCGACGGTGTCCACGACGACCGGCGCCCGGCCCCCGTCGAGCAGCACGCCCGCGTTGTTGACGCACCAGCCGCCGCTCTCCTGCACATACGCGTGGACCCCGTCCGCGATCTCCTCCAGAACGGCGGGCGCGTACGCCTCCCCGGCCGCCGTACGGGACGCGCTCACCGCCGCGCCTCCGCCAGGAGATGCGCACCGCAGCTCTCCAACGTCCGGCGGCTGTTGCCGGCCAGCAGCGCCGCCGCCCGTTCCCGGGCCCCGGCGAGCGTGGTGCCGACGCCGAAGACCGTGTCCAGCGCGTCCGGGTCGAGGGCGGCCTGATGGACGCTGACCACGCGGGTGGCGTCCCCCGACTCCGTCCCCGTCAGCAGCCAGGCACCGCTGTGCCCCAGCAGCCCGCGCGGCACGGTCGTCTGCTTGTAGACGAGCCGCTCGCCGGGGAAGCACAGACGCACCGACTGGGTGCCGTGCACGGAGCCGTCGGCGCCGCGGGTGCGCATGTCGAGCGTCTGCACCCGGGCGCCGCCGACCAGGGCCGTCTCGTCCTCCTGGAGGTCGAGCTCGGCGACATGCGCGACACGCTCCGGCCACAGGTCGGCCCGGTACAGGAAGTCGTACACCGCGGCCGGCGGTCCGGGTGCGACGTACTCGTCGCGGACGGTGAACAGGAGCTCCTCCGGCCCTTCGGCGCGCCCCGCCCAGCGGGCCACGGCCGCGACCTCGGCCTCGCTGTTGCGGCCGAGCGCCTCGGCGACCGTCACCCGCGCGTGCTCCGCCCCGGCCTCCAGGGTCCACTCGTGCCCGAGGACCAGCTCCGTGCGCCCGTCGCGCTCCTCGAACCGCCAGTGCCCGCTCATCCACTCCAGCGGCGGTCCCGGCGCCTCCTGCCGGAAGTCGATCCGCAGCCGCTCCTCGTCCAGCTTGCGCAGGGACGTCCAGGTGCGGATGTCGGAACCGGCGACGGCCCACAGCCGGATCCGCTCCGAGTCCCGGTCGCTCTCCAGCACCTCGGCCGCCAGACACGGCGGAAAGAGGACCGGCCAGCGGGTCACGTCGGCGATCAGCCCGTAGCCGCGCCGGGCCGGCCCGGCGTACCGGGCACTGTGCTCAACAGCCGTCGTCGCGGCCGTCGTCTCGGCAGTCGTCGCGGTGGTCGATTCGATCGGCACGGCCGACCCCTCCCGTGTCAGTAGTTTCCGAGCCCGCCGCAGATGTTGAGCGCCTGCGCGGTGATGGCGGCCGCCTCGTCACCCACGAGGAAGCCGACGAACGCGGCCACCTCCTCGGGCTCCGTGTACCGGCCGATCGGGATCTTCGCCTGGAACCGTTCCAGGACCGTCCGCTCGTCGGTCTCCCACAGACCGGCGTAGCCCTTGCGCACCTCCGCCGCCATCTCCGTCTCCACATAGCCGGGGCAGACGGCGTTCACGGTGATGCCGGTCTTGGCCAGTTCGAGCCCGAGGGCCTTGGTGAACCCGACCACGCCGTGCTTCGAGGCGGAGTACGGGGCGCCGAGGACCACCCCCTGCTTGCCGCCGGTCGACGCGATGCTGATGACGCGTCCGCTGTCCAGGCCGGTCATGCCGCCCGTGGTCAGCACCTCGCGGGTGACCAGGAAGACGCTCCTCAGATTGGTGGCGATCACGTCGTCCCACAGCTCCTCGGACAACTGCGCCGTCGGCCCGCCACCGCTGCGGCCCGCATTGTTGACCAGGACCCGCACCGGCCCGAAGCGGTCCACGGCGGCCCCGACCCAGGCGCGCACCTGCGCCGCGTCGGTGACGTCGCAGGCGGTGCCCGCGGCTGTGTGCCCGAGGTCGGTGAGGTACTTGACCTCGGCGGCGACGGCGTCCGCGTCGCGCGCGCAGAGGAACACCGGGTGCCCGCGACGGGCGAGGGTCAGCGCCACGGAGCGGCCGATGCCCCGGGTCGCGCCGGTCACCAGGGCGGGGCCCGGCCCGGCGGCCTGTGTCCCGGTCATGACGGCGCCCCCTGGGCCGCGGTCGCCAGGGTCCGGTTGACCAGCAGCAGAAACGCCCGCGGTGTCACGGCCTCGGCCACGTCCTCGTCGCGCAGCTCGACGCCGTAGCGCTGCCCGACCGCCGCGGCGGTCTCCAGGATCGCGAGCGAGTCGTAGCCGAGGTCGGTGAAGAGCCGGTCGAGCGCCGCTTCGCCGAGCTCCATGTCGTCCAGGTCGCCGGCGCATTCGACGAGGACGGTCCGTAGATCGGCGAGCTGCAATTGAGGAGCGTCGAGCCGCAGTTCGGGGCCGGAGTGCTCCGGCAGGACGATGTCGTTCACGCGATTCCTTCCTGTTCTGTTCGTGGGCCACGGTCCGCGTCCGTCGCGGCGGACGTACCGGGCGGGGCGGTGACGACCAGAGCCGAGTTGAAGCCCCCGTGGCCACGGGCCAGGACGAGTGCCGTACGCACCCGGGCGGGGCGGGGCTCGCCGCGTACGAGGTCGAGCCGATGCCGTGGAACGGGTCGCTCCACATGAGCGGTCGGGGGGATCAGTCCGTGCCTCAGGGTGAGCAGCGCGGCGACGACGTCCAGTGGCGGACCCCCCGCGGTCAGCCGTCCGGTGAGGGTCTTGGGCGCGGTGACGGGCACACCGTACGGGCCGAACAGTTCGGCCAGGGCGGTGGCCTCGGCGTCGTCGAGCGCCGGCCGCGCCGCGGCGTCGGCGAAGACCACGTCGACGTCCGCCGGGGTCACCCCCGCCTGGGCGAGCGCGAGCCGCGCGGCGCGGGCCAGCCCCGGCGGCCGGCCGGAGCCCGGCGGCGGATCGAAGGTCGAGGCGTGCCCGGCCAGCTGTCCGTACACCTGCCGGGCGCCGCGCTCGGCGGCGGCGCTCGCGCTTTCCACGACGAGCAGCGCACCGCCCTCCCCGGGCACATGTCCGGCGGCTGCCTCGTCGAACGGCAGATACGCCCGGGCCGGATCGCGCACTCCCGAGAGCCGTCCACCGGAGTGGTGCGAGAGCAGCCCCCAGGGATCGAGGGCGGATTCGACACCACCCGACACCACCAGGACGGCGCCCTTGCCCAGCATTCGCCGGGCCTGGCCGAAGGTGTCGAGGCCGCCCGCCTGGTCGGCGACGATCACGCTGCCGGGGCCGCGCAGACCGTGCCGGATGGATATCTGGCCGGTGTTCACGGCGTAGAACCAGGCGAACGACTCGTAGACGCTGACCCGGCCGGGCCCCTCGGTCCACAGCTTGCGGACCTCGCGGTGGGTGAACTCGAAACCGCCGGTCGCGTTCGAGGTCGCCACCCCGGTCGTGTACTCGGGCAGCGCCGCCGGATCGGCCCCCGAGTCCTCGATCGCCCACTGCGCGGCGACGAGCGCGAGCCGCGTGACCCGGTCCGTCTGCGGCAGCAGCCGCCCCGGCAGCATCGCCGCCGCGTCGAAGCCGGTGACCACGCCGGCCAGCGGCGAGGGATAGCGGGCGGCGTCGTACCCCGGGACGAGCCGGATGCCGGACTCGCCCCGCAGGGTCGCCTCCCACCACTCCTGGACACCGAGCCCGTTCGGCGCGACGACACCGATGCCGGTGACGACCGGAGGTGCGGTGCCGGCGGAGAGTCCGGCCACGGGGGCCCCGGTCGCAGAGGTCGCGGTCACACCCTCACCCCCCGCTCGCGCGACAGCACCAGGGCACTCTGGAACCCGCCGAAGCCGCTCCCGACCGTCAGGACGGTGCCGAGGTCGCGCGGACGCGCCTCCAGGGGTACGTAGTCCAGGTCGCACTCGGGGTCGGCCTCGTGCAGGTTGGCCGTGGGCGGCACGGCTCCGAACTCGATCGCCAGGGCGCAGGCGGCGATCTCGATGGAGCCGATGGCGCCGAGCGAGTGCCCCACCATCGACTTGATGGAGCTCACCGGCGTCCGGTACGCGTGCTCACCGAGCGCCAGCTTGAAGGCCGCCGTCTCGTGCCGGTCGTTCTGCTTGGTGCCGGACCCGTGCGCGTTGACGTAGTCGACGGCCTCCGGCGCGAGCCGCGCCTCGTTCAGCGCGCTGGTGATCGCGTCGGCCATCTCCCGCCCGTCGGGCTTCAGCCCGGTCATGTGGAAGGCGTTGCACCGCGAGGCGTGCCCGTCGATGACGGCGTACACATGGGCGCCCCTGGCCCGCGCGTGCTCCAGCTCCTCCAGTACGAGCATGGCGGCGCCCTCGGCGATCACGAAGCCGTCACGGGTGCGGTCGAAGGGGCGGGAGGCGTGCTCCGGGTCGTCGTTCCGCGGTGACGTGGCCTTGATCGCGTCGAAGCAGGCCACCGCGACCGGGGAGATCGGCGCGTCCGTGCCCCCGGCGATCATCACGTCGACGGTGCCCTCGACGATGAGGTCGCGCGCATGGCCCACGGCGTCGATGCCGGAGGTGCAGCCCGTCGAGACGACGGCCGCGGGACCCTCCGCCCCGGTCATCGTGGCGATCTCGGCGGCGAAGGAACTGGGCACGAAGGCGTCGTACAGATGAGGCGACAGATAGCTCCCGTCGACCTCCCACAGCCGGCCGCTGTCGCTGAGCACCAGGTACTCGCGCTCCAGGCTGGTCGTCCCGCCGACCGCGGTGCCGACGCTGACGCCGATCCGCTCCGGGTCGAGGGTGTCGAGTTCGAGCCCGCTGTCCTCCAGGCACTCCCGGGTGCTCAGCACCGCGAGCTGCGCGGCCCGGTCCAGGCGCCGCAGCTCGCGGGGGGTGAGGGTGCTCTGCTCGGCGGTGAAGTCGACCTCCGCCGCCATCCGGGAGCGAAATCGGGAGGGGTCGAAGCTGGTGATGGTGCGGGTCGCGGTGCGCCCGGAGATCAGCAGATCCCAGAACGCCTTGCGGCCCACTCCGCTGGGGGCCATCACGCCGATTCCGGTGATGGCGACGGTTCGGCTCACTGGAACAGCTCCTCGCAGGGCAGGGCCGTCATCGGTCCGCCGGGATCCCGGCGTCCACGTAGGCGATGAACGCGGCCGGCGTGCGCAGGTCGTCGAAGGCCTCGTCCGGGATGGTGACCCGGTACTCGTCCTGCACCCGCATGGCGATCTCGTAGACGACCAGGGAGTCGTATCCCAGGTCGCCGAAGTCGGTGTCCACGGTGGACTCGTCGAGGGCGGCGGCATCAGCCCCCTCCAGGCACGCCTCCACGACCTTCCGGAACTCGGTGAGGGTGAACCCGCTCATGACTCCCCTTCCGTTCGACGGGCCGCCAAGGTCGGCGGGGGTGCTAGACGAACGGTCGAGCCTCACTGGACGCCACGCCGGACGAGGCGACGGCTCCCTCGTCACACAGAGTTCTCCAGTGATCCTCTAGTCCCGCCTCCGACGCTCTGTTCCCGGCCCTCGCAGCAGGGCCTTTGCCGACCCAGGACGGGCCCGAGCACCAGGCAGGTGACGGGGACGTCACTCACAGAGACGGGAATGCCGACCGAATGAACTCGCTCCTACTGACGGTCCTCGGGCCGATCTTCGGACGCCCCAGCGGAATTCCGGGGCTCATCGGCGGCGCGATCATGCAGCGCGGAAACGCCGAACAGGAGGCGTGGGCGGTCGAACAGGCCGACCTCAAGCCCGGGGACCAGGTCCTCGAAGTGGGCCCGGGGCCCGGCATCGGGCTCGCGCTGGCCGCCGAGGCGGTCGCGCCGGGCGGCCGGGCGATCGGGGTGGAACCGTCGGCCACGATGCGCTCCATGGCCCGGCAGCGCTGCGCCCTGCACCTCGCCGTCGGCCATGCCTCGCTCCGGGAGGGCACCGCCGAGGCCACTGGCCTGCCCGACGCGTCCGTGTCGGCCGCGCTCTCCGTCAACAACGTGACCCTGTGGGACCGCCCCGCGGCCTACACGGAGCTGCAACGCGTACTGCGCCCCGGTGGCCGCCTGGTGATCGTGCACCACCGGCACACCATGAACACCACGCCGGAACAGCTGCACGACGAGCTGGTGAAGGCCGGCTTCGAGAACGTCACGCTCGACGTGCGGGGCCGCACCATGGGCCGTGCCGCGGTCGGAATCCTCGCCCGCCGGGCCGCCGGCTGAGACCCGGCCCCGCCGGTCAGGCGGACCCTTCGATCGTGTGCCGCAAGCGTGATCCGCAGGCGGCACACTGCCTCAGCCATGGTGAGGCAGTCGTCGGTGGGTGAGGCCGGGCCCGGCCTCACCCACCGACTACGAGGAATTCAAGGAGCTGCTCAAGGAAGCCGGGATCGACGACCGCCGCCTGTACGACGGGAGCCGCCACACCGCCGGCACGATCCTGAACGAGTTGGGCGTCGACATGCCCACCTGAGACCAGAACTGGGACCGCCGACACCCGCGCGGCACGCTCCCCGCGCCGTCGCCGCATCCACTGAACGAAAAAGACCCAGCTCAAGGGTATGGAGCTGGGTCTTCTTCGGAGAGCCGCCTTCGGGATTCGAACCCGAGACCTACGCATTACGAGTGCGTTGCTCTGGCCATCTGAGCTAAGGCGGCGCGCTGCGCACCTATGGTGCGATCAGCAACGTCGGTAAGTCTACACAGTTTCCGAGGGTGCTTCGTACCGGCCCCGGAGGCGGGCCGGAGCGTACGCCTCCGGGGGCGGTCGTACCGGCTATGAGCAGCGCTTTCCGTCCTTCGGCGGGGTGCCGTCGAGCAGGTAGGTGTTGATCGCGGAGTCGACGCAGGCGCTGCCCCGGCCGTAGGCGGTGTGGCCGTCGCCCTCGTAGGTGAGGAGGCGGGCCGAGGAGAGCTGGCCGGCCAGGGCCTCGGCCCAGCGGTACGGGGTGGCCGGGTCACGGGTGGTGCCGACGACGACGATCGGGGCCGCGCCCCTCGCCTCGATGCGCCGCGCCTCACCCGTGGCCCGCACCGGCCAGTACGCGCAGTTCAGGGAGGCCCAGGCGAGGCCCTCGCCGAACACCGGGGAGGCCTTCTCGAAGGCGGGGAGCGCCTTGCGCACCTCGCCCGGGGAGTCGAAGGCGGGCGGGAGGTCGAGGCAGTTCACGGCCGCGTTGGCGAACATCAGATTGCTGTAGTCGCCGTGCGCGTCACGCTCGTAGTAGCTGTCGGAGAGGAGGAGGAGTCCGGCGCCGTCGTTCTCCCTCATCGCGGCCGTCAACGCCTCGCGCAGCTGCTGCCAGGCGCCCTCGTCGTACATCGCGGCGATCACGCCGATCGTCGCGAGCGACTCGGTGAGCCTGCGGCCGTCGGCGTCACCGGTGGGGATCGGACGGGCGTCGAGCTTCGCGAAGAACGCCTTGAGGTTCTTGCCGGCCTGTCCGGGAGTGGTGCCCCGGCCGCCGAGCGGGCAGTCGTCCTGCCGCACGCAGTCCTCGGCGAAGGCGGTGAACGCCGTGTCGAAGCCCTCCGTCTGTTCCAGGTTGAGCCGGCGCGCGGACAGCGAGGGGTCCATCGCGCCGTCCAGGACGAGCCGGCCCGCCCGGTCCGGGAACAGGCCGGCGTAGGTCGCGCCGAGGAAGGTGCCGTACGAGGCGCCGACGTAGTTCAGCTTCTCGTCGCCCAGCGCGGCCCGGACGATGTCCATGTCCCGGGCCGCCTCGACGGTGGACACATGGCGCAGCAGCTTGGGCGCGTCCGCCCCGCAGCCCTCGGCGAACTTCTTGTACGACGCGACCAGCGCGCCGGTCTCCTTCGCGTCGTCCGGGGTGATGTCCGTCCGCGTGTACGCGTCCATCCCGGCCCCGTCCAGGCACTCGACGGGTTCGCTGCGGGCGACGCCCCGCGGGTCGACGGCCACCATGTCGTAGCGGGCGCGCACGCCGGCCGGGTAGCCGATCCCGGCGTACGCCTGGACGTAGCCGATCGCCGAGCCGCCCGGACCGCCGGGGTTCACCAGCAGGGAGCCCAGCCGCTTTCCCGGGCCGGTGGCCTTCTTGCGGGTGAGGGCGAGGCGCACGTCACCGGCCGCCGGTTCGGCGTAGTCGAGCGGGACCTTCAGCGTGGCGCACTGGAAACCGGGGACTCCGCAGTCGCGCCAGGCGGGTTTCTGCCCGTAGTACGGCGCGAGGGCGGCGGGTGTGGAGCGGGGCAGGGGGGCGAGAGCCGCCTCCTCCTCCGCCGCCGCGCTGGCCGTGCTCGGACTGTTCCCCGAGGAGCAGCCCGAGACCAGCAGTGCGGCGGCGGCGAGCAGAGCGACTCCGGCTCCGGTACGGGTCCTGCGGTGGGTGCGCCTTGTGTGCATAGTGCGAGCGTAACTGTGTGCAACGGAATGGGTGCTCAGTGCGCACGCCGTGCCTCGTACGAGTGACCGCGTCGAGCCACTGGGCGGACCCCTCGGTCAGCCCGCTCTGAGGGCCATCGTCATCGCCTCCACCGCGAGCAGCGGGGCCACGTTGCGGTCCAGGGCCTTGCCGCACGCCGCGATCGCCTCGATGCGGCGGAGCGTGGACTCCGGGGAGCTGCTGCGGGCCATCCGCTCCAGTACGTCCTCGGTGTCGCCGTTGGCGATGGCGACGCGGGAGCCGAGCTGGAGGGCGAGGACGTCGCGGTAGAAGCCGGTCAGGTCGCTCAGCGCGATGTCGAGGGTGTTGCGCTGCGTGCGCCGTCTGCGGCGTTTCTGATCGTCCTCGAGTTCCTTGATCACGCCTGCCGTGCCGCGTGGCAGGCGGCCGCCCTGGGGCGCGCCCAACGCCGCCTTCAGTTCCTCGGTCTCCTTGGCCTCCACCTCCTCGGCGAGCTGCTTGGCGTCCTCGGCCGCCACGTCGACCAGCTCCTGGGCCGCCTTGAGCGCGCCACCGATGTCCTCGACCCGCAGGGGCAGCTTCAGCACAGAGGCACGGCGTGCGCGGGCGGTCGGGTCGGTGGCCAGGCGGCGGGCACGGTCGACGTCGCCCTGGGTGGCGCGGGCCACGGCGGCGGCGACGTCCGGTTCGATGCCTTCGCGTCGTACGAGCATGTCGGCGACGGCCTCCACCGACGGCGTGCGCAGGTTCAGGTGGCGGCAGCGGGAGCGGATCGTGGGCAGGACGTCCTCGACGGACGGGGCGCACAGCAGCCAGACCGTGCGCGAGGCGGGCTCCTCGACGGCCTTGAGGACGGCGTTGGCGGAGTTCTCGTTCAGCCGCTCGGCGTCCTCGACGAGGATCACCTGCCAGCGGCCGTTCGCCGGAGCCGTGTACGACTTGCGGACGGTGTCGCGCATGTCCATGACGCGGATCACAGCTCCTACGGCGGCGACCGTCGTGACATCCGCGTGGGTGCCGATGAGCGCCGTGTGACATCCGTCGCAGAAGCCACAGCCGGGCGCGCCGCCCAGTGCCCGGTCGGGGCTCACGCACTGCAGCGCCGCGGCGAAAGCCCGCGCCGTCTGTGTCACTCCCGCGCCGGGCGGGCCCGTGAACAGCCAGGCGTGCGTCATCCTCGACGCCTCCGGCGGGGGTGCGCCGGCCGCCGCGGCGGTGACGAGCGCGTCGGCGTCGCGGGCGGCGCCGTCGAGCCGCTCGCTCACCCGCTCCTGCCCGACGAGGTCGTCCCACACGGTCATGGGTCAGCCCGCCCTTCCGTCACGTCTGCCTTACCGGATCCATTGTGCGGGTGGGCACTGACAACGCCCGCACCCGCGGACCCGGCGGTCAGCGCCGGCGCCCCCGGCGGTCGTCCTCGTCACCGTCCTCGCCGTCGCGGGGGCCCAGCAGCTCGTCGGCCAGCGTCGGCAGGTCGTCCAGCGGGGTCTCCTCGGCCCAGTCCGGACGCTGCCGGCGGCGGGGCGAGCCCTCGGGGTCGATCCGGGGCAGCTCGCGCGTGCGGTCGTCGGGGACGTCGGTGCCCTCGGGTGCGCTCGCCGGACGCTCGTCCCGGAAGTAGCCGGGCGGCACCCTCCGGTCCGCGGGGCCCTGCTCGTCTCCCCGCACCGGGGGCAGCACCGCCGTCTCGTCCGCCGCGCCCGGTGGAACCGGCGGCATCGGCAGCTCGGTCGTCACCTCGGCGTCGGACACCCCGGACCGGCCGCCGGACCGCTGCCCGGCGTCCTCCTCCGGCACCCGGGGCAGCACGGCGGTCTCGTCGACCGGTCCGCCCGACGCGTTCGTCGGCGTCACCACCGGCGTCGGCACGGTCGCCGCCTCGTCGGCCGTTCGCCCACGCGCGGCAGCGGCACCGGGGGCGGTCGTCGTCTTCGGTCCCGCCTCCGCCGCGGCCGCCGCCTGCTCGGCCAGCCGCCGGGCCTGCTCCGCGCGCAGCAGGGCCTCCTCGGCCTTGCGCTGCTTCTCCAGGCGCAGCGCCTCGGCCTCGGCGCGCAGCCGCGCCTCCTCCTCGGCCTGCTTGCGGCGGCGTTCCTCCTCGGCCTTGCGACGGGCCTCCTCCTCGGCGCGCGCCTTCTCCTCGGCGAGCAGCCGCAGCCGCTCCTCCTCCGCGCGCCGGCGCGCTTCCTCGGCCCGCTGCCGGGCCTCCTCCGCCTGCCGTTCCGCCTCGCGCCGCTGGGCCTCCTCCAGTTCGCGCCGCTTGCGCTCCTCCTCCTCGGCGCGCAACCGGGCGAGCTGCTCCTGACGCTCGCGCTCCAGGCGCTCCTCCTCGGCCTTGCGGGCCGCCTCCTCCTCCGCCTTGCGGCGGGCCTCCTCCTCGGCCTTGCGTCGTGCTTCCTCGCGGGCCTGGATCTCGGCCTCGGACAGCGGCAGCACCTGGTCGAGCCGGTGCCGGATCACCGTGGTGACCGCCTCCGGTTCCTGGCCGGCGTCGACCACCAGGTAGCGGCCGGGGTCGGCCGCGGCCAGGGTGAGGAAACCGGCCCGCACGCGCGCGTGGAACTCGGCGGGCTCCGACTCCAGCCGGTCCGGCGCCTCGGTGAAGCGTTCCCGCGCGGTCTCCGGGGCCACGTCCAGCAGCACCGTCAGGTTCGGCACCAGCCCGTCGGTCGCCCAGCGGTTGATGCGGGCGATCTCGGTCGGCGACAGATCGCGCCCGGCGCCCTGGTAGGCGACGGAGGAGTCGATGTACCGGTCGGTGATGACGACGGCGCCGCGCTCCAGGGCGGGCCGTACGACGGTGTCGATGTGCTCCGCGCGGTCCGCGGCGTACAGCAGTGCCTCCGCGCGGTGCGAGAGTCCGGCGCTGGAGACGTCCAGCAGGATGGAGCGCAGCCGCTTGCCGACCGGGGTCGCGCCGGGTTCCCGGGTGAGCACGACCTCGTGGCCCTTGGCCCTGATCCACTCGGCGAGGGCCTCGGCCTGGGTGGACTTCCCTGCGCCGTCGCCGCCCTCCAGGGCGATGAAGAAGCCGGAGGCGGCGGGCGTCTGGTCCGGGTCGGCGCCGCCGAGCAGCGCGTCGCGCAGGTCCTGCCGCAGCGGCACGCCGGAGCGGTCGTCGACCTTGGCCAGCACCAGCGCGGCCACCGGCAGCAGCAGCGCGCCGACCAGCATCAGCGTGAAGGCGGCACCGCCGTGCGCGAAGACGAACCGGCCGTTCTCCAGCCGGTGCGGTCCGATGGCCGCGGCGACCAGCGGGGCGATCACCGCGCCGAGCGCCACGAAGACCCGGACCACCGCGTGCAGGTGCTCGGTGATACGGGCCCGCCGCTGGTCCTCGGCCTCCTGGTCGAGCAGGGTGTGCCCGGTGTTGGCGGCGAGTCCCGCGCCGACACCGGCCAGCGCCATGATCAGCACCACGCTGGTGACGTCCGGTACGAGTCCGGCGGCCAGCAGGGCGACGCCCGTGAAGGCGAGGGCGAGCGCGAGCAGCCGGCGCCGGGACAGGGCCGGCAGCAGGGCGGGCGCCGTACGGATGCCGACGACGACACCGCCGGTCAGCGCGGCCACCAGCAGGCCGTACAGCACGGGGCCGCCGCCCAGGTCCTTGGCGTGCAGCACCGACACGGCGACGGCGGCCGACACCGCGGCGGCGACGGACGCGGACGCGAGCACCAGCAGCGGCATCGCGCCGGTGCGGCCCTTGTCGGAGCCGGCGGCGCTCCTCGGGCGGCGCAGCCCTTCCAGCGGTGACCGCGCGCGCGGGGTGCGGGTGCCGGGCAGTTCCAGGAAGGTCAGGACGGACAGCGACGCGGCGAACAGCCCGGCCGCGACGTACGAGGCGAGGGCCGCCCGGTGTTCGCCGAACCAGTCGATCCCGGTGCCGAGCAGGTTGTTGAGCAGGGCCGCGACGACGAGCGTGACGGCCGCGAGCGGTATCGCCACGAAGCCCGTGCGCAGCGACAGCCGGCGCAGCGCGTCCATGTGGTCGGGCAGCGGGCGCACGGTCGCGCCCTCCGGGGGCGGGGCGGGCAGCAGGGCGGGCGCGGCGCTCTCCCGGCACACCGTCCAGAACCGCTCGGCGACTCCGGTCACGAAGGCGGTGACGAGGAGCACGGCCGGCGCGTCCTCGGGCGTCCAGTCGATCCACAGCGGCGCCACGATGAGCAGCGCGGCCCGCAGGCCGTCCGCGCCGACCATGGTCCAGCGGCGGTCCAGCGGTCCGTCCTGCGAGGTGAGCGAGGTGAGCGGGCCGAGGAGTACGGCGCCGAACAGCAGCGTCGCCAGGATGCGTACCCCGAAAACGATCGCCACTGCGAACGCCACGCCCCGGTAGCCCCCGCCGAAGGACCCCTCGGCGACCACCGCCTGCAGGACCAGGAGAACCAGTACCAGGAGGGCGAGGACGTCACCGACCCCGCCCACGAGCTGCGCGCTCCACAACCGTTTCAGCTGGGGTCGGCGCAGCAGGGCGCGGACGGCACGCTCGCGGGAGTCCGCGACGAGGGCGTCGTCGGGGGCCGGCTGTGGGGCCGTTGGCTGCTCGGCTCGCGTCATGCGTTCAGCCTATCGGCCCGCGCCGACAGCTCGGCGCGACGCGCCTGACATGCACACACCCCGACACCGAAGTGTTGTCGGGGCGTTCGCATTCCGAACCCCCGGCGAAGATCGTCACGGACCTTTCACCGGGGGTCCCGCGCGTGCGGGCTCAGTCCTCCGCCCCGTTCGAGGCGGTGGCCTTCTTGGCGACGGTCTTCTTCGCGGTCGTGGTCTTCTTCGCCGCGGTCTTCTTGGCCACCGCCGTCTTCTTCGCCGGCGCCTTCTTGGCCGGTGCCTTCTTGGCGGTGGCCTTCTTCGCCGTCTTCTTGGCGGGGCCCTTCGCCCGCTTCTCGGCGAGCAGCTCGAAACCACGTTCCGGGGTGATCTCCTCGACGCTGTCGCCGGAGCGCAGCGTCGCGTTGGTCTCCCCGTCGGTGACGTACGGCCCGAAGCGGCCGTCCTTCACCACGACCGGCTTCTCGCTGACCGGGTCGGTGCCCAGCTCCTTCAGCGGCGGCTTGGCCGCGGCCCGGCCACGCTGCTTGGGCTGGGCGTAGATCGCCAGCGCCTCCTCCAGCGTGATCGTGAAGAGCTGCTCCTCGGACTGCAGCGACCGCGAGTCGGTGCCCTTCTTCAGGTACGGCCCGTAGCGGCCGTTCTGCGCGGTGATCTCCTGGCCCTCGGCGTCCGCGCCGACCACGCGCGGCAGCGACATCAGCTTGAGCGCGTCGTCCAGCGTCACCGTGTCCAGGGACATCGACTTGAAGAGGGAGGCCGTACGCGGCTTGACCGCGTTCTTGCCGGTCTTCGGGGTGCCCTCGGGGAGGATCTCCGTGACGTACGGGCCGTAGCGGCCCTTCTTGGCGACGATGTCGTGACCGGTGTCCGGGTCGGCGCCCAGGACGCGGTCGCCGCTCGGCTCGGCGAGCAGCTTCTCGGCCAGGTCGAGGGTCAGCTCGTCCGGCGCCAGATCGTCCGGGATGTCGGCGCGCTGGTGCTGCTCGGTGTCCTTCTCGCCGCGCTCGATGTACGGGCCGTAGCGCCCGACCCGCAGCACGATGTCGTTGCCCACCGGGAACGACGACACCTCGCGCGCGTCGATCGCGCCCAGGTCGGTCACGAGCTCCTTGAGGCCGCCGAGGTGGTCCCCGTCGCCGTTGCCGGCGTCGGCCGCGTCACCGTTGCTCGCGCCCTCGCCGAAGTAGAACCGCTTCAGCCACGGCACCGCCCGCGCCTCGCCCCGCGCGATGCGGTCGAGGTCGTCCTCCATCCGGGCGGTGAAGTCGTAGTCGACGAGCCGCCCGAAGTGCTTCTCCAGCAGGTTGACCACGGCGAAGGAGAGGAAGGACGGCACCAGGGCCGTGCCCTTCTTGAACACGTAGCCGCGGTCGAGGATCGTGCCGATGATCGACGCGTACGTCGACGGGCGGCCGATCTCCCGCTCCTCCAGCTCCTTGACCAGCGACGCCTCGGTGTAGCGGGCCGGGGGCTTGGTGGCGTGCCCGTCGACCGTGACCTCCTCGGCGGTGAGGGCGTCACCCTCGGAGACCTGCGGCAGCCGGCGCTCGCGGTCGTCGAGCTCGGCGTTCGGGTCGTCGGCGCCTTCCACGTACGCCTTCAGGAAGCCGTGGAAGGTGATCGTCTTGCCGGACGCGCTGAACTCGACGTCCCGGCCGTCGGCCGCCGTGCCGCCGATCCTCACGGTGACGGAGTTGCCGGTGGCGTCCTTCATCTGCGAGGCGACGGTCCGCTTCCAGATCAACTCGTAGAGCTTGAACTGGTCGCCGGTCAGCCCGGTCTCGGCAGGCGTGCGGAAACGGTCGCCCGAGGGGCGGATCGCCTCGTGCGCCTCCTGCGCGTTCTTGACCTTGCCCGCGTAGGTGCGCGGCTGCGGGGGCAGGTAGTCGGCGCCGTACAGCTGCGTGACCTGGGCGCGGGCGGCGGCGACCGCCGTCTCGCTCAGCGTCGTCGAGTCCGTACGCATGTAGGTGATGTAGCCGTTCTCGTACAGCTTCTGGGCGACCTGCATGGTCGCCTTGGCACCGAAGCCGAGCTTCCTCGAGGCCTCCTGCTGCAGCGTCGTCGTACGGAACGGGGCGTACGGCGAGCGGCGGTACGGCTTGGACTCGACGGAACGCACGGCGAACCGCGTGTTCTCCAGGGCGGCGGCGAGCGCGCGGGCGTTCGCCTCGTCGAGGTGGAGGGTGTTGGCGCTCTTCAGCCGTCCCAGGGAGTCGAAGTCGCGGCCCTGCGCGACCCGCCGCCCGTCGACGGTCTGCAGGCGGGCGACAAGGGACGACGGGTCGCTCGCGTCCCCGGCGCGGCCGGATGGGGGTCCCCCCGCCGGAGCGAAGTCGGAGGTGGGGGAGAAGGTGCCCGTCAGGTCCCAGTACTCGGCGGAACGGAACGCCATGCGCTCGCGTTCCCGCTCCACCACGAGCCGCGTGGCGACGGACTGGACACGGCCGGCGGACAGCCGGGGCATGACCTTCTTCCACAGGACCGGCGAGACCTCGTAGCCGTAGAGGCGGTCGAGGATGCGGCGGGTCTCCTGGGCGTCGACCAGCTTCTGGTTGAGCTGGCGCGGGTTGGCCACGGCCGCGCGGATCGCGTCCTTGGTGATCTCGTGGAAGACCATCCGCTTGACCGGGATCTTCGGCTTGAGCACTTCCTGGAGGTGCCAGGCGATGGCCTCGCCCTCGCGGTCCTCATCGGTGGCGAGGAAGAGCTCGTCGGACTCCTTCAGCAGGTCCTTGAGCTTCTTGACCTGGGCCCGCTTGTCCGCGTTGACCACATAGATCGGCTGGAAGTCGTGGTCGACGTCCACACCGAGGCGGCGCACCTCGCCGGTGTACTTCTCCGGCACCTCGGCGGCACCGTTGGGAAGATCGCGAATGTGCCCGACGCTCGCCTCGACGATGTAGCCGGGGCCGAGGTAGCCCTTGATCGTCTTCGCCTTGGCAGGCGACTCGACGATGACGAGTCGGCGGCCGCCCTTCGCGGTCTCGCTGGTCGGGGACAACTTCGCTCTTCTCTCCGGTCGGCGCTTGGGGCTCCCCAGGCGGTCTCCCCCGGGGTCGGGTCATGGTGACGCTGCGGAGTGTGACGGTACATCCCGCCCCCGTGTCAAACAGGAAAAGCCCGCAACGGCCACTCGAACGGTAACCCGACTACCACCGTTCCTGCCGCCCGGAGTGTCCAGTCTCCGCCCGCGCTTATCCGGAGTGCGATCTACCGGTTACTGGGAGCCGTCAGGGTTTCGCGCTTCTCAGAGGCGGGTCAGACACCATGCGCCGAGGACCAGGAAGATCATCGCGAACAGTCCCGCGACGGTGGCCGATGCGACGGGGCTCACACCCTGGGCGACGGGGCGGTGCTGCCGCGCGCGGGTCACGGTCCAGGCCAGCAATCCGCCTCCGAACAGGCAGAACACCATCCCCGCGAAGATCGCCGGTCCGCTCTCCATGGTCGCCCGATGCCCTCTTTCCCGTCCGCTGGTACCGGCCCCGGTGTGACGCTGCCACGCCCGGGCGGCGGGCAGACGAATCGGAGGTGAACGGGAGGGCTACGGTCCTGACCACGTGTCCGAAAACCGGCCCGGGAGCCCTTTCACGGAAATTCCGGATCGATGGGAAAGAGCCGGGCGGCCGCCGCGGCCGGCGTGAAGGACGCGGCGGAAGACAGTGACGTGACTCATGGGGCGAGCCGCCGAGGTGCCGCGTGGGACAGCCCGCCCGCGGGCCCACCGAGGTGCCGCATGAGACAGCCCGCCCGCGGACCCGCCGCCGCTCGTGTCAGCCGGCGGGCTCCAGGAACCCCTGCTCCACCAGCAGCCGGATCTGGGCCGGCGTGCGGTCGCGCAGCAGCACGGGGTCCTCACCGAGGAGCTGGGCGATGGCGTCCAGGATCCGGCCCGCGCTCATGGTGCCGTCGCAGACCCCCGCGAAGCCCGCGCCGATCGTGTCCACCTTGGTGGCCCGGCGCATCCCGCGGTTCTGCCGCAGCACGACGTGCTCCGGGTCCTCCGCACCGGGCAGCCCGACCTGTTCCTGCACCACCTCGGCGGCCAGCGCGAAGCGTGCCTCGAGGAGCGCCGCGTCGTCGCGCGTCCGCAGGTAGTCGATCCGGTCGAAGTGCGCCCGGACCGTCTCGCCGAGCGGCTGCTCGACCGGGTGCGGCCACTCCTCCACCGTGATCGACCGCGCGGCGGAGTCCGCCTTGCGCAAGGTGATCCAGCCGAAGCCGACCGCCTTCACCTTGCGCGCCTCGAACTCGTCCAGCCACGCGTCGTACCGCGCCCGGTAATCGGCCTCGGCACCGCGGTGGTCGCCCGCGTCCCGCAACCACAGCTCGGCGTACTGGGTGATGTCCTGCACCTCGCGCTGCACGATCCAGGCGTCGCACCCGCGGGGCACCCATGACCTGAGTCTGTCCTGCCAGTCCTCCCCCTCGACGTGCTGCCAGTTGGCGAGGAACTGCGCGAACCCGCCCTCGTTCAGCCGTTCCCCCGCCTCCTGAACGATCGTGCGGCACAGATCGTCCCCGCCCATCCCGCCGTCGCGGTAGGTGAGCCGGGCGCCCGGCGAGATCACGAACGGCGGGTTGGACACGATCAGGTCGTACGTCTCACCGTCCCGGACCGGCGCGAACAGCGACCCCTCGCGCAGGTCGGCGGCCGGGACCCCGGAGAGGGCCAGGGTGAGCGCGGTGATGTGCAGGGCACGCGGGTTGACGTCGGTGGCCGTCACGCGCGTGGCGTGCCGGGCGGCGTGCAGCGCCTGGATTCCGGAGCCGGTGCCGAGGTCGAGCGCGGAGGTCACGGGCGTACGGACGGTGATGCCGGCCAGGGTGGTGGACGCCCCGCCGACGCCGAGCACGACCCCCTCGTCGCGGCTGCCGATGCCCCCGGCACCGCCGACCGCGCACCCGAGGTCGGACACGATGAACCAGTCCTCGCCGCCCGGCCCGCCGTACGGCCGTACGTCCACGGTCGCGGCGAGCTCGTCCGCGCCGGCGCGCGTCAGCCATCCGCTCTCCAGGCAGACGTCCACGGGCAGGACGCCGGCCACGCGCACGTGCGGCACGGGCTGCTGCAGCAGGAACAGCCGTACGAGCATTTCCAGCGGCGTGTCCCCGCGGGTGGCCCTCAGGGCGGGCACGGTCTCGCTGCGGGCCAGCGCCGCGTAGGCGGGAGCACCGAGCAGTTCGAGCAGTCCGTCGGCGGTGAAGGAGGCTCCGAGCAGCGCGTCCCGCAGCCGGGCGGCGGCTTCGGGGCGGTCGGACGAGGGCAGGGGCGGCAGGCTGGCGTCACTCACGCCCTCCATTGTGGCCGCCGCCCCCGCCCGGCGCGTCCCCGCGGCTGCTGCCGCGGTGTCAGCTCTTGGTGACCTCCGCCGTCGCGGTGGCCGTCCGGCAGCTCGCCTGCCGGGACATCGCCTCGCCGACCTCGCCCTCCTCCAACGTGCTGAGGGCGTCGCTGCCGCTCTTGCCGAGCTTGTCCAGCTCGGCGGCGATGTCCTTCAGACCGTCGGCGAACTCCGCCTGGTCGTCCGTGTCGAGGCCGTCGACCTGCTTCTTCAGCGAGGCGTACGACGCGGAGATGCCGTTGAGCTCCTTGACCGCGTCCGTCTGCTTCTTCTCCCCGTCCTCGACGTCCGGCGCCCCGGCCTTGTCCACGGCGGCGCCGATCGCCTTGTAGGCGTCGGACATGTCCTGGAAGGCCTTCGAGTCGGCCGTCTGGACCTCTTCCGGCGTGCTGTTGTCCGAGGTCTCCTTCTGGATCGCGGCGTTGGCCGATTTGATCTTCGCGGCCTGCGGCTTCACCGCGTCGCAGACCTGCTTCGCCCAGGCGTCCAGCTTCTCGTTGTTGTCGTCGCCGCCGCATCCCGTCAGCGCCAGTACCAGTACCGCACCGCCGGACAGTGCGGCCGCGAGCTTCTTGTTCACCGGATTGGTCCCTTCCATGGCCTTCGGCCCCGGAACATACACGCCAGATGGCCTACACCCACCCGTCGAACGTCCGGTAAGGAACTTTTGAAGCCATTTGCACCACGCGAGAGAAGGCTCACGGCATGAGTCCCGCGCGCGGGGAGAGGGCGGGCGGCGCGTCAATACGCGCTGTCCGCCCGCACCTTGATCCGGTGTCCACCGTCCGGCTCTAGGAAACCACCGCCGGATCCGCCGACTTGGGCTCCGGCTCGGGATCGTCCTCGTCCTCCACCGCGATGCCGCGCCGCTTGGACACGTACACCGCGCCGACTATGACGAGCAGCGCCAGGATCGCGATGAGCACCCGCATCCCGACACTCCTGTCCGCGCCGTAGGAGAACTTGATGACCGCGGGCGCGATGAGCAGCGCCACCAGGTTCATCACCTTCAGCAGGGGGTTGATCGCGGGTCCGGCGGTGTCCTTGAAGGGGTCGCCGACGGTGTCGCCGATGACGGTGGCCGCGTGGGCCTCGCTGCCCTTGCCTCCGTGGTGGCCGTCCTCGACGAGTTTCTTCGCGTTGTCCCAGGCGCCACCTGAGTTGGCGAGGAACACCGCCATCAGGGTGCCCGCGCCGATCGCGCCCGCGAGGAAGGCGCCCAGGGCGCCGACGCCGAGCGTGAACCCGATGAAGATGGGCGCCATCACGGCGAGCAGTCCGGGTGTGGCGAGCTCGCGCAGGGCGTCCTTGGTGCAGATGTCGACGACCTTGCCGTACTCCGGCTCCTCGCTGTAGTCCATGATCCCGGGCTTCTCGCGGAACTGCCGCCGCACCTCGTAGACCACCGAACCCGCCGACCGCGACACCGCGTTGATCGCCAGTCCCGAGAAGAGGAAGACGACCGCCGCGCCCGCGATCAGGCCGACGAGGTTGTTGGGCTGGGAGATGTCCATCATCAGGCTCATCGGCGCGCCCTCACCGCTGAGCCGCTCGCCCACGTCTCTCGCTCCGGTGGTGATGGCGTCCCGGTACGAGCCGAACAGCGCCGCCGCCGCCAGTACGGCCGTGGCGATCGCGATGCCCTTGGTGATGGCCTTGGTGGTGTTGCCGACCGCGTCCAGGTCGGTGAGCACCTGGGCGCCCGCGCCCTCCACGTCGCCGGACATCTCGGCGATGCCCTGCGCGTTGTCGGAGACCGGGCCGAAGGTGTCCATCGCGACGATCACGCCGACCGTGGTGAGCAGTCCGGTGCCGGCCAGCGCCACCGCGAACAGCGCCAGCATGATCGACGTACCACCGAGCAGGAACGCCCCGTACACGCCGAGGCCGATCAACAGGGCGGTGTAGACGGCGGATTCGAGACCGAGCGAGATACCGGAGAGGACGACGGTGGCCGGGCCGGTGAGCGAGGTCCTGCCGATGTCCCGCACGGGACGCCGGGTGGTCTCGGTGAAGTAGCCGGTGAGCTGCTGGATGAGGGCGGCGAGCACGATGCCGATGGCCACCGCGACGAGCGCGAGGATCCGCGGGTCGCCGTCCTTGCCCAGGATCGCCTCGTCGGTGACGCCGTCGAGATCGGCGTACGACGACGGCAGATAGACGAACACGGCGATCGCGACCAGGACGAGCGAGATCAGCGCGGAGATGAAGAACCCCCGGTTGATCGCGCTCATGCCGCTGCGGTCGGTGCGCCTGGGGGCCACCGCGAAGATGCCGGCCATCGCGGTGAGGACACCGATGGCGGGCACCAGCAGCGGGAAGGCGAGCCCGGCGTCGCCGAACGCCGCCGAGCCCAGGATCAGCGCGGCCACCAGGGTCACGGCGTACGACTCGAACAGGTCGGCCGCCATGCCCGCGCAGTCGCCGACGTTGTCGCCCACGTTGTCGGCGATGGTCGCGGCATTGCGCGGATCGTCCTCCGGAATGCCCTGCTCGACCTTGCCGACCAGGTCGGCGCCGACGTCGGCGGCCTTGGTGAAGATGCCGCCGCCGACCCGCATGAACATCGCGATCAGCGCGGCCCCGAGACCGAACCCCTCGAGCACCTTCGGGGCGTCGGCCGCGTACACCAGCACCACGCAGGAGGCGCCCAGCAGGCCGAGGCCGACGGTGAACATACCGACGACACCGCCCGTACGAAAAGCGATCTTCATCGCTTTGTGCGAGACGGCGGTGAGATCCTTTTCCGGCTCGCCCTCGGCCGGAGTCGCCTCGCGCGCCGCCGCGGCGACCCGCACATTGCTGCGCACGGCGAGCCACATACCGATATAGCCGGTGGCCGCCGAGAACGCCGCTCCGATCAAGAAGAACACCGACCGTCCGGCACGCTGATTCCAGTCGTCCGCGGGCAGCAGCATGAGCAGGAAGAACACGATCACGGCGAATACGCCGAGGGTACGCAACTGGCGGGCCAGATAGGCGTTCGCGCCCTCCTGGACCGCTGCCGCGATCTTCTTCATGCCGTCGGTGCCCTCGCCGGCCGCGAGAACCTGGCGCACCAGGACTCCAGCGACCACCAGTGCCGCCAGTGCGACGACGCCGATGACCACCACGAGCAGGCGGTTGTCATCGGTCAGCACGGCGGCTGCGAGGGATGTGGACTGGCCCGACTCTTGGGTGAGGGAAAGCCCCGCCATTCGTCCTCCTTGACGCTTGGGCTGAGCTCAAGATGTGGACGGGATTGTAGGTACCGGAAGCTGATCAAAACAGTGCGCGTGAAATGTAAATGTCCCGCACGCGCTCTTCCCTAATGATCGCCGATGATCGGCGACCGGGAATCGGTAATGCCTTTGGAGCATTCACGTGATCGCATTTTCATGGCACGGCCGGTCGTGAACGAATTCACGCGATCAACCGCACGAGACCACTGTAAGCGCGGGCACTGACACCCGCACATGACGAAGGGCCCCACGAGGGGGCCCTTCGGAAAGACGGTCGCCGTCCGGGTGAACCGGTCAGGCGAGGAGGGTGGCCGGCGGCACGGTGGGCCACCTCATGCGGATCGATCCGCCGTGCCGCCCCGCGCTGACCTCGACGTCGTCGACGAGCCCGCTGATGACCGCGAGGCCCATCTCGTCCTCCTCGGTCTCCGCGTCGGCGTCGCCCGGCGCGTCACCGGGCGCCCGCTCGCCGGGGGTCGCGTGGGGCGCCTCGTCGCCGACCTCGATGGAGAACTGCTTCTCCTCCTCGATCAGCAGCACCTTCACAGGGGCCGAGATGCCGCCGTTCCGGTGCAGTCCCACGGCACGGGTGCAGGCCTCGCCGACGGCGAGTCTGACCTCGTCGAGGACGGCCTCGTCCACTCCGGCCCTGCGCGCCACCGCCGCCGCCACGAGCCGGGCGGTCCTGACGTGCTCGGGCAGCGCGCTGAAGCGGAGTTCGACGGTGGCCATGCATCCCCCTCGCGACTACGGGCGTGCTGTGGAGAGGCAGGGCCGCCGAAAGCCCGGCCCTCCTCCTGGTTCTCTTCCGCCGTTCGGGCACGCGGCCCGGGAGCGGGGTGGTCAGTCGGTGGCCGCCACCGCTTCCTCGACCGAGGTGTGGATCGGGAACACCTTGGTGAGGCCGGTAATGCGGAAGATCTTGAGAATACGCTCCTGGTTGCAGACCAGGCGCAGTGAGCCCTCATGGGCACGGACGCGCTTCAGGCCGCCGACCAGCACGCCGAGTCCGGTGGAGTCGAGGAAGTCCACACCTTCCATGTCGACGACAAGGTGGAAACTGCCGTCGTTCACCAGCTCGACCAACTGCTCGCGCAGCTTGGGCGCGGTATATACGTCGATTTCGCCACCGACCCTGACGATCGTGCGATCGCCCATGGTTTCGGTCGACAGGGACAGGTCCACGGATCCTCCAGCACCTAGCTATCGAGCGGTCGCCCTTGGGGCATCTCGGCTCAGCCCCCGGGACGGATCGCCAGCCGCGATGGCATTCAATCACTTACCGGCAGGCGTGCACGACGCCTTGGCCCCATTGTCCGTCACGCCAGTGACACACTCGGTGCCGATGGCCAAGAATCACCGATCCGATCGACCCCCGACGGACCTCCCGTCCGGGCCCGCCCCGGGCGCGGTCCTGGACCGGCTCGCGTCCGGACCGAGCCGGGCTTCGCGCATCACTCATACGGAGCACTTGCCCCCGCGCGAGGGTCGCCATGCCGTCTGGCCGGACCGGATCCGTCCGGAGGTCCTCGCCGCCGTGCGGACCGCGGGCGTCGAACACCCCTGGGCCCACCAGGCACGCGCCGCCGAGCACGCCCTGGACGGCGAGTCCGTCGTGGTCGCCACCGGTACCGCGTCCGGCAAGTCCCTGGCGTATCTCGTGCCCGTCCTGTCCGCGCTCCTGGACGGCGCCGAGGCCCCGAACGGCCGTGGCGCGACCGCCCTGTACCTCGCCCCCACGAAGGCCCTCGCGGCGGACCAGTGCCGGTCCGTGAAGGAACTTTCACAACCACTGGGCCATTCGGTGCGCGCGGCCGTCCACGACGGCGACACTCCGTTCGAGGAACGCGAGTGGATCCGCCAGTACGCCAACTACGTGCTGACCAACCCGGACATGCTGCACCGGGGCGTCCTGCCGGCCCACCCCCGCTGGTCCTCCTTCCTCAAGTCGTTGAAGTACGTCGTCATCGACGAGTGCCACACCTACCGGGGCGTCTTCGGCTCGCACGTCGCCCAGGTGCTGCGCCGCCTGCGCCGGCTGTGCGCCCGCTACGGCGCCTCCCCCGTGTTCCTGCTGGCCTCCGCGACCGCCGCCGAGCCCGCGGTCGCCGCCCGCCGCCTCACCGGCGTGCCGGTCGTGGAGGTGGCCGACGACGCCTCACCGCGCGGTGAACTGGTGTTCGCCCTCTGGGAGCCGCCGTTGACCGAGCTGCACGGCGAGAAAGGCGCACCGGTCCGCCGTACGGCCACCGCCGAGGCCGCCGACCTGCTGACCGACCTCACCGTGCAGGGCATCCGCTCGGTCACCTTCGTACGCTCCCGGCGCGGCGCCGAGCTGATCTCCGTGATCGCCCAGGAACGCCTCGCCGAGGTCGACCGCTCGCTGGCCCGGCGTGTCGCGGCGTACCGGGGCGGCTACCTCCCCGAGGAGCGCCGCGCCCTGGAACGCGCCCTGCACTCCGGCGAACTCCTCGGTCTCGCGGCGACGAACGCCCTCGAACTCGGCGTGGACGTCTCCGGTCTGGACGCCGTGGTCATCGCCGGCTATCCGGGTACCCGGGCCTCCCTGTGGCAGCAGGCCGGACGCGCGGGGCGGTCCGGGCGGGGCGCCCTCGCCGTCCTGGTCGCCCGCGACGACCCCCTGGACACCTTCCTCGTCCACCACCCGGAGGCCCTCTTCGACCGGCCCGTGGAGTCCACCGTCCTCGACCCCGACAACCCCTACGTGCTCGCCCCGCACCTGTGCGCGGCGGCCGAGGAACTGCCGCTGACCGAGGAGGACCTGGACCTGTTCGGCCCGGCCGCCGAGGAGCTGCTCCCGCAGCTGGAGGCCGCGAAGCTGCTGCGCCGGCGGACGAAGGCCTGGCACTGGACCCGCCGGGAGCGGGCCGCCGACCTGACCGACATCCGGGGGCAGGGCGGCCGGCCGGTCCAGGTCGTCGAGGCCGGTACGGGCAGGCTGCTCGGCACGGTCGACGCGGGCGCGGCCCACACGAGCGTCCACGAGGGCGCGGTCCACCTGCACCAGGGCCTGACGTATCTCGTCCGCTCGCTCGACCTGGAGGACTCCGTCGCCCTGGTCGAGCGGGCCACCCCGACGTACACGACGGTGGCCCGGGACACGACGTCGGTCTCCGTGCTGGAGACGGACACCGAGATCCCGTGGGGCGACGGCCGCCTGTGCTACGGCTCCGTCGAGGTCACCAACCAAGTGGTCTCCTTCCTGCGCCGGCGGGTCATCACCGGTGAAGTGCTGGGCGAGACGAAGCTCGACCTCCCTCCTCGTACGCTGCGCACCCGCGCGGTGTGGTGGACGGTCACCGAGGACCAGCTGGACCGGGCCCGGATCAACCCGGAGATCCTCGGCGGTGCGCTGCACGCCGCCGAGCACGCCTCCATCGGCATGCTGCCGCTCTTCGCGACCTGCGACCGCTGGGACATCGGCGGTGTCTCGGTCCCGCTGCACCCCGACACGCTGCTGCCCACGGTCTTCGTCTACGACGGCCACCCGGGCGGCGCGGGCTTCGCGGAGCGCGCCTTCCGCACCGCCCGCGCCTGGCTCACCGCCACCCGCCAGGCCATCGCCTCCTGCGAGTGCGAGGCCGGCTGCCCCTCCTGCATCCAGTCCCCCAAGTGCGGCAACGGCAACGATCCTCTGCACAAGCGAGGCGCGGTACGGCTGCTCACGGTGCTGCTGGAGGGCGCACCGGCGGAGAAGCCGGAGGGCACGGAGGACGCCGCGGGGGCGGCCGGGACCACTGGGGCGTAGGCCCGGCACCCGGCGCCGGTGCCGGGTGCCGGGTGCCGGTGCCGGTGCCGGTGCCGGTGCCGGTGCCGGTGCCGGTACCGGGTGCCGGTGCCTGATGCGGAACGCGCTCCTGAAGCGGGAACCCGGTTCGATGCGGGATCCGGTCTTGATCCGGCAACCGGGCTTGATCCTGAGCCGGGCCCTGTTCCGGCTCCTCGCCTGATCCGGAACCCGGGACCCATCCGGAGCCGAGGCCCATCCGGAACCGAGGACCATTCAGGACCGAGGCCCATCCGGAGCCGGAGCCGGTCACGGCACCCGAGCGGACCCCCGAGCCGGCCCCGATGTCCCGGCCCCGCCCGGGGCCGGACCACCCGGGCGCGAAGGTTCCGCCGGGCCCGCAGGCCCCGCCCTGGCCCTGATCTCCGCCGCGAACGGCCCCCGGCCCGACGCCACCGACACGTCCGACACCTCGCCGGTGACCACGCACCGTACGAGCCGCGTGTTCTGTGCCCGGGCCACCCGGTCCGCCCGGGCGCAGGCCGCCGTACCGCCCCGCGTCCAGTGGTCCGCCGCCGCGAGTGCCGCCAGATCCGCGCCGCCGGCCGCCCGGTGCCGGACCGCGACGGCGTGTCCCAGGGCGAGGACGACGCCGAACACCACGCACAGCACGGCGATCGCACCGACGCTCCAGACGGTCGCCGACCCCCGGTCGGAACACCGCATGCGCCACCGCCCGTCCGTCAGCCACCGCTCCCGGAACCGAGCCCTCACGACGCCGCCCCCACCGTCTCCTCCACCGCGGCCACGGCCTCCTCCCGCAGGTCGAAGGGCAGTCCGTGCAGGACCGGGGGCCTGGCCTCGACGACCACCCGGACCTGCTCGGCCTCCCGGCTCACCGTGACTCTCGCGCCGGGCGGTGCCGCCTCGCGGGTCACCTCGGCGACGGCGGCAGGGGAATCCTGCCGGGCCGCCGCGCGGGCGCCCGCGCGCGCCGCGTCCACACACCGGATCTGCGCCGCCACCACCAGCAGGCCCCAGACCAGCGCCGTCGTGAGCATCACCAGCACGGGCAGCACCATGGCCGACTCCGCCGTCACGAACCCGCGGTCCGCACGCCGCTCACATCCGGCCATCGAGTGCCTGCTGCACGATGTTCCGCAGCGCCGCGCCGACCGGTCCGCTGGTGACCACCTTGTAGAGCACGACGGAGAACGCCACCGCCGCCACGATGCCCATCGCGTACTCCGAAGTCACCATTCCGGTGTCCCTCCGTGCCGTACGCGCCTTGCACACCAGGGCACGCAGTCGTGCCCGTACCGCCTGATACATCTCAACCCCCGTACGGAGTAGTCGCATCGATCTTGTGAGTCCTGCCGCCACCACTGGTCGTCCCCCGTCAGGCACCACCTCCTCCCAGCACCCCGCCCGCGAGTCCGATCACCACGGGCAGCACGCCGACCGCGATGAACGCGGGCAGGAAGCAGAGCCCCACCGGTGCGCTGACCATGACGGCCGCCCGCCGGGCCCGTGCCGTCGCCGCGCGGGTCCACTCCGCGCGGGCCTCGGCGGCGAGCCGGGCCGCGGGAGCGGCCAGGGGAAGTCCGGACACATCGGCCCGCTCCAGCAGACGGGCCAGGGGCCGTGCGCCCGGCACCGACGCCAGACGGCGCCATGCCGCGGCCGGTTCGCCGCCGAGCCGTACCTCCGCCGCGCCCCGCGCCAGCGCCTCCCCGACCGGCCCGCCCAAGGTCTCTCCGACGGTCTGCGCGGCGAGTACCGGGCCGGCGCCCGCCGCGATGCAGGCGGACAGCAGGTCGGCGGCGAGCGGCAGTTGACGCACCGCCTCGGCGGTGTCCGTCTCCCGCGTGTGCGGAGCGACGGCCCTCCGCCGAAGGCGCCACCACCACAGTCCGGCCGCGACGGCCGGCCCCGCCACCGCTCCGGCGGGACCGCCCACCAGCACCCATCCGGCACCCGCCACGCCCGCGTACGGCAGCCAGTTCCGCACGGTGCGCGGCAGCGTGCGGAGCGGGGTGGTCACCGTCCGTTCCGGGGGCAGCGCCGCGGCCAGTCGCCGCCGGGCTCCCCGCTCGCGCCGCGCGCGGCCCCACCATCCCGCCGACCAGGTGAGCGCGAGCACCGCCCCACCACTGCCCCCAGCCTGTGGACAAGGTCCCCGCTCATGACGTCCCCTCCTCGGCTCCCCGCATGATCCGCAGCGCCCACCACAGCCCCAGGCCCTCCAGCACCCCGCCGGCCGCCAGACAGACCAGTCCCGACGGTGTGTGCAGCAGGATGTGCAGCGGGTCGGCGCCGAGAGCCGCACCGAGGGCCAGGCCCACGGCCGGGAGCCCTGCGAGCAGCACCGCCGTCGCGCGGGCGCCGGCCAACTGGGCGCGCAGGTCGGCCCGCTGGTCCCGCTCGGCACGCAGCGCCGCTTCCAGCCGGTCGAGTCCGGCCGCGAGTCCGGCTCCCTGATCCACCGCCACCCGCCAGCACGCGGCGAGTCCCCGCAGCCCTTCCGCACCCGGCTGCCGTGCCGCCTCCGCGAGCGCCTCCGGGACGTCCCCGCCGAAGCGCGCCGCCGCGAGCACCGTC
This sequence comes from Streptomyces sp. NPDC014676, assembly GCF_043084105.1. Taxonomy (NCBI): domain Bacteria; kingdom Bacillati; phylum Actinomycetota; class Actinomycetes; order Kitasatosporales; family Streptomycetaceae; genus Streptomyces; species Streptomyces sp. NPDC014676. The sequence continues at coordinate 462,723 of NZ_JBIBZI010000004.1, read as the reverse complement.
GCCTGCATGTCACCGAGTCCGCCGGAGTCCCGCGCGGCCGGCAGCAGCGCCTCACCCGGCTGCCGCCCGGCGCGCACCTCCCCGGCGAGCGCCCCGCACAACGCGATCACCGCGTCGCCGCGGACCTCCCGCGCTCGGCGTTCCCCGGCGGCCCGTCGCACCCGCCTCAGCAAAGGCACCCCGGCCACCCCCGCGACGACCGGCAGCAGCGACGCACCCAGCACCGCCAGCACCAGGCCGGCGGCCAACGACCACCACTCGGCCCGCAGCCGCCCGCGCGTCCGTCCCCACGCACGGGTCATCCGGGGCCGCCCCGGTGGCCCGCTGCCCACCGCGCCTCCACCGGCCGACAGCAACCGCGCCCGCCTGGCCCCGGCATGCCCGCCGCCCAGCAGCCAGGCCGCGGTCCCCAGGCACGCCACGGCCGCACCCGTCGACACCTCGGTCGTCCCGTTCATCCTCCGATCCCCTCGTCCGGTCCTCCGGTGTTCGCGTTCCGGAGCAGCTCCCGCAGGCGCTGCCATCCCCGCTCCCGGGTGAAGGCCTGCGGGCCCCACCGCAGCGCCGGCACCGTCCGCACCAGCCCCGACGGGTCCCGTTCCAGCACATGCACCTCCGCGATCCGCCGTCGCCCGTTCCGGTCGCGTACGAGGTGCAGCACCACCGAGAGGGCGGCCGCCGCCTGGCTGTGCAGGGCGAACCGGTCGAGCCCGGCGGCCGTACCGAGCGCCTCCAGCCGGGCCGGTACGTCGGTGGCGGCGTTGGCATGGACCGTTCCCGAGCCGTCGTGGCCCGTGTTGAGGGCGGCCAGCAGATGCACCACCTCCGGGCCGCGCACCTCACCGACGACCAACCGGTCCGGCCGCATCCGCAGCGCCTGCCGCACCAGGTCCTCCAGGGTGACCAGGCCCGCTCCCTCCTGGTTGGCGGGTCTGGTCTCCAGGCGCACGACGTGCGGGTGGTCGGGCCGCAGTTCCGCCGAGTCCTCGGCCAGGACGATGCGCTCCTCCGGCCCGGCCAGTCCCAGCAGCGCGCTCAGCAAGGTCGTCTTGCCGCTGCCGGTCCCCCCGCTGACGAGGAACGACAGCCGCGCGTCCAGCAGTGCCCGCAGTACGCGGTCCCCGCCCGGCGGGATCGTCCCGGCCGCCATGAGCTCGTCGAGGGTGAAGGCGCGGGGTCGTACGACCCGTAGCGACAGGCAGGTGCCGCCGACGGCCACCGGGGGCAGCACCGCGTGCAGTCTGGTCCCGTCGGGCAGCCGCGCGTCGACCCAGGGCCGGGCGTCGTCCAGGCGCCGGCCGGCCACGGCGGCGAGCCGTTGGGCGAGGCGCCGGACGGCCGGCTCGTCGGGGAAGGCCACCTCGGTCAGTTCCAGTCCGCCGCCCCGGTCCACCCAGACCCGGTCCGGCGCCGACACCAGTACGTCGGTCACCGAGGGCTCGGACAGGAGCCGTTCCAGCGGCCCGCTGCCGACCAGCTCGGACCGCAACTGCTCGGCCGCTCCGAGCACCTCTGCGTCACCGAGCACCCGCCCTTGGTCCCGCAGCGCCTGCGCCACCCGCGCGGGCGTCGGTTCGGCCCCGCTCTCGGCCAGCCATCGCCGCACCCCGTCGAGCAGGCCGGGAGGCATGACCGCTCCGCTCGTCACCGGCCTCCTCATGCCGCCCTCGCCTCCACCAGCGCCCGCTCCCAGAACTCCTTGCAGAAGCGGGCCAGCGGGCCCCGGCCCGAGGCCCCGGGCGGCCGGCCCGCCTCGTACGGGCGCCGCAGGGCGGGCTCGGCGGGCACGTCTCCGGCGAGGGGCAGCCCGAGCAGCCGGGCCACCTCACGGTCGTCCAGTCCCGGCGCGTACGGCCCGCGTACCGCCACCCGCAGATCACGCAGGACCATGCCCACGGCGGAGGCGACGCGGCCCGCCGCCGCAACGGCGCGCAGTTCGGCGGGGACCACGAGGAGCCCGAGGTCGAGCTGGGCGAGGACTTCGGCGACCCCCTCGTCGACGCGGCGCGGCAGGTCGACCACGACGGTGCCGCCCCCGCGCCGCGCCGCGGCGAGCACCGCGCGTACGGCCCTGGGCGGTACGGCGAGACAGTCACCGCGGTCCCAGCTGAGCACCCGCAGCGAGTGCAGTTCCGGCAGTGACTCCTCCAGGGCGCCGCCGCCGACCCGGCCGTGGGACGCGGCGAACGCCGGCCAGCGCAGCCCTTTGGCCGTCTCGCCCCCGAGAGCCACGTCGAGTCCGCCGCCCAGCGGATCGGCATCCACGAGGAGGGTGCGCAGCCCCTCACGCGCGGAGGTGACGGCGAGCGCACACGCGAGCGTGGACGCCCCGGCGCCGCCCCGGCCGCCGATGACACCGACGGTCAGGGCGGGCCGTCCGACGCCTTCGGCCACGTCGGCGATGCGGTCGACCAGCCACTGCTCGCCGTCGGGCAGCATCAGCACGTGGTCGGCGCCGATCTCGACGGCCCGCCGCCAGACCCCGGGGTCGTCCTGGTCGCGGCCGACCAGCACCACTCCCGGCCTGCGTGCCGCCCCGCGCACCCGCCGCGCGGCGTCGTCCCCGACCAGGACGAGCGGTGCGGCCTCCCAGCTGCCCCTCGCTTCCGGCACCGTGTGATGGACCTCCGGTGTGGCGCCGGCCGCCGCGCACAGGCGCAGCAGGTCGTCGAGGAGCCCGGCGTCCTCGGTGAGGATCAGCGGTGCGCCCGGCCGGCCTCCTCCGGTGGCCGGCGGCGGGTCGTGGGTGATGGTTCCGGACATGTTCGTCCCCCTTTGCTGCATCTCTCGCGCAGCCCCTGCGGCCCCGCGATTCCCAGACGTGCGAAGAGCCGGCAAGCGGTTCTTCTTTGAACGGCCGGCGGAAACCGGCCGTACGCGACCCGACAAACGGAACCGGGTGTGAACTCGCGGCGAGCGGTCGCGTCGGAATCACGATGCGGCGATCCGGAAAAACATGTGGATCTTGGTCGATAAGTGTGGACGGGGCGGCGCCTGTGAATATCGCGGTCACCCATACCGGTGAGTCCCGCGCACCCCCTGCGCGACTTCCGCAGAGCAGCCCGACAGCTACCCCGAGTAACTATTCATGACCATGACAGAAAGTCGTGCGCACGACACCGGCGCGGTGCACCCACCGCGAGGAGAATGAGGAAAACCCACCCGGACATGCGACGACCCCCGCCGGGGGGGAGAGCGGGGGTCGTCCCCACGGCCGACTCGGGGGGGGGAGGAGTCGGACCGGGTTAGACACGGTCGCGAACGATCCGTGACTTCCATGGTGTACCCGAGAGCCCTCTCAGGCAAACCCACACGCCCCACCTTACGCCGAATGGGCTGCGCCTATGCTCAAGGACGTGGAAAACCACTCGATGCCCCGCACAGCCGCCTTCTTTGACCTGGACAAGACGGTCATTGCGAAGTCGAGCACGCTCACGTTCAGCAAGTCGTTCTATCAAGGCGGCCTGATCAACCGCAGGGCCGTCCTGCGCACCGCGTACTCCCAGTTCGTGTTCCTGGCAGGCGGCGCCGATCACGACCAGATGGAGCGGATGCGCAAGTACCTGTCCGCGCTGTGCCGCGGCTGGAACGTCCAGCAGGTCAGGGAGATCGTCGCCGAGACGCTGCACGACCTGATCGACCCGATCATCTACGACGAGGCCGCCACCCTCATCGAGCGGCACCACACCGCGGGACGCGACGTCGTGATCGTGTCCACGTCGGGCGCCGAGGTGGTCGAGCCGATCGGCGAACTGCTCGGCGCGGACCGGGTGGTGGCCACCCGCATGGTCGTGGGAGACGACGGGTGCTTCACCGGCGAGGTGGAGTACTACGCATACGGCCCGACCAAGGCCGAGGCGGTCCGGGAACTGGCCGAGTCGGAGGGCTACGACCTGGCCCGGTGCTACGCCTACAGCGACTCGGTGACCGATGTGCCGATGCTGGAGTCCGTGGGCCACCCGCACGCCGTGAACCCGGACCGCGCACTACGCCGGGAGGCCCTCGCGCGGGAGTGGCCGATCCTCGACTTCCACCGGCCGGTACGGCTCAAGCAGCGCTTCCCCGCCTTCTCCGTGCCGCCGCGCCCCGCCCTGGTCGCGGCAGCCGCCATAGGCGCCGCGGTGGCCACCGCGGGCCTCGTCTGGTACGCCAGCCGGCGCCGTACGACGGCGGCCTGACCACCCCCCTGCACGAGCCGCCCCGCCGGCCGCGAACACCCTGTCCGCGCCCGTTCGGGACGGCATCGAGGGAAAAGCGGGACGACGACAAGGACAAAAGTAAAGAAGCGGGGCGAGGACTTCCGCTTGCTCCGGACCCGGAGTAGAAAGGATTTAACGGCCCGCGAGACCAGGGGCATCCGCGAGGATCACCCTCACCAACGCATGTGTGGCCCCACGGACCGAGCATGAACACCGGGAACCCACGCGACGTCGACCCGTCGATTACGGGCCAGCCGCACCAGGTGACGGGCGAAGTCCCCGACCTGATGGGCATATATCGAGGACGCTTGGTAACGCGGTGGACATGCCAGCGGCGGTACGAGTATTCGTACCGCCGCATCTCTGTCCGCTTTTCTTCGGGTCCCTTTTACGCAGCCCCGCGCTGGAGCGCCTCGCACACGGCCGTCGACTCGCGCGCCCCCAGCTCGACCGCGCGCCCGCAATGGGCGATCCAGGCCGCCACACCCTCGGGGGTACCGGAGACATACCCTTCCAGCGCCCTGATGTAGGCCTCCCGCCCCAGCTCGGCGTGCCCGGCCTCGGCCGGGCAGACCGACTTGGGGTCGAGGCCGCTGCCGACCAGGACGATGCGTTCGGCCGTACGCGCGACCAGGCCGTTGTGGGAGGTGAAGGGGCGCAGTGCGAGAAGTTCGCCGTGCACGACGGCGGCCGTCACCAGCGCCGGGGCGGAACCGCCCGCGATGATCAGCTCGGACAGCCCGTCCAGCCGGCCGTGCGCCTCCGCCGCACTCGGCAGACCGAGCCCGATCAGGGGCTCATCGACCGGTTCGTCCTCCTGCCGGGGGCGTCCGACCCGCTCGGCCTTGTCGGCCGCCGCGACCAGGTGCAGCCGAGCCAGGACCCGCAAGGGCGACTGCCGCCAGATGGACAGCAACTGCCCCGCCTCGGCGGTCAGCCGCAGTGCCGCGCCCATCGTGCGGGCACCGTCGTCGCCGCTGAAGTCGCTGCGCCGGCGCACCTCCTCCAGGGCCCAGTCCGCGCCCGACAGCGCCGCCGAGCCACGGGCGCCGCGCAGCGCCGCCTCGGAGGTGATCTCGTTGCTGCGCCGCCGCATGACCCGGTGCCCGTAGACCCGGTCCACGGCCTTGCGCACGGACTCCACGGAGTCGGCCACTCCGGGCAGGGAGCCCAGGGCGGCGAGCGGGTCGGCGGTCGCGCCTGTCGTACTCATGAGTACGACACTACGCACCTCCGGCGCCCGCCCCACGAAGGAGTGGTCTTCTTCACGCCCGGCTGCCACCCACAGCTACCATTCCATTACGCTTGGTGAACATGAAAATTGCTTTCGTTGGGAAGGGCGGCAGCGGGAAGACGACCCTGTCCTCCCTGTTCATCCGTCATCTCGCGGCCGTCGGCGCCCCGACCGTCGCGGTGGACGCCGACATCAACCAGCACCTCGGGGCCGCGCTGGGCCTGGACGAGGCGGAGGCGGCCGCGCTGCCCGCACTGGGCGAGCACCTGCCGCTGATCAAGGACTATCTGCGCGGCACCAACCCGCGCATCACGTCCGCCGAGACGATGATCAAGACCACTCCGCCCGGTGAGGGCTCCCGGCTGCTGCGGGTGCGCGAGGACAATCCGGTCTACGACGCCTGTGCCCGGCCGGTGGAACTCGACGGCGGGGCCGTCCGTTTGATGGTCACCGGTCCCTTCACCGACGCTGACCTGGGGGTCGCCTGCTACCACGCCAAGACCGGAGCGGTGGAGCTGTGTCTGAACCACCTGGTGGACGGCCCCGGTGAGTACGTCGTGGTCGACATGACGGCCGGCTCGGACTCCTTCGCCTCCGGCATGTTCACCCGCTTCGACATCACGTTCCTCGTGGCCGAGCCGACCCGGAAGGGGGTCTCCGTCTACCGCCAGTACAAGGAGTACGCCCGTGACTTCGGTGTCACCCTGAAGGTCGTCGGCAACAAGGTGCAGGGTCCGGACGACCTCGACTTCCTCCGTGCGGAGGTCGGGGAGGACCTGCTGGTGACGGTGGGGCACTCGGACTGGGTCCGGGCCATGGAGAAGGGGCGGCCTCCTCGGTTCGACCTCCTGGAGGAGCCCAACCGGCATGCGCTGCGCCTGCTGCACTCGGCCACCGACGCGACGTACGAGTCGCGCGATCCCGAGCGCTACACCCGCCAGATGGCGCACTTCCATCTGAAGAACGCCCGGGCGTGGGGCGATGAGCGCACCGGGACCGACCTGGCGGCCCAGATCGACCCCGGTTTCGTGCTCGGCGAGAACGTCACGGCGTCCGCCTGACGCTCACCGCTTCCCGGCCGGGGCCCCGGGTACCCCCTTGGGGGCCGGTGCGGAATCGCCGGACAGGAAGGACTTCCAGCCCTTCTTCGGGGCCTCACCGACGTCCAGCGTGCGCAGTTTCGCCAGGGTCCCCGGGTCCTGGGCGTCCAGCCAGTCCACCAACTGCCGGAAGGAGACACAGCGCACGTCGGACTTGGTGCACACCTCCTCGACGACCTCCTCGACGGCCCGCATGTAGGTGCCGCCGTTCCAGGACTCGAAGTGGTTGCCGATGATCAGGGGCGCCCTATTGCCCTCGTAGGCCCGCTCGAAGCCCTGGAGGAGGCCGTCCCGCATCTGGTCGCCCCACATCTCGTGCTTGGCGGGGTCGCCCTGGGTGGTGGTGCCGGACTGGTTGACCATGAAGTTGTAGTCCATGGTGAGCTGTTCGAAGGAGTGCCCGGGGAAGGGCACGAGCTGCATCGACAGATCCCACAGGCCCTGTTTCTTCTTCGGCCACACCTGGTTGACGACCCCGCTGGTGTCGTAGCGGAAGCCCAGGTCACGGGCGGCCTTCATGAAGTTCCTCCGCCCCTCCAGGCAGGGGGTGCGGGCGCCGATCAGCTCCTTGTCGTAGTCGAAGGGCAGCGGGGCCGCGTTCTTCATGCCGGTGTTGGTCTTCCAGGTCTTCACGAAGCGCTTGGCCTGGGCGATCTCGTCCTTCCACTCCGCCACCGACCACTCGCCGACCCCACCGTCACTGCCGCAGAAGTGCCCGTTGAAGTGGGTGCCGATCTCGTTGCCCTCGAGCCACGCGAGGCGCAGCTGCTTCACGGTCTCGGCGATGCCCTCCTGGTCGTTGAAGCCGATGTCGGAGCGGCCCGGAGAGTGCTGCGGCGGACGGTACAGATCGCGTTTCTCCTCCGGCAGCAGGTACACGCCGCTCAGGAAGTACGTCATGGTCGCGTCGTTCTCCTTGGCGACCTTGCGGAAGTGCGAGAAGAGCTTCTGGCCGTCCTCGCCCGCGCCGTCCCAGGAGAAGACCACGAACTGCGGGGGCTTCTCGCCTTGCTCCAGCCGCTCGGGCCGGGGCAGGTGCGGCTGGGCCCCGGTGTACGCGGTGGAGCCGTCGCCGATCAGCCGGACGACGTTCTTCGGTGCTGGAGCCGGCTTGGCCTTCTCCTGGTCACGTGTCTGCTCACCGGCGCCGTCGGTGCCGGTCCCGCAGCCGGCGAGCGAGGCGACACAGACCGCGGCGATCACGGTGCCCGCGGCGATTCCGTGGGTGGCGGCCATCCGCCCACCTTCTTCCTTCTCTCGGGCCGAGCTCGATGAGGGCTTCGTCTGGTGCTGTGCCGGTACACGCCGACAGCGCCGCCAAAGTCGCATGGAAGGGAGAAGGAATTAATACGACAAGCCGATGAAATGCCTACATCACTCGCTGGAGTGATTGATTCATCCATTTGCCCGGTAAGTCTATGCCAGTCCTTTACTCTCAATTACGATCCGTTTACGGATTGTTGAGATACGAGAGAAGGGAAACCATGTCAGCCTGCGTTCCCGCCCGCGCCGCCGACTCGGATCGGACCGAGCGCGCCCACCCACCCCACAGCCCGCCACCGACCGGCTCCCCGCGCCCGCGTATCGCGGGAGCCGACCTGTCGGCCTCGGTCACGGTCTTCCTGATCGCCCTCCCGCTGTCCCTCGGCATCGCCCTCGCCACCGGCGCGCCGCTCCAGGCCGGCCTGGTCGCCGCCGCCGTGGGCGGGATCGTCGCCGGGCGGATCGGCGGCTCCCCGCTCCAGGTGAGCGGTCCCGCCGCCGGACTCACCGTCGTCACCGCCGACCTCATCCAGCACTACGGCTGGCGGACGACCTGCGCCATCACCGTCCTCGCCGGAATCTCCCAGCTCGGCCTCGGCTGCCTGCGCGTGGCACGCGGCGCGCTCGCCGTGAGCCCCGCGATCGTGCACGGCATGCTCGCCGGCATCGGTGTCACCATCGCCGTCGCCCAGCTCCACATCGTCCTCGGCGGCACCCCGCAGAGCTCCGTCCCCGACAACCTCCTCGCCCTTCCCTCCCAGTTGGCGAACCTGCACCCCGCGGCCCTGTCGGTGAGCCTGCTGACCCTGGCCCTGCTGCTGCTCTGGCCCCGGATCCCGGGCCGCCCCGGACGTGTTCTCCGCACGGTTCCGGCAGCGCTCGTCGCCGTCGCCGGAGCCACCGCGGTCGCCGCCGCGGCCGGCCTCGTCCTGCCCAAGGTGGACCTGCCGTCCTGGAGCAACCACGCTCTGGCCGGGCTCCCCGAGGGGCCCGTGCTCGGCCTCGCCGCCGCCGTGCTCACCACGACGCTGGTGTGCAGCGTGCAGTCGCTGCTCGGCGCCGTGGCCGTGGACAAGCTGGTGTCCGGCCGCCCCGGTCCCGGCCAGGTCGGGCGCTCCGACCTGGACCGTGAACTGCTCGGTCAGGGTGCGGCCAACATCGTCTCCGGCTCGCTCGGCGGGCTCCCGGTGGCCGGAGTGGCGGTCCGTAGTTCCGCGAACGTCAAAGCGGGTGCCGTGAGCCGGAACTCCACGATGCTGCACGGCGTTCTCGTAGTGATCGCCGCGCTGCTGATGGTCCCGCTCCTGGAGCTCATCCCGCTCGCCTCGCTCGCCGCCCTGGTGATGGCCGTCGGCATCCAGATGGTGTCCCTGCACCACATCCGCACGGTGACCCGCCACCGCGAAGTCCTGGTCTACGCCGTGACCACCCTCGGCGTCGTGTCCCTCGGCGTCCTGGAGGGCGTGGCGCTGGGCATCGCCGTCGCCGTCGGCGTGGCCCTGCACCGGCTCACCCGCATCCGGATCACCCACGAGGAGGAGGAAGGAGTCCATCACGTACACGTACGAGGCCAGTTGACGTTCCTCGCGGTGCCACGGCTCAGCCGGGTCCTGCACCTCGTCCCCCAAGGGGCCGACGTGGTCGTGGCGTTGGACGGCTCCTTCATGGACCACGCGGCGTACGAGACACTGCAGGACTGGCAGAGCACGCACACCTCGCGGGGCGGAACCGTCGAGATCACCGGCCGGCGCGCCGGGGTCCGGATCGCCGAACCCGCCGCTCTCGTCTCCGGACACCCGCCCGATGGGGGCGAGGAGGCCGGCGCGTCCGACGCCGACTGCCGCTGCCGGCCCTGGACGGCCTGGCGCAACCACCAGTGTGAACGCCCACACCCCCTGCCGGACGACGACCCACGGCCGGGCGGGACCAGCGGAACGGAGGGAGCAGACGGAGCCGCTGAAGGAAAACCGGAGCCGGCTGAAACCGGCGGCCACGAACTGAGACGCGGCATCAGCGTGTTCCAGCGCAACACCGCTCCCCTGGTGCGCGGCGAGCTGGCCCGGCTGGCGCGCGAGGGACAGCGGCCCGGACAGCTTTTCCTGACCTGTGCCGACTCCCGGGTGGTCACCTCGATGATCACGGCCAGTGGTCCGGGGGACCTGTTCGTGGTGCGCAATGTCGGCAACCTCGTGCCGCCGCCCGGCGCGGAGAGCGGCGACGACTCGGTGGCGGCCGCCATCGAGTACGCCGTGGAGGTGCTGGCGGTCCGGTCGATCACGGTGTGCGGACACTCGGGGTGCGGTGCCATGCAGGCACTGCTCGACGCCGAGCCGGACGGTTCCCGCACCCCGCTGAGACGCTGGCTGCGGCACGGCCGGCCGAGCCTGCTGCGCATGGGTGACGGCAGCCTGCCCCCGTCACGGCTGGCCGGGCGGACCCCCACCGACGCGGTCGAGCAGCTCTGCCTGACGAACGTGGTGCAGCAACTGGAGCATCTGCGCGCCCATGAATCGGTGGCCCGGGCCATGAAGGACGGGGCCCTGGAGCTGCACGGCATGTATTTCCATGTGGGTGAGGCCCAGGCGTACCTCCTCACCGAGCGGGACGAGGAGAAGGTGTTCGACCGGGTCCGGTCCGCGGACCTGGCGATGTGAGGCGACCTGCCCGGGTGTGAGAGGCGTTACACACCTTGAACCGGCTTACGCCGGGCCCCGTGGGAAGAGGTGTCGCACACCACGCCACTCCACCCGACAGGTCTAAACCAATTTCCCGTCGGCCCTTGTCAGCGCACCCCCGGGTCTGATGAGCTGTGGCCTGGGACACAACGGACACCCTGGGAAAGGCAGATGCCGTGAGCAATGAAAGCCTGGCCAACCTTCTGAAGGAGGAGCGTCGCTTCACGCCCCCCGCCGACCTGGCCGCGAACGCCAACGTCACCGCGGAGGCGTATGAACAGGCCAAGGCTGACAGGCTCGGCTTCTGGGCCGAGCAGGCCCGCCGGCTGACCTGGACCACCGAGCCCACCGAGACCCTGGACTGGTCGAACCCGCCGTTCGCCAAGTGGTTCCAGGACGGCGAGCTCAACGTCGCCTACAACTGCGTGGACCGGCATGTGGAGGCCGGGCACGGCGACCGGGTCGCCATCCACTTCGAGGGCGAGCCGGGCGACAGCCGCGCCATCACCTACGCCCAGCTCAAGGACGAGGTCTCCAAGGCCGCCAACGCCCTGCTGGAGCTGGGCGTCCAGGCCGGCGACCGGGTCGCCGTCTACATGCCGATGATCCCGGAGACCGCGGTCGCGATGCTGGCCTGCGCCCGCATCGGCGCCGCGCACTCCGTCGTCTTCGGCGGCTTCTCGGCGGACGCGCTCGCCACCCGTATCCAGGACGCCGACGCGCGCGTCGTCATCACGGCCGACGGCGGCTACCGGCGCGGCAAGCCCTCCGCGCTCAAGCCGGCCGTGGACGAGGCGGTCGCCAAGGCCGGCAGCGTCGAGCACGTCCTCGTCGTCCGCCGCACCGGCCAGGACGTCGCCTTCACCGAGGGCCGGGACGTGTGGTGGCACGACCTGGTGGAGCGGCAGAGCGCCGAGCACACCCCCCAGGCGTTCGGGGCCGAGCACCCGCTGTTCATCCTCTACACCTCCGGCACGACGGGTAAGCCGAAGGGCATCCTGCACACCTCCGGCGGCTACCTGACCCAGACGGCGTACACGCACTGGGCCGTCTTCGACCTCAAGCCGGAGACCGACGTGTACTGGTGCACGGCCGACGTCGGCTGGGTCACCGGGCACTCCTACATCGTCTACGGCCCGCTCGCCAACGGCGCCACCCAGGTGATGTACGAGGGCACGCCGGACACCCCGCACCAGGGCCGCTTCTGGGAGATCGTGCAGAAGTACGGCGTGACGATCCTCTACACGGCACCCACCGCGATCCGCACGTTCATGAAGTGGGGCGACGACATCCCCGCCAAGTTCGACCTCAGCAGCCTGCGGGTGCTGGGCTCGGTGGGCGAGCCGATCAACCCCGAGGCGTGGATCTGGTACCGCAAGAACATCGGCGCGGACCGCACCCCGGTGGTGGACACCTGGTGGCAGACCGAGACCGGCGGCATCATGATCTCGCCGCTGCCGGGTGTGACCGACGCCAAGCCGGGCTCCGCCCAGACTCCGCTGCCCGGCATCGCCGCGACCGTCGTCGACGACGAGGCGAACGAGGTACCGAACGGCGGCGGTGGCTACCTGGTCCTCACCGAGCCGTGGCCGTCGATGCTGCGCACCATCTGGGGCGACGACCAGCGGTTCATCGACACGTACTGGTCGCGCTTCGAGGGCAAGTACTTCGCCGGTGACGGCGCCAAGAAGGACGACGACGGCGACATCTGGCTGCTCGGCCGGGTCGACGACGTCATGCTGGTGTCCGGGCACAACATCTCCACCACGGAGGTCGAGTCCGCGCTCGTCTCGCACCCGTCGGTCGCCGAGGCGGCCGTGGTCGGCGCGGCGGACGAGACGACCGGCCAGGCGATCGTCGCCTTCGTGATCCTGCGCGGCACGGCGGCGGAGAGCGAGGACCTCGTCGGTGAGCTGCGAGGTCACGTGGGCGCCACGCTCGGTCCGATCGCCAAGCCCAAGCGGATCCTGCCGGTGGCCGAGCTGCCGAAGACCCGCTCCGGCAAGATCATGCGCCGCCTGCTGCGGGACGTCGCGGAGAACCGCCAGCTCGGCGACGTCACCACGCTGACCGACAGCACGGTCATGGACCTCATCCAGGCCAAGCTTCCGGCCGCATCCAGCGAGGACTGAGCGGGCAGGACGGCGGCACCCGGCGCATTCCTGCGCCGGGTGCCGCCGTGTGCTCCGGGTGCGCCCCAGGAGCACGTTAGCTAAACTAAACAAAAAGTTGTCTCATGGGGCGCCGGGAAGTCTGGTCGGCACACGATTCGTGCTGCCCGCCGACCAGAGGAACTCCCCGTGACCGCGCCCCGCACCCCCAGCCCCCGCAAGGCCTTCGGCCGTCTCTCCCTGCCCGAGCGGTCGTACGTCGGGGACGCGCTGCGCACCGAGACGGTCGGCGGCGTCCTGCTCCTCCTCGCCGCCGTCGCCGCGCTGATCTGGGCGAACGTACCCGGTCTGCACAGCAGCTACGAGAGCGTCAGCCACTTCCACTTCGGCCCCGAGGCCCTCGGACTGAACCTGTCCGTCGCGCACTGGGCCGCCGACGGACTGCTCGCGGTCTTCTTCTTCGTCGCGGGGATCGAGCTCAAACGCGAACTCGTCGCCGGTGATCTGCGCGACCCCAGGGCCGCCGCGCTCCCCGTCGTCGCCGCCCTGTGCGGCATGGCCGTACCGGCGCTGGTCTACACGCTCACCAGCGGCGCGGGCGGCGGCTCGCCGGCCGGCTGGGCCGTGCCCACCGCCACCGACATCGCCTTCGCGCTCGCCGTGCTCGCCGTCATCGGCACCTCCCTGCCCAGCGCGCTGCGGGCCTTCCTGCTCACCCTCGCCGTCGTCGACGACCTGTTCGCCATCCTGATCATCGCGGTCTTCTTCACCGACGGCCTGGACTTCGCGGCGCTCGGCGGCGCCGTCGCCGGCCTGGCCGTCTTCTGGCTGCTGCTGCGCAAGGGCGTACGCGGCTGGTACGTGTACGTGCCGCTCGCGCTGGTCGTGTGGGCGCTGATGTACAACAGCGGCATCCACGCCACCATCGCCGGTGTCGCCATGGGCCTGATGCTCCGCTGCCACCGCCACGAGGGCGAGGAGCACTCCCCCGGCGAGCACATCGAGCACCTCGTCCGGCCGCTCTCGGCGGGCCTCGCGGTGCCGCTGTTCGCCCTGTTCAGCGCGGGCGTGGTGATCTCCGGCGGCGCCCTCGCGGACGTGTTCACCCAGCCCGAGACCCTCGGCGTGGTGCTCGGACTCGTCGTCGGCAAGACGCTCGGCATCTTCGGCGGTACGTGGCTGACGGCACGCTTCACAAGGGCGTCGCTCAGCGACGACCTCGCCTGGGCGGACGTGTTCGCGGTGGCGACCCTCGCCGGGATCGGCTTCACCGTCTCACTGCTCATCGGGGAGCTCGCCTTCGAGGACGACGCGGCGATGACCGACAGCGTCAAGGCGGCCGTCCTGACCGGCTCGCTGATCGCCACCGCCGTCGCGACCGTGCTGCTGAAGGTACGGAACGCCAAGTACCGCAGGCTGACCGAGGAAGAGGAGCGCGACGAGGACCTCAGCGGCGTCCCGGACGTCTACGAACAGGACGACCCGGCGTACCACCTGCGCATGGCGGAGATCCACGAACGGAAGGCCGCCGAGCACCGGCGGCTCGCCCGGGAGAAGGCCGCCGAGCGGGACGCGCTTGCCGAAGTGAAGGGCGGGGCAGGCGAGGAGCACAACGGTCCGGCATGATCTGACGAGACGGTACAAAAGACTGAACCGTACGCGCGGACACACGGCGTACGCAGGAGAGGGAGACCGCGATGAGCGCACCCGACGGCAGCCCGGTCGGCGCCGAACGCAGCATCGGCCAGCTGTTCGCCTCGGCGACGGCCGACATGTCGGCGCTGGTGCACGACGAGATCGCGCTGGCGAAGGCGCAGCTCAAGCAGGACGTCAAGCGGGGCGCGACCAGTGGCGGCGCGTTCATGGCGGCCGGTGTGCTGCTCGTGTTCTCCCTGCCGATGCTGAACTTCGCGCTCGCCTACGGCATCCGCACCTGGAGCGGCTGGAACCTCGCGGTCTGCTTCCTGCTCTCCTTCGCGGCGAACGTGCTGATCGCGCTGTTCCTCGCGCTGATCGGCGTCGTCTTCGCGAAGAAGGCGAAGAAGGGCCGGGGCCCGCAGAAGGTCGCCGCCTCCATGAAGGAGACGGCGGGCGTGCTGCAGAAGGCCAAACCGCACCCGCGCCCCGAACTGCCCGAGGACCGGGTCCCCCAGGCCATCGAGGCTGTGGCACGCTCGTCTTCATGACGGATCCCGCCACACCTCCGGCGCAGCCCGCTTCGGTCGTACGCCTCGGCATCCCGGGCGGCACCGGACTGACGCACCGGGACGTCGCCGCCAACGGCGCCCGCTTCCACATCGCGGAGCTGGGCGACGGCCCCCTGGTGCTGCTGCTGCACGGCTTCCCGCAGTTCTGGTGGACCTGGCGGCACCAGCTGACGGCGCTCGCCGACGCCGGTTTCCGGGCCGTCGCCATGGACCTGCGGGGCGTCGGCGGCAGCGACCGCACACCGCGCGGCTACGACCCGGCCAACCTCGCGCTGGACATCACCGGGGTGATCCGCTCCCTCGGCGAGCCGGACGCCGCGCTGGTCGGGCACGACCTGGGCGGGTACCTGGCCTGGACGGCCGCGGCGATGCGCCCCAAGCTCGTACGGCGGCTCGCGGTCGCCTCCATGCCGCATCCGCGGCGCTGGCGTTCGGCGCTGGTCTCCGACGCCAAGCAGTCCGCCGCCCTGTCCCACATCTGGGGATTCCAACGGCCCTGGATCCCGGAGCGCCGGCTCACCGCGGACGACGGAGCGCTGGTGGCCGAGCTCATCCGGAACTGGTCCGGGCCGCACCTGCCCGACGAGGAGGCGCTGGAGAACTACCGGCGGGCGATGTGCATCCCGTCCACGGCGCACTGCTCGATCGAGCCGTACCGCTGGATGGTCCGCTCCCTGGCCCGCCCGGACGGCATCCAGTTCAACCGCAGGATGAAGCGCCCGGTGCGGGTGCCGACGCTGCACCTGCACGGCTCGCTGGACCCGGTGGTCCGCACGCGCAGTGCCGCGGGATCCGGTGAGTACGTCGAAGCGCCGTACCGCTGGCGGCTGTTCGACGGACTGGGGCACTTCCCGCACGAGGAGGACCCGGTCACTTTCTCCACCGAACTGATCAATTGGCTGAAGGATCCCGAACCCGATCGGTGACCGGATCGAGCGCTTGCCTGACGGTCGGCCAATTGCCCGGCGCATAGGCCAATTGAGGGCGCGCGAGGCGGTTATCGACCTTGGGGCGGGGGCAGACGTCCGGGTATGGGCTGGACGCACGACTACAGTGACGCAAGCCGCGACCGCCGCACGGCGGGCGGTATGGGTTCTCACCAGCGAGGCGGTGCACCACAGATGGCAGGTACGGACCTCAGGGTGGGAATCCCGCGCATCCTCCGCCGCAGGGCGCGTTGGGTCTCCGTCCGCCTGCGCCACCCTCGCGGCTGACCCCCGCTCTCACCTCACAGCGCGCAGCTGTCGCTGTCCACCTGCTGGTTCGCGGTGCGGCCCGCGGCGATGTCCTTCCGGATCTCGTCCACGGTGAGCGCGTAACCCGTCTCGGCGTCGTCGAGCGACTTCGCGAAGACCACGCCGTAGACCTCCCCCTCGGGGGTGAGCAGCGGGCCTCCGGAGTTGCCCTGACGGACCGTCGCATACAGGGAGTACACGTCACGGCGGACCGTACCGCGGTGGTAGATGTCGGCGCCGTTGGCCGTGATGCGGCCGCGCAGGCGCGCGGCGCGGACGTCGTACGCCCCGTTCTCCGGGAAGCCGGCGACGATCGCCCCGTCGCCGCTGCTCGCGTCCTCACTGGTGAACCGCAGCGCGGGCGCCTTGAGATCGGGGACGTCGAGGACGGCGATGTCGCGCTTCCAGTCGTAGAGGACGACCGTCGCGTCGTACTTCCTGCCCTCGCCGCCTATCTGCACGGTCGGCTCGTCGACGCCGCCCACGACATGCGCGTTGGTCATGACGCGGCGCTCGGCGAAGACGAAGCCGGTGCCCTCCAGGACCTTGCCGCAGCTCACGGCGGTGCCCATCACCTTGACGATGGAGCGCTGCGCGCGCAGGGCGACGGGACTGCTCGCCAGGGCCGGGTCCGGGGGCTGCACGTCGGTGATCGGCTCGCTGGCGAAAGGGCTGAAGACCTGCGGGAAGCCGTTCTGCGCGAGGACGGAGGAGAAGTCGGCGAACCAGGTGTCGGCCTCGCCGGGCAGCGCCCGGGAGACCCCGAGCAGCACCTTGGAGCCGCGGACCTCCTTGCCGAGCGTCGGCAGCGTCGTACCGGCGAGGGCCGAGCCGATCAGCCAGGCGACCAGGAGCATCGCGACGACGTTGACCAGGGCGCCGCCCGTCGCGTCCAGCGCCCGGGCCGGGGACCAGGTGATGTAGCGGCGCAGTTTGTTGCCGAGGTGGGTGGTCAGGGCCTGGCCGACGGAGGCGCAGACTATGACGACGACGACCGCGACGACGGCGGCCGTCGTGCCGACCTCGGAGTCGTCCGTCAGGGCGTCCCAGACGACGGGCAGCGTGTAGACGGCGGCGAGACCGCCGCCCAGGAAGCCGATCACCGACAGGATGCCGACGACGAAGCCCTGGCGGTAGCCGACGACCGCGAACCACACGGCGGCGAGGAGCAACAGGATGTCCAGCACGTTCACCGCTTCACGCCTCGCCTCGTCCGACCCAGCACGGCGCCCACCCTGTCATGACCACCGGTCCAGCGGGACCCGCCTGTCCCGGTCCCAGGGCCGCTCCCACCCCGCGAAGTGCAGCAACCGGTCGATGACCCCGGCGGTGAAGCCCCATACGAGGGCCGATTCGACCAGGAACGCCGGACCCTGGTAGCCGCTGGGGTGGACCGTGGTCGCACGGTTGTCCGGGTGGATGAGATCCGCCACCGGGACGGTGAACACCCGCGCGGTCTCGTTCGGGTCGACGACCCCCACCGGGCTGGGGACGCGCCACCAGCCGAGCACGGGTGTGACGACGAAGCCGCTGACCGGGATGTAGAGCTTCGGCAGTACGCCGAAGAGCTGGACGCCGGACGGGTCGAGCCCGGTCTCCTCCTCGGCCTCGCGCAGGGCGGCCCGCAGCGGGCCGTCGCCCTGCGGGTCGCCGTCCTCGGGGTCGAGGGCGCCGCCGGGGAAGGACGGCTGTCCGGCGTGCGAGCGCAGTGAACTGGCGCGCTCCATGAGCAGCAGCTCCGGGCCGCGCTCACCGTCGCCGAAGAGGATGAGGACGGCGGACTGGCGCCCCGTGCCGTTCTCGGGGGGCAGGAAGCGGCTCAGCTGGGTCGGTCTGACCGTCTCCGCCGCGTGGGCCACCGGGTCCAGCCAGGAGGGCAGCCCTTCCCGGCTGAGCGTCACCGAGCCGCCCTGGGCACCACTCGTCCGCGTCATCGCCACCCCCGTCGTCCGGCCGCGTCCCACGGGTCCAACGCCCGGCGGCCCCGAGATCGTTCCGCCGGCCGTCGCGTGCACGGCCCCGTCATCCGGCCCCCAGCGGCGGCGCGGGCCTCCCGCCGGCGTCCAGGTAGGCCTGCGGGGGCTTCAGCCGCTGGCCCGGGAGGCCGCCCTTCTCGTACTTCAGCAGCTTCTTCGCCTTCTCCGGGTCCGTCTCGCCCTCGCCGTACGCCGGGCAGAGCGGTGCGATGGGGCAGGCGCCGCAGGCGGGCTTGCGGGCGTGGCAGATGCGGCGGCCGTGCCAGATGACGTGGTGGGACAGGTCGGTCCAGTCGCTCTTGGGGAAGAGCGCGCCGACGGCCGCCTCGATCTTGTCGGGGTCGGTCTCCTCGGTCCAGCGCCAGCGGCGCACCAGGCGCTGGAAGTGGGTGTCCACGGTGATCCCCGGGCGGCCGAACGCGTTGCCGAGCACCACGAAGGCGGTCTTGCGGCCGACGCCGGGCAGTCTGACCAGGTCCTCCAGCCGGCCGGGCACCTCGCCTCCGAAGTCCTCCGCGAGCACCTTCGACAGGCCTATGACCGACTTGGTCTTGGCCCGGAAGAAGCCGGTGGGGCGCAGGATCTCCTCCACCTCCTCGGGGTTGGCGGCGGCCAGGTCCTCGGGGGTGGGGTACTTCGCGAAGAGGGCGGGGGTCGTCTGGTTGACGCGCAGGTCGGTGGTCTGGGCCGACAGCACGGTGGCGACGACGAGTTGGAAGGGGTTCTCGAAGTCCAGCTCCGGGTGGGCGTACGGGAACACCTCGGCGAGCTCGCGGTTGATCCGGCGCGCGCGGCGGACCAGCGCGGTGCGCGACTCCTCCCCGGCCGGCTTGGCGACGGTCTTCGCCGGGGCGGCCTTCACGGCGGCGGCCGCCTTCCCGGGGGCGACGAGCGGCTTCTTGGCGACGGGCGCCTTCTTGGCCGCGGCAGTCCTCTTCGCCCCGGCCGCCTTCTTCGCCGCGGCCGCCTTCTTCGCCGCCGTCTTCCTCACCGGCGCGTCCGTCTCCCCGGTCGCCTCGGCCGTCCCGCTCGCGCGGGTCGTCGGTTCCTTCTTCAACGGCGCCCTCTTTGTCGCTTCCGCCGTCTCCCTACCGCCATCGGAGCCCTGTTCGCCCACAGCGGAATCACGACGTACACCCACTCCCGCAGCTCCCTAGGCCTGTGCTCTCACCGGCGAATTGGACACCCGGCCAGCCTACGGCCCGGCACCGACATCCGCCCCGGACCCCGAAGATCGGCGTCCAATCGGACCCCTGCCGCTTACCCCGACCGGCCCGTACGGCATCCTTGTGACAGATCACACTGTTTGGACCGTCCGGCAAAATGGGAACCACGGTCCCCTGGTACGTGGGGGAACAAGCTCCCCTGAGCAGGTCGACAAGGAGAGAACTCGTGGACGACGTTCTGCGGCGGAATCCGCTCTTCGCGGCGCTCGACGACGAGCAGGCCGCCGAGCTTCGCGCCTCCATGAGTGAGGTGACCCTCGCACGGGGCGACTCCCTGTTCCACGAGGGCGACCCCGGCGACCGCCTGTACGTGGTCACCGAGGGCAAGGTCAAGCTGCACCGCACGTCCCCCGACGGCCGCGAGAACATGCTCGCCGTGGTCGGTCCGAGCGAGCTGATCGGTGAGCTGTCGCTGTTCGACCCCGGTCCGCGCACCGCGACCGCCACGGCGCTCACCGAGGTCAAGCTGCTCGCCCTGGGCCACGGCGACCTGACGCCCTGGCTGAGCGCCCGCCCCGAGGTGGCCACGGCACTGCTGCGGGCCGTCGCGCGCCGGCTGCGCAAGACCAACGACGCCATGTCGGACCTGGTCTTCTCGGACGTCCCGGGCCGTGTCGCGCGCGCCCTGCTGGACCTCTCCCGCCGCTTCGGCGTGCAGTCCGAGGAGGGCATCCACGTCGTGCACGACCTCACGCAGGAGGAGCTGGCCCAGCTGGTCGGCGCGTCCCGCGAGACGGTCAACAAGGCCCTGGCGGACTTCGCCCAGCGCGGCTGGCTCCGCCTGGAGGCCCGCGCGGTGATCCTCCTGGACGTCGAACGCCTCGCGAAGCGCTCCCGCTGACTCCTGGATCCGGCATCCAGGCCCCGCTTCCCGTGGGAAGCGGGGCCTCGCCGTGTCCGCGGGCTAGATGATGCCGTGTTCCCTCAGGTACTCCAGTTGGGCGCGGACCGAGAGTTCCGCGGCCGGCCACAGGGAGCGGTCGACGTCGGCGTAGACGTGGGCGACGACCTCGGACGGGGTGCGGTGGCCGTCCTCGACGGCCGTCTCGACCTGGGCGAGGCGGTGGGCGCGGTGGGCGAGGTAGAACTCGACGGCGCCCTGTGCGTCCTCCAGGACGGGCCCGTGGCCGGGCAGCACCGTGTGGACGCCGTCGTCGACCGTGAGCGACCTGAGCCGGCGCAGCGTGTCCAGGTAGTCGCCGAGGCGGCCGTCGGGGTGGGCCACGACGGTCGTACCGCGCCCCAGGACGGTGTCACCCGTGAGGACGGCCCGGTCGGCCGGGAGGTGGAAGCACAGGGAGTCGGCCGTGTGGCCGGGGGCCGGTACGACCCTCAGCTCCAGGCCCCCGACGGTGATGACGTCCCCGGCGGCCAGTCCCTCGTCGCCGAGCCGCAGCGCCGGGTCCAGTGCCCGCACCTTCGTGCCGGTCAGCCCGGCGAAGCGGGCGGCGCCCTCGGCGTGGTCGGGGTGACCGTGCGTCAGCAGGGTGAGGGCGACGCGCTTTCCGGCCTGCTCGGCGGTGCCGACGACGTGCCGCAGGTGTCCGTCGTCCAGCGGGCCGGGGTCGACCACGACGGCGAGGTCGGAGTCCGGTTCCGACAGGATCCAGGTGTTGGTGCCGTCCAGGGTCATCGCGGAGGGGTTGGGGGCCAGCACGTTGACGGCCCGCGCGGTGGCGGGGCCGGAGAGGGCACCGCCCCGCGGCCGGCCCGGAAGGGTACTCGCGTCCGTCATGCGGTGGCTCCCCCGGTCGGGATGTGCTTCGTGAACTCGTCGTGCCCCGGCCAGGAGAGCACGATCTCGCCCTCCACCAGGCGCGCGGTGGCCAGCACCGGCGTGAGGTCCCGCGCGGGCGCCGCGTCGAGCACCTCCGCGGCCGTTCCGTACGCCGTGAGCCGGCGCAGCGTCGCGATGGTCGGGGGCATCATCAGCAGCTCGCCCCGGTCGTACCCCTCGGCCGCCGCGCGGGGTGTGATCCACACCGTGCGGTCGGCCTCCGTGGAGGCGTTGCGGGTGCGCTGGCCCTCGGGGAGCGCGGCGACGAAGAACCAGGTGTCGTAGCGGCGGGGCTCGAACTCGGGGGTGATCCAGCGCGTCCACGCGCCGAGCAGGTCCGAGCGCAGGACCAGTCCGCGGCGGTCCAGGAACTCCGCGAAGGACGTCTCCCGCGCGACGAGCGCGGCACGGTCCGCCTCCCAGTCGTCGCCGGTCGTGTCGCCGACCACGGTGTCGGGTGTGGGCCCGGCGAGCAGGACGCCGGCCTCCTCGTACGTCTCCCGCACGGCCGCGCAGACGATCGCCTGGGCCCCCGCCTCGTCGACGCCGAGCCGGGCCGCCCACCACGCGCGCGTGGGGCCCGCCCAGCGGACGTGCCGGTCGTCGTCCCGCGGGTCGACGCCGCCGCCGGGATAGGCGTACGCGCCGCCCGCGAACGCCATGGACGTACGCCGGCGCAGCATGTGCACGGCGGGCCCGTCACCGGTGTCCTTGAGCAGCATGACGGTGGCCGCGCGCCTCGGCACGACCGGCGTGAGGCCGCCGCCCGCCAGCGCGCGGATCCGCTCCGGCCACTCGGGCGGGTACCACTGCCCGCCGGCCTGCGCATTCACCATGGCCGGAGGCTATCCCGTGACGGGCGGATGTTCGAGTGCCCAGGGGTACGGCGGGACCATCGAGCGGCGTACGGACGCGGGACGGGTGTCGCGCGGAGGGCGTCCGGCGTCGGCCACCGAGGGGAGGCGGCGGCACCTCCCGCGCGGTGCGCCTCGGCGGCCGGTACGGCCGTGCCGGGGACGCGGGAAGGAGCCACCCGTCGTCCGCTCCCGGCGGCCGGCCGGGGGCCACGCCTCCGTGGGCGCGGGCTACGCCTCCGTGAGTTCCACCTGGAGCTCGACCTCCACCGGAGCGTCCAGGGGCAGGACCGCGACGCCCACCGCGCTGCGGGCGTGGACGCCCTTGTCGCCGAGGACCTCGCCGAGCAGCTCGCTCGCGCCGTTGAGGACGGCAGGCTGGCCGGTGAAGTCCGCGGCGGAGGCCACGAAGCCGACGACCTTCACCACGCGCGCCACCCGGTCCAGGTCCCCGGCGACGGACTTGACCGCGGCGAGGGCGTTCAGCGCGCAGGTGCGCGCCAGCTCCTTCGCCTCCTCCGGGGTGACCTCCGCGCCGACCTTCCCGGTCAGCGGAAGCTTGCCCTCCACCATGGGCAGCTGGCCGGCGGTGAAGACGTACCGCCCCGACCGCACGGCCGGCTGGTACGCGGCCAGCGGCGGGACGACCTCCGGCAGGCTCAGGCCCAGCTCGGCCAGTTTCGCCTCGACGGCGCTCACGCCTGCTTCTCGCGCTTCAGGTAGGCCACCAGCTGCTCGGGGTTGTTCGGCCCGGGCACGACCTGGACGAGCTCCCAGCCGTCCTCGCCCCAGGTGTCCAGAATCTGCTTCGTCGCGTGGACGAGCAGCGGCACAGTCGCGTATTCCCACTTGGTCATGCGGCCGACTCTAGCCGCCGCCCGCACGGGACGCGGCCCCCGTCCCACCCCCTCGCGCGGGGCGCGACGTCCGGGAACCGCCACCCGGAGCCGCCGGGGCGCGGGGCGAGCCTTTAGGCTCGAAGACGTGAGCAGGCTCCAGGTCGTCAGTGGCAAGGGCGGAACCGGCAAGACCACGGTGGCCGCGGCCCTCGCGCTGGCCCTGGCCACGGAGGGGAAGCGGACGCTCCTCGTCGAGGTCGAGGGCCGCCAGGGAATCGCGCAACTCTTCGAAACGGAGGCGCTGCCCTACGAGGAACGGAAGATCGCCGTGGCTCCGGGAGGCGGCGAGGTGTACGCCCTCGCCATCGACGCCGAACTGGCCCTTCTGGACTACCTCCAGATGTTCTACAAGCTCGGCGGCGCCGGCCGGGCCCTCAAGAAGCTCGGCGCGATCGACTTCGCCACCACCATCGCCCCCGGTGTGCGGGACGTCCTGCTCACCGGCAAGGCGTGCGAGGCGGTGCGCCGCAAGGACAAGCACGGGCGGTTCGTCTACGACCACGTCGTGATGGACGCCCCGCCGACCGGCCGCATCACCCGCTTCCTCAACGTCAACGACGAGGTCGCCGGACTCGCCAGGATCGGCCCGATACACAATCAGGCGCAGGCGGTCATGCGGGTGCTGAAATCGCCGGAGACGGCCGTGCACCTGGTGACGCTGCTGGAGGAGATGCCGGTCCAGGAGACCGCCGACGGCATCGCGGAACTGCGCGCCGCGCGGCTGCCGGTGGGGCGGGTCGTGGTGAACATGGTCCGGCCGGAGGTGCTGGACGGGGACGGGCTGGAACTCGTGACGGCGGTCCCTCGTTCCTCCATCGCGCGGGCGCTGTCGTCCGCCGGCCTCGGTGGCGCGCGGCGCGGGGGACACGCCGAGCGGCTGGTGGACCCGTTGCTCGCGCAGGCGGAGGAGTACGCCGAGCGGTACGCGCTGGAGACCGAGCAGCGCGCCGTGCTGGCGGACCTCGACGTGCCGTTGCACGAGCTTCCGCTGCTCGCGGAGGGCATGGACCTGGCCGGCCTGTACCGGCTGGCCAGGGAGCTGCGCGAGCAGGGCATGTCATGACCGGGCACCGCGCCCGGACGTCCCGGCCCCGCACGGGCCGCCGTCACCACCGTCGTACCGGCCCCGCCACGCACCGTCACCACCACCGCGGCCACCGCCGTACCCACCCCGTCACGAGTCGGAAGCACCGGAAGCAGGGGATGTCATGAGTCGTCGTCCGGAACCGGCGCAGGCCCAGGACCCGGCCGGCCACCGCCTCTCCCCCACCCGCACCCTCGACATCGACCCGCTGATCGAGGACCCCGCCACCCGGATCGTGGTGTGCTGCGGTTCGGGCGGGGTCGGCAAGACGACCACCGCGGCGGCGCTCGGTCTGCGCGCGGCCGAGCGGGGGCGCAAGGTGGTGGTCCTCACCATCGACCCGGCCCGCCGCCTCGCCCAGTCCATGGGCATCGACTCGCTCGACAACACCCCGCGCCGGGTGAAGGGAATCGACGACTCCGCGGGCGGCGAACTGCACGCGATGATGCTCGACATGAAGCGCACCTTCGACGAGATCGTCGAGGGGCACGCGGACCCCGACCGGGCCACCGCGATCCTGGGCAACCCCTTCTACCAGTCGCTCTCGGCGGGCTTCGCGGGCACGCAGGAGTACATGGCGATGGAGAAGCTGGGCCAGTTGCGGTCCCGGGACGAGTGGGACCTCATCGTGGTCGACACCCCGCCCTCCCGTTCCGCGCTGGACTTCCTGGACGCCCCCAAGCGGCTCGGGTCCTTCCTCGACGGCAAGCTGATCCGCGTCCTGCTGGCCCCGGCGAAGGTCGGCGGCCGCGCGGGGATGAAGTTCCTGAACGTCGGGATGTCGATGATGACCGGCGCCCTGGGCAAGGTGCTCGGCGGCCAGTTGCTGAAGGACATGCAGACGTTCGTGGCCGCGATGGACTCGATGTTCGGCGGGTTCCGTACGCGCGCGGACGCCACGTACAAGCTGCTCCAGGCGCCCGGGACGGCGTTCCTGGTGGTGGCGGCCCCGGAGCGGGACGCGCTGCGCGAGGCCGCGTACTTCGTGGAGCGGCTGGCCGCGGAGGAGATGCCGCTGGCCGGGCTGGTCCTCAACCGGGTGCACGGCAGCGGCGCGGACCGGCTGTCGGCCGAGCGGGCGCTGGCCGCCGCGGAAAATCTTGAGGACTCCCGCATTGTGGATCAGGAGGACGGGAAAGCTGGACTTCGTAACTCTCCTGAAACGTATGGCAGTTCAGACCCCTCCGGTTCATCCCCCGCTTCCGGGACACCGGCTTCGGACGTCCCTGGTACAGGCTCCCCCGCCACCGCGGACGACACCGAAGGCGCAAGCACGAAGGGCACGGATGCGGAAGCCGACACGGACCGGTCCGTCGACCGGCTCACCGCGGGCCTGCTGAGGCTGCACGCCGAGCGGATGCGGCTGCTCTCGCGCGAGCAGCGCACACGCGACCGCTTCACCGCGCTCCATCCCGAGGTGGCGGTGACCGAGGTGGCCGCGCTGCCCGGCGACGTGCACGACCTCGCGGGACTGCGGGACATCGGTGACCGGCTCGCGGCCCACCGGCCGGAGCTGCCCGAAACGACCTAGACCCGAAACGACCTGGACCCGAAACGACCTGGATCCGGACGGCGCGCGGCCGAGAACCCCCCGAGGGCCCTCAGCTCACCGCCGCGTAGTCCTCGTACACCTCGTCGTCGTTGAGCGGTACGACGCCCGGCCCCCGCTCGTACTCCGAGCGCGCGGTCTCCAGCAGCCTGCGCCAGGAGGTCACGGTCGGCCGCCGGCGCAGCAGTGCGCGGCGCTCACGCTCCGTCATGCCTCCCCATACGCCGAACTCGACGCGGTTGTCGAGCGCATCGGCCAGGCATTCGGTGCGTACCGGACATCCGGTGCACACCGCCTTGGCCCTGTTCTGCGCTGCTCCCTGAACGAACAGTTCATCCGGATCGGTAGTGCGGCAGGCGGCCTGCGCACTCCAGTCGGTAACCCAGCCCATACCGGCGCCGTCCTCTCCCGAATCGAGGCTCCCCCACGGCGGCAGCGGCATATTCACCGCCGCCAGTTGAGGACGTTACGGAAGGTGGGCACGGCGCAACACCCCCAGCGGGCCCAATCTTGAATGGTCCGAACGGACTATGGGTAAGCGGCAGATCACCCGGGGGAGTGAGGGGGCGACATGCGCGACGAACCCGGCATTTCAGGTCAGTTCAGTTGCGCCACATCGGACACCGCATGACACACGAGGCGGATCCGGACACGCGCTCAACATCTCTCGGCGCACACGCGTACGAAAAAATTTCGAGAAGATCCGGAACGATTCGGGGTCGCCGGACGTATTGATACGTGGCCTCACTGCTGTGACAGTTGAGAGCAGCTTAGGCCAAGGCATATACGCTTGTCCGGCAAATGAGAACGTAGGCTGCTCCCATGCCAAAGAAGCGCTCGGGCGGTGGTCTGTCTCCCGCACAGCAGGCCGCCAAGTTCCTCGGTGTCAGTGTCCTCGCGGGGGCCGTCATGGCCGGCATCGCGCTGCCCGCGGTGGGTGCGCTCGGCCTGGCGGCCAAGGGATCGGTGGAGAGCTTCGACGAGCTCCCGGCCAACCTCAAGACGCCGCCGCTGAGCCAGCGCACCACCATCCTCGACGCCGACGGCGGCCAGATCGCCACCGTCTACTCGCGTGACCGCACGGTGGTCGACCTCAAGGACATCTCGCCGTACCTGCAGAAGGCGATCGTCGCGATCGAGGACTCGCGCTTCTACGAGCACGGCGCGATCGACCTCAAGGGCGTCCTGCGCGCGCTCAACAAGAACGCGCGCAGCGGCGAGGTCTCCGAGGGCGCCTCCACCCTCACGCAGCAGTACGTGAAGAACGTCTTCGTCGAGGAGGCGGGCGACGACCCGACGAAGGTCGCGCAGGCCACCCAGCAGACCATCGGCCGCAAGATCGCCGAGCTGAAGTACGCGATCCAGGTCGAGGAGGAGCTGGGCAAGAAGAAGATCCTCGAGAACTACCTGAACATCACCTTCTTCGGCCAGCAGGCCTACGGCGTCGAGGCCGCGGCCCGGCGCTACTTCTCCAAGTCCGCCAAGGACCTGAACCTCCAGGAGTCCGCCCTCCTCGCCGGCCTCGTCCAGTCACCGAGCCGCTACGACCCGGTCAACGACGAGGCGGAGGCGAAGAAGCGGCGCAACACCGTGCTCGCGCGGATGGCCCAGGTCGGTGCCGTCTCCCGCGAGCAGGCCGACGAGGCGGCGAGGAGCCCGCTGGGCCTGAAGGTCAGCAAGCCGAAGAACGGCTGCATCACGGCGGTCGACGACGCGTCCTTCTTCTGTGACTACGTGCGCGAGGTGTTCCTGAGCGACCCGGTCTTCGGGAAGACCAAGGCCGACCGGGCGAAGATCTGGAACCAGGGCGGCCTGACCATCCGCACGACGCTCGACCCGCAGGCGCAGGCGTCGGTGCAGCAGTCGCTGAAGGACCACGTCTACCAGTCGGACTCGGTCGCCGCGGCGTCCACGCTGGTCGAGCCCGGCACCGGCAAGATCGTCGCGATGGGCCAGTCGAAGCCGTACGGCTACGGCAAGAACGAGACGGAGATCAACTTCTCGGTCGACCACGCCATGGGCGGCTCCAACTTCGGCTTCCCGACGGGCTCCACCTTCAAGCCGTTCGTGGCGGCGGCCGCGCTGGAGGAGGGCAGGTCGGCCACGCAGTCCTACTCCGCCCCGTTCGAGATGCCGTACCCGTCGACCGTGCGCGGCTGCAAGAAGCCCTGGGTGAACGACGCCGACTACAAGCTGGAGAACGAGAACGAGTCCGAGGTGGGCCCGTACGCGCTCAAGGAGGCGATGGCCAAGTCGGTCAACACCTACTTCGTGCAGATGATCGAGGACATCGGGATGTGCCCGGTGGTGACCATGACCGACAAGCTCGGCGTGGTCCAGGGCAACGGGAAGAAGATCCCCGAGGTCCCCTCCTCGATGACCCTCGGTTCCACCGGTCTGTCGCCCCTCACGATGGCGAGCGCGTACGCCGCCTTCGCCTCCCGGGGCATGTACTGCACGCCGATCGCCATCGAGTCGATCACCCAGAAGATCGCCAACGAGCAGAAGTCGCTCGAGGTCCCGAAGTCGACGTGCTCGCGCGCGATGAGCGAGAAGACCGCGGACACGGTGAACACCCTGCTGCAGGGCGTGGTCGACTCCGGTACGGGTCAGGAGGCCGGCCTCAGCGACCGCGACAACGCCGGTAAGACGGGTACGACGGACGAGCGCAAGAACGCCTGGTTCGTCGGCTACACGCCGAATATGTCGGGCGCCGTGTGGGTGGGCAGCGCGAGCCAGGAGGTCGAGATGAAGAACATCACGATCGGCGGCCAGTATCACCCGCTCGTCTTCGGTGGCGCGGTCCCGGGCCCCATCTGGAAGGACGCCATGACCGGCGCCCTGTCGGGCAAGGAGTCCCCGTCCTTCAACCTCGTCCACATCCCGGACGCCCAGGACCGCGGCGACGGAGACGGCAACGGTGATGGTGACGGTGACAACGGCGACGGTGACGGCGACCGCGGCGACGACGGAAACAACGGCGACGGCGGTCTCATCGGCGGCCTGATCAGCGGCGGCAACGCCAACGGGGGCGGCGGCGCCACAGGAGGCACGGGCGGTACAGGAGGCACAGGCGGTACGGGCGGCACAGGCGGTACCGAGCCCGACCCGACGTTCTCCATCCCGGAGGGCTTCATCCGGGGAGTGGGCGACGGCCCCGGGGGACGCGACTGACGGTCCCGGCCGGACACGTCGGAAGGCCCCTTCCCCACTGTCGGGGAAGGGGCCTTCCGACGTCGTACGACCTACTCGCGATGCGACGGAAGCGGACTCGGCCGGCCGCGCACCGCGCGTCGCACCCGGCGCGGGTCCCGTCGGTCAGCCGGCCAGCAGCTTCTTCACCGCGGCGGCGACCCGGCCGCCCTCCGCCTGCCCGGCCACCTTCGGGTTCACGATCTTCATCACGGCGCCCATGGCCCGCGGCCCCTCCGCGCCCGCCGCCTTCGCCTCCTCGACGGCCTGGGCGACGATCGCGCTCAGCTCCTCGTCGGACAGCTGCTTGGGCAGGTACTGCGCCAGCACCTCGCCCTCCGCCCTCTCCCGCTCGGCCTGCTCGGAGCGGCCACCCTGCGCGAAGGCCTCCGCCGCCTCGCGGCGCTTCTTCGCCTCACGGGTGATCACCTTCTGCACCTCGTCGTCGGAGAGCTCGCGCTTCTCCTTGCCCGCGACCTCCTCCTTGGTGATCGCGGCGAGCGTCAGCCGGAGCGTCGAGGAGCGGAGCTCGTCGCGCCCCTTGATCGCGGCGTTGAGGTCATCCTGCAGCTTCGACTTGAGCGTGGTCATGGCTCGATTGTCGCAGGTGCGCGACGACGAACGCCTCCTGATTTAAAGGCCCCTGTTCCCCCGGGGGCTCCCCGGGGCCGTTCGGAGGGACCCCGTCGGATCTGACACGATGGGCCCATGCGCGCGCGATACGGAATCCCCCTGGGAATCACGGCGGCCGGCGCCGCCGGCCTGCTGTACGCGGCGGGCTTCGAGGCCCGCTCCTTCCGCCTCCGACGGGTGACCGTCCCCGTCCTCCCGTCCGGGATGCGCCCCCTGCGCGTGCTCCAGGTCTCCGACATCCACATGGTCGGCGGCCAGCGCAAGAAGCAGCGCTGGCTGCGCTCCCTGGCGGGCCTGCGCCCCGACTTCGTGCTCAACACGGGCGACAACCTGTCCGACCCCGAGGGCGTGCCGGAGGTCCTCGACGCACTCGGCCCCCTGATGGAGTTCCCGGGCGCGTACGTCTTCGGCTCCAACGACTACTACGGCCCCACCCCGCGCAACCCCGCCCGCTACCTGGTCGAGAAGGTCCAGGGCCGCCACGGTCTGAACGGCAACGCCCGGCCGCCCGGTGTGATCCACAACCCGTGGGAGGACCTGCGGGACGGCTTCGACGCGGCCGGCTGGCTGAACCTGACGAACACCAGGGGCACCCTGAAGATCGAGGGCACGTCGATCGAGCTGACCGGCCTGGACGACCCGCACATCAAGCGCGACCGGTACGCGGAGGTCTCGGGCGGCCCCTCGGACGGGGCGGACTTCTCGATGGGCGTCGTCCACGCCCCGTACCTGCGGGCCCTGGACGCCTTCACGGCCGACGGCTACCCACTGGTCCTGGCCGGCCACACCCACGGCGGCCAGCTCTGCATCCCCTTCTACGGCGCCCTGGTCACCAACTGCGACCTGGACACGGACCGCGTGAAGGGCCTGTCCACGCACACGTCCGAGGGCCGCACGTCCTACCTCCACGTCTCCGCGGGCTGCGGCACCAGCCGCTACACCCCGGTCCGCTTCGCCTGCCCTCCGGAGGCGACACTGCTGACCCTGGTCGGCCGGGACTGAGACCACCCGCCCCGGCCGGGACGGGAACCACCCACCCCGGCCGGGACCGGACCCCCTCGTCCCGGCCGGAACCGACACCACCCGCCTCAGCCAGGGCTGACACCCCCACTCAGCCGGGCCGGCACCACCCGCCGCAGCCGGAACCGACACCACCCGTTCGGCCCACCCACATCGCCCCGGACCGGACATCCGCCCACGCTGGGGTGCATGACCGCCCCGATACCCAGGGACCTCCCGGACATCCCCGCCCTGCCGCGGACGCATCCGGCGTCGGCCGCCCTCTTCGCCCCCGCCAGAGCCGTCGTACCCCTGGTACGCCGCCCGCTGGCAGCGACGTACCGCCTGGTCCTGGCGCTGCTGGCGGCGGGGGCGGTGCTGGTCGAAACCCTCCTCGGCAGCCCGGCCCGGGTCCTGAGCTACTTCGCGGTCCAGAGCGCGGCCCTGCTGGCCGTGGTCACGCTCGCCTCGGCCCGCCGCGCCTGGAGCGCCCGTCACCCCCTGCCGGGCGCGATCACGGGAGCGGCCCTGCTGTACGTGATCACGGCGTACCTGGTCCACCACGTCCTCCTGACGGACGGGACCCCACGCTTCTCGATGGCGGACGGAACCACCGGGGCGGCGACCTGGCTGGAGCCGCTCGCCGCCCACACCCTGCACACGGTGC
The DNA here is from genome assembly GCF_043084105.1 of Streptomyces sp. NPDC014676. NCBI lineage: Bacteria > Bacillati > Actinomycetota > Actinomycetes > Kitasatosporales > Streptomycetaceae > Streptomyces > Streptomyces sp. NPDC014676. The sequence goes on along the minus strand of NZ_JBIBZI010000004.1, from coordinate 431,843 downwards.
TTCCCCTCGCCGCGCTGCTGGACTGGCTCCTCCTCACCCCGCCGGCCCGCACCCGCCTCCGCCAGACCGCCACCTGGCTGCTGTACCCCCTGGCCTACCTGGCCTTCACCCTGGCCCGGGGCGAACTCCTCCCCGGCTCCCCCACCCGCTACCTCTACCCCTTCCTCGACGTCGCCCGGCACGGCTACCGGAACGTCCTCGCCAACGCCCTCCTCCTGGGCCTCGCCTGCTACGCCCTGGCCGTCCTCCTCGTGGCCCTGGACCACACCCGCCCGAACCCGGTCCGCCACCACCCGAAAACCGGATTTCGTCTCGGGCCCCCAGTGGGCTAAAGTAAACGTCGTCGCCGCGAGAGCAGCGACGATCGGGGTGTAGCGCAGCTTGGCAGCGCGCTTCGTTCGGGACGAAGAGGTCGTGGGTTCAAATCCCGCCACCCCGACAGAGAAACACCAGGTCAGGCCCGGTGCTGAGAGATCAGCACCGGGCCTGATTTGCTTTGTGGCCCCGTTTTGGGAGCCGTTTGGGAGCCAACTTCCAGAAACCGGCTCCCGGCGGCTCCCAGCGAGCGGCCGTCCGCCGTCCAGCCCGCCCTTTGCCGCTCACGCTGGGAAAGGGTCATCCCTACGGTTGTGCGAGGCCGATCACAGGCGGTACGACGATCGCCATGCACCGATGGTCTCCGTTAAACGACCGGCAGCTCGCACTCCTCACCCGCATCGGGGACGGAGCCGACCCCGTCACGTCGGACAGCCCGGAGTTCGCCCTCACCGCCCGCGCGCTCAAGGAGCGGCGTCTGATCACCATGCCCAAGCAGGATGGGAAGTGGCAGGCGGAGATCACTGACGCGGGGCGCTTCTACCTGGAACATGGCCATCACCCGGACCGGCCGAAACCGGCGCCGCGCAAACAGCGGTCGACGGGTTCCGAGCAACGGACACGGCCTGCCCCTCCTCCGCAGAAGCAAGACACAGCTCCGTCCACGACGCAGCAGGCGCCGCAACGCACCGCCAAGCCCCCACAGGCGTCGCCGGCGGAAATCGGAGCCGCCTTGATCACGGAAGTACGGCAGGCTGGGCGGTTCCTCCGGATCCCGAATCCCAGCGACCAGGAGCGAGCCCGCTACCGCAGGGCCTTCGACGCAGCCCGGCAGTGTGCGCCCGAGGGGTACCACCTGAAGTACAGCGGCCGGGCGAAGGGGGACTTCTTCCTCGGTCTACTCAGGGTGTCCGGTGAGGACGACACCGAGTGGAACCGGATCCGGCTGGCGCGCAGCCGGGTGATCAGCGATGTCGAGGACGTGATCGCCGCTGTCACTGCGGACCACAGCGCCTTCGAGATCTCGGAGGAGGTCCTGCCTCGAGTCCTCTCGCTTCTCCGGCTCCTCGCCGAGCAGGCACTCGCCCGCCACGGCGAGATCACGGTGTCCAAGAAGCGCAAGCAGCCCAGGCCCCTGCTCACCGTTCACGGCAGGACGTACGAGGTCGGCTTCCGCGAACGGCAGAAGCAGGTCCGGTACGTGCCCAAGCAGCCGGGCCGACGTACGTACGACTGGCAGCGGGTGACGCCGGCGCACAGGTTCGAGCCATCCGGCGAGCTGGAACTGCTGATCAGCCAGCACTCGGGCTACGGCTACGGCCACAGCTACGGCTGGAAGAAGGAATGGGCCGACACCGCCAAGAAGCCGTTGGAGGAGCAGGTCGGTTCGGTGTTCCGGGCGCTGAAGGCGCGCGCGGAGGAGCAGGAGCGGGCTCGGCTGGAACGGGAGGCGGAGCAGCGGCGCCTGCGAGAGGAGCGGGAGCGGCAGGAGGCGGAGCGTCGGCGTCTGGAGGCGGAGCGGGAGGAGCGCGAGAGGCGGGAGTGGGAGTCCGCCGTCAGTGCCGCCTCGATCAAGGCGGTTCACGCCCTACGGGCGGAGCACTTCGGCACAGCCCTGGAGCAGTGGAAGGTGGCTGGAGAGATCCGGGTGTTCTGCGTCGCTCTGGACGAAGCCGCCGCCACATCGGACGACGCCGTCGAAGCCGAGAGGCTGCGAGAGTGGTCGGCTTGGGGGAAGGCGGAGGCCGACCGGCTGGACCCCACCATGACCGGCAGGAGCCTGGCCGCTCTCGACTTCCACGCGGAGCCGACGGGAGATCAGCTACAGCCCTTTCTCGGCGGCTGGAACCCGCACCGGCCGGAGAGGGAGCAGCCTGCGGCACGGCCCGAGCCGCCGAAGCCGACCCCGGAGCCGTGGCGCGGCTCTATCGACGCACGTCAGGATCAAGGCTGGCGATATGGACGCCAAGGTCGCGCTCAATGGTGGAGGCGATGACGCCGTGCCCACGGTCACGTAGGGCCTTCACCGCCTTCTCCACCAGCTCGCCGAGCCTGATGACCTCTTCGCGCAGTGCGACCAGCTCGTCGTAGCGCTCAGCCTTGTCCTCGCCGCACCACGCCCGGACGGTCCGCAGGACGGCCGCCTCCGCATCCAACTTGCGGTCGTCCCGGCGACGGTACGAGTACCAGGAGGGCTGTGCGCGCTCCTGCTCGATGTCCTGCTGCTTGCGGTCCACCTCCGAGAGAATCTCGTCGGCGAGGCGGCCCGCTACCTGACGGGCGACGCGCTCGGTGACCGGCCAGCCGGCCAGACACATGCCGGCACGGTTCTCGTGCACCATCGGGTCACTGCGGAGCCCGGTGGCGTCCATGCCGATGAGCGGCGCCGTCTCGTCGAGTCGGCTCAGTTCCAGAACTCCCGCGTCTGCCACCCCTCGGCGGAGGCGCAGCCTGTTCTTCGGCCGAACGAACCCGAGGATCAGGCGCGCGGCCTCGAAACCCGTACCGCCCCGTACGTGGCGTGACGCCTCGGCCAGTCTGAGCTCTGCCTCGTCATCCGCGCGGAACGCCTCGACGTCTCGCCACGGTGCTACGAGGCAGCCGGGGCTGACCCATTCCTGCAGGCCGGCGTCATCCCCTTCCAGGAACCGGACATGGACCAAGCCAGACCTGCCACGGCCGCCCACCCGGACGATCTCCACCTGCCTGACAGAGCTGCCCAACTCCTTCGGCCTCGCGCGGTATGCCCAGTGCTCCCCAGTCTCCATGTACCTATTGAGCCAGGTCCGTTGGCCCCGCTACTGGGCAATCGTCGTAACTGCTGGAGTGAGACGGCCGCACGGAGTTGACGCGGCCTCGCGGAGGCATCACGGACATGGCTGTGCCCTCCGGGAGTGGTCACCGGAGGGCACAGCACTTTTATTGCTACAACTTGACGGGCACCCGTGACACCTCGCGTGCCCGCAGGAGATCACTCAGCACACGCACTGGTGACGTGGCACTCATGGCCAAACGTGCGTCGAGCGCTGCCTCCCACTGCTCGGTCAGCCCCAGCATGAGGCGCTTGCGCATACCTGGGGTGACGTGGGCGTAGCGCGCCGAGACCGAGCCGTCGATGTGGCCCATGCGTTCGTCCATGAGCACCTTCTCGGTTCCCAGGTCCTCCATCATCGTCCGGTGGGTGTGGCGGAGGCCGTGGGGCGTGAGTCCCTTGGCTATCGGGAGCCAGCAGGCGTCGGCTCGTTCGCTGGCACCTCGCCCTCGGGCCGGGACGCCGGGCCACGGCTCGCCGAGTAGGGGCACCGGCCGTGGCTCCTGTGGTGCCTTCTTCGGGTACCAGCCGGAGACCGCCGGCGTGAACAGCCAGGTTGCGAAACCGTTCCTGCGCCAGTGGGCGGCATGCTCCGGTACGACGCCGCCCCGGACGAACCGGAGGTCCGCAATGGCCTGCTCGACCTTCTCTCGCGTGGCCTCGGTGACGCGTTCGGGGTGGTTGAGCACGTTGGACACCGTGCCGGTCGAGACGCCGGCACGGCGGGCGACGTCGACGAGCTTCGCGCCTTGGTGGCCGCCTGTGCGGGCCGCGCCCTGTCCTCGGAAGACGTAGGTCTTGCCGTGGCAGGGGCACGGCTTGGGCTTCGTGCGGGCGATGTGGTTGGCGACCAGCGCCGACAGCCAGTCCATCGAGTCGATGGTGCGGTAGCTGTCGTCCTTCGGCGGGCAGCGCACCAGCTCCCCCGTGTCGAGCTCGTACAGCTGCCACTCGACCCGGACGGCTCCAGGGCGGGCGAACGCGGTCTCCAGGCCGACGATCTCGCCCCAGCGCATGCCGGTGTACCCCTTGAGGACCACGGCGACGAACTCGTCGTCGCGGCCGGAGAGCAGGGCGGCGCGCTCGGCGGTCAGCAGGATGCCGAGCGCGTCGGTGACCACCTTCTCCGGACCACGGTCTCGGGAGCGGCCGGCGCGCTTGCCCCGTCCGCGCCGTCGAGCGGCTGGGTTGGACGTGATCAGGCCCTCGTCGATCGCGTCCTCGAAGATCAGGTGGAGCGTTGAGCGCCAGGTCTTGACGCTGGAGGCGGCGTAGAGGGCCTTCTCCTTCTTCTCCCACAGGTCGACGTCCGTGCGCAGGATGCCGGCGAGCGCCTTGTCCTCGAACTCGGGGAGGAGGTGCTCCTCGATGTGGCGCTTGTAGTTCTGCATGGTGGAGGCGGCCAGGTCCTGGGCCTCGTACCAGCGGTTCGCGTACTCGCCGAAGGTCTCCTGGCCGAGGGCCGGGTCGCGCCAGTCGCCGCGACGGTACTTGTTCTCGGCCTCGGCCGCTGCCCGTTGGGCCTCGCCCTTGGTGGCGAACCGGATCGCCTTGCCGTTGTTGTCGACGACCGTGTTGTGCTTGCCGGGTGTGACCTTGTACCGGCCACGCCAGTAGTTTCCACGCTTCTCCGCGAAACCCAAGTCCCGCTGTCCCCCTCTTCCTTGTCCTCGGCTACGGCAGATGCGATCGGGTCACGCGACAGTGCCGTACTGCTGCTGTCGACGCGGCGGGCGGGCCCGTAGGCGGGTCGTCGGAGCAACGGCAGGGTGGCGAGGTTGCGCGGAGCCGGTCTGCGTACCGGGCTCGGAGAGCGGCTCGGTCGCCCGTGCGGGTGTCTGCGCGGGCTGGGCCGGCCGCTGCTCGTAGAGGCGGATGATCTCGGCGAGGTGCTCGGCGGTGAAGCGGTAGGCACGGCCGACCCGGGTGTGCGGTATCAGGCGCCGTCGCGCGCGGTCCTTGACCCACCAGGCCGAGCAGCCGAGGGTGTCGGCGATCTCCTCAGGGCGGTAGAGGCGGGGCGGAGGGGCGTCGGACGGCCTGTGGGGGACGGGCGCGGGCGTGGATCGGTGCAAGGGGGCGGCTCCTGGTCGGGCGGTTGGGGAGGGCTGCGTGGGCGGCTCAGGCGGCACCCGGCCCCTGGAGGAGGGCGGCGGGTGACACCTGCAGGGCTGCGGCGATGGCGACGAGGTCGTCGATATCGCATCGCCGCTTGGCGAGTTCGATGCGGGACAGCATTGTGTTGGACATAGGACGGCCCAAAGCGGTACACCGCGCGGCGAGTTGGCGCTGCCCAAGGCCGCGTTCCGTGCGAAGGATTTCGATGGTGCGAGCCGCCAGCATTCCTGCGGGCCCTATTTCCAGAGATCGTGCTGCCATGGCTCCAGTTGTAGCGTGCATTCGCCGGTTTGGTTAACCGGCGATCGTCGGCTATGTTGCGCCGCGCTCAATTGGTGAGCGAGGCGATCGGGGTGCTGCGCAGGGCCGGATCCCCGAACGTGCCCCGACACCAGAGTGAGAGCCTCTCTGACGTGGGGTGTTGTGTTGTAGCTTCGTCGCTCGCGGGACGTCAACGGCTTGCCGATGTGATCCTTCTGGCTCGGGACGCGGGGCAACTATTTGGTCAACCGCCGATCGTGCCCTACCGTTTTCGCACCGCCCTCGCCGACTCGATTTCCAGCGGCATTTCTGCCGTGAGAGATTGCGCCGGATAGGGCTGGACTTGCGCGCTGTGGGTGTGGCTATGTTGACGACACCTCGGAAAGCGCAAGCGGCCATCAACACTCCCGCGTCAACGGCCCAACATCCCCGCCCTTCACGCCCGACCCGCCCCCGACCAACGGTGAACCGTGGGCACCCAGCCCACCGGTCACCGAGTGAGGACCGCCCCTCTTGGCACGAATCCGCACCATCAAGCCGGAAGCCTTCGTCTCCGAGTCCCTGGCCGCCGTCTCCCTGACCGCCGAGCGCACCTTCTTCGGCCTGCTCACCCAGGCTGACGACCAGGGGCGCCACCGCGACCACGCCGCGATCATCGCCGGGCAGCTGTGGGTTCTGCGCCCGGAACACACGCCTGGCGCTGTCGAGCAGGACCTCGCCCAGCTCGCCGACGCTGGGCTGATATGCCGCTATAAGGGTCCGGGCGACAAGCGCTACCTGCACATCGTCACCTGGCGGCAGCATCAGAAGATCAATCGCCCCAGCGCGAGCCGTCTTCCAGCCTGCCCGCACCACGACACGCAGGCTCGCACCGAGCCTGGCGTCGATGCGTCGGCTGCGGGAGTGGGCGTCACGGAGCCCGCACCGCAGCCTCACGGAGCCCTCCGTGAGGGCTCCAGGCGAATACGCGAGCCTGCGGTGAATCCGGTCACCGATGACGAAACAGCAGGTCAGGGCGATTTCAGTGAGCCCTCCGTGAGGCAGCGAGGAGGGCTCACTGAGGGAGCGGTGACGCCTCAGCGTCCGGATCTAGGACCTAGGATCATGGATCTAGGAAATACCCCTTCGGGGGGCGCGAGCGCCCCCGCACCCCACGCCGTCTCGGCCAACGAGCTCATCGCCGAGTACGCCGCCGCTTGCACACACCGTCCGCCCAGGGACGTCCTCGGCCATCTCGCTCGCGAGGTGCGCAAGCTGCTCGGCGAGGGCATCGCCCCCGCCCACATCCGGGCCGGCCTGGAACGGCACCGCGCCAAGGGCCTGCATCCCAGCACGCTGCCGAGCCTCGTGCACGAGGCCATGAACGCGGCCCCCACCGTGCCGGTTGTCCACAGGTCGTGGACAAACCCCGCCGATGTCGAAGCCGCCTACGGAGGTGACCTCTGACCGCCACCCTCACCCGCGAGCCCCACCGGGTCGGCCCGCTCGCCGACCGGCTCAACGGCATCCTTGCCAGTCGCGGCATCGACCTCGCCACCGCCGCCGTCGAGGAAGGGCACGCCGAGCCCGTCACCGCGCTGGAACTCGCCGACGCCAGGATCCCCGCCCGCTACCGCCGAGCCCTGGCCGACCACCCGAAGGTCACCGCCTGGGCCGACGAGATCGCCCGCGCCGGACGCCCCGGCCCCGGCGGGCCGGGCATCGCCGAAGGCCCGTCGCTGCTGATCGCCGGCCCCACGGGCACCGGCAAGACGTACCAGGCGTACGGCGCCATCCGCACCCTGCTCGCCCGAGGGGTCCGTCTGCGCTGGGAAGCGACCACCACCGCCGACTTCCACGCGCGCCTGCGCCCCCGCGCCGGCCACGACGCCGAACGTGACCTACAGACCCTGGCGCGCTGTCCGCTGCTGTTCCTGGACGACCTCGGCGCGGCCAAGACCAGCGAATGGACCGAGGAGCTGACCTACCGGCTCATCAACCACCGGTACGAGCACATGCTCCCAACCCTCATCACCACCAACCTTCCGATGGAGCAGCTGCGCGTCACCCTCGGTGACCGCGTCGCCTCCCGCCTCGCCGAGATGACGGAGCGCGTCATCCTCGACGGCCCCGACCGACGACGCCGCACAGCGCCCGCCGCCTGACTGGCCGCCTCAGCGCCCTCTCCTGGCCGACCCCGCCGCATCACCCGCGCTCACACCAGCCCTGCCCGCGCCAGCCACTCGCGCAGGCGGTGCTCAACGCTCCGTCGATTCACCCTTCGCCCTCAATCCTCGACGCCTTGGAGCCCCCTCCTGCCTCCTCACAGCCCCGTCCACCTCGCCATACGGATCAGCGGCACGCCGCTCCTCCCTGACTGGGCCACCTCCCCGGTGATGACCGTGGCGCTCCTCATCCCGCCCGTGCTGCTCGTCCTGCTCGCCGTGTGGCTGATCCGCCAGCAACGCCGCCGGCAGCATCAGACCAACCGCTGGCGCGGGACTGTCGCGGTGCCGGTCGCGGCCGTGGCCGCCCTCGGCTGCACCGCCTACAGCGCAGACACCAGCTGGCGGTTCGCCGCCGACTACCTCGACATGGGCGGCACCGCCGAGCGCGTCGCGATGTTCGCCGCCGCCGAGCTGGCCCTGTTCGCCACCGCCCTGATGGCCCGGCAGAACCTCAACGGCCCGAAACAGGCTCCCGGCCTGCCCGGCACCCTCACCTGGGTCATCACCGCAGTCCAGGTTCTGCCCGCCTACGCCGAGTCCGGACTGGTCGGCGGCACCGTGCGAGCCTTCGTCGGCCCGGTCATGGCTGCGATGCTGTGGCACCTGGCCATGGGCATCGAGCTGCGCCACCGCGCCCCAGACGCCGCCTCACGCAGCCTGGCCGCCGTCCTGGTCCGCCAGGCCCGCGAACGCCTCCTGGCTCGACTCGGCATCGCCGACCAGGACGCCGACGCCGCCCGCCTCATCCGCGACCGCGCACTGAGCGAAGCCGTCGCCCTGATCCTGCGCGCCGAGTCGATGACCGACCGCCAGCGCGGCAAGCGGCGGCAACGACGCCTGGCAGAACGCCTGCACGAGGCCCTGGAGCGGGCCGGCGTGGACGGGGATCCGCTCCAGGACGAGCTGCTGCTGCGCAAGCTCGCCACCCGCAAGCAGGCCCTCGGCCTCGCTTCCATCACGCTGCCGCCGCGCTGGGAGGTCCCAGCCTCCAACCCCGCCCGGGAATCCGGGCAGAGCAGCCCGCGCGCCGGTCGCGCCGCACAACTGCCGCAGGCAGAGGAAACTGCCCGCCCGCACCCGTCAGATCCGGGTGACCACGAGGTCCCTCTGGCTGCCCGCCCGCAGCCTGCCCGCCCGGAGGCCGGGCTGCCCGCACGGGCAGAAGCCGAAGACAGCCCGGCACCCTCGGGCAGCAGCGTGGGCAGCGTGTCGGGCAGGCGCGAGCGGAAGGCGGCTGCCCGGAGGAAACGTGACGCCGGCAAAGCCCGTGCCTCCGATGAGGTCATCCTCAAGCACGCTCGCCGCATCTACGAGGAGACCGGCAGCGTCGGCCGCGACCGGGTCGAGGACGCCCTGCGCGCCGTCGGCTACACCGTCTCCAGCGACGGCGTCGGACGAGTCGTCCGCGAGTTCAAGGCCCGGCTCAAGGCCGCAGCCGGCGATCCACTCCGCTGATCGTCGCAGCACCAGCACTCCCACCAGATCCCGACCCGAAGGGCCCCATGCACACCCCGAACCACGAAGACACCACCACCCACGAGGAATCCCTGCCGACCACCCCTGCCCCAGGCGGAGCAAGTTGGTGCAGGAGCATTGCTCCCGTCGGTAGCAATGCTCCTGCCTCTCCCGCGTCGGCAGCGGCGGGAGCGGATCGGCACCGGGAGGCGCCGACCCATCAGGATGCGACCGAGGGCGGATCGCATCCTGAGAGGGAAGAACCGCGTCCCTGCCACAGCACCGACTGCGCTCACGCTGCCCCGTCGAAGCCCCGTGTGCAGCAACGTGAACGTCTGCGTGATGAGAAGAAGCGTGTGCACCAGCCCAGCTGCCGCATGAACGACGACGAGTACCAACTCCTCCTCCGGGCAGCCGCCGTGTGCCACATGAGCGTGGCCGGGTTCCTTGCCCGCTCGGCGCTCAACGCTGCCCGCGACCTGGAGCGCACCGCTGCGGACATCGCGGGCGAGAAAGAGATGCTGCAGGAGCTGTTCGCGCTGCGGCGACACCTCGGGCAGATCGGCAACAACCTCAACCAGGTGGCCAAAGCGCTGAACTCCGGAGCCGACGCCCCGCAGGCCGAGGCGGTCCTCGCCGCTGTCCAGCGCGCCGCCAAGCGTGTCGACGCCTTCACCCAGCAGTACCTGGACCACAGGACGGCTGCGTGATCCCGCGCGTCCACGCCAGGGGCACGCGCACCATCGGCCTGCTCCACTACCTGTACGGGCCCGGCACACATGAGGAGCACGTCGACCCGCACCTGGTGGCCGCCTGGGACGGTCTTGCCCCCGATCCCGGCCGAGACCCCGGCGCCACGTACGGCGATCTCCAGCGGCTGCTCGACCAGCCGGTGATGGCCCTGCCCGAGAGCCGGCGGCCCGCCGAGCACGTGTGGCACCTGTCGGTACGCGCCGCCCCCGAAGACCCGATCCTGTCGGACGAGCAGTGGGGCGAGATAGCCCGCAGGATGGTCGCCGCAACCGGTATCGCCCCCGACGGCGACGACGCCGCCTGCCGCTGGGCGGCCGTCCGGCACGCCGACGATCACATCCACATCATCGCCACCATCGTCCGTGAGGACGGCCGCCAGGCCCGCCTCCGCCAGGACGGCAAACGCTCCCAGGCCGAAGCCCGCAAGATCGAGATCGACTACGGGCTGCGCCGCCTAAGCACCGGCGACGGCACTGCCGCCCAGCGGCCTACCAGCGCCGAACGCCACAAGGCAGAGCGGGAAGGCCGGGAGCGTACCGCGCGGGAGGAGCTGCGGGAGACCGTGCGCCGCGCCGTTGCTGGCACGGCCTCCACGGAGGAGTTCTTCGACCGCCTGGCCGCCGCCGGCCTGCTCATACGCAAGCGCGTCGCGCCCTCCGGTGACCTGCTCGGCTACAAGGTCGCGCTGCCCGACGACCGCAACGGCGAGCAGGAGCCGGTGTTCTACGCGGGCTCCACGCTCGCACCCGATCTGTCCCTGCCCCGCATCCGCGAACGCTGGGCGCTTCCCGCGGAGCCCGCTTCGGCGGACGGCTCACGGCTGGAGCAACCCGCCCTGCCGGACATGACAGGTCCCGCGTTCGCGCGGCGCCGGGCCACCGCCGCTACCTGGCAGGCCCTGCTGATTATCGATACCGGTGACGACGGTGCGGCAGCGGCCCAGATCACCGCGGCGGGTGAGGTGCTGGACGCGCTGGCCAAGACCTCCGCCGCCCACACCCGCGCTGAGCTGCGCGAGGCGGCGTTCGTGTTCGAGCGGGCCAGCCGCTCCCACGTGAAGGCCGTACGCGGGCACGACCGCTCCCTGCGCCAGGCCGCCCGCGATCTCGTCCGCAGCGGGCCCGCCCTGGGCCGAGGGGAAGACTGCGCCACCACCGCCATGCTCATCGACATGGCCTTCTTCCTCGTCATCGCTGCGGCGAACTGGCATGCAAAGAGGGAGCACGCGCAGCAGGCTGCCGCAGCCCAGCAGGCAGCCGAACACCTTCGGGCAGCCTACGAAACCGCCGCAGCCCAGCCCATGGCCACCCTCCGACAGCGAGGCCAGCGTCTGACTCCCCGTGTTCGGCAGCGGCAAGCCGAGCTTCTCCAGCAAGTCCTGCCAGATCTGGCCGAACGCATCCGTGCCGAGGCCGGCTGGGCCGCCTTGGCCGCCACCCTCGACGACGTCCGCAAGGCCGGCCATGACCCGGCGGTTCTACTGACCGACGCCGCCCGACGACGCGAACTCGATACCGCTGACTCCATCAGCGACGTCCTCGTATGGCGACTACGCCGCGGCGCCCACCTGCTGGCCCTACCCGCAAGCCCCGACGGAACGGCCACCCCAGGCACTCGGCTCACCGCACCCGCGGCGCCCGCCACGCGACCGGCCAACAGCGCCGTAACCGACCCCAGCCGTCGGCGCTGACCAGCCAAAAACTGGCGGAACATAGCCGACGATCGCCGGTTGGGCAAACCGCCGATTCTCCGGATCATTGATGCCCCCACCCACCCCACTCCTGTGAGGAGCACCCGCATGCCCACAACCCAAGCCCGACCCGAAATCGTCGTCCTGCTGTGCGACGCGGACATCAAGCGCAAGCGTGAAACCAACACGTGGAACCACCTCGACGGGCGCCCGTTCAGCAAGGAGGAACGGGCCCTCGTCCTCAGTGCCACCCGCTTCGAGTTCGAAGAGATACAGGAGCAGTTCAAGCGATACCGGGAGTACCGGCGCACGATGGACGAAGCTCCGGATGCTCTGGAGCGCTTCCTGGCCCCGTTCATGGAGCGTCTCGCCGAGAAGAAGCTTGGCAACGCCGTCGAGCTCATGAACGAGGAGGAGCGAGCCGAACTCGATCACCTCCTCGGTCTCATCGTCGAACCAGTCCGTCCCTTCGCCCCGTACGCCTTCTGAGCCTGGGCCCGCATGTCCAACGTGGCGGTGCTCCGCTCCCAAGGCGGAGCCAGCCTCTGACACACCGAGCCGCGGGAGTTCAGGCGGTAGCCGGTCCCACGCGCCGCCGCGAATGAAGCACAGGGCGGTGGTAGTCGGTCCAACGCGCTGCCTCGAATGAAGCACGGGGCGCAGTGACGAACCGCTCCCTGTAACCGCGGACCGTAACGCCACGCAGACGCCGGCCAAGGCACAGCAACACGAAGGCGGGCCTCCCCGAAGCGAGGCCCGCCTTCGATGCCTTGGATGGCCCTCAGCCGGCCGGAGCGCGCAGGAGCCGGTCGCGTGTGCTCTCCGGCAGTACCCGGCGCAGGACCGGTGCGCTGGAGCTGAGGGAGTCGGCGAAGGCGGCGACGAGGTCGTGCGGCACGCTGGGGCCGAAGGACGCCGCCCACAGGTAGCCCGCGCCGAGCACCGGTTCGGCCCACGCCTGCCACCCGGACAGGGCCGCCTCGTCAGCCTCAGCCACCAGCGCGAGTGGGTCGCCATCCTGGATGAGGGGCGGCACCTCACCGAGGCGGATGTGGGAGGCGAACGTTGGATCCACCGCGCCTGTGCCGGGCTGGTCGATGTCGCGCAGCCACCCGTGCGCCGTTACCGCGTCGAGGACCAGCTCGGGGCCACCGCACGGCAGGGCGGGCTGATCTTGGGCGTCGAGCGCGGCAAGGAAGCCGGCGAGGATCTCCCCGGGGACATCGGAGGTGAAGTAGGCCGACCAGTGGGCGAGCGGGCTGCTCGGGTCCGTACGAGCGGACACTTGCCAGGCGATCGGCAGGTTCCCCAGGTGGAACGGCTCGTCCGGCAGGACCCACTGCGCCCACCGCAGGGAGTCGGGGCTGAAGTGCAGGACGGTGCTGCGCAGGACCTGACGGTCCTCCGGCGCCTCGTCCGGCTCCTGGCGCCCGCGGACGATCGTCAGGCTCGTCCACCCCAGGCCAGCGAGGGTGTCAGCGACGGCGTCGTAGAGGCATCCGTCGTCACCGGCCAGATGCCGGGGCCCGACCCAATACGCGGACGGAACACAGGCCGGAGCGGGTGGATCGATCGGGAAATCGGAATGCAGGTACGCCTCCAAGGGGCTGAGGGCTGGGGGGCTTGATGCCGCCAGCGGTGCGTAAAGCTGGAGGGGGGTGCCGGGCCGGCTTCGCGGCGGCCTTGGGTGGCCGATGACCGGGCTACCCCGTCTCGCCCTCACCAGGCGGAGACAGGTTCCCCCAGGGCGCCGACTCGAGCATCTGGCTGTCACACGCGCTGGGAGGTCTCCAGCACGCGCGCAACTGCGGCAGCGACGACATCGGCCGGTGTCTCGGTGTCGAAGGACATCTGGTAGCCGCGCACCTTGGCCGTACCGGTGACGGCGATCTTCCACCCCTCGCCGTCGGTACCAGGACGGCCGGACGGAAACCATCCGAGATAGAAGCGACCATCCTTCGAGTTGACGTGTACGTCCGCGCGGTCGTCGACGACCAGGTGAAGTCGTCGGCGGAGAACTGATCCATCACGAGCGTGGCCTGACCCGGGCCGAGCAGCCACTCACGCAGCCGCAGGGCCTCGACGCTGGTGGAGAATCCGGGGCCCTGGGGTGCCGCAGTCACGGGCAATCACCTCTTTGACCTGGTGCTTTGCAAGAAGGTCGTCCAGGTTCACATGCCGCTCCGGCGTTGGCCAGTCATCCGTGGATCTTTGCTGTCTGCCCCCAGCGAACTGCGATGCAGATCGCGGCATGTCGGATCTCATGTTCTGTGGCCAAATCTCAGTACCGTGGTCACCCGCTGGCCAATCGGCCACAAACGCGCACGCCCGAAACCGGCCCACCCAGGAAGACCAACCCCTAGACTGCGCGCTATGTCCGATGCCGCAGACGCCGCGCCCCAAGTCCGTGGGTCGTACGCGCGCGCGACATCTATCAAGCCTCTCGTTGATTTCAATTTGCTAGTTCAGTTGGGGCCAATCCCGGGGACGAGCCCTCGGGCCACGATGAACGACTTGCAGTTCGCCGCAATTCAGCTGCACGGCAAGCTCATTCGCCACGGGGTCGTGCAGTTCACAGCTGGGTCAGGAAAGTCACATTCGCTGGGGGTGCTGCTGCGCAGCGCCTTGGTCCTCAGGGACGCGAAGGCAATCCTTGACGAGGCGCAAGATCAGCGGGCAACTGCTGATCTTGCGCGGCGTCTCCTCTCTTCCGCCGAGAAGGACACCCGGCTTCCCTCGATCACAACGCCAGTGAGTCGGCCGACCACGATCTGGGGCACTGGCCCCGCCCTAGCTCCCGACGAGCTGGCGGCGGCCAGCAAGGTCGTCGCGCTGTTTTGGCTCGCCACAGTAGACCTGCTGTCCGGGGGTCTTGAACCCGGCCGCTACGAGTTGGGATCTCAGGCACCACCGCACGAGTCCTCACCGTGTGGGGTGATCGGCCTTTCTGCGCCTCGGGTACCGCGGGCACCGGGAGGACTGGCTGCTCTGCCGGCCCCTTCCCACATGTGCGCGCTTGCTGCCTGAGCTGTTCAGCTACGGGCGGCTGACGCCCGTAGTTTCGAGAGGTACACCAGTGAACGGCCTCACTCTGTCGGTGCTGGCAGTGGTTGGGTTCATCAGCCTCGTGCTCGTGATGGGCGAAAAACTAGCCAGCGACGTCGAGCAGTTCTTCACGACGTGGATCGGCGTCTTCCAGCGACTTCGTGATCTTCTTCGGAGGCAGCCCCCTCCGGGTGGCCGCGACGACGAGGACGGTGATCGCTGAGCGAGCGCACAGGGGATCACGCCCCTCCCCTCCGACGGCGACAGCCGTCGGAGGGGTCCACCCCGATCCACGGCGTCACACCACAGACGGTGCTTCCCTCAACGTCCTCCGAAGAAGTTGTAGATCATTTGGCCGAAAGCAGGTTCCGAGCTTCCTCGGCGCACCCCCACGACAGCGTGACGCCGGCGCCTCCGTGCCCGTAGTTGTGCACGACCACGGTGCCGTCCTCTCCCACCTCTTCCTCCACACGGACCGTGGCGCGGGTCGGTCGAGCGCCGACCCGATGCTCCAGGACACGGGCCTCGGCGAGGCGGGGCTCGACCTCGGCACAGCGGGCGAGGATGCCGGCAGCCGCCTTGTCGTCGGGAGCCAGATCGCCTTCGCCGTCGATCGCTGTGCCGCCCAGGACCACGGTGTCGCCGTGAGGGTAGAAGCACAGGAGGTCCGAGGAGAGGCCGGTGTCCTCGGAGAAGAACTCGGTCAGCCCGGGGTTGGTGACGACGACGTGCTGGCCGCGGATGGGCCGGAGGTCAGGGTCTGGAACCAGGTGGCGTGCCCCGAGGCCCGCGCAGTTGACGATCGCTGAGGCTGGACCGGCGTCCGAGAGCAAAGTCAGCCGTCGCCGCTCGACCACACCCCCGGCGTCGCGAAGCCGGCGCAGGAGGTAGTCGAGGTAGGTGGGCATGTCGATCAGTGGCACGGTGAACCGGTAGCCCGCCGTGAACCCGGCCGGGAGTTCGGCCCGCTCGCACGGTCGGAAACCCGGCAAAGTGGTGGCCCAGTCCGGCGCGGCTTCGGCCGTGCGGGACGCCTCGATGCCACTGGTGAGCCGGACGCCCGTCGCCGGGTCCTGGGCCAGCTCCCGGAAGATCTCCAGGGACCGTTGTCCCCACTGGTCGACCTTGTCCTTCGGCTCGACCAGGTAAGGCCCCCACATCGCCCCGGCCGCCAGCGACGTGGCCCCCGGCACCTGCTCGGCGATCACGTGCACCGAAGCCCCGGCCTCGGCGAGAACGACGGCCGTGGTGAGCCCAGCCACCCCAGCCCCGACAACGACAACGCGCTCCCCTGCGGTCATGAACCTGACCCTAACGGCCGGGTTGCGTCGATGGGGCGTGTTGGGCGAGGGCGTTCTCCAGGGCTGGCAGGAAGCCGCGCACGTGAGGGTTGCGCTGTCGACGACGGAGGTCGGCGGCAAGTTGGTGGAGCAGCGCCGCGCTGCGAGGCGAGCGGACGACATCGAGGCGGTCGGCGGCGATCCGGCCGATCTCGCAGGCTGCCTCCAGGTCTCCGTGCGCGCTGTGCCCCAGGGCCAGCCAGGCTCCCTCGAACATGGCTCGGCGCTGGCTTGGGTCGCCGCGCGGCACGTCGTACGCCCCGGACCTGAGCATCTCGGTCCCCTGGGCGAGGAAGCGACGGCTCTTTTTTCCGCTCTCCGCCTTCTGCTGTGCACGACCCATCTGGATGAGGCCGTAACCAGCCTGGCAGTCCAGGTGGTTGTCGGTGAGGAAGTACATCCAGCGGGGCTCTTCTTGGCGGCCGTCCCGGCTTGCGATCAGTTCGCGGGCAGCGCCACGAGTGTGGGCGAAGTCGTTGTCACGGCCGGCGGCGGCGTATGCGTAGGCGAGCCGGGACAGGACGGATGCCCGGACGGCCAGCGGGGCGGCATCGCTCGCACGGCGGGCGGCCTCTCCGAGGGCGATGGCGTCCGCGGGGTGTCCTCGACTCGCCGCCTGGAAGGACAGGTCGCCCAGGATGTGGGCACACAGGGGGAGATCATTGACCTGATGCGCGGCCCGGAGCGCCGTGACGAAGTAGCGCTGCGCCAGTCCGTGGTCGGCCGCGTCGAAGGCCATCCAGCCGGCCAACTGGCCGATCTCCGCCAGCGCGCGGATCAGACGGCTCGCGACAGCCGGAGAGTGGCCGCCTTCGCGGATCAGCAGCCCGACAGCCCGGAACTGGGCTCCAACGTAAGGCAGATGACGTGCCCCTCCGTGCTCGTCATCGAGCAACTGGAGCATGGGGAGATGCTGCTCGACCTGGTCCACGAGCGGATCGGTGCCGAGCGACGACGTCATTCGAGGTGTGTACTGACCGCGTCCCGCGGTGCCGTCGAGGTACTGGGCGACGATCGCGAGGAGTCCCGCGCCCGAGATCGCGAGGAACCGACGGCGGTCGACGAGCCCTCCCATCACCCAGTCCTCCACGATCGCCTCCATGCCCTGCGCGGTCCAAGGCCGCGCGAGATCCGTGTCCGCGGGAACCAGCGCTGACGAGTCGCCCACACGGCCCTGCCACAGTTCGGCCACCGAGACATTCCTACCCAGCTCCTGGGAGAGCACGTAGGCGGCCATCATCGGCAACGGCGAGCGCGGCAGGGCGCCGGCGTCCCGCCAGTGGTACGGCGCCGACTCGGCCACCGTCCCCGCTCCGAAGACCCGGTTGAGCTTGCGAGCGAGCGCCTTCGGGCTCCACCCGAGTTCGTCGAGGCACCCCGCCAGTACGACGTTGGGCTCGCCTGTCTGCGGTGCCACGTGCGACCGCCCTTCGCTCCAGTGGTTCGTCCATCACTTCGCGGGCCCCATGGTGATGCCCCTGGACGGACGATTCACCACCGCTGCATGGAGGTTGACCGAGTTGACCCACTGATCGGGTCCTGTCTGACCTTCCCTCTCCTGTGTTCTTGGATCCCGGCGGAGGCGCCCGTCTTCCGAGCCGACGGAGAAAGAGGTGGGCCTTGAGACAGCACACGAGCACCTCCCCAGGCCGACCGGGCGGTGTGCTGGACCGTGACGCCGGACGACCAACCTCCGCCCCCGGACGAGGGCTTGCCGCTGGTGACGGCACGACCTCCCTGATCACGGATCTGCCGTACGGACCGGAAGCAGCCGAGGTCACCCGGGGCGCCGTGACGCTGGCGCTGCGTGGCACTGAGGAGGACGTACTTGCCGATGCCCGCCTGATCGGGTCGGAGCTCGCGACGAACGCCTTCGTCTCGGGCAGTCCTCCGTTGGTTCTGTGCGTCGACCGCAGGAGTCTGGCCAGTGGCGGCCTGGAGATCGAGATCACCGTCACCGACGGCGGCTGTTCCCGCCCGGCACCCGCTTCTCCTACCGCTCCTGACGAGCAGGCCGAATCAGGACGGGGACTGGTCATCGTCCATGCCTTGGCCGATGCCTGGTCGCTGACGACTGGCACCAGCGGCTCTCGTGCCTGGTGCCGACTCACCCACAGGCCGTGCTCCTCGTCCGCCGGCGCCTGATGTCCACGCCTGCCCAAACCCGTCCTCCAAGGAGGCACCACACAGTGCGCATCGACCATGCGACTTCCCCACCCTCACTCACGGCTGTGCCGGAGGCCGCTCGTCAGCCCAGGGTCGTCGTCGCTCTCCACGAGGGCTTCTACGGCGCGGCGTCGGGCACCGGCTTCAGCAACCGCGCCTTCCTCACAGCACTGGCCCGGCTCCTGCCGGCAGGCCGCCTCTCAGTGATCACCCCGCACGTGCCCGAGACTGCGGGAGCGCACGATCAGCGGTGGGCCGGCGAGGTGCGGCAGATGCTGCGGCAGGCCGCGGCCGAGGTCATCACGATCCCGAAGGTCAACGCGCCGCCGGACTCGGTCCGCGGCTCGGTTCAGCTGTGCGACCTGGCGGGCGAGGCGGCCATACGCATCGCCGCGCGGGCGAGCCGGTGCCTCCTCGTCGGCCTCGACATCCCGTTCCTCGGGCTCGCGCCCTACACGTCGCCGACCACGGACCTGCTGCTCGTGCCCCGCTCCACCACCGCGCTGACGCGGCCCAAGGACGTCTCCCGCGTCCGCTGGGAGCGGGACGCCCTGCGAGCGGCGACACTCCGAGGTGCGCGCGTCGGGGCCATCTCCTCCCACCTGCGAGGCCACCTCGTCGTCAACTACGCCGTCCCTCGGTCGAGCATCGTGAGCATCCCGAACGGACTGATCCGTGAGGAGACGGTCAGGCCGGCCACGGCTCTGCCGCTGCCTTTCAAGGCCCGCGCCGGATTCCTTCTCGCCATGGGCCGCGCAGTCCCGACGAAAGGCTTCGAAGATCTCCTGGAGGCGTTGCGCCTGCTGAAGGAACGCGGTGTCCCCGTTCCTCACCTGCTGCTGGCCGCCGTGACCTCGGAGGAACACAAGCACCCGTCCTCGTACCAGCAGGACCTGGCGGCACACATCCGCGCGCACGATCTGGACGCGACTCTGATCACTCGCTTCACCCCCGCGATCCGTGCCTGGTTGCACAGCCCGGCCCTGCGCGTGGTCATCGTTCCCTCTCGCGAGGAGCCCTTCGGCCGGATACCCCTGGAGGCGTTCGCAGCCGGTGCGGGCCCGGTGGTCGCGACCACGGCCGGCGGCCTGGCTCAGACCGTCATCGACGGCGAGACCGGCTTCACGGCCGCACCGCAGGACCCCAGATCCCTGGCATCCGCCCTGCACCGGGCCCTGACCGTCCTGCCCCGAGAACGCGATCGGCTCCGGAGCGCCGGGGCGACCCTGGTGCGCTCCCGCCACGACTACGAGGCCAGCGTCGGTTCCGTCATGGACCGCATCGCCCCTTGGGCGCTGGCGCGGTCAGCCACCGTGGAGGGCCGCGCGCGATGAACCGGCCGGTGGTGCTGATCAGCCTGGAGTCCCCGCACTCCTTCTGGCGGCTGTCCTCCGAGCACGAGCGTGCGCTGTCCGCCGCCTTCCCCGGCGTCGAGTTCCGCAGGGCGACCGAGGAGGCCGTGCCGCACCAGCTGGCCGACGCACACGTCTACTTCGGGTGGCGATTCGCGCCCTCGTGGCTGTTCGCCGCGCCACATCTGAAGTGGATCGCTTCCCCGGCCGCCGGCACCGACCATCTGCCCGTCGCCGAGGCGCACTCCGTCGGGGTGGCCCTGACCCGCTCGTACGGCTTCCACGGCAGGCCCATGGCCGAGCACGCCATGGGCCTGGTCCTGGGCTTCTCCCGCGGGCTGTTCACCAGCCAGCGCGTCCAGCGGAACCGTGCCTGGTGGAAGGACGACCTGGCCGAGGAGTTCTTCGACCTGGCGGGGGCGACGATGACCATCGTCGGCTGCGGCAGCGTCGGACGCCACCTTGCCCAGGCTGCTCGGGCCTTCGGCATGAACGTCATCGGAGTACGCCGGACACCACCTGCGGCTTCTGAAAGCGGGATCACGTGGGTGCACACGACGGCGGTGCACCAGGCGGTGTCCGTCGCCGACGTTGTGGTCAATCTGCTGCCCGCGACCCCTGACACGCACCGCTACTTCGACCACGACCTCTTCTCGGCGTGCAAGCCCCGCTCTCTCTTCCTCAACCTCGGCCGCGCGGCAACCGTCGACCAGTCGGCCCTCCTGGCCTCCCTCGACACCGGCCACCTGCGCGGCGCGGCCCTGGACGTTTTCGATCCGAAACCGCTACGCGCCCGCCATCCGCTGCGGCTCCACCCTCGGGTCGTACTCACCCCGAAAAGCTCGGTGTTCTGCCGCGCGTACATGGACGAGGCGGTGGCGTTCTTCGCCGACAACCTGCACCGCTACCTCTCGGGCCAGCCCCTCAACGGCCTGGCCGAGGCGCCCGCCACCCGCTCTCCGCTCGTAGGAGGCTGACCAATGCCCACCGCAGACCACGACGACCTGGCCGCCGCCTTCGCCGCCGCAGGCCGCAACCACCCCTACCTGGCCTTCACCCTGAACTCGCTGTGCAACCTGGACTGCGTGTTCTGCAAGCCCAGGTGCATGCCGGACTACGGACACAAGGACCGGCCCCTGACCGCCTCCGACTACGCGGCCATCGCCACCGAAGCCGGGACCTGGAAGATCAGCAAGGCACACTGCTCCGGCGGTGAACCGACCCTCCGAGCCGACATCCTCGACGTCATCGCGGGCCTCGCCGACGGCCTCGGGCCCGCCGCCGCGATCGGCATGACCAGCCACGGCAACCTGCGCCGGGGACTGAGCGTCGAACAGCTCCACGACGCCGGCCTGACCTACCTCAACCTCAGCCTCCACAGCCTCGACCCGGCGCGGTCCGCCGCGATCATGGGCGGCGGCGACCCGCGCACCACCCGGAACACCCTCGACGCTGCCCTCTCCCTCGGCCTGCGAGTGAAGATCAACTGCGTTCTCCAGCGCACCTACCTGGACGACGCCTTCGCCGTGGCCGAACTCGCCCGCGACCTGCCCATCGCCGTCCGCCTGATCGAACTCCAGAACATCGGCCCCGCCCAGGCGCTCTTCGACACCGAGTTCATCACCGAGGCAGAGGTCCGCGACCGTCTCCACGAGTGGTTCGCGAACGCCGGCGAAGTCCACCGGAACCAGCTGGGCGTCCGCAGCCCCGGGCAGTACCTCCGTCCCGACGGCTGGGCAGGATCGATCGGCTTCATCTCCAACTCCAGCTGCGCCACCTGCTCCGACGCCAACCGGATCAAAATCACGCCCACCGGAGTGGCGCGGCCCTGCATCCTGCACAACCGCGACATCCCCCTGAAGCCCCACCTCGCCGACGGCACCCTCGGCGACGCCTTCGCCCACCTCTTCCAGGCCATGCTCGACCGCAACACCAACGACGCCTGGCAGGGCTTCCACTACGTCGACTACGACCTGCGCTGGGACCGGATGGAGCGCCCCGAAGGCACACCGGTCCTACCCCTGCTCCCCGTCCTCCCCACGAGAGCGGCCGGCCCCTCCTGCGCCCGCGCCTCCACCGGGGAGCGGTGATGATCGTGGTCGACGCGCCGCCTCTCTACCAGGAGCTCGGCGCTCTGTACGAAGGCGAGCTGGACGCTTACGGCGTCGAGGCCGTGATGCTCACCCACAAGTGGCAGCCGGCCGACCTGCTGGCTCCGCACTCCGACCTCGACGTACGCGTCCTCCTTCCCCAGGCCCCCGCCGACTGGGAAGAGTGGAACCACCGCCTGGCCGCCGCACACGCCGCCGCAGTCGACCGGGAAGTCGTCCATCGACGTCTCCTGGAGCACCCGCCCGGCTTCGCGTTCACCGTGTCCGAGGCGGACGGGCGACTCGTCTCCGCGCCCGAACTCGCGACCTGGTCACTGATCAGCGGCAGCGCGCGTGACTTCCAGCGCTGGAAGTCCAGGGCTCAGATGGCGCCGTGGTGCGAGGTCGATGAGCGGTTCTACCGGGGGATCCTCCAGGCCCGGATGGGCGGCCGATACCAGCTGGCCGCCGACAGCACGGACAACGTGGTCGAGGACATCGCCGCGTACCGGCGCCACTGCGTGGCGTGGCACTACCTCGCCCCGTGCTGGTTCGCTGCCGCCGCACTCGCGACACGGACCCGCTGCCCCGGAAAGACGGCGGCCCTCACCCAGTGGCGGCCGGAGGGACTGGACGGATACGCCGAGCTGTTCCTCCGGCACTCAGAGAACCGCGCCGATCTCCGACCACGGAGTCCGCGCCACCTGCTCCGCGCGGCGCATGTAGCTCTGGAGGCGGCCATGCGCCG
This sequence comes from Streptomyces sp. NPDC014676, assembly GCF_043084105.1. Lineage (NCBI taxonomy): Bacteria > Bacillati > Actinomycetota > Actinomycetes > Kitasatosporales > Streptomycetaceae > Streptomyces > Streptomyces sp. NPDC014676. The sequence continues at coordinate 409,491 of NZ_JBIBZI010000004.1, read as the reverse complement.
CGTTCCTGACGGGAGCCGCCCAGACGGCCAAGGGCATGAGCACGCTCGTACTGACTGGGTGATGACGGCCAGCATGCTCCGTGTACGCGTCGCCCGCTGGCTGTACTACCTCGACCCGCCGCCTGGCGTGGCGACGGAGTACCTGATCCGGCGGGAGGCGAAGGAACTCCGCTCCGCCGCGCAAACGCTGACCGTGCTCGCGGCAGACGAGGCGACTGCCGCCCAGCGGCTGGCCGCCCGGATGGCGGCGCTGATCCCCACTGGACCCACCACCGCCGACATCCTGCACGCGGCCCTCGCGCGCTGGCACCAGCAGAAGACCACCGTCCAGGACTTCCTCAGCTTCCCGCCCGACGACGTCCACCTCTGACCCAAGGAGACTCGCCAATGACCCCGCGTGCGCCGGTGCCCCGCACCCTCAAAACGGCCAAGGTCAAGATCACCACGAAGTGCAACCGGCACTGCGACTTCTGCATCTTCGCCGACGGCGCCCAGGGCGAGAACATGTCCCTGGACCTGTTCTCCACCATCCTGACCCGGCTGGAGACCATCCCCTTCCAGCAGCTGCACATCAACGGCGGCGAACCCACGGTGCATCGGGACTTCCCGGCGCTCAGCGACGCCGCCCGCACGCGGTTGCCGGACAAGGTCATGGTCCTGGGCACGAACGCCATCACCCTGGCCCGCAACCAGCCGATCATGGAGGCGACCCTCCGCACCTACGACCAGATACTCATCGGCTGCGACGACGAACACGGGAACTACGACGAGGTGCACGCCGTCGTGCCCCGCCTCCGCGAAGCCGGCAAGACCGTGGTCGTCAACAGCGTCCTGGAAGGCATCAGTTCCACCCGGCTCACGCAGCTCGGGGCGCTGTGTAAGAAGTACGGCGCCATTCATGTCACCAACCACGTGCACCACGTCGACGTGGGCCAGCCGGCGAACGAGCTGCGCGGCCTCTGCGACCGCTACCTCGACCAGCACCTGATGATCGAGATGGACGGGTCCTGCTACCGCTGCTTCAACGCCATGGCGAAGGACGACAGCGAGTTCAGCGTCTGGGACGAGGACTTCGCGGCCAAGGTGTTCGCGCCGCGCGCGCACCACTTCCGGTTCTGCCTGCGCTGCCACGAGTACACCGACTCCGGCGCCGCACTCGTCCCCGCCCTCACCGTCTGACCGGGAGGTACACCACCATGCCCGCAGTCCTCGGACTGAACTTCCACCACGACACGGCCGCCGCGTTAGTCGTCGACGGCCGCATCTACGCCGCCGAGGAGGAGCGCTGGAGCGGCGTCAAGCACAACCACCCCACCCGCAAGGGCACGCTCACCGCCCCGACCCGCGCACTCCAGTGGTGCCTGGAGGCCGCCGGCATCGAACCGGAGGACGTGGACGCCGTCTGGGCGGCCTCCATGCGTCCCAACCCCGCGGCCGGCTGGTGGCTGGCCGAGGAGCGGGAGGAACTCGCCGCCCTCCTGCCCGCCCCGCTCGGCGAAAACCTCCGCCTTCTCTCCCACCACACGGCCCACGTGCTCTCCGGCTACCTGCTCTCCGGGCACGAGCACGCCGCGGGCCTCGTCATCGACGCCGGCGGCTCCTCCCTGGGATCCGACTTCGGCCCTGGCCGGGAGCGCATCACGGGGTACGACCTGTGGCCTGATCGCATCGACCGCCTCCACCAGGGCATGCCGGCCGTCGTGCCGGACCCGGTCGGGCCTCGGCGCGTCCACTCCTCCCTCGGGCACTTCTACCGGAACCTCGCCCGGAGGGTGATCCCACCCGGCGACGAGCCCGAGGGCAGCATGATGGCGCTCGCCGCTTTCGGCGATCCCCAGCGCTACGGCGCACACGTCCGCGAACTGGTCCGGCTCGGAGACGAGGGCGAGGTCCGCATCGATCATCCGTGGGGTTCGGCGGACAGCAGCACACCGCTGCTGCTTGATGGCCGGGCCTGGACCGCCGACAACGTCGCGGAACAGCCGGAACACAAGCGTGCCGACCTGGCCGCCGCCGTCCAGGAGATCTTCGCTGAATCGGTCGTCCACATCGCCCGCCACCTGCAACGACTCAGTCGGGCCTCAACGTTGGTGTTCTCCGGCGGATGCGCCCTGAACTCCCACCTAAACGGCCAGCTGGCCGCCGACAGCGGCTTCGACACCCTCTTCGTCGCACCGGCCCCGCACGACGCCGGCACAGCCGTTGGCGCCGCGCTCTACGGCTGGCACTACCAGCTCGGGCAGGAGCGCCTGCCGGTGCCGACCGACGCGGCCTGGGGTCCGAACCCGGGCGCGCTGCCAACGACAACGGTGCCGCCCGGCTATCACGCCTTGCCCCACCTCGGGCTCGGGCTGCCGGCCGCAGTGGCGGCACTGCTCGCCGAGCACCGCATCGTCGGCTGGGTGCAGGGGCAGCTCGAATTCGGGCCGCGTGCCCTCGGCCATCGCTCGATCCTCGCCCACCCCGGTCACGCCGCCACGAGGGACCGACTCAACGTGATCAAGAAGCGAGCCGCGTACCGCCCGTTCGCGCCGGCCGTCCTCGCCGAGCACGCCACGGAATGGTTCATGTCGGCGGGCGACCCGTTCATGAACCGTGTCGCCACCGTCCGACGGTGCCGAGCCGACCGAGTCGCGGCGGTCACCCACCACGACGGCACCGCCCGCGTCCAGTCCGTCGCCGCCGACCACCAGGGCCTGCGCGATCTCCTTGAGCGCTTCCGCGACCTCACCGGACTGCCGCTGCTGCTGAACACATCCTTCAACCGCAAAGGCGCCCCGATCCTGCGGACCGCTGAGCAAGCCGTGGCGGCGACGGTGGAGCTGCGCCTTGACGCCCTCGCCGTCGGGGACACCCTGCTGCTCGCCGACCACGTCCCCGATCCCCGTGCCGCGTCCCTTCGTACGAGGTGAGGCGGATGGATCCCATCGATCTCGACCACGTCCTGACCGTGCTCGGTGCCGCGGCGTGGAGCCTGAACGAGCAGTCCCGCGCCCGCGTGGCCGCCGGCCTCGCTCTCACGGTCTACGACGGCCACACCCGCGACCAGGGCACGCCTTACCTGGAGCACCCTCTGGCCGTCGTCAGGCTCTTGCGAACGGAGATCGGCGTCCGGCGCCCCGAGACCCTCCTCCTCGCTCTCCTCCATGACGCCTTGGAGGTGTCCCCTGAGGCGGAGGCACTGCTCGTCCATCACCTCGGCGGCCCGTTCACCGCTCGCCTGCGTGCCATGACGGCCGACCACCGCCTCGAACAGCGCACGAAGTCCGTCGGCGACGAGACCCGCTGGCGCGCGAAACAGGCCGCACTCCCGCCCGAGGACCTCCTCGTCCGGCTCGCCGACCGCCTGCACAACCTCCAAGACCTCACCGCGTCCCCGAACCTCGACCGGCGCCGACGGTTCCTCCAGACCCTGGGCGATTTCCACCTCCCCCTCGCCGACGCCGCCCGCGACCTCGACCCCCATCTGGAGACCATGCACGCGCGCCTGCACGCCGAGTACGTCCACCACATACAGGAGGTACGTCCGTGAAACGGGTCGTCTACTCGATGGAGCCGGTCGGCCGGACCGGCGGCCGGGTCTACCTACGGATGCTCCACGAGGTGACGGCCGACGACGTAGAATGGCGCACCGTCCCAGACCACAAGCGAACCTACCGGGTCCGCCGCTGGCGCAAGCTCCGCCACCTCGCCCGCCTGGCCCCTTCCATACGGGCGCTCCACGGCACCACCGGCACCTTCGTGTGGGACGACCTGAGCCTGCTGCTGTTCACGCCCGAGATGCGCGCCCGCACGGTGTTCCTCCTGCACCACTACGAGCCGCTCCAACATGACTCCGCCCCCATCGAGGCCATGCTCTGGGAGCGGCTGTTCCGCGTTCTGCCGCAGTGCGCCGCCGTCGTGTGCGTCGCCCCGTACTGGGCCGACCAGCTCCGCGCCCGCGGCGTCCGCAACGTACGGGTGATCTACAACGCCTTCGACATGGCCGAAGTAGAGCAGGCACGCGGTTATGACCGGGCCGACTGCCGCGCCGAGTTCGGCCTGCCACCCGACGTGATCGGCGTCTACGCGGGCAAGGCCGTGCACTGGAAGGGGACCGAGGAGGTCTCGGCAGCCCTGGCCGGCGTTCCCGGACTGCGGGTGATCACAAGCGGGAGCAACACCATCGGCCTCGACAGCGCGCACTACGACGTCGAGCGGGAGCGGTACCTGCGTCTTCTGCGCGCCTGTGACGTCGGTGTCTTCCTCCCGCGGATGCGGGAGGGCTGGAGCCGCTGCGCCGCCGAGGCTTTACTCCTCGGCCTACCCTGCCTCATCCGCCCGGTGGCCGGCCTGGGCGACCTCGCCACGCTGGCTGGCCAGCCGGCCCCGGACCTCCGCCGCCTCCCGGCACAGATCCGGCAGCGCGCGGCGACACGCCACACCGAGGCCAAGGCGAGGTACGAGGCCCTGGCCCGGTTCGACCTGAACTACTTCGGCGACGCCTGGGGCAACCTCCTGGCGCAGGTCGCCTGACCAGCGGCTAAGCCTGGGTGGCCAGCTTCTTGCTGGCGGCGTCCAGACGGGCCAGCACGCGGTCCCGGCCGAGCAGCTCCATGGACTCGAACAGCGGGAGTCCGATCGTCCGGCCGGTGACCGCGACCCGGATGGGCGCCTGGGCCTTGCCCAGCTTCAACCCGTGCTTCTCCCCGACGGCGAGCAGGACGGCCTTCAGGTCGTCCGCCTTCCAGTCCGTGATGCCGGCCAGCTCGGCGCGGGCGTCCGACAGGATGTCGTCGGCGCCCGCCTTCATCGCCTTGTTCCACGACGCCTCGTCCTCGACCGGCTCGTCGAGGAACAGGAAGTCCACATAGCTGGTGATCTCGGAAAGCAGCGCCAGCCGGGTCTGGGCCAGGGAAGCCGCAGCCTCGAAGACGTCCTTGTCGAACGCCTCCGGCCGCCACGGCGCGTACGGGGCGACGAGCCACGGCGCGCAGGCGGCGGCGAACTGCTCCGGTGACAGGGCGCGGATGTACTCGCCGTTGAACGCCGTCAGCTTCTTCACGTCGAAGAAGGCCGGCGCGGTGTTGACGTCCTCGATCCGGAAGAGCTGCTCCAGCTCCTCGTACGGCCTGATCTCCCGGTCGTCACCCGGGCCCCAGCCGAGCAGCATGAGGTAGTTCACCATCGCCTCGGGCAGGAAGCCCTCGGCGAGGTAGTCCTCCAGCGCCACCTTGTCCCGGCGCTTGGACAGCTTCTGCCGCTTCTCGTTCACGATCACCGGCAGATGCGCCCACACGGGCGGCTTGGCACCGAGCGCCTCCCACAGCAGCTGCTGCTTCGGCGTGTTCGACAGGTGCTCCTCACCACGGATGACCTGCGTGATTCCCTCATCCAGGTCGTCCACGACGTTGGCGATGAGAAAGACCGGGGATCCGTCGCCGCGGGCGATCACGAAGTCCTCGATCGCGCTGTTCGGGAACGCCGGCTCCCCGCGGACCAGGTCGACCACGACGGTCTCACCCTCGTCCGGCGTCCGGAACCGCAGCGCCCGCCCCTCCTCGAAGGCCAGCCCCCGGTCCCGGCAGAACCCGTCATACCCGAGGTGCTCCGACCCCGTGCGCTCCTTCAGCTGCTCCCGGGTGCAGTCGCAGTAGTACGCCCGGCCGGCCGCGAAGAGCTGCTGAGCCGCTTCCCGGTGCCGGTCGGCGTTGTGCGACTGGAAGTACGGCCCCTCGAAGGCCGGGTCCTCGCCATGGATGCCGATCGCCGCGAGCGCACTGATGATGCCCTCGGTCCACGCCGGCTTGTTCCGGGCCGCGTCGGTGTCCTCGATCCGCAGGACGAACCTGCCGCCGGACTGTCGCGCCACCGCCCAGTTGTAGAGAGCGGACCGTGCACCACCGACATGGAACATGCCGGTCGGGGACGGGGCGAAACGAACGCGAACCGGGGCAGTAGACATGCGCTCCAGGGTACCGATGCCGGACCTGAGCCCCGGACCACTCGCCCCACCCCGCTACGGACGTTTTCCGACCGTCCTCCTTCTGCTCGCCCCCTCTGCTTTCAAGGCGCTGATGAAGCGTGACCCGCTTCCTTGTTACAGCTGATCCATCCAGTTCCGAATAGCCTGGTCCAGACGCGAGCGCAGCCGGGCAGCCGCCGTCGTACCAGGGAGCACCTGCGGATACGCCTCGCTGTCCTTCTTGGCTATCAGCGCGCCAAGCGTGTCTGAGCGTTGCGACGGGAAGACGAGGGACAGCTTCTTCCCGCCCAGTTCTTGCGCCAGTCCAAGAAATCCGCGGCCGATTCCAAGGGATGGCGAGATGCTGTAGCACTTCGCTTCGATTGCGGCTACGAGTCCTCTGCTCCGAGGGTGAACCATGGCCCGACGGCTCCGTTCCGCCTCCTGCTGGTCAAGGACCGCAACGTCACACTCGTGAGCCACCTTCGATGTGGGTGCCGCCACGTACACGCCAAGGTGGATCTCCAGCTGCTTTCGGAGCCCAGGGAAGCGGACCATGGCGTACGTGAAGTCACCGGACCACAGGTTCCCCGGCGATCTACGGAAGCGGAGTGCAGTGGCTGGGTTCGTGCCATCCTGGGTCAAGAGCACCGATCCGCCTGCCGCTCTCGCAGCCTCAACGCACACGACGAGCAGCGACGCCTCGTATAGATCCGACTCGTCGGCGTTGTTTCGGTACACAGGCTGTAGAGCACCGATCGCCTGCTCAATAGCCTGAACCAGGCCATTCCTGCTCACTGAACCTCCGCGATGACATCGGTCTCGTCAGACAGCAGTTCGCGGACGATTCTGCGAGCTATGCGTGCACGCTCCGTCTCAGCCTTGAGGTCAAGGTACGTGGGTGGCTCCAGCTCTGGATCGCCGAATCGGATGGTTGTCTCCATCTCGCGCTCCACAGCGAGGTCCAGTAGCGCCTTGCGTGACGCATACATCGTCTCGGCCATGGTGAGAAGGGCCGATCTCACCAGCTCAATCCGCTCCTCGTCGGTGTACGGGAGTACGGCGATGTCAGTCTTGCCGAGTGGCGGAAGTTCAGCCTCAGCTAGACGACTGGCACGGGCCTCGTACTCCCCCTCCTGCTTGAGCCGCTGCTCAGAAGCCACTCGACCTTGCCGAACCTCCTGGCTCAGCTCGTCAGCAAGGGACGGTAGTTCCTCCCTGAGCTGCGCAATAATGCGTGCGAACTGCTCGCTGTCGACGGGCACGCCGCTTGCCCTCCTCTGATGTCGGGACCAGGACTGTACCCAGCAGGACTGACAACGGAGGGCCCTTTTGACAGAGCCAGTGACCCCTGCCCAGCGGAGCCCAGGACATCGGCGAGAGCCCGACACCGTGGGCCGTCCGCAAGCAGCAGCTCCTGAATCGCTCCCTTGACTCAGGGCTCAGGGGCGGAGCCTTGGCGACTTGACTCTGGACCCAACTCGCGATGCGCACGGCTACCTCTTGCCGGCGGTGGTCCGCGGGCGTCAGGTGGTAATGCTCCAGCGGAGCCCCCTTGCTCTCGTAGCGCACGCTCATGCACCGAGGCTACGGCCCTCCGGCTGGTAGTGGCGAAGCCGCGCTTCTCACCACCTGTGTGTGTCGGTGCCTCGATGCCTCTCGGAGACGGTCGCCGCCCCCAGACGGCCTCGCACACGCCTGCGCGCTCTTGACTCGAATGTTGAATCAGTGCACTCCGCTTCCCAGAGGGACCCACTCCGCGGTATGGTTTTACAATGTCTGAGCAGCAAGAAGAACGATCTCCTGACCGTACGGCGGTGGAGCTGTTCGCCGGCGGTGGCGGCTTGGCCATGGCCGTCGGGCGGGCGGGTTTCAGGCCGCTCCTTTACAGCGAGGTCGCCACACGCGCCTGCGAGACGCTGGAGGCGAACGGCGCCAAGGAGCGGGGCCCGGAGGAGTGGATCCCGGAGCCTGGCGGGCCCGTCCCCCTCGTCAAAGGCGATGTCCGCGCGCTCGACATGAAGTACCTGAGTGGCAAGGTGGACGTGTTGGCCGGCGGGCCGCCTTGTCAGCCGTTCAGCCTGGGGGGGATCGCCAAGGGGGACGAGGACAAGCGGAACATGTTCCCGGAGATGTTCCGTGCCGTTCGTGAGATCCAGCCGAAGGCCGTCATCTGCGAGAACGTGGTCGGTCTTCGACGTAAGTCCTTCGAGCCCTACTTCCAATACATCCTGCGGGAGTTGGCCTACCCCTACCTGGAACGCGATCCGGACAGCACCTGGCAGGAGCACGACGCGCTACTGCGTGCCTACGATGCCGACCTGAAGGCCGGCCGTGCCTCCGATCCGTCCGGGGGCCACGAGCTGTATGACGTCGTCGCTACGACCGTCAACGCGGCGAACTACGGGGTACCGCAAGTCAGGAACCGGGTGATCATCGTCGCCTTCCGCCGAGACCTCGGGGTGGACATTGAGGCGTTCGAGCGGAGCGTGAAGCCCACCCACTCACATGCCGCCCTGGTCCGCTCCATGCGGGAGGGCGACTACTGGGACCGCCACCAAGTGCCGGACCACGTCCGCGATCGAGTCATGGCGGAGCTGCCGAAGCAGACCGCCTTCGATACCGAGGAGGCGTCACTCCTTCCCTGGAGGACATTCCGTGACGCGCTCGCCGGACTGAACGGTGAGCCGCCCCTGCCGCCCGTTCCCTGGGCACACCTCGACCGACAGGAGCGCTACCTGGGAGGCGTGACGAACCACATCGGCTGGCCCGGCGCGCGCATCTACAAGGGGCACACTCCCAACGAGCTGGACCGCCCGGCGAAAACGGTGAAGGCGGGCGTCCACGGGGTGCCGGGCGGTGAGTCGGTGATGCTGACTGACGACCGCGTTCGCGACCCCTCCGCTCCGGGCGGATGGAGGTACAAGCACCGGTACATGACCGTCCGGGAGACGGCTCGCGTGATGACGTTCCCGGACAATTGGGTGCTGGAGGGTCCACGAGGAGAGCAGATGCGTCAACTCGGGAACGCCGTTCCCGTTCTGTTGGGTGAGGTCTTCGCTAAGGCAGTGGCTACCGCCTTGGACAACGCGCGGAGCACACGGTGACCTCCGCGAAAGCGACTCCACGCCAGGCCCGCTGGAAAGACAAGCAGCCACCCGAGCGGGCTTGGAAAGGGCGGCCTGGCAGGACGAGGGCTCAAGCGACGGCGGAGCAGGACAAAGCCGCAGGCGGGCCGGACCGGCGCTGGGTAGACTTGGGCGATGGCCGCCGAGCGCGCGCGTCCGTCGAGCTTAAGATGCTGACCAAGACCCGCCGGATCCGGGCCTATTTGCGCTGGTCGGACAGGGGGACCACGCGAAAGCCCGTGTACCTCGGGGAGGTCGACCACGCCACCCGACGCGAGAACCTCGCCGAGGCTTGGCGCAGGGCAATCGAGCGTGGCCACGTGCTGCCCGAGGAGGAAACGCCGGCGTCGTCCTGGGCGGCGAGCCGCTCGGTTCGTGCCTCCATGCGGGGTAACCGATCACGTGACACGACCCCGGAGAAGCTCCTACGCAAACACCTGCATGAGCGGGGCGTGCGATACCGCGTCTCGCATCGCCCTATGGCGAGTGTGCGGCGAACCGCTGACGTGGCCTTCCCCGGCGTGAGGGTGGCCGTGTTCGTGGATGGGTGCTTCTGGCACGGCTGTCCGGATCACTGCCGGTGGCCGGGAACGAACGAGGAGTTCTGGCGAGACAAGATCGAGGGGAACCGCGCGAGGGATTCCGAGACCAACCGTCTGTTGGAGCAGTCGGGGTGGCTGCCTGTGCGGGTCTGGGAGCACGAGGACCCATCGGAGGCGGCTGACAAGATCATCGCCCTTGTGAGGGCGCGGCGCCGGGTCACGGCTCCTTAAGACGCGTGCTTCACAGGTCGCCATCTCCCAGAAGGTCGGCGACGGCGTCCTCAGCGCGACGTAGCACGATGCGGCCGTCGCCCGCGCTATAGGCGAGCAGACGGCTGCCGCATCCAAGGCCGGCCTCCGCCAGTAGGCCCACGGGCAGCTCGACCCGACCGTTCTCATCGATGGTTACCTCGGCGGGCTCTCGGATCATGAGAACCAGTCTGGCATGCGTGAGGAAGGATCGTCGGCGGTGCGTCGCCGCTGGTGCGCGGGCTGGTCCTGCGGATCCCGAACTGATTGTCAGTGGGCGTCAGTAGAGTAAACGCATGCTGACGCGAGGTATCTGGGGGGGCGAGTCGCGGGCAACGCGAAGCTCACTCCCCGCCGGTCATACGCACTTCATCAAGGACGACGCGGTCACCCGGGGAGCGACGACGCATGTCTGAGGGCCAGTACATCAACGTGATGCCGCACCCCCGCATCCTCGGTGTCCTGGGAGACATCGAGTTCGCGGCCTGGCAGTGCCTCGCCGAGCTCGTGGACAACGCCTTCGACGTGTTCCAGTCCTCTCCCGAGACGGGCGGCGAGAGGCCCACCGTGAGCATCTCGCTGCCGACCGCGCAGGACTCCCGGTCTACGGCTGAAGTGATCGTCCAGGACAACGGCCGAGGCATGAGTCTGGACGAGGTGCGTAATGCGATCAGCGCTGGCTGGAGCGGAAACGGCCGACACGGCGCGCTCGGTCTGTTCGGCATGGGCTTCAACATCGCGACAGCCCGCCTCGGTCGCAAGACGGTCGTCCGTACAGGGCGTTCCGGCGACTCCTACTGGACCGAGGTCACGCTTGATCTTCCGCAGATCGAGGCGTCAGCCGCGTACCAGGCTCCGTACCGCCAGGTGCCCAAGGCGAACCCTGCTGAGCACGGGACCGTCATCACCATCAGCGACCTCAAGGGAGAGCAGTTCGAGGCGCTTCGTCGCCCCAACGCCCTCAAGGTGATCAGGGAAAAGCTGGGTGATGTGTACAGCTACCTCCTCACCGAGCGGGGCTTCCGACTGACGATCAACGGCAAGAAGCTGCCTCCCAGGAAGCCGTGTGTCTGGGATGAGAAGCGCACCGTCACACGGCGAGGCGTTGAGATCAGCGCCGTTCAGCGCATAGACGTCCCCCTCTCGGACAAGAAGGCGTGCATGGCCTGCGGGTACTGGAACCCGCTCGACGTTGATCGCTGCCGTGAGTGTGACCAGGACCGGCTTGAGGTTCGTTCCCGCCGTATCTGGGGCTGGCTCGGGATCCAGCGCTACGTGCACCGCACGGACTATGGCATCGACTTCCTGCGCAACGGCCGGAAGATCCTCCTCAAGGACAAGCGGGTCTTCTACTGGACCGACGAGGATGGCCTCGGCGAGCCGGAACTCGAGTATCCGATCGACTCCAAAGCGGCGACTGGGCGCATCGTCGGGGAGATTCACTGCGACCACGTCACCCCGAACTACCAGAAGACAGCTTTCGAGTTCGAGACCGCCGAGTGGCACCAGGTGCTGCGGGCCATTCGTGGGGAAAGCCCGCTGCGACCGGAGATCGCCAAGCGGCGCCAGCTACCGGAGAACGACAGTCCGCTCGCGCTCCTGTACTCGGGCTTCCGCCGCCAGGACCCCGGCCTGAACTACTTGGTACCCGGAAACGGCAAGGAAGCCATCCACGAGAAGACCGTCCAGTGGGCGAAGCTGTTTCGGGACGACCATCCCGACTACCAGAGCGACGACATCTGGTACGAAGCCGCCTACAGCCACGATCATCCGCACCAGGACGACCCGGGTTCCGACTCGGACAGCGACACCGACGAGCTCCTGCCGGGCCTTGGGCCCGTAACTCCTGGCGAGGAGGACGACGATCAGGAAGTCCCCGGGGCAGAGGACGTACCGCCGGCCGACGATCCGGCGCCGGCAGAAACCTTCGAACAACGGCTGCAGCGTTATCGCGACAACGCGGACCAGTTCCCCGACCTCGCCGGCGAGTACTTGATTCCCGAGATGGGTCGGATCGAACTGAGGGTCTGGGCCGTGCGGAACCAACGACTCACCAACGCCAAGGATCAGGAGACCCCGGCCTTCGCCATCATGCTGCGCTCTCCGCAGCTGGAGGTCTTCGTCGACTCCGATCACCAGCTCTACCGAGAGCACGGGGCGGACATGCGTGACATCGCGCTGTTGGAGACGGCCGAGTACATGCGCGTCCGGCAGAACGACAACTCCACGCCGCTGTCGCAGTTGCTGCTTCTGTTCAAAGAGCGCTCCTCCAGCCCCCGCCTCACCCCGACCGCGATGGCCGACGAGGCCGAGCGGTTGTTGGAGCGGATCCGCACCCTGATGGCCCCGGTGATCGCGGAGACCCCTGCTGTTCACTGGCTGCAACTACGAGCGGACGAGAGGGAGGCCGCTGAGGAGCGTTTCGCCTTGGAGTCCGAGCCCGGGCTCGACTGGAACGAGGCGGTGAACAATGGCGACTTCATCCGTTTCGCTCCCGCCAGTGCCGTCCTGCGCGTCATCAGCGAGTCGCCGGCCCTCTTTATGGACGGAAAGGTCTTCCGACGCTCCTATGCCGCGCTGTCGGCCTCGGACGCCCGTGACTTGATCGTGGAACGCTTGATGAACCCTCTGAGCGACCTGGCGCTCCTCGCACAGCACCGGCCGAAGGTCACTCCAGAAGAGTTGGGGCGTATTCGCGTCAGCTGCCGCTTGATCGCCCGCGACCTCGCGGACGACAGCTGAGGATCGGAGAGGCGATGCACAGCTTCCTGGACCCGGGCCCACTTCTCGACGCCGGGCCACTGCAGTTCCCCAGGCGCGTCGAGCGGCTCCTGTGGCATCTCGGTTTCACGGACGTCGCCGTTATCGATGGCTCCGGTGACGAGGGTGGCGACGTCCTCGCTCGTCGGAAGGGAGAGCTGTGGGTCTTCCAGTGCAAGTGGAAGCGACGGGGGGTCGTCGGCGCTGACGCCGTGGACGAGGTCGACAACGCGCGAGACCACTACAGCGCGCATCAGGCAGTCGTCGTAACCAACAGCCGCTTCAGCTCGGAAGCCCGGCGCCGAGTCGACGTTCTGTCCCGTATCCGTCCCAGCATCCACCTCTGGGAGGGCGGTCACCTCGCCCGCAGCTTCGAAGGGGTCCCGCCCCGCTTCGGGGAGGTGACGCCTCGCCCTTACCAGGCCGAGGCTCTTTGGGCCCTGGACAAGGACCTGGACTCACATGGACGCGCCCTGCTCATCCTGGCTACGGGGCTCGGCAAGACCGTGGTCGGCGGCGAGGTCATCGCGGCGCACCTCCGCCGTCACCCATCGGATCAGGTTCTCGTAGTCGCTCATGCCAAGGATCTCGTCCAGCAGCTGGAGCGCGCCCTCTGGCGACACCTCCCCAAGGACATCCCGACCCGTCTCCTGACTGGGGACACCCGCCCGGATGACCTGTCCGGAGTGACGTGTGCCACGGTGGGCTCCGCTCTGCCAGCCGCCCGCTTCGGCTACCGGCCGGCACTCGTCATGGTTGACGAGGCTCACCACGTCGGCGAGGACGGTCAGTACGACGAGTTGCTCGACGTGCTGTCTACCGCTAGGCAGTTCGGAGTCACGGCCACACCTTGGCGGGGAGACTCGCACGACATCAGCCACCATTTCGGGCCGGCGAGCTACACGCTCGGCATCGAGGAGGGCATGCGTCGGGGTTACCTGGCACAGGTGGATTACCGGTTGTTCGTCGACAACGTCGACTGGGATGTCGTGAAAGCGGCTAGCGAGCACGAGTACGGCCTAGCTGACCTCAACACCCGTCTCTTCCTGCCACAGCGGGACGAGTCCATCCGAGATGAGCTGGCTGCCGCATGGGCAGCAACCGCCAATCCCCGAGCCATCGTGTTCTGCCGCACAGTTGAGCACGCCGAGCGACTAGCCGAACTACTGCGTCGCACCCCCTTGTGGTCCGGGGCCCTGGCCCTGCACGCCGGCCTGGCCAAACGTGAGAGGCAAAGCCGCCTCCTAGCCTTCCGTAGCGGCGACGTCCCCATCCTCACCTCGGTTGACATCCTCAATGAGGGGGTGGACGTCCCCGACGTCAACATCCTCTGTTTCGCCCGGGTTACTCACTCCCGGCGCATCTTCGTCCAGCAGCTGGGAAGGGGGTTGCGACTCCGGGAGGGCAAGGAGCGGGTGACGGTGCTCGACTTCGTCAGCGATCTACGCCGCATCGCGGCGGCCCTCAACATGAAGCGAAGCCTGGAGGGTGGTGAGGTCGAAGTCCTGGACCAAGTCGCCCCATCACAAATTGAGTTCAACGACCAACGGGTTGCGACCCTTATGGAAGAGTGGATCAAGGACGCGGCCAGTCTCGAAACCGCGTACGACGAGCACCGCCTGCAGTTCCCGTCCGCCCTCGCCGCCTTGGAGTAACCGCCTTGCCGCAGCTCAACCTTCCGGAAGCTCTTCGACGTCGCATCCTCCTCAGCATGTACCGCACCGCCGACGAGCTGGATTGGGAGTTCCTGGGCAATCCCGGGAAGACCGCTCAGTACCGCCGATGGTTCGATGACCCAGATATTGGCGGGGAGCTGCGAAGGTTTGCCAGCGACCAGGACGTCCGGGTATGGATCAAGGACGTACCGATGAAGGAGTACGCCAGGGCTCAGGAGGGTATCGGCAACTTCGTCCCGTACGTCCGCCGCCGTTTCCGCGGGGCGGACGAGGTTGTCCAGTTCTTCTGCGGAGCTGGTTGGTCCGTGGTCCCGGACACGGTAGAGGGCAAGCCCAACCACTGTCTCGCCACTGACGGCAACGCCACGCGCTACATCTGCTGGGGTAAGGCCGGGGTCCTGAAGGACCTCATCTGGGCAGCGCTGAACGAGGCCATCGACTCACCTACCCGCCCCGGCATCGTGATCACGACCAGGGACGGTGAGACGATCCCCCAGCACGTGCGCGAGCGTCATACTCAGCTGGCGAATCACTGCGGCGTCGATCTCGATCACCTGCACCGCTCCATGATCGATAATCCCGACCTGACCACGATGCCATAGATCACGACCCTCCGGATCATCCACAGCCGCCCAGCTCCGCAGGCCAAGGTCCTGGAGGATGAGGCCAGCGCTCGCCCCACCTGGCTGGAAGGGCGAGCGCCGAGGCGATGGCGTTCAAGTTATGACTTGTGGTGTGCGGTGGTGGCGAGGAAGCCGTCGGGGCCGAAAAGGGCAGTGCGGTTCAGGTATCGATTGAAGTGGTCACACGCTGGCTCGCCTAGGTGCAAACAGGCGGGGCAAGCGCCGCCATTACGTTCGCAGGCCGGATCCATGGCACACCTGGATTCGGCGCCGGCGATGCTGCCGAGCAGAATGTGTAGGTCATTCTCAAAGACAGCTTGCAGGCCACCCAGGACGAAATCGCCGCGGCTGGCAGCGAAAACGAAAAAGCCGTTGTGTCGAGGGATGAGGTATTCGCCCAGTCCTTCTCGGTCGACACCAGCGAAGACAGCGAGTTGACGGATAGCCCGGTGTGCGTAGGAGTGGATAAGGGTGAGAAGGTCCCGGCCGACAGGCGAGGCGTCCTCCGGGTCACTAAAGCGAGAAGGCGGGGTCACGTGGGCGGCGAGAACAGTGCGGGCGGTGCGCGCGTCAGTTGCTGGCGGGAGCACGTGCCCGCGTTGACGCAAGACGGTGTGGACTAGGAGCGGATCGAGGCGGAAGAACAGCGCCTCAGTGGATCGTAGATCAGCATAGATTCGTCGTCCGCTCTTTCCCGTGAACAGACTAAGGCGGGAGTTACCAGGCTCGCCTCCGCCTCTTGTATACCCGTATACGGCCTTGAGGACGGGGAAATCTGTGAACAGATCCACCCCCGAAAGGCCAGCGCGCCGCAGAGCCGCAGGATAATCGCCTTCATAGCGGGTTCGAACGGCGAGCGGAGTCGCAGGGGTGATGAGGTCGGCAATGCGCTGGCGGGAGCCCTTCTCGGTCGCCGCCAAGGCGACGTCTACGGCCTCCCGTTCAGCGGCCTCGATTTGCAGGCTGGGGGCACTGGCGAGTTCGCCGAGGTCTTCCTCAGCACCCAGTTCACCTGCTTCGCCAGCCACAGCGGCCATCTTCTCGGCAACCGCGCGGGTCAGCCCAGAAGCGACGAGCTGGTCGACTAGGGAGGTCTCGGTCTGGCGCCCCGCGCCTGGCCGGGAGTCATCAAAACCACCCAAGGCCCAAACCAAGGCACGACGCGGTCCCCCAGACTCGGTTACACGGCGCATCGCGGCGCGGCTTGCTGGGTTGATTTGCGTGAAGGTCTGGGGCGTATAAACGCTGGCGGATCGATGGACGTTGTAGCGCAGGTACTCAGCGTTCTTGGCCTCGGAATACCTACGCCCGCAGGGACACTTGCGCCATGCGAAGCCTTTCTGGATCTCCTTCTGGCAGACGGGGCACTCGAATCGGATGCGCGCGGCGTCCATGCTCGACTGGTGGGGCATGCGGACCTGCCGATGCTCACGGCATAGAGGAATCGCTGGTTGCTCCAGCAGTCCACAATCGTGGAATCCGACGAAGTGCAGCTGTCGCCAGTGATTATTCCCGCACTGGCAGGTCTTGGCGGCGCCGGTCTCTACACGCCGGCACACTCTGCACACCCATACCAAGGGAAAGCGCTCGACGCGCACTCCTCGTTCGGGATTAACGCCGACGACTTCGACCGGACCGCCCGCGCGTAGGTAGTTCACCGCAGTGGCGTCCAAGCCGCGGCCCACCCAGCCCTCGAGTTCGGAGATTAGGCGGCCTCTGATGATCGAGTCCTCGACATCAACGGGGCGCGGGTCCTTCCATTCGGTGGTGCGCCAGATTCCGCCCTTGAGGTCAGCGGTCTGCTGCGGGAGGAAGCTGTAGAGGATCTGGGATCCGCTGCGCTCGTCCTTCATCGCTGTGCCTTCCCTGTGGTTAGTCGTCGCTGACGGGGATCTGGGCTTCGACATCGCGCAGGGAACGCATGGGGGCGCGCGCGAGCAGCTGGTTGGGCCACTTGGCTCCGTCTCCGGGGTTCTCGAGGCGCATGAAGTAAGTCTCGAGCTGCCGGGAAACGTCGGACAAGGCCAGATGGTGTTGTTCAGCCACGCCCAGGGCGGCGGCGCAAGCTCTGGCCTCCTCCTCGGCGGTCAAGCCTGTCTGGGTGGTGAACTTGCGAAGCAGGTCCACGGTGGTCAACCGTCCGCCAGCAGAACGCGGTTCGTGGACGAACAGACGGCGGGACTCGATTGCCGCGCTGGTAGTCAACTCCAGTACACGACGGCTGGCGCGGGTGATGGGAATGGGTTCCACGAAGCGGTCGCCCTGCTCGATGAAGGGCCGGAACTGGGAGAAGACGGCGGAGTCTCGTTCGCGGCCGATCTTGTGGATGACGTAAACCAAGCCGGGATGAGCGCGTCCTACGCGGGCCGTAGCCTGAATGAACTCCGCGGTTGTCAGCGGCACACCGAGCACCGTCATCACGTTCAGCCGGTCGACGTCCACGCCGTGCGAGATCATCGAGGACGCAGTGACGACGTGCAGGCGCTCCAGGAAGTTGGCCTCCGGGCGCAAGAGGCGCTGCAGGGTCTCGCGCACTTCTTCGAAAGGAGTCTGCCCTGTGAGTTGGGCGGCGTTGAGTGGGCTTACGGGGACCTGGGTTCCGAGAGAGCGCCGGGCGGCCTCGACATCGCGCACGGTATTGCCATACACGACATGAGTGCCGTAGAGGTTCAGGAGCATGGGCACGTGGACGAGGTCGACGCCTGCCTGAGCGCATACGGCCTGGGGCTCGTCGAGCAAGCGGCGTACGGATTGCTGGAGGATGGTCGTAGTGCGGTCTGAAACCCACTCGAGTGTGACCCCGCGCGGCCACACCGCGACGAACCTGCGCAGCAGCCGATCCGTCTCACGAGACCAAAAGGACTCGCGAGCGGAAGGCCCTGGAACCGGGAAGACACGCCCTCGTCGGTTGTACAGGACCTTCACCTGGCGCTCAAATCCAGTGAGAGTCGCCGACGAGGCGATGATTTTCGGGGCTCGGCCGGTGAGTTCCGTCTGCAAGGCGTCCAGCAACGACTCGTAGTGAGAGTCCACCGCGCCGAGGGAGTCCCGGAGCAGGTGCAGTTCGTCTTGCAGTCGGAAGGAGGGGGCGAATCGCGCGCGGTCCCGAGCTGCCAGGGGGGTGGTGTCACCAGGACAATCGGGGACCAGACAGCCGGTTGGCCGTTTGGCTCGCTTCGCGTAAGTGAACCCATGGCCGGGACGTGAACAGCGCCCGGCCGGCCCCTCGAAGAATCCCCGCATGCCTCCCTGCATGGCGATCAGAGCGGCCTTGTCCAGCGTGCCGATAACGACGGTGGGCAGGAAGCGATAGATCTCCTGGTCGACGACGTACACCGGTAGCGGCTTGCCTTCGCTGGGGCACCCAGTCGCGACGCACAGGTGACGCAGGGTCCAGTCACCGCGGTGGAACTTCATGCGGATCTCCTTGGACCCGCAGAATGGGCAGGCGGTGAGGACCTGGTAACGGTCCGCCATACGAGGTTCGTCCACGTCGATGGGGTTGTGATCCGTGGGCGCGGTAGGGACTTCGTTCGGGGTCGCGCCAGCGCCGATGAAGTAACCCAGGGAAATAGGCTCTCCACCGATCATGCATTCGCGACGCACCAGCTCGGCTGCGGCCAGGGCATCCGCGAAGCGCTGGGTCTGCTGGAGGGACAGCATGCGTAGCGGGAATCGACTCCAGGCCGTGATGCCTGCGAGCTTCCCGCGTAGCCGATCGTAAAAGGCGGCTAGGACGAGCAGACCGAGATACGTCTCGGTCTTGCCGCCACCGGTGGCGAACCACACGATCTCCACCTGCTGCCAGTCTTCACCTTCATTCACCAGGGAGGGCAGCACTGAGAGGATGAAGCCGATCTGGAACGGGCGCCAGCCGGCGTAGCGCCCACGGGCCGCGCGGCGCATGGCACGGTTCATGAGCTGGAAGGCTTGGCGTAGATCGGCGTCCCGTTCCAGAACGGCCGCGCCCGCACGTAGCCGCTGGAGTTCGGCCGCATGCTCCGCAGCGGCTTCCACGGCTTCTTGAAGCATCTCCGGCTTCCAAGATTCCTCTGTGGCGCGGCGTTGCAAGGCTTCCGAAGACCAGTGCTCAAGCCCCCATGCCTCGTACGCCTCTACCAGTCGCGCGAGGGTGGCCACCGGTTCTTGGGCAAGGTTCTCGAAGGTCAACGGCAGGAGCCGTGCGTCGGTTCGCTCAAAGGTGTATTCAGGACGGTATCGATCAACAACCACTTGATCGGTCGTTACAAGTTCATTGGCGCTCCGGACAGCAACGCCACAGTTGATGCCGATGGCCGGCAGGCGCCGGTCGTAGCGAAAACTCTCGGGCAGGGATTCGAGCAGGAAGGGAGTGGTCAACAGGTCGAGGACCGTCAGTTCCACCTCGAAGAGATGGCGCTCGCCTCGCTGACGTGAACCCTCAGGCGTGGTGTTCACGAGTTCCACTACGAGCTCAGGACTGCCGCGCCAGGACTCATCTGTCACGCGCACTTCCGCACACGAGCCCACCGCCCCCGCGGCATCAAGGGCCTCGGCGATCTGGCGCCCGCCGAAGGCCGCTCCCGCAGCGCCCAAGGGGACTTCGATCGGCAACACTACGTCGATCGACGCCGTCTTCTCCCACTTCTCGCCTCGTCCCTCCGAACCCCGCACCTGGTTCCAGGCCAGCGCCCGCACGCGCGCCCGCAAGGTCCATGGCCCCTCGCCCTCAGGCCGCACTCGCAGGCCAATCGCGCATGGGTCCATGCGCCGCTCCCTGCGTACTGTGGCCGCCTCGCTTTCCGGAGCCAGCCGACCCAACCAGTACACCCCGGCAGGGTCCGCGTCCAGGACGTCGTCCCGATCGCCTCGACCCTCCGCGGTTACCTGGCTGTCGAGCCAGTCCACGAACCGGCTCTGTGCATCCACCGCGTCCTGCGTCACGCCGCCTCCATCGCCAAAAACTCCAGCGTCAGCCGCTTAAGGCGGCAGCTACCCCGCAGACGCTCGAGCAATTTCTTCTCCAGTTGCCGCACTCGCTCACGAGTGCAGCCGAATTCCTTGCCCAGCGCCTCCAGCGTCATGGGATCCTCGCCGTCCAGGCCGAACCGTCCCTCCAACAACCGCGCCAAGCGTGGGTCGGCGTCAGTGAGCATGGCGCCGATCGTCCCCAAGATCTGATCCTTCAAGAGCCGCCGAATGATCTCGTCCTCCGGCCGTTCCACCTTGGATGCGAGTACCAAATCGCCGAGCGTGGCGCCGCCCTCCTCGTCTACCGGAACATCCAGGTGGATAACCGGGGCGGAGTAGTCCAGCAGTGCGCGGATATTCTCCGGCTTCTCCCCCAACCCCTCGGCCAGTTCCACCACGGTGGCGGAACGCCCATTGCGCTCCTCGAAACGTCGCGCGTACTGCTCCACGCGGCGCAGGTCGTCACGGACATGCACCGGCAAGCGCACCACGGAGCCGGTGTTCGCGATGGCCCGGGTTACCGACTGCCGCACCCACCAACTCGCGTACGTCGAGAACTTGTAACCCATGGTCGGATCGAACTTCTCCGCCGCGCGGTTGAGACCGAGAACCCCTTCCTGGATCAAGTCATCCAGTTCCAGGTCGCCAGCACTCGCCAGATAGCGCCTCGCGATGTCGATAGCAAGGCGTACGTTGTGCCGGACCAGTGTCTTGCGAGCTTCCTCGCCGTCACGAATCAGCTCAGCCACATCACCGGACGCCTCACAGTCGACCGCGGGCTCTTCCGTCCTCAGAGACTCCTCCGCCCGCAGCCCCATCTGGATGCGTCGCCCCAGCGCCACCTCTTCCTCGGCCGCCAAGATCCGATGACGTCCCAGCCGCCCCGGGTAGGCGTCCGACTGTTCTCGACCGCTGAATCCCGTGGGCCTGGCGTCCGCCTCGGCTCCGCCACTGGCCAAAGCGTTGTTCTGCGCTTCTTCGCTCAGCACCCCGTGCTCACGCAGGACGGCCAGGACACGGCCCAACCGCTGTGGATCAATACCCCGGCGGCTGGCCACCTGCACTACGTGAGCGCGCTCAAGTCGGCCAAGGCGCTCACTGTCCTCCAGCAACGCCTCGACGCAGGCTTCGATCACGTCTTCCACGCTGAAGACGCCCTCCCCTGAAATCAAAAACGAGTTTCCTGGACGCCGAGCGATGCTATTCCCCGCCCCCTCGACCCAGTGCAAGAAAGCTAGGACCGCAGATCTACCGAGCGCAAGCGGAAGTTCGATTTACGGCTACTCAACGCCTTTTAAGGCCGACTGCCGGAATGCTTCCCAAGAGGGCCAATATGAGAGTTAGGCCCGACTCGTTGACTCGCCACCTCCGGGCCGCTACATTTGCCGCACAGGCTGAAACCCGATCTTAGATCATGCGTTCGAGGAGTGCCGCGTCAGCGGCTGGCAACCTCGCCTTGTACGCGCTCGCAGGCCGCTCGTCGCACACAGCATTCCTTGCGCACTCGCGCATGCACTTTCTGATGTCCCGCTATCACGCGGTGAGAGAATTCGCGGTCGGCGTCTACCGAGTCCAATCTTCGTGGGCGGACTCTGAGGCTCCTCTCAAAGGGCGGCAGGTGGAGGACTCATGTGAGCCAGCACCGCAGAATGAGGTGGCCCCTGCAGCCGTTCGGAGACGATACTGGGAGCCATCGGGGAGCCAACCCGCTCCCCGAGCCCCTTCGAGCCTACGCGAGACCAACCATTCCCCCGCGTCTGACCTGCGGAAATGTTGTCGCTGCTGGCAGGCTCACCAACCGAACCTCGTTCGGGACGAAGAGGTCGTGGGTTCAAATCCCGCCACCCCGACAGGGAAACACCAGATCACCCAGGCTACTCACGTGAGTAGCCTGGGTGATCTGCTTTGTGCGCGTCTGTCCGCGTGACTACCGGTTCCCGCGTGTCTACGGCCGCTGCGGATCAGCGCCGAAGATCCCGTCCATGACCACGGCGCCGGTCTGGATCACGGGCCGGATCTGCTTCCGGTAGACCTCCTCGGTCACGGCCGTCCCGGAGTGCCCGACGAGCCGGGAGATCACTTCCAGCGGGACGCCACGATCGGACGGCAGAGACACGAAGCTGTGCCGGAGCTCCCGGGGCGTCCACTCGTCGGAGTCGATCCCGCCGATGCCCTTGAGCGCCTGGCGGAAGGCTCGACGGACGTTGGACGCGTCCAGCGGCTTGCCCACGGCCGAGGAGAAGACGAGCCCGTGTTCCTCCCACTTGTCGCCAGCGGCGAGCCGATCCCAACCCTGATCTTCGAACTGCTGCCAGAGGGCTTCGACGCAGCGCGCCGGCAGTGCGAGCGTGCGCCGGGACTTCCGGGTCTTGGTGTCCCCGCCCCGCCGGCCCGGATCCGTGGTCGGTGACAGCCGTCGGCCTCCGGCTCCCTCCGCGTCCCTGCCTTGCGGAACACGGTCGGTGACACCACTCCTGTCGCGTGCGCCCCATGGGAATTCCAGCGGATCACAGAACACACGCCGGGATACGCTCACAGCCCTGACAAGGGTCGATCAGGTTTCCGCTGGGGGGAATGGTGGGGAATTCATCGGGTGGTTCCGTACCGCGAAGAGTGATGAGCGCGGCGTTCGCCGTCGTGCTGGTCGCCGGGGGAGCGGGGGCCTGCGGAGGTGAGGGCGGGAGTGGTTCCGGGAAGGGGGAGCCGTCCGGGGTGACGCCCGCGACGGCCGTGGCCGAGGCGGCGGCGAACTCCGCGGACATCGTGTCGCTCCACTACCGGGTCACCGGGACCGTGCCGGAGACGGGCCGGCTGGAGGCCGACGCGTTCATGAGGACGGATCCACCGGCGATGAGCATGGAGCTGAGCACGGCCGGCCGGGACGGGGACGGCCCGCTGCCGGTCCGGTTCGTCGACGAGGTGATGTACGTCGGGAAGGCGGTGCAAGGCAAGGGCTGGTTCAGGGCGGACCCGGCCGGGTGGGGAGGCCTCACCGTGGACAACGACTCCTACGGCGTACTGCCCCGTCAACTGGAGAGCAGCCCGGTCGTGCAGTCCACCCTCCTGACCGGGTCCACGGACGTGCGGGTGGTCGGGACCGGGACGGTCGACGGCACCAGGACCACGCACTACAGGGGAACGGTCACCCACGGGAGTCTGCGCGCCGCCCGTGACGCCGCTCCGGACGAGGCGGTCCGGGAGCGTCTGGCCGAAGGCCTCGACCAGTTCATGGGGCTGCGCGTCCCCGACACCCTCACCATGGACCTGTGGATCGACGGCGACCACCGCGCCAAACGGTTCCGGTGGCGGACCGGCACCGGAACCGGCGGCGGGCCGCTCGACCTGACCGTCACCTTCCTCGACACCGACCGGCCCGTGACCATCGAGGCCCCGCCGGCCGAGGACACCGCCGCTCTCCCGGACGAAGCCCAGGAGGGCGGAGCCTGAGCCGGTGAGGCCCCGTCAGGGACGGCGGGCCGGTGGCGGAGAAGAGCACGGGGCGCCGAAGAGCGCGGGCGGGCACGGGCCGGGTGTACTAGCGTTCGGGGGAGCGGCGGATCTTGCTGGGGGAGAATCGGTGAGCGCTCGGATTCTGGTGGCCGAGGACGACGAGAAGCAGGCCCGGCTGGTCCGGATCTACCTGGAGCGGGAAGGCAACGCGGTGCAGGTCGTGGGGGACGGCCGGGCGGCGCTGGAGAAGGCCCGCTCGTCGAAACCCGATCTCATCGTGCTCGATGTGATGCTGCCGCTGGTCGACGGGCTCGATGTGTGCCGCATCCTGCGGGCCGAGTCCGACGTTCCCATTCTTCTCCTCACCGCCCGCACCACCGAGGAGGACATGCTCCTCGGTCTCGACCTGGGCGCCGACGACTACCTCACCAAGCCCTACAGCCCCCGTGAGCTGACCGCGCGGGTACGGGCGCTGCTGCGCAGGTCGCGGAAGACCGCCGGCGCGGCGGAGCCCGCGGTGC
This sequence comes from Streptomyces sp. NPDC014676, assembly GCF_043084105.1. Classification (NCBI taxonomy): domain Bacteria; kingdom Bacillati; phylum Actinomycetota; class Actinomycetes; order Kitasatosporales; family Streptomycetaceae; genus Streptomyces; species Streptomyces sp. NPDC014676. Next base: position 385,648 of record NZ_JBIBZI010000004.1, on the reverse strand, counting down.
TGCGGGTCGGCGCGGTGGTGCTGGACACCGCGCGCTTCGAGGTGCGGGTGGCGGGGCAGCCCGTCACGCTGACCGCCAAGGAGTTCGCCATCCTGGAGGCGCTGGCCCGGGAGCCGGGCCGGGTCTTCACCCGGGCGCAGATCATCGAGCGGGTCTTCGGCTTCGACCACGACGTGCAGGAGCGGACCGTCGACGCGCACGTGATGAACCTGCGCCGGAAACTGGAGGCGGACCCCGGGCGCCCCCGCCATCTGGAGACGGTGTACGGCCGGGGCTACCGCCTCAACGACGGCCCGGAGCCGGCGTCCTCCTGACGTCCGGGCGTCCGCCGCCCGGGGCCAGGGGCAGGACGACGGTGAACGTGGTGCCCACCCCGACGGTGCTGCGCACCTCGATCGTTCCCCGGTGGTCGGTGACGATCTGGCGGGCGATGGACAGGCCCAGTCCGCTCCCGCCGGTCGCCCGGCCCCGGGAGGCGTCCGCCCGCCAGAAGCGGTCGAAGAGGTGCGGCAGGTCCTCGGCCGCTATCCCCTTGCCGGTGTCGCGCACTTCCACGACGGCCAGTTCGCGCCGGGACGTCAGGGCCAGGGTCACGCTGCCGCCCGCCGCGGTCGCCCGTATCGCGTTGCCGACCAGGTTGCCGACGACCTGGCGCAGCCGGTCGGGGTCGGCGGTCACGAACACGGGGTCGGGCGCCTCCAGTCCGAGCGTGACGCCCGCCGCGTCGGCCTGGGCGCGGTGGGCCGTGCGGCCGGTCTCCAGCAGCTCCCTCAGATCGACCTCGGTGGGGTGGTAGGTGAGCGCGCCGGCCTCCGCCAGTGCGAGGTCCTGGAGGTCGTCCACGATCCGCTGCTGCAGCAGCGCCTCCTCGTGGAGGGAGGCGAGCAGTTCGGGGGTCGGTTCGACGACGTCGTCCCGCAGTGCCTCCAGATAGCCGCGCAGATTGGCCAGCGGGGTGCGCAGTTCGTGCGCGATGTCGCCGATGAGGCGGCGCTGGCGCTCCTCGCCCGCCTGGAGGGAGTCGGCCATGCGGTTGAAGGCGCCGCCGAGTTGCGCGATCTCGTCCCGGCCGGAGACGGGGACCCTGCGTTCCAGGTCGCCCTCGCCGAGGCCCTTCGCGGCCAGGGTCATGGCCCGGACGGGGCGCAGTACGGCCCTGCTCAGGAGCAGGGCGCCGAGGACGGCGGCGAGGGCGACCCCCATCGCGACGGCCACGGTGGGCGCGGCGGCCAGGGTGGGCGGTGACTCGTCGCGGACGCCCAGGCGGACCTCCAGGCGGGGCGGGGCGACGGAAGCGGTCCGTTGGTCGAACACCCGTTGCAGGCAGGCGGTGGGCCGCCGCTCGGTCCCGCACGGTTGGACCGCGTCGACGTCCTGTGCGGTCGGCGGATTCACCCCCGGTTTCGGCTCGGGGCACTGCGCGGGCCGCCGGCCGGTACTGATCCGGGGGACGCCGATGTCGTCCGCGACGGCCGTCGGTCCGGCCCCGGCCCCGGTCAGACAGGCCGCGTACGCCACCGTCGCGCGGTAGCCGGCGATCGCCGTGGCGGTGAGTTTCACCGAGGTCCGCGCCGCCTGGCCCTCCGGGAACCGCAGGACGGGGCGCGGGTCGACCAGGACCGCGGGCCGGCCGCTCGGCGGGCGGGGGTCACGGCCGGCGAGGGCGTCGGAGTCGGCGAGCAGGACGTCCGTCTCCGTGACGACCCGGATGCGCTGGCCGGTGTCCCGGGCGAGTCCGGCCACCGTGGGCGACAGCCCCTCCCAGGTGCCGTGCGCGAACCCGTACTCCCGCAGTGCGCCGGTGATCCGGGAGACCTCCTGCTCCCCGGCCGTGACGGTCTCCCGGACCTGACGGTTGGCCTGACGCAGCGTCAGCCATGCGGTCGCGGCGGTGGCGGCCAGCGCCACCAGCATGAGCATGCCGAGAACGCGAAGCCGGAAGCTCACCATGTCCCCCCTCGATCGTTTCCGGAATTCAAGAGGGCGTCATCGGCCAACGCCCATCAGGAATGGCTTGTTCCTATCAATTTGATTCTTTTGGGCCCTTGACGGATGAAAAGTGGCCACTCCCTGACGGAATCATTTCTTCACCTTAATTCGGGTGTGATCGTACATACGGCCCCTCGCATCCCTGTGGGTGCGGAGGCCACCGCCTCCGCTCCGGCCTCGTCCGGTAGCGGACGCGGCAGTGACAACACGACATACAGGGGGTACATCATGAAACGACTCGCGGCATTCGTGCCCGTGCTCGCGGCCGTCGCCGTGGCGGTTCCGCTGTCCCTGGCGACGCCGGCCGCCGCGCACGCCTCGTGCGGCACGAACGTCTCCGACAAGGACGGCAGCTCGTGGGGCAAGACGGCCAACGGGGCCAACGAGCGCAGCGGTTCCAGCACCAGCTGCACCATCAAGGGCGTCGCCTACAACACGCAGTCGCTGGACTACCACTGTTACACCGTCGGCAACGACGGCTACACCTGGACGTACGTCAGAAACGACGCCACCGGTGTCACCGGCTGGATCCGTGACGACCTGCTGAGCGACGGCGGCAGCTTCGTCCACTGCGGCTTCTGACGGTCCCTTCGTCACGCCGGGCACCACGCAGTGATGCGCGCCGCCGGGTGTCCCCGACCGGGGACACCCGGCGGCGTTCATGTGCCGGACAGTGCCTCCGTCGGGGACAGCCTGCTCGCGCGGACCGCCGGGTACAGGCCGGCGATCATGCCGATGGCCAGGGTCGAGGCGATGCCCGCCAGGCTCGCCCACGCCGGGACCACCGTCGGCCAGTCGCGGCTGAGGGCGTACCCCGCCGTGATCAGTGTCCCCAGGACCGTTCCGCCGAGGCCCCCGATGAGGGACAGCAGCAGTGACTCCGTCACGAACTGCGTACGGATCTGGCCCCTGGTCGCCCCGAGCGCGCGCCGCAGACCGATCTCGGGACGCCGTTCCAGCACCGAGATGACCATGGTGTTGCCCACCCCCACGCCGCCGACGAGCAGGGCGACCCCGCCCAGACCGAGCAGCAGCCCGGTCAGCGCCGACTCGGTGGCCTCGCGGGCCGCGAGCGCGTCGGAGGGCCGTGAGATGCGCACCTCGCCCGGCTTCTGCGGGTACGCCGTGGCCGGGAGCACCGCCCGCACCGCCGCGACCCGGCTGTCCTCCGCGCGGACGTACACCGTCGACGGATGGCCGTCGAAGCGCAGATAGGTCCGGGCCGCCGACCATCCGACCAGGGCGGCGCCGTCGAGTTCCGGTGCCAGCGGTACCGGATCGAGCACGCCGATCAGCGAGAACCAGCGGCCGCCGAGCCAGACCCGGGTGCCAGGCGTGTACACGTCGAGCCGCTGGGCGGCGGTGGCGCCCAGCACCACCGCCGGGTACTCGTCGGTCGCGGAGTCCAGCCAGCGGCCCCTGCGGACCTGTCCGCCGACGGCCGGCAGGAGATCGGTGCCGGCCGCGAGCACGGTCAGGGAGCCGGTCCGGCCGATGGCGATGTGGTCGTTGCGGTAGACGTGCGCGTCGGTCGCGCCGGTGGCGGCCACCTGCCGCACCGGCGGGATACGACGCACCATCGAGACGGCCTCGTACGGCAGTTCGGCCTTCTCGCCCGTCAGGGACTCGCCCGGGGCCACCCGCAGCAGATTCGTGCCGAGGGCGTCGAGCCGCCGGTCCACCTCCGCCTGTCCGGAGCCGGAGATGCCGACCACCGCGATCATCGCGGCGACGCCGATGGCGATGCCGAGCGCCGAGAGGAAGACCCTCAGCGGACGCGTCCGCAGCCCCGTACCGCCGAGCCGTACGACGTCCGCCGGCCCGAGCCGGGCGGCCCGCAGCCGGTCGTCCGGCTCGTCGCGGGAATGTCTCGGGGTGCCGTCCGTCATCGGGTCACCCCGGTCGACGAGCCGGTCGGCACGTCGGTCGACGGGCCGGCCGGCGTAGGGGCCGATGTGTCGGCGACCAGGCGTCCGTCGCGCATCTCGATGCGTCGCGGGAGCTGCGCGGCTATCTCGCGGTCGTGCGTGATGACCACGACGGTGGTGCCGGCCGCGTGCAATTCGCGCAGCAGGGCGAGTACGGCCGCACCCGACGCGGAGTCGAGGTTGCCGGTCGGCTCGTCCGCGAGCAGCACCGAGGGTTCACCGACCACGGCACGGGCCACGGCGACCCGCTGCCGCTCACCGCCGGAGAGCTGGTGGGGCAGGTGCCGGACGCGGTGGCTGAGCCCGACCCGGGCCAGCGCCGCCGCGGCCCTGGCCCGGCGCCGCCGCATCGGGACACCCGCGTAGAGCAGTCCGTCCGCCACCGAGTCCAGGACCGGTACCCCGACCGCGAGGTGGAACTGCTGGAACACGAAGCCGATCCGGGTGGCCCGCAGCGCGGAGACCTCGCGGTCGGACAGTTCCGCCACGTCGTGGCCGTCGACCAGGACCCGGCCCGAAGTGGGCCGGTCCAGGCTGCCCATGAGGTTGAGCATGCTGGACTTGCCGGAGCCGGACGGGCCGACCACCCCGACCAGTTCCCCGCGCCCGATCCGCAGGCTCACGTCCCGGACCGCGGCCACCGGGCCCGGATACGTCTTCGAGACGGCGTCGAACTCGACGACGGCCCGCTCTCCGCCGCTCATTCCGGAATCCTCACCTTCAGTCCCGCGCGCACCGCGGAACCGCTCACTTCCACCTTGCCGTCGGCGAACAGCCCCGTCTTCACGGCGATGAAGCCGCCGTCCGCCGTCTCCAGCCCGTGCCCGCCCTCCGCGAGCGCCACCAGCGCGGCGACCGGCACGGTCAGCACGTCCTTGGCCTCGCGCCCGACGTACTCGACGGTGACGGGGCCGCTCTCCAGCCGTCCCACGGACTTCTGGTCCGCGATGGTGACGGTCACCGGCACGGTCGCCCCGCCCTGCCCCGAACCCTCCTCGCCGGAACCGCCCTCGGGCGCACTGGCCTGCCGGCCCACCGACGCCACCTCGCCCCCCACGGTCTTGCCGTCGGGCAGCCGGACCCGGACGGCCGCGCCGCGTACGGCCCAGGAGGCGTCGGCGGCCGAGGCGTCGACGACGACCTTGCGCGTCGTCCCGGTGTACGTGAGGGCGTTCCCGGTGACGGCTTCGCCCAGCCGGACGCCCGGCCTGCCGATCCGCACCTTGCCGGCGGAGTAGATGACGTCCCCGATGCCGACCCTGCCGGTCTCGGGTATCCCGAGCGACTTCTGCCACCGCTCGACGGCGTCCGCCGTCTTGTCGGTGAACGTCTCGTCCACCGTGAAGCCGGTGTAGCCGAGCGCGGCCAGGTTCGTCTCGAACTGCAGGACGTCCATGCCCTTGAGCTCCGTCACCGCGGCGGCCCCCGTGCCCGTCGGCGTCGGCTGCGCGGAGGGGCTCGCGGCGCCGCCGCCACCGGTCCCGCCGTCCGTCTTGCCCTCGCCGGAAGCCGTGGTGTCGCCCCCGGGCGCGGTGTCGCCCTCGGACGTCGTGTCGCCCCCGGACGCCGTGTCGCCCCCGGACGTCGTGTCGCCCCCGGGCGCCGTGTCGCCCCCGGGCGCGGTGGTGGTCAGCCCCAGGTCCCGGTACATGGGCAGCGACCCGTACAGCAGCACCACCGGCCGGTCGTCGACCCGCAGCAGCGTGCCGCCGCGCTTCACCGTGGTCCCCGCCTCGGGCAGCCCGGTCACGGTCCCGGTCGCCTTGACCGGCAGGGGTATCTCCGTGCCGTACCCCAACCGGCCGTCCACCTCGGTGCGTTCGGTCAGCGTGGCCCGGACCACCTCGACCAGTGAACCGGTCCGGGGCGGTGCGCCCGCGCTCTCGTCCTCACCACCGCCGAGGCCCAGGGCGCCCACCACGGCGACCGCCGCCACGACGACCACGGCCAGGGCGATCAGCGCCGTACGCCGTCCCCGTCCGCCGGGCGGCGGTCCGGGCACCGCCTCGGACTCGTCATCGGTCCGTGTCACCGTATCCGCCACGGTCAGCCCTTGCCGGGGCCCGGGTTCTCCGGAACGCCCACGATCGGCCCGCAGATCCGGATGGCCCGCTTCGCGCCGGCGGAGCTCTGGTCCCACTCGCCCTGTCCGAGGCCGTCGGGGCCCGGGTCGGGGAAGTCGGCGGCGCCGTTCTCCTGCATGCACGTCGCGTACCGCTGCTTCACCTTGATCTGCTCGGCGGTGAGCTTGGACTGGTTGTCCTTCTCGATGCTCTCGGGCACGGCCGCCAGGTACTCGGCGCACTTCTCCGTGGCCGCCCGGAACTTCGCGTCCTTCTTCAGGTCCCGGTTGTCACCGAAGTCGATGGTCCCCTTCTCGTCCGGGTCCGGGGCGTCGACCCCGTTCTCCCGCAGGCACTTCACGTACGTGCGCTGCGCCCGCACATAGGCGGCCACGTCGTCCCCGCCGCCCTGCGCGTCCGAGCCGGCGGACGGCGTGGCCGCGCCGCCGCTCGCGGCCGTCGGGATGTCCGAGTCGCCCTCGTCGCCCCCGCAGCCGGTCAACGCCAGCGCCACGACCGAGGCCGCCGCGGCCAGCAGTACCCGATTCGCCCTCACCGGTTCTCCCGCTCTCCTGCCGAACCCGTCCGCGGACGCGGCGGGTGGACCGACCGTAGGACGGAGCCGATGAAGAACTCTTGAAGAACCTGTCAGCCGTTCATGCGGCCGCGGGCGGACATCACGGCCGGCCCGCTCAGCGCGCCCCGCGTTCCTCCAGGACCGTCCTGAGGCTGCGCAGGGCGTAGTGGACGCGGGACTTCACCGTGCCCTGGGGGACGCCGAGGGCGTCGGCCGCCTGCCGGGTGCTGCGGTCGGCGAAGAAGGTGGCCTCCAGGACCTCGCGGTGGACGGGGGTCAGGGCGTCCAGGGCGTCGCGCAGGACGATGGACGACAGCACGCGGTCGACGTCGTCCGCCTCGGCGCCCGGTTCGGCAAGCCAGGGGGCGCCGCCGATCTCCGCCGGCCGGGCCGTGCGCATACGGTGCGCGTCGATCACGATGTTGCGGGCGACGCGGAACATCCAGGGGCGTACGGCCATGCCCTCGTCGTCGGCCAGGTTCCGCTTGGCCCAGCAGCGCAGCAGCGTCTCCTGGACGACGTCCTCCGTGTGGTGCGTGTCGCCGCCCAGCATGCGCAGCACGTACGCGTGGAGCGCCGGGCCGTGTTCCACGTAGAGGTCACGCAGTGCCCGCTCCTCGGGTGAGGGCGCGTTCGCCGACCCGATGACCGTCACGTTCATGGTGTGCTCCCGCTCCTTGGGGTGTCCGGGCCCGGTCATGGGGGACCGCGGGCCGGGGCCTCCGTGGGAGGGAGTCTTACCGGGAACGTTCCACATCCGTTTGACGTGCGGTTGACGACCCCGTACACCGGGCCGTCAGTTTCTCCAGCCGTCTGCGGACCCGGCGGGTCAGCTCGGCGTGGCCGGGAGGCAGCGGGTGCGTGCCGTGCAGGCTGTCGCACAGGCGCAGCAGTTCGCGTCCGTGGAGGACGGCGGTCCGGTCGTCGTCCAGTCGCCGCCAGGCGGCGGTTGCCCGCGCCACCGCCGCGGGAGCCTGCGCGTCACCGGTCCGGCACATGGTCCGGGCCACGTCCAGGGCCAGCACCGTGGCCTCGTGGTGGTCACCGCGCAGATGGGCCAGGTACGCCTCCATCGCCCGCGCCTCCAGGGTGTCCGGGTGCTCGGCGCCCAGGGAGGCCGTCAGGCTCTCGCGGAGCGCGGTCGCGGCGGCGGACGCCTCGTCGAGCCGGCCGTCGGACGTCAACGCGTTGATACGGGTGATGGGTTCGGCCAGCTCGGCCGGCAGCGGAGCGGAGGGCGGCGCCCCCGCGACGGGCCGGTCCGGGGCCGGGGCCGGGGCCGGGCCCGAGGCCGGGTCCGGGTCCGAGGCCGGGTCCGGGTCCGAGGCCGGGTCCGGGTCCGCGGGGATGACCACGTGGCTGGAGCCGTCGGGGGCGACCTGGAGGACGAAGTGGGTGGTCCCGGGTCCGTCGTTCACCGTCGCTTCGACCGGGGCGCCCCGCTGTTCCGCGTACTGCCGCAACCGGTCCAGCACGGCCTCGTGCACGGACCGGCCCGCGTCGGGGACCAGGGGCTCCCCGTCGATGCCGGCGAACCCCTCGTCGGAGAGGTGCACTTCGAAGCGGACCATGGCTGCTGCTGCCCTCCTCACCCGGATGGAGCGGAATCGACGGGAGACCGGTCGCCCCACGCCCGGAACAGTGGGAGCAGCGGGACACCGGCTCCGCCGGCGTCACCTCCCGTGCCCGCGCTCATGGGTGCCCGCCTCCTCCCTCTCGTCTGAACCGAAGCGGCCGGACGGCCCGTTGTGACGTCCGACGGGCTCGACGGAATCCGAAGGATCCAACGAGTCCGGGCACGCATTGGTTCACGCCGACGGGAAAAATACGCTCACACCGGCGCCAATCAGAAAATACCGGGGCGGTCGAGACCGCCCCGGGCGGCCCCCGCGACGCTCCGGCCCGGGAGTCGGGCCTTCCGTTGAACCTCCCCCGCCCGCCTCCCGTTGTACGGGTGCCCGGCCGCTGCTTTCCCCCCTTGCCGCGGCCGGGTCCTGACCGAAGGAGACGTGTGTCGGACGGTGCGGGCTCAGTCCAGCCGGGCGAGTCGCTCGCGGACCTTCTCGGCGTCCGCGTGGTCGCACTCGGAGAGGATCGCCAGCGCCTCCAGCCAGCTGCCGCGCGCCGCCTCGGACTCCCCGGCACCGAGCTGGGCGTCCCCGAGGTTGCCCAGGGTGTGGCCCTCCCCCCACCGGTTGCCGATGTCCCGGTGGGTCTTGAGCGCCTGGTGGTAGTGCTCGACCGCCTCGTCGTAGCGGTGGAGCCGGCGGTACACCGTGCCGAGGATGTCCAGGGTGATGCCTTCGACCCAGCGGTTGTCGTGGGCCCGCAGGACGGTCAGCGCCTGCTCCAGGCAGTCGACGGCCTCGTCGAACCGGCCGAGCCGCTGGTAGGCGTCGCCCAGGTTGGACAGGGCGATGCCCTGGCTCCACACGTTGCCGGTGGTCCGGGCGATGGCCAGTCCCCGGCGCGTGTACTCGACGGCCTTGCGGAGGTGGCCGGCCTGGAGGTACGCGTCGCCCAGGTTGGCCACGGTGGCCGTCCGGCCCGCCGCGTTCCCGAGGTCCCGGAAGAGGGACATGGCCTCGCGCAGCGGACCGATGGCCTCCTCCAGCCTGCCGGAGTCGCGCAGCGCCGCCGACCTGTCCGCGAGTGCCTGGGCCTCGCCCGCGCGGTCGTGGGCGGCGCGGGCGGCGGCCAGTCCCGTGGTGGTGGTGTCGAGCCATTCGTGCGTATGGCTGCGGAGGTAGAAGAACCCCCACAGGACGGCGGGCAGCCGCCATGCGATGCCCGGCTGTCCGGCCCCGGCGGCCTGGTGCACCGCGCCCACCAGGTTGGGCCGCTCGGTCTCACACCACTCCAGGGCCTCCTCCCGCGTGGTGAACACCAGCGGCCGGCACCCGTCCGGCGGCGGTTCCAGCGGGATCCGGCGGCGGTTGGGGGTGATGTGCGGATAGGTGGCGTCGGCGGTGTGCAGGTACCAGGTCAGCAGCCGCTCCACGGCCTCGTCCCGTTCCCGCGCCGTCTCCTCGGCGCGGGCCCGTTCGGCGGCGTAGACGCGCAGCAGGTCGTGCAGGGCGTAGCGGCCCGGGAAGTGTTCCGTGAGCAGGTGGGCGCGGGTGAGTTCGCCGAGCAGGCCGCGGGTCTCGCGCGGCGGGAGCCCGGCGAGCGCGGCGACGGCGGGTACGGGGATGTCGGGTCCGCAGTGCAGGCCCAGCAGACGGAACAGCCGGGCGGCCGGGGCGGACAGCGCCTTGTACGACCAGGAGAAGACGGCCCGTACGTCGGTGGTGATGTCGTCGCCCCCGGCGAAGGCGTCGAGGCTGCCGTGGCTGTCCCGCACCTCCTCGGCGATGGCACTGAGCGGGAAGCCGGGGCGGACCCCGGCGTGGGCGGCGACGATGGCCAGCGCCAGCGGCAGCCGGCCGCACCGCGCGATGATCTCGCCGGCCGCCCGCGGTTCCTCCGCCAGCCGGTCGGTGCCGAGGCGGGCGGCGAGGAGGTCGAACGCCTCGGTGGGCGTCATCTGGTCCAGCGTCAGCGGGTGCGCCCCTTCCCCGGCGATCAGACCGGACAGCCGGTTGCGGCTGGTGACGATGACCAGGGAGCCCGGGGAGCCGGGCAGCAGCGGGCGGACCTGCTCGGCGTCGCGGGCGTTGTCGAGCAGGACCAGTACCCGCCGCCGTGCGAGCACGCTGCGGTACAGCGCCACCTGGGCGCCGAAGTCGCCGGGGATCCGCTGCGGGGGGACACCGAGCGCGTCGAGGAAGACCCGGACGGCTTCGTCGGGCGTCATGACCGAGCCGGTCGGGTCGAAGCCGCGCAGGTTGATGTAGAGCTGCCCGTCGGGGAAGCGGTCGGCGACCTCGTGGGCCCAGTGCACGGCCAGGGCGGACTTGCCGATGCCGCCCATGCCGCCGATCGCACTGATCACCAGGGTCGCCGGCGGGCTGCCGTCCTCGGGCAACAGGGCGCGTATCCGTTCCAGTTCCGCCTGCCGGCCGACGAAGGCCGGCAGGTCGGCGGGCAGTTGCGCCGGACGCGCGGCCGGGTACTCGACGGGGTCCGGTCGCGGGGGCGGGCCGTCGGCCGGTGCCGGGCCGGGAAGGAGGGACGGGTCGGCCGTCAGGATGCGGCGGTGCAGGTCCTTGAGCGGTGCGCCCGGTTCGACACCCAGCTCGGTCACCAGGGCGTCCCGTGTCCTGCCGTAGGCCTCCAGTGCGCCGGCCTGCCGGCCGGACCGGTACAGCGCCAGCATGAGCAGCCGGCACAGCTGCTCGCGCAGCGGGTGTCTGGCGGCCAGCGAGAGCAGTTCGGGAACGACGGTGTCATGGCGTCCGAGCGTGATGTCGATGTCCAGCCGGGTCTCCATCGCGGTGAGCCGCTGCTCGTCCAGCCACGAGCACTCCGACTCCGCCAGCGGTCCGGGCAGGCCCGCCAGTGCCGGCCCCTGCCATGCGTCGAGCGCCGTGTGCAGCAGTTCGCCGGCGGCGGCCGTCTCACCGGCGGCGTACCGCCTCTTCGCCTCCACGACCCGCTGTTCGAACACGGCCAGGTCCAGGCAGTCCTCCGGGACCCGGATCGCATAGCCGTCGCCGACCGAGACGAGCAGTCCGGGCGGACGGCCCGGCTCCCGCCCGGGTTCCAGGACCTTGCGCAGGCGTGACACATAGGTCCGCAGGACGGACACGGCGGCCGCCGGGGGCTCCTCGCCCCAGACGGCACGGATCAGCTCTCCGAGGGCGACGGGGCGCCCCCGGCCCAGTAACAGCGCCGCGAGCACCACGCGCTGCTGCGGCGATCCGAGGTCCAGCTCCTGTTCACCGCGCCACGCCCGAACCGGCCCCAGCACGAAAAAACGAACGGGAGTTTCATCAGCAGGCACACTCGGACTCTATTGACCCGCCACCCCGCCATAACCGCTTTGACGGAATGGGCTATTCCACCCCAAATACCACCGTTGTGGCGATTGTCGCCGCAGGTGCGGCTTCCTTCCCGGCCTCGAACCCCTTCCGTGCCGTGCGCGGGAAGGGTCCGACCGTGATCACGGCGCACCGTCCCACGGCGGGCACGGACGTGCCGGGGGACGGTCCCCGCGACCGGGACACCGGGTCAGATGTCGGGGTGCTGCCCGGTGCCATCCGTCGGCGTGTCCGGGACGGGCAGGGCTCCGCCCCGGACCAGGAAGGTGACGTGCGGACCGAGCCACACCGTGTCACCGGTGCGGAGCCGCAGGGCTTGTCCGGGGGTGAGGACCTGGTGCCGGTTGACGCGGATGCCGTTGGTGGAGCCTTCGGCCACCTCGGTCAGCCAGACCGTGCCGTCCTCGGCGTACTCGACACTGGCGTGCCGCCCGGAGACCGTGGACTCGTCCGCCAGGATCTCGGCCGCCTCCGGCGTCGCCCAGTTCCTGCTGCGGCCCAGCCGTACGGTCTGGCCGCGGGTCAGCAGAAGCTGTCCGCCCAGACCGGGGAACCGCAGCGCGACTCCGGCCTCTCGCGCACGCGTGGGGCGTGGAGGGGCGGGGCCCGGAGGCCGCGGGGTTCCGGAAAGAACCGAGACCCAGCCGTCGTCCTCCGCGTCGGACGGCGGAGGCGCGGTTCGTCCTTCGGTGGCCGCCGAAGAAGGGGTGAGGGGGCCGGGAGGGCTCTCGGACAGTGAGACCCAGCCCTCGTCGTCCTCCCCGGCGTCCGTTTCCTCCTGGTCCCGGTCGTGCGCCGTCACTCCGCGACGGCCTCCTTCCCGAAGTCCACCAGGAGTTCCACCTGGCCGTCCGGCAGTTCCTTGACGCCGGCGACCACCACGGTGGTGCCCGCGCCCAGGCCCGGCGCGGCGAACAGCGCTCGGGCCAGCGGATTGATCAGGTCCGTCTCCAGCGCCATGCCGATGCCCCGTCCGCCCGTCCACGGGTCCTTGGTGCAGCGGCGCAGCAGCGTGGCGCGGGCGTCGTCGTGGATCTCCAGGTCGACGCGGTGCTCGGCCGCGAGCTGCCGCCGGATGTTCTTCACCTGGAGGTCGAAGATGTCCTTCGCCACGTCCTCGGAGATGAAGTCGAACACCACGACGTTGCCGCCGATCCGGTTCATCAGCTCGGGCCGGCCGATGACCTGCTCGAAGTGCTCCTTGACGTTCTTCTTGACCGTCGCCTCCAGCTCGGAGTACTCCGTGCCCGGCGCGACGACCCACTCGCGCTGCTGTGTCTGCGGATCGGTGCGCTGCACCCCGAGGTTGGAGGTGAAGATCAGTACGCATTCGCTGAAGTAGGTGGTGACTCCCTGCCCGTCGGTGAGCCTGCCGTCCTCCAGAACCTGAAGGAACTTGTCCAGCACCCCCTTGTCGGCCTTCTCGATCTCGTCGAAGAGGATGACCCGGAAGGGGTCCTGCCGCACCGCCGCGGTGAGTTCACCGCCCGCCTCGTACCCGACGTAGCCGGGAGGCGCCCCGACCAGCCGGTCGGCGGCGTGCGAGGAGGAGAACTCGCTCATGTCGAAGCGAAGATAGGCCTGCTCGTTGTCGAAGAGGACCGCCGCGACGGCCTTGGCCAGTTCGGTCTTGCCGGTGCCGGTCGGGCCCGCGAAGAACAGGACGCCGCGCGGGCGGTGGCCGGGACTGGTCGCCTGCGCTCCGGACAGGCCCAGCGCGGCGCGCTTGAGGATGTCGAGCGTCTTGGCCACGGCGGCGTCCTGACCCAGCACCCGCCGGGGGACGGAGCGTTCGTCGGCCGGGTCCTCGCCCCGCAGGATGCGTGTGCGGACCTCGTCCCGGCTCCACGGGTTCCGTTCCACTCCGAGGCGGTAGATCCGGATCGCGTCGGGCATCGACCGGAACGCGAGACCCCGGTCCAGCGCCAGGTCGAGGCTCTCCCGCATCGCCCTGAGCGTCATCCCGCCGGCCGCCCGCGCCACCGCTTCGACGGTGTCCTCGTCCTCCTCGGCGGTGTCGCCCGCGGCGGGGGCCGCGGCCGTCCGCTGCCGGGCCCTGAACTCCCGGCGCAGGAGGTCGGCCATGCGGCGCCGCTCGTCGGCGTCGGGCCGGGGAACCGCGATCGGGCGGATGCGTTCGCTCCCGGAGACGAACCAGTTCGGCAGGTCACGCTCCCCCTCGGCCAGCCAGATCACCGGGTTGAACAGGCCTCGTCCGTCCGCGCGCCTCGGATCCCGTACCCGTTTCGCCCGGTCGGCGAGTTGCAGACAGGAGAGGAAGAAGTCCCGTTCGTCCATGGTGAGCCGGGTGACGTCCTGGACCAGCCGCGAGGCGTGCTCCACCACCAGAGCGGCCCGCAGCGGCGGCAGTTCCACTCCGTCGGTCCGCGCCCTGCCCCGTTCCTCCGCCCAGCCGGAGACGAACTTCCGCAGTTCGGTGCTCACCTTCTCCTGCTGGGCCGCGTCGGCCCCGGGGAACTGGCGTGCCGGCACCAGGGTCCTGGCGGCCTCCTCGACCTCGGGAGCGGCGTAGAGGACCCGGAAGCCGTTGATCTGGTCGCACCCCAGCAGGACCTGGTAGCCCATCCGCAGCAGGGGGTTCCACACCACGTCGAGCAGGGGGTGGTGCCGGTCCCCGCCCTTGCCGCGCACCAGGTGCAGATCGTGGATGTTGCCGTGCAGGACGTACTGGGAGTGCACGCTCAGCGTGCCCGTGAGCTCCTGGACGAACAGCGGCAGCGCGTCGTCCTTTTCCTTCTGCAGTGCCATGGAGTGGGCCTTCCGTGGAGGGCGGGGCGGGTGACGGGCCGGTCACCCGCGGCCGGGGCCGGGTGCCGTCCGGTGCGTCCGGTGCGTCCGGGGGCCGGGGACCGACGGCGCGGTGCGCGCGTCACGTGCGTCACGCGCGTCACGCGCGTCACGCGCGGTGGGCTCGACGAGCGTGCCCGCGAGCACCTCTCCGTCCCGCATCCCGAAGGTCAGGGGGAGTCCGGTCTTCGCGGCCAGGGCCCGGAACTCGTCCAGCCTCTCGCCCGCTTCGGCGCACCGCCGGGCGTCCAGTTCCAGGTCCTCGGCCCGCCGCTCGCCCCGGGTCGCCAGGCGCATGGTGGTGACATGGACGTTCTCCCCCCGCAGCTCCATCCTGAGCCAGTGGTCCGGGCCCCAGCCGCCGGGCGTCCAGTCCAGGGTCACCGTGTGGTCGCCGGTGTGGGCGACGCGCAGGTCACCGGCGGTGTCCAGGGCCAGTCCGGCCAGGACGCCGGTGCACTGGCGCTTCAGGTAGAGGGCTTCGAGGGCGGCGCACCGCGCGGCCGTGCCGCGCTCCACCAGGTCCCGCTCGTCGGAGGTGAGCGGAACCTGGTCGTCGACGCACTTCCGCAGCGCGGCCACGGCCCGCGGGTCCGGTTCGGGAAGGTCCGGGTCGTCGGGCAGGGGCATGGTCAGGAAGTCGAGCTGTACGGCGGCCTGTTCCACCTCGCGGCGCAGCTTCCACGCCTTGCGGTTGGCCTCGGCCACGAAGGTCCGCGCCTCGCGCAGGTGCCGGCGGGACCGCTGCGGGCGGGCGGCGTGCGCCACCGCGTGGCCCACCGCCTCGGAGGCCATCCTGACCAGTTCGGCGTCGGCCGAGGGGTCGAGGGCGGCCAGGATGCCGGCGCCCTGGTCCCGGACGGTGGCCGCGTCCACCGGGCCGGTCGCGCGCGGCGGCTCGGGCACCGGGTGCGGAGCCTCCCGCACGGCCGGACGGGCCCGGAGCAGGTCCTGCTGCCTGGCTCGCAGGGCGTCCTGCCAGTCCGGCCCGTCCGCGCCGTCCGCCGGGTCGGCCAGTGAGGCGAGGAGGGCTTCGGCCTCCCAGGCCTCCTGGGCCTGCTCGGCGGCCTCCAGCACCCGGTCGAAGCGGTCCAGTTCGCGGCGGAAGTCGCCCAGCCGGCCCGCGGCCGGGTCGAGCGGACCGGGCAGGTCGGGGCGGGGCGGGGGGTCACCGGGCGCCGTCCGTGCGGCCCGGTCGATCCGCGCCTCCAGCGCCCTGCGGCGGGCGTTGGCGCGGGCGGCGGCGAAGGCCGCGTTCCGCCACTGTTCCGCCGCGTCGGCGGAGACCTTCTCCTGCCGCTCCAGGCAGCGCTGTTCCTCGGCCGCGCGGACGGCCGCGGCGGCCAGCACCTTGGTGGCGACGAGCGCGGCCCGGCCGGCCAGCAGGGCGCCGCTGAGGGTGCCCAGCGCCTGGAGCGCGACATCGGCCACCTGCTGGGCGGCCTCGGTGGCCAGCTCGCCGAGCTGCGAGGCGACTTCCTCCGTCGTACCGTCCATGTGCAGCGGTCCGGTGTGGGCGAGCTCGTTCGGGTCGGGCGGGGGTGGCGGCGGGGGCGGGGGCGGCGGGACGAAGTCGAGGCCGGGCGCCACTCCGGTCTCCAGGAACTGGGCGAACGCCTCACTCACCGGCCGGCTCCCGTCATCCGGTGCCCCGGCGCGTCCCCGGCCGAGGAGACGGGCGCCACGGGCGTACTCCGTTGCGGCGGTACGGTGCGGCCACCGGGGGCCGCCGGGCGGCTGCGGCCTCCCCGCCCGTCCCTGCTCCAGGCCAGGCACCGCCGGACGCTCCACACCACCACCGCGCCCGTGGAGACCGCCGGCCACAGCCACGGCAGGTACATCACCGTTGCGACGACGAGTGCGCTCACGGCGAGCAGCACCAGGGCACCGAGGAACATCCGGGACCCGCGGGGCAGGGTGAGGGAGGCGGGGCGGTCCGCACGCTCGATGATCAGGCCCGCCAGGGAATGGCGCGGATGGTAGGCGGGCGGGCGGATCCAGTTCGCGGTGAACAGTTCGGCGGCGAAGACGGCGGGCGTCAGTCCGAGGCTCCACAGCCAGGCGACGACCACCTGGTCCTGGGAGGCCCAGCCGAACACGTCCGCCAGCCCGGTCATGAAGCTGTACGGGAAGGTGACCAGCGTGGCGCCGAGCAGCGCCCAGCCCAGGGCCGCGGGCAGGTCCAGCCGCTGGAGAACGGCGATCGCCCCGTCCTGGTCCTCCCGTAGCTGCCGTTCCGCCTCGTCCTGCAGGTGTCTGTCGTAGCGGACGGCGGCGTCCCGGCCGGCCAGTTCCGTCAGTCGGTGGGCGGCGACGAGCCGCAGGCGGCGCAGACCGTCGTCGTCGACGGTCTCCAGCAGCCGGCTGAACCAGGGGACCTGCGCCTCACGGGGGAGTCCGCTCGCGAACCTCGCCGCCTCGTGGGCCAGCCGGGCCTCCACGCGGTCGGGTTCACGGGCGAGTTCCAGGAGCAGGGTGTCCACGGCGATCGTCTGCCGCAGGGCGTGTCTCGCCCGGGGCAGCCGTCGCAGGTCGGGGAGGTCGAGGAGTTCACGGACCAGGTGGGGCCACCCGGTGCGCAACGACTGCCAGCGGTCGGCCACTTCGTCCAGCCCCTCGCCCATGGGGCGATGTGCCAGGGCGGTCAGGATGCCCGGGTGCCTGCGCAGGTGTTCGGCCAGCCGGACCGCCGCGCCGTCGTTCTGCCGGACGGCCCGGGACAGGTCGCGGATACCGCGGACGGTGAGCGGCATCCCCCAGCAGCCGGCCTCGAGCCGGGGGCCCAGCCAGTTGATCAGCCGGACGGTGAGTTCGGGGCCGGGTGCCCGCTCCAGAGCCTCGCGGAGCCCGGTGAGGACCCGCCGTTCGGCCTCGCTCCCCTCTTCGGCGAACTGTGCGAGCCAGCCGACGAGTTCGGACCGTTCGCCGTGGTCGCCCAGCATCCGTTCGGCGGCGACGTGATAGTGGTCGAGAGCTCTGGCCAGCGGCTCCCGCAGGGTGAACTGCTCGCCGACGAAGGAGAACGGGGTGACGGGGTCCGGCTCCGGGCCGGGGTCCGCCGCTCCCCGTCCGGGCCCCGCCCCTCGGGGCGCGGTGTCCGGGGACTTGTCGTCCAGCCAGTCCCGCACCTGCCGGGCACCCCACCGGTTCTCCGGGTCCCGGGTCAGGAGCCCGGTGCAGAGCATCCGGACGCGCCGGTGCTCCAGGCGGTGGACGTCGGGCTCCCGGGTGGCGAGCGCCTCCATGACGGCCTTGTCCTCCCGCTCGTCCATGAGAGGGCGGCCCAGGGCCAGTTGGGCGGTGACCATGCCCACCGACCACCAGTCCGCCTCCGGGGAGACGGACTGCAGCCGCGACGCGGCCTCCGGGGCGAGGTAGAGGGGCTTGCCCCGCCAGTCGAAGTGCCGGGTCGACTCGTCCGGCCGGTACACCGCCGCGCCGAGGTCGATCAGCGTGATCTCCGGGCCGTCCCCGTGGGCCTGGATCATGATGTTGTCCGGAGTGATGTCCCGGTGCACGATCTCCTCGTCGTGCAGGAACGACACGGCGTCGCACAACTGGGCGACGACCGGCTTCAGTTGTTCGAAGGGCATCGGACCGGGGTGTTCCCGCTGGTAGTCGCCGAGGTGCGTCTCGCCGTGCGACCGGTAGAGGTGGTACGGATGCCCGTCGGTCCGGCCGGTCTCCAGCAGGCGCTCCAGGTGCGGGGCCCCCTCGGACGGCGGGACCCGGCCGGCCTCCAGCAGTGCCCGGCCGACCTCGGGGCCGGGCGCGTGCATGCGGTGGTACCACTTGAGCACCAGCGGGACGTCGGGGGTCCCGCTCCTCAGGTCGCGCACCCTGAGCACCACGGCCTGGGAGGGCCGCTCGGCGGCCCGGAGGACCCTGAGCAGGGAGAAGCGGTCCGTCAGCCCGGGCGGCACATCCGAGGTGACCGACCGGGTCTCGACCTGGTGGGCCCGCGAGAAACCGTCGTCCTCGGGGGGAACGAAATCTGTGGGGTCAGTGGTCGACATGGTCCGACCTTCCGATGAATGTGCCCGTCCCGCGGTCGTGAATCGGCGCGGGGATCAAGAGATTATCCGAGCGGTTCCGGTTCCTGTACGGGATTCTCCGGATCGCGGCACGGAACAGGGGACGAGTCCCGGGAAGGTTTACCGAGTGGATCATCCAGTCCTTCATCACCATCGGAATAAGCTATTCCGATAATCATATTTTTAATCCGGGGGAACGGGTTTACCATGCGCCTCATGAACGCATTGCCTTCGCATCAGGAGCTGGCCGAGGAGTTGAGGTGCCTGAGGCGGCTCGGGCTCTCCCGGCTGCGGCACTGCTCCCGGGACGGACTGCGTGCGGCCGCGGTGGCCGCCGGCCTCTGCGCGGACTCCGACGACGAACTCGAGGGCATAGAGGAGCTGCTCGGGGCGGCGGTACGACGCCTGGGCGGCGGCGAGCTGCGGGACGCGGACGACTGCGATCCGCTGGCCCGCGCCGCCGCGCACTCCTTCGGTCTCTTCGCCTACCGCCGCGGCGTACCCGCCGCCGACCGGCGCAAGGCCGCGGCGGGTGTCTACGGGGTGAGCACCGAGCGCTTCCGCAAGAGCCAGGAACACGAGGTGTTCGACGGCCTGGCCTCGGCGATACTCGCCCTGGCCCGGTCCCGCCGGTCCAGGGACACCGGGGACACCGGCGGCGGCCGGCCCGGCTTCCCCAGTGACGGCTGGCCCGGCATACCCAGCGCCCTCAGCGACGGCCGGTCCGGCTCCCCCGGCGACAGCCCGCCCGGCGGAACCGGTGACGGCCGGTTCGACATCTCCAGTGCCGGCCGATCCGGCGTCCTCGACGACAGCCGGACCCACACCCTCAGTGCCGGCCGGCCCGGCGGAACCGGTGACGGCCGGTCCGGCACCCCCGGCGACGGCCGGCCCCGCATCCCCGGCAGCGTCCGGTCCGGCCCGCGAGTTCCGAGCCGTACGCTGCTCGCCGGCCCGGCACCGGACGGCCTGCGCCCGGCGCCGGACGGTGTCCACCCCGTGCCGGGCGCTTCCCGCCCGGCACCGGGCCGGGTCGCGGTCCGGCTGGCCCCCATCGAGCGGATACGGGACGTCGACATCCTGGTCTCCTCCGAGAACGTCTACCTGGAGATGTCCAAGACGTTCCGGCCCACCGTCTCCGGCGTACTGCGGCGGGCGGCCGCCGAACGTTCGGACGGTGAGATCGTGGACGACGTCCTCGCCCGTGAACTGGCGGTCTGGCTGCACACCCACCGTCGTAGCGGCCTCGCCGTACGACCCGGCACCGTCGTGCCCACCTCCGCCGGAGCGCTCTCCCGGCAGGGCGTCCGGCGCGTCTACCACGCCGCCGTGGCCACCCCCGTGGACCACGGCAGCCGCTACCACGTCGACCTCCGCACCGTGACCGAGGCCGTCCGGCAATCCTTCGACCTGGCCCGTACCGAACGGAAGACGCTCGCGCTCCCGCTGACCAGCATCTGCTTCCCTCTGCTGGGCGCCGGGCGCGGCGGACTCCCCGCCGCCGACGCCGCGCCCCGTCTGCTCGGGGCGGTCCGCGAGGAGCTGCGCCGGGACCCGAGCTGGTCCGTGCTGCTGGTGACCCGCAGAAGCGAGTACATGGAGCTCTTCAGGGACGCCAACTCTGCTCCCTGAGTGTCACGCCGGCCTGCCGCAGCCCCTGCTCCACCGCCCTGAGTTCGCCGCGCAGCGGCACGCCGTGGAACCGCACACCGGCGGGCGGTCCCGGTTCCACCACCGCCTGGAGCCTGCCGCCCGTGCTCTCCCGCGCCAGGTGCGCGGCGTACCGGGTCTCGCCCCGGGGCGTCAGCGGGCGCAGGCTCTGGTTGGCCGAGCCGCGCCAGACCAGCCGGGTCGGCCGTTCCACCCGGAACCGGCCGGTGATCACCGCGTCGGCGCCGCGCAGCGCCCGGCGTCTCGCGGCCGTGAGCTCGCCCGGCTCGTACCCGGTGTAGACCAGCAGGTCGGCTCCTTCCGCCCCGGCGCCGGCCCGGTCCCTGATCCTGGCGGCACCGCGCAGCAGGCCGGCCAGCGCGTCCGCCTGGTCGAGGGGCTCACCGCCGCTCACGGTGAGCCCCTCGGCCCCCCTCTCCAGTGCCTCCTCCCACAACCGCAGCAGACCGGACACGTCCTCGGCGGTTCCCCCCTCGGGAGCCCAGGTGTGCCGGGACATGCACCCGGGGCAGGCCAGCGCGCAGCCCTGGAACCAGATGCCGAGCCGTTGTCCCGGCCCGAGGGTTTCCAGGGGGAAATGCGTGCCGCTGATCCGGGCTTTCATGCGTTCTCCTCCGTCACACCGGCAAGAAGTATCGGCGCCCCGGCTCGCCCCGCGCAATCACGCTTTCGCCGCACTCCGGCCGCCGTCCGGGCGAACTCCGGGCGTTTTCCGGATCCCCGGACAGGAATGATCTGTTCCGCCGGGAACCGGCCCCGTTCCGGTCCGATATTCAGTTACTCTCTCGATGCGCGGAACTCCCTCGGGGATCCGCGCGGACGGAAATTGGGAGGCTGTTCCATGACGAACTTCTCCGGTCGGACGGGGGGCCGTCCTCGAAGGGCGAAGCTCGGTTTCTTCTCCAGAACCGGCGCCCGGATCCACGGAAGACATGATGCGGCGGACCTGGTGTCCCTGATGGCCGACGCCAGGACCGGGAGCGCCCCGGCCGACCTGGCGCTGCCGCCCTACGTGGTCGGGATCAGGAACGGGGTGGAGCGCGGCTGCTCGCGGCTGCGCCGGGAGCTGCTGCAGGGCAGGAGCGGGCTGGTCGCGACGATCCACTCGGAGTCGGTCCGCGTCGTCACCCAGTACACGAAACGCGGCCGGCCGGCCCCGGCCGCGCTGGCCCGCTACGGCCGGATGGTGGCCGAGTGGCGCAACGCGGCCGACATCCAGCGCACCAAGGCGCAGGAAATCGTGGACGAGGGGAACCAGTTGCTGGCCTGCTACTGGGACGCGGCCTGGCGGCGGGGGCGCCGCCGGACGGTCACGGACGCCGGTCCGCGACTGGACGAGCTCCGTCCGGCCGGCTGGCTGCCGGGCACGATGGCGCTGGACCCCACCTGGCACCGGATCGACGACTGGCTGGACGCCGACACCTGGTACGCGGAGCGCGGCCGGGAGGAGACCGGTCCCGCGGTGGTCCAGGCACTGGCCATCCTGCGGACCCAGCAGCCGGGCGCCACCGCCGGGCAACGGGCCTAGGCGGGAGGGCCGATGACCGTGTCCCGTCTCCTCATATCCCCAGACACCGACATTCCCGGAAGGAAGAGAACCGTGCGTCGATCGGTCCGTGACGGCCGGCGGACTCCCGGGCTCCGCCGCGTGGCCGTCCTGGTGCCCGCGGCGGGGCTGCTGGCCGCGCTGGTCTCGTGCACCTCGCAGCCCGACCCGCTCACCACCCCGTGCGGTGTCGTCGTCGACGGATCCGGGTCGGGGTCCGCGACCGCGAAAGGGTTCGACGCGGAGGCGAAGCTGAAGAACAGCCTCATGCCGTTCCTGGAGGAACAGCGGTGCGGCACGGTGGAGTTCGCGCCCATCACCCGCTCCTCCAAGTCCTCGTCCTGCCAGGTGGCGGAGGTCGATCTCGACCCGCCCGGCAGTGAGACCACCGACCAGGAGAGCGCACGCGCCACGTCCCGGGGCGTCGCCGGCAAGAAGGCGCTCGAGGAACTGGAGTGCGCGCGGACCCAGAACGGGTCGGACGTCTGGGGGGCGCTGGACCGCATCGGCGAGATGATGCCCGGGGACGGGCCGGACGCCAGGCTGCTGGTCGTCAGCGACTTCGACCAGGCCGACAAGGAGTTCAGGATCTCCCGGTCGGACCTGTCGACCGCGCAAAAGCGCGAGACGGTCATCGACACCCTGGTGGAACAGCGGGGGCTGCCCGGGCTCAAGGGCATGCACGTCTACCCGGTCGGCCTCGGCATGCAGTACAACGGCAGGCCCAGCGAGAGCGAGGACTTCGAGGCCTTCTGGGCCCAGATGCTGGAGGGGAGGGCGCAGGCCCATGTCCACTACGACTACAGGTGAGGCGCCCCGCCCGGGGCGGTGGCCCCGGTCCGCTCCCCGGCCCGAGGGGCAGGGATCCGGGCGGCGGCGGGTACCGAGGTGGCGGCGGGACGGCACCCGGCCGCTCCCCCGGGCCGGCCGTCCGGCGGTGCTGGACATCCAGGCCGAGCAGCGGTTCCTGAACGAGGCCGAACGCCGCGGCGGCGACGCCGCCCGCGCGGGGGCGCTGGATCCGCTGGTGCTGCAGAGCGACGACCGGATCACGTACTTCGCCGAACTGGCGTCGCTGCGGGACCGGGTCATCCGCGGCATCGGCGAGGAACTGCACCACGCCGAGCAACAGGCGAGAATCGACGACGCGCACGCCCTCGCCGAGGCCGCGCGGCTGCGCGCCGAGACGGAGCTGATCGACCGGGAACTGGCCCGTACCGACGAGCAGATCGCCACCACCACACGCCAGTTGGACCTGCTGGCGATGCGCTCGACCCGCTGGAACCGCTTCCGTGACTCGCTGCGCGAGCGCATGGAGAGGCGGGCGCTGGAAGGCCGCGACGGACAGGCTCCCCGGAACCCGGCCGGCGAGTCGGAGCACGGAGACGGGGGCGGACACGGGGACGGGGACGACCCGGCGCGCGGCGTACGGGAGACCCCGGACGCCGGTGACCCGCAGTGGGTGAACGTCACACGGTCCTCCCCCGCCCCCGAGCCACCCGCACCACGCCGGACCGCCGGCACCGGCCACCCGGCGGCGTCGACGGGCGCCGGGCTGGCCCGCGCGTGGGAAGGGCTCCACAAGCGGCCCGCCGTCCCCGACTGGATGAGGTGGGGGCTGCTGCTCCTGATCATCGCGGTCGAGCTGCCCATCTACTGGGTGGCCTACCAGCCGTTCCACGGCATCGGCACCCTCAACGCGGACGCGCAGACCGGTGTGCTCGCCGTGGGCACGGCGGCCATGATGGTGGTGCTGCCGCACCTGGCGGGCCTGGCGCTGCGACGGCGCCCGGAGACGGGCTCGTTCCGGGCGGTCTGGTTCCCCGCCCTGTCCCTGCTCGCCGTCTGGGTCTTCCTGACCGGCGTGCTCGGCATCGTCCGCGCCAAGTACGTCATGCAGACCGAGGAACCCCCGCCCGTCACCGACGGTTTCCGCGCCGCCGGCACGGACACCGCCACCGGCAGCCTGATCGAGCGGCTGGACCTGGAGCCGTGGACGGTGACCTGGCTGTTCGTCGCCCTCCTCGTCCTCTCCGGAGGCATCGGCCTCCTGCTCGCACTGTGCAGGGAGCACCCGTACCTGGACGCCTACCGCACGGCGGTCGAGCGCCGGGGCGAGCTGGTACGGCGGCGGGAGCTCGGCCTGGTCGAGGCGGAGCGCCAGCGGGTCGTCGCGGACACGGCCGACGCCCGGCGCGAGGACCGCAGGGCGGCGGCGGAGGACAGGGTGCGGGCCACCCGCGAACTCCACGAGGCGGCGGCCCACCGCTACCTCACCGGGGTCCTCATGGCGGCCAGGGAGCCGGCGGTCACGGAGGCGGCGATGCGGCTGTCCCAGAAGTGGCCCCTCCTCCCGATGACCCGCGGTGAGGCCTCCGTCTGACCCGGTGCGCGGTCACCGGCCGCACGACGGGAGCCCGCCGCCCCGGCCCCGCGAAGGGCCGGGGCGGCGGGCTTCAGCCGTGCCGCGGGTCAGCTCAGCGGAGCGGGGATCACCGAACGCAAGGGGCTCAGCAGCCGGTTGACCCGCTCCAGTCCTTCCGGGGAGTCCAGCCGCCAGCTCTCCTCCGGCGTCCGGTCCGCCGCACACGGCACTCCCCGGTCCCCGAAGAACTGCACGGCGGCACGGGGCCGGCACCTCTTGGACGTCCACCGCAGCCCCTGTGCGGCGGCGCAGTGCTGCCGCACCACCTGCACCCAGTACCGCGTCTTGTCGTACTCGCGTTCCTCGCAGTCGACCAGCCACTCGTCCTGCCACACCGACGCCAGTCCCTCGGCCGTGGTCAGGTCGACGAGCGTGATGTCCTCGGTGGTGCGCAGCGCGGAGAGCCGGTACCGGGAGGCCTGCGCCCAGGGGATCAGCCGGACCCCTGAACCGCGGTCGAACTCCACGGACCGCAGGAAGACCTCGGCCAGCGCGGCCACCGGATCCAGCGCGGCGTACAGATAGGGGTAGGGGTCGCGCTCGGTGGCGTCGAAGCGGTTCCCCTTGAAGAACTCGTGCGCCGGGCGGGGGTTGAACTCCGCCGCGCCGTAACGCCCGCTGTGGCAGCGCCAGATGAGGCTGCCGGCCGGGAGCACGGTGAGTACGGGGTCCATGGCGACGCCCTCGGGCGGGGCCTGCAGCGCCATCAGTCCGCCTCCACCAGTTCGAGCGCGGCCCCTTCCAGTTCCTCGTCGGGCAGCGTGCCCAGGAGGTCCGCGGGAACGCCGTGCAGCCAGCCGTTCCCGCCCAGCCACCAGTCGGCCGCGCCCCACGGGTCCAGGTCGGCGCGGAGCAGGCCGTTGATGCGCAGTACGACGGGCAGCGGCTGCAGTGTGCCGGGCCGGAACTGGAAGCGCGGGCAGCGCGCCCCGGAGCCTCCGGGCCGGGGGTCCACGAGCCGGATCAGTTCCGGCCGGTCCTCGTGCGAGGAGAGGAGTTCGGCGTGCTCCCGTTCGGTCAGCGCGGGCGCGGCGAGCAGCCGTTCCCGGGCCGCCGCCAGCAACTCCTCCGGCTCCGGCGCCGGTTCGGCGCCCGTCCGCGGACCGGGGTCCGAAGCGGCCGTCGCGTCCCGCGCCTCCAGCAGGTTCAGCACCGTACCGATCGCGTCGGCGGACGGCAGCGCCCGGCCCTCCGTGCCGTCGGCCGCGTACCGGCGGCTCCCCAGCGCGGCGGACACCGGGTGCTCCGGGGGCAGCGCGGAGAGCGCCCGGCGCAGCCGCCGCAGGGCCGGGGAAGCGGACCGGCCGGCCGTCACCGCCTCGCGCGTCTCGCGCAGCGCGGCGGCCACCTCCGCCCGGTCCTCCTCGTCGTGCAGATCGGCGGCCAGCGACTCCTGGTGCGTCACCAGGAGCGCCAGCAGGTCTTCCGGGGTCACTGCGGGGTACCTCCCGAGGGGTTGCCGTGATGGACGAACGCCGCCCAGACGTCGGCGTCGCGGAAGTCCCTGTTCCAGCGGCGGGTCCGGACCCGTTCCAGCGCCCGCACCGGTGGCCGTTCACCGGGGTCGGTGAGCATCCAGCGCTGGGCCGCCCGCAGCGCGTCCGGCGGCGCCGCTCCGGCGGCGAGCCGGTCGTGCAGGACCAGCATCAGGATCTCGGACTCGTCGTCGTCCACGCCCCAGCGCGTTCCGACGGCGTCGGCCGCGAGCCGGTGCACCAGCACGGACGTCACGGTCAGTGCCTCGTCGTGGTCGCGGGTGGTGAGGTCCGTCTCGCAGGCGCCGCACACCACCAGCGGCCCCCGCGACCGGTAGGCCTCACCGTCGTGCGGGGTTTCCAGGAGGGTGGCGAGGGTGAGCGGCTCGTAGGCGTCGCGGTCCGGAGCCGGGCCGCCCGGCCGGGAGGGCGCCAGCCGGAGGGCGGAGGTCGTGGGATCGGGGCCCGCGATGCCGTGGCAGGAGAGGTGGACCAGGGAGGCGGCGGACTCGGCGCGTCCCCCGAGCAGGGACAGTACGGTCTTCGGGGTGGCGGGCGCGTCCGGGTCCCGGTACACCTCGGCGTGCGGGTAGTAGACCTCGTGCAGGAGCTCGATCTCCTCCTCCGCCCAGGCCAGCCGGTCGTCCCCGTGGAAGGCCAGCGCGGGGCGTCCGCCGGGGGGCATCCGGGTCCGGGCCGACGCCCGCAGGAACTCCTGCCCCGAGGCGGCGTGCGAGATCACCGAAACCTCGAAGGCCCGCACCTGCCCGGGTCCGCCGAGCTCCGCCGGGGGACGCAGCACCGCCGCGGGCCAGGGCACCACACCGAGGGTGCCGCACGGCACCAGGACCAGCCGCACCGCCCGCGCGGCCGGACCGCCGCCCGCCGGAGCGGCGGCCAGCCCCGCCTCGGCGAGGGCCCGCGGCCACACGCCCAGCGTGTCCAGTACGGGCGTCAGCACCTCCCCCGCCCATACGCACACCTCGTCGAGCGCCTCCCGCCACCGTGTCCCGGCCCGCCGGACCTCCTGCGGGGAGGCACCGGTGTCGGCGTCCACCCGTTTGCGTTCCGCGTCCGCGTCCAGAAAGGCGGTCAGCGGCGCGCGTCCCTCGGCGGAGAGCGCGGGCAGCGGCACGGAGCGGGCGGGGCCCGCGGGTGTGATCAGGAGGACCGCGCCGTCGTCCGTGCCGCCGCCGGGCAGCAGCTGGACGAGAGCGTCCACGTCCGCCCGGGCCAGCCCGTCCCGCAGCGCGGCCACCCGGTCGGCGGGCGTCATGTCCTCGGTCTCCCGCTGCTCCGAACGCAACAGGTCGAGAGCCTGCCGCCGCACATCACCGGGAAGCCCGGGACCGCCCCCGGCCGCCGCGAACACGGCCCGCCCCACGACTCCGGCCGCGTCCCCCGCGCCTCCCGCACCGTCGGACGCCGCCCCACCCGCACCGTCGGACGCCGCGCCCCCCGCACCGGGCGCCGCGGGCACAGCCGCCTCGCGCCAGCGGATCGCGAGTTCCGCGGCGCCCAGGGCTTCGAGCCGGTCGGCGACGCTTCTGGACTCGGCCGCCGCCGCGAGAACCAGGGAGCGCCCCGCCTCCAGGCAGTCGACCGCCTCGTCCACCCGTCCGGCGGCCAGGGCCCAGGAGGCGGCGGTGCAGCCGTGGTCCGCGCCTCGCCGGGCGGCACGCAGGCCGTGGCGTACGCCGAGCTGGAGCAGGACCTCGTCCGCGGCGGCCCGCAACGACCGGCGGGCGGCGGACACGGCGGCCTGGAGATCCTCCGCTGCCTGCGGCGTGCCGGCGCGGGCGGTCGCCCGGCCGGCCAGCGCGGAGGCGAGCTGCCAGTACGCGCTCTGCGCGTCCGGGGCGCCCTCGGGCGGCAGGAGCCGGCAGGCCGTCTCCAGTTCGGCGACGCATTCGTCCAGGGCGTCCGGTTCACCGGTGCGCAGGTAGAGGGTGTCCAGCCCGATGGCCAGGGAGACGCGGGTCTTGACCTCCGAGTCGAAGGTGAGGCCCGGTTTCCCCAGCGCCGTACGGGTGCGCCGGATGCCTTCCCTGATGTGGTCCGGGCCCGACCCGAGCAGGGCGGACAGGGAGGACAGGGGAGCCGCGCCCAGATCGGTCAGCGTCCGCAGGTGAGCACTCCCGCCGAAACTCTCCTGGGCGTTCTCCATGTGGATGACCGCCTGGTGCGTGTCCGCGCGGGAGCGGGACATCTGGGCGCGGGACAGATAGGCGTAGCCCAGCGTGTACTCCAGGACCCCCAGCAGACCCTCGGCGGTCAGCGCCGTGGTGTCGAGGTCGTGGAGTTCGTCGATGAGCAGGTCCGTGGCGGCGAGATCGCGCGTCTCCCGCAGTTCCGTGAGCCGCAACTGGACCCGCATGCAGTCGGCGAGCGCGCGCATCCCGCTGCCGGCCCCGCCGGCCGGCAGCGGGGGGAGGCTCGCCAGCAGTTCCTGCGCCGCCTCCGTGTCCAGCAGGCTGCCGCCCGTCTCGCCCGCGAGCACCAGCAGCATCGACACCGTGACATGGAGCCACTCGGCCTGCTCCTCGGTGGCGAACTCGCCGGCCCGCGCGGCATCCTGGAGCTGTTCCAGCGCGCTGTGCAGGTGTCCGCGGTCCGCGGTGCGCATACCGAGCGAGATCCGCAGCATCACGGCGACCATGCGGGACGACAGCGAGGAACCGGGCCGGGTCAGCCGGCGGACGAGTCCGGAGACCTCCTCGCCCCGCACGGCCTGGGGCGACGTCGCCTCCAGCAGGGCCAGGAACTCCGGTACGAGGGCGTCGTCCTCCTCCTGCTGCTCCTCCTGCGGGCCGGACCGGTCCGCCGGCCGGTCGAGGGAGCGGGAGGCCGTGCCGGGGCGCAGCAACGACGCGGCGGTCTCCATGACATGGCGGAGCTGCGGAGGAAGATGGGCGGAGCTCGTCCGCAGCTCCTCCGCGAACTCGGACACCGCCTGCCGGTCGTCCATCCGGAGCGTCGTGAGCCGGGAGAGGGTGTCCATGAGTGCTCGTGCGGGGGCCGGGAGCTTCCCGGCGAGGCCGGACTCGGACGCCAGCCGGTAGAGCAGTTGGAGGTCCTCGACGTACCCGGGGCCGCCATGGCTCCCCGGCCTGCCCACCCACATCATGTCGGTGAAGGACGCCTCGTCCAGGGGGCCGGAGTGCATCGCCGCCACCTTGCCCAACCGGCGGACGAGCAGCAGGATCAGATCCTTGCGCGCCCTCACCCGCTCCCGCTCCGTCAGCAGGTCGTTCCGCCGGGCCGCCGCCAGCAGGTCCTGCGCCCTGACGCGGTCCTCCTCGGCCCCGCCGAGCACGGACCTGACGGCGAGCAGTGAACCCAGCCGGGCCTCCAGCCGGGCCACGGCCACGGCGGGGTCCCCGTCCGTCGCGTCCGGTGCCGCGCCCTCGGCCAGGAGGGCGCCGGCCGCCTCGATCTCCTCGTCGAGCGCGGCTCCGCGAAGGCCCTCGTACGCCTCGGGCCGCTCGGGCACCCGGCAGTCCTCGGTGCGGGACAGGACCGCTTCGGCCCGGACGTGCAGCGGTTCGGTGGCGGCGTCACTCATGTTCCGTTCCTCCCGGTGCCATCATGCCCGCTGCCCGTCCCCCGCGGTGGCGGACCGGCCGCACCGCCACCCGCACAACCGGTTTCCGCCCGAACTCCGCCCGGACCCGCCCTTTTTGAGGTACGGGTGGGTCACCGTCCGGTCGTGTTCCGGGTGCCGGCCGCGCGACATCCGGAACCGTGCGGCCGGACAGGGACGAACAGGGCATGCTGGGCCCGTCCGCGCACACCCGCACAAGGAGGCCGGCATGCCGGGGGAGAGCGTCCCGACCAGTACCGACACCGACCACTCGACGGCGGAACCCCCCGTGCCGTACCGGGAGACGACCGCCGACGGCTACGCGCGCGACTTCACGCGGGAGGCGCGGGCGCTGTCCGTGGACGACGACACGACGGTTCTCAGCGGGAGTTGCCCCCGCTGCGGCTGCTCCTTCACCTTCACGTACCGGCCCCGGGCGTTCCGCGGCCCCCGGCGGGGTCCGCGGGTGCGGGAGATCCCGGTGATGTGCACCTGCGCCGTCGAGCACGAGGGACGTCCGGCCGGCGAGGAGGGCTGCGGGGCCTACTGGAACGTGCGGATGGAGCACCTGTGACGACCGGCCCGCGGCTCACTCCCGGCCGTCCCGCCATCGCCGCGGACCGCGCGGCGGCCCACCGGATGCGGCAGGCGCTGGCCGAAGAGCTGCCGAAGGTCCGGGAGGCCGCACTGGCCTGGCGCAACGGCCTGGCCGGGCTGTTCGTCGGCCTGCTCGGCTTCGGCCTGGTCAAGGGCCGTACCGATGTCACCAAGCTCGCCTCCCCCTACGACGCGCTGGTGGGCGGCATGCTCCTGCTGTCCCTGGTGTGCGGCGCCGTGGGTGCGCTGCACCTGCTGCGCGCCGCGCACGGCACACCGGTGGCGACCCCGCTGGTTCCGGAGCCGGACTCCGATCCGGCGGCGCGGTACACCGGGGACCATGTGGAGGCCGGCCGCGCCCTGCGGGCGATGCGCCGGGGCGTGGTCCTCACCATGGCGTGCGGCGCGCTGCTGGTGGCGGGCGTCGCCTTCACCTGGTACGGGCCGGGGAAGGACGGACCGCGGCTGCTGGTGAGGACCCCGTCGGGCACGGAGTGCGGCGAGCCCCGGCGCACCGAGCACGGCACGGTGCTGCTGAAGACGGACACCGGCGAGGTGAAGGTGTCCCTCGTCGATGCGACGGCGGTCGTGGCGGTGGAGACCTGTCCGGGGGGCGCGCAGGGCGGCTGACGGAACGCGCCGGGCCCCGGAACGGCTCACCGCTCCACGGTGAGTACGGCCTTGCCGCGGGCGTGTCCCCCTTCCACATGGCGCATCCCCTCGGCCGCTTCGGCCAGCGGGTACGTCCGGTCGACCACCGGCGTGAGGCGGCCGGACCCGATGAGCGCGGTGACGGCGAGCAGGTCCTCGTGGACGGGGCCGGCCGGGGCCGCCGGGAGGATCACCCGGAGCCGCTGCCGGACGACCCTGTCGACCGCGAGAAGTTTCAGCATGGCCCCCATCGCGCCGAACACACGGCCGGGCGAGCCGCCGCCGTTGCCCACCAGGGTTCCCGTCGGGGTGAGCGCCCGGCGCAGCCGGCCCAGCGGGTGGTTGCCCACGTTGTCCAGGATGACGTCGTAGCGTGCGCGGCCGTCGGTGAAGTCCTCGCGCGCGTAGTCGATGACGTGCCCGGCGCCCAGTGAGCGCACCAGGTCGGTGTTGCGGGCGCTGCACACGCCGGTGACCTCGGCGCCGAGGGACGCGGCGATCTGCACGGCGAACGTGCCCACGCCGCCGCCGGCCCCGTTGACCAGCACCCGCCGCCCCGCCCGCACCCGCCCCACGGTCCGGATGCCGCGCAGGGCCGTCACCGCCCCCATCGGGACGGCCGCGGCCTGTTCGAAGGTCAGGTCCGCGGGTTTGGGGACCAGGAGGTCCTCGGTGGTGCACGCGTACTCGGCGAAGGCGCCCGGGCAGAAGCCCAGCACCTCGTCGCCGGGCCGCAGCCCCCGCACGCCGGCGCCGACCGCCTCGACGCGTCCGGCCGCGTCGATCCCGGCCACGCGCGACTTCGGGCGGGTCAGCCCCACGTCCCCGGTCAGCCGGGCCGCGTACGGGTCGCCGCGCAGCATGTGCCAGTCGTACGGGTTGAGCGCGGCGGCGCGCACCCGCACCAGTACCTGTCCGGCCCCCGGCTCGGGACGGTCGACGTCCGCCACTTCCAGGACGTCCGGCGGACCGAAGCGGTCCTGGACGATCGCCTTCATCCGGATCTCCCCCTCGCAGGTGTACGGCGTACACCCATCATCATGGGTGTACGCCGTACACCTGGCAAGGGCCGGGAAGGATGTCAGGGCAGCAGCCGGGCCAGACCGTCCAGCGTCAGGTCCAGGGCGAACTCGAACTCGTACTGGTCGTCGCAGCCCGGGCCGACGACGGACTCCTCGTCGTGGGTGACCGCCATGGCCAGTGCGGTGATGTGGGGGTAGCGCGCGGCCATCTCCTCGGGCGGCAGCGCGTCCGGGTCCGGCTCACGGCCTGCGCCGTCCTCGAACAGCTCCTGGGAGAAGCCCAGCAGCCGGCTGCCCATGACGTGCATCGCGTGATGGACCAGGTCGAGCGGGAAGCCCCCGGCCCGGAAGAGCCCGATCATCGAGTCCAGGTACGCCATCACCACGGGGGTCGGCGCGGCCCGCGCCTTCAGCCGTGCCTCGATGACCCCGGACGCCCACGGGTGACGCAGCAGCATGCGGCGGGCGGAGAGCACCCGCAGCCGGACGGCGGTCTTCCAGTCGGTGTCCGTGACCGGTGGGTCGATCTCACCGACGAGGACGTCGATCATGCCGTCCAGCAGCTCGTTCTTGTTGGCCACGTGCTTGTACAGCGCCATGGGCACGACGCCGAGCACCTGCGCCAGCTTCCGCATGCTGAGCGCGTCGACCCCGCCCTCGTCGGCCAGGGCGACGGCGGCGGACAGCACCCGCGCCCTGCTCAGGGGGGGGCGGGTCCGGTGGACGGCGTCGGTCTGTCCGGTGATCTCCACCATCCCCTCTCGCGCCGGCCGGTGCGGACGAGTGCGGACCGCCCCGGTGTACGGCGTCCACCCTAGGCGTCCGCGCCCTCCCCCTCCTCGCCGGGGCCGCCCACTCGACGAACCGGACGACGATCCCGTCGGCGTACCGGGGGCCGGTGCGCTTGTGCGGGGTGCGGCAATGCGGTGGCCGGTCACGTTGCCGACCGCGGCCACCGTCTGGTGTGGTGGTTCGGGGGACCGAGGCCCGGGAAGGATCCACGACATGATCATTTTTGGCACCAAGGGGTACCTGTACCAGCTCGCGATACTGACGCTGGTGTGCGCGCAGTGCGGGAACCCCGCCGCGCACACGCTCAGGAAGCGGGTCACCAAGTTCACCCTGTTCTTCGTCCCGCTGTTCCCGGTCTCGACGAAGTACACGACGCAGTGCACCTTCTGCGGCGCGGAGCAGAAGGTGACCGGGGAGCAGGCCGAGCAGCTCCAGGCGCAGGCGATCGGCGGCGGGCAGGGCCACGGGCAGCAGTCGCCGCAGCAGCCGTACCGGTCCTAGCCGGCCGCGGTCCCGGCCGGCTGCCGTCCTAGCCGCTCCACGCCTCGTCGTACGGGTCCTGCGGGACCGGGACCGGCTCGGCGCGGGTGACCTCGAAGTACGGGACCGGGCCGTCGTTGACGGGATCCTTCGTACGGCGCGGGGTGTAGCGGCCGGTGACCTCCAGCCAGGTGTCCGGCCGCAGGACCGGGGGGATCTCGCCGGTGAGGGCGATCTTGACCGGCTGGGCGTCGGCGGCACAGCAGTTGAGGCCCATGCGGACCAGGTACGGGGCGCCGGCGCCGTCCAGGGCCACGAAACCGGTGACGGAGATCGGGCGGTCGCGCAGGTGACGGCCGTGGTCGTAGACCGCGCGGGCCGCGTACTCCCCGACTCCGAGACGCAGCGGCCCCCGCTCGGGCAGCTCCGGATAGCCGAGGGGTTCCTGCAGGGCCGTGCCGGTGTGGGTGGCGCTGTAGGAGCCGAGGGCGGGCGGGGCGACCAGGATCAGGGCGAAGAGGGGGAGGGTGAGGAGCCAGGAAATACGGGGTTCCCGGTGCGACTTCGCCGAGTGCGGCCCGCGGCGCCATGCGTACCAGGCCGTCGCCGCCGCCGTCGCGATCAGCACCGCGCCCGACAGCAGCAGCAGCGGGCGCAGGCCCGCCTTGACGTACCGCAGGTGCAGGTCGGTCAGGCCGGCGTGCAGCACGGTCGCGCCGAGGAGGAACAGCAGGGCCGCCTGGGCCTGGTGGTTCAGGTCCGGCTTGGCGGGCTTCACAGCAGCACCGCTCCCGTCAGGGCCGAGACGACCACCGCCAGGGCGAAGGTCGCGGGGGCGAAGCGCAGGGCGAAGGCACGGCCGAACGTGCCCGCCTGCAGGGCGAAGAGCTTCAGGTCGACCATCGGTCCCACCACCAGGAAGGCGAGCCGGGCCGTCAGCGAGAACTGGGTGAGCGACGCCGCCACGAACGCGTCCGCCTCCGAGCAGATCGACAGCAGCACCGCCAGGGCGGCCAGGGCCAGCACCGACAGCACCGGGCTGCCGGCCGCCGCGCGCAGCCACTCCGCCGGGACCACCGCCTTCAGCGTGGCCGCCGCCATCGCGCCGACCACCAGATAGCCGCCCGCGTGCGTCACGTCGTGCCGTACCGAACCCCAGAACGCCGCACCCCTGCCCTGCCCCTCGTACGGCGAGCGGGAGGGCGGGCGCAGCCAGTCGGTGCGGCCGAGGCGCTGCCACAGCCAGCCCATCGCGCACGCCACCAGCAGGCTCGCGACGAAACGGGCGAGCACCATTTCGGGATCGCCGGGGAAGGCGACCGCCGTCGCCGTCAGCACGACCGGGTTGATCGCGGGGGCGGAGAGCAGGAACGCCAGGGCGGCCGCCGGCGTCACTCCCCTGCGCACCAGTGCGCCCGCCACCGGCACGGACGCGCACTCGCAGCCCGGCAGCACCGCCCCCGCCGCGCCCGCGACGGGTACGGCCAGCGCGGGGCGCCTGGGCAGGGCGCGGGCGAAGAACGACGGCGGGACGAACACCGCGATCGCCGCTGACAGCAGGACGCCGAGCACCAGGAAGGGCAGGGCCTGGAGGACCACCGCCACGAACACCGTCATCCAGCTCTGCGTCACCGGCGCGGCCAGGGCGCTGCGGACGGGGTCCTGGAACATCACGGCCGTGAGGAGGACGAGGGTGAGGAGGAGGGGGGAGGTGAGGTGGTGGGACGCCTCGTCGTGCGTCTCCTCCTCGCCGTACGTCTTCTCCTCCCGGCCGCCGTGGGGTCCGGCGGTGCCGTGCGGGGGCGGTTTCGTGCTGGCCACGGGCCGGGTGCACCTCCGGTGGACGCGTGCGGGAGAGCGGGGCCGCGCTCGGGTCCCTCCCCCTTGGTACGGAGGGCGGGGCGGGGCCGTTCAGAGGCACCCTGGAACCACCCGTCACGATGAGGCAGTCTCTTCCCCTGTGGTGAGCTTCCTTCCCAGCCCGGCCCTGCCCGGCGACCCGTCGGCGCACATGGTGGTGTGCGGCGACGACGGGCTGGCGCACCGGCTCGCCGCCGAACTGCGCGAGGTGTACCGCGAGCAGGTGACCCTCGTCGTACCGCCGTCCGGGCGCGGCGGCCGGCCGCCGATGGCGGGACGGGCCCGCGCGGCCTCCGCCGCCCTGCTCGACCGGGTCGTGACCGCCGTCAACCGGGGCGGCGGCGGGTCCGACGACACCCTGGCGCCCGGCGAACGGGTCGTGGAGGCCGCCGAGCCGACCGAGGCCGTGCTCGCCGAGGCCGGGGTGGAGCGCGCCGCCGCGCTGGCGCTGGTGTACGACGACGACGAGACCAACATCCGCGCCGCCCTGACCGCCCGCCGGCTCAACCCCCGGCTGCGGCTCGTCCTGCGGCTCTACAACCGGCGCCTGGGCCGGCACATCGAGGAACTCCTCGACCAGGCGGCCGAGTTGGCGGGCGGCGGCGACGGCAGGGACGGGGGTACGGCGGGACGTGGCGGTCCCGGCGGTCCCGGTGAGGCCGACATCGCCACGACCGTGCTGTCCGACGCCGACACGGCCGCGCCCGCGCTGGTCGCCACCGCGCTCGTCGGCACCAGCAAGGTCGTCGACGCGGAGGGGCTGCTGCTGCGGGCGGTGGAACGCCGCCCTCCGGGGCCGGGCGAGGTGGCCGATCCGGGACTGTGCACCCTCGCGCTGCTCTCCGCGACCAGCAACGACCCGGCCGGGGACGAGGGTTCGGAGGACAGCGGCGAACAGGGACCGCGACTGCTGCCCGACGCGGCGGCGGTGGCGGCGGCGACCGGGCGGGGGACGGTGGTACTGGAGCAACTGTCCTACTCCGGGCCGCCGTTGTCCGCCGGGCGGGGCGGGCCGCCGTTCGCCTCGCTGTTCTCGCGGCGACTGCGGTGGTCGCTGGCGGGGCTGGTGGCGGCGGTGGTCGCGCTCGCCGTCGCGCTGACGGTGGTGACACAGGACAATCCGCTGCACGCCACGTACGTCACCCTGCTCGACCTCTTCGCGAT
This sequence comes from Streptomyces sp. NPDC014676, assembly GCF_043084105.1. Taxonomy (NCBI): domain Bacteria; kingdom Bacillati; phylum Actinomycetota; class Actinomycetes; order Kitasatosporales; family Streptomycetaceae; genus Streptomyces; species Streptomyces sp. NPDC014676. Next base: position 350,061 of record NZ_JBIBZI010000004.1, on the reverse strand, counting down.
CAACGAGCCCGCACACCACCAGTCCACCGGGCGACAGGTGCTGCAACTGCTGTCCATGCTGGTGGGGTTGCTGCTGCTGCCGGTGCTGCTGGCGGCGGTGCTGGAGGCGCTGGGGACGTTCCGCACGGCGTCGGCGCTGCGGAAGCCGCCGCGCGGACTGGGCGGGCACGTGGTGCTGCTCGGGCTGGGCAAGATCGGGACCAGGGTGCTGACGCGGCTGCGGGAGCTGCACATCCCGGTGGTGTGCGTCGAGGCCGATCCGGAGGCGCGGGGGATGGCCGTGGCGCGGCGGCTACGGGTCCCGGTGGTGCTGGGGGACGTCACACAGGAAGGAGTGCTGGAGGCCGCGAAGATCCGTCGTGCGGACGCGTTGCTGGCACTGACCAGTGCGGATACGACGAATCTGGAGGCGCTGCTGTACGCGCGGTCCGTACGGCCCGATCTGCGGGCGGTGCTGCGGCTGTACGACGACGACTTCGCGAAGGCGGTGTACCGGACGTTGCGGACCGCGCATCCGTCGGCGCTGACGCGGAGCCGGAGCGTGTCGCATCTGGCGGCGCCGGCCTTCGCCGGGGCGATGATGGGGCGGCAGATCCTGGGGGCGATACCGGTGGAGCGGCGGGTGCTGCTGTTCGCGGCGGTGGTCGTGGGCGGGTACGCGCAGTTGGAGGGGCGGACGGTGGGGGAGGCGTTTCGGGCGGGGGCCTGGCGGGTGCTGGCGCTGGACACGGCGGGGTCCGCCTCCGGCGGGGAGGGGGTGCCGGGGTCCGGGCTGGTGTGGGACCTCCCCGACACGTATGTGCTGCGTGCGGAGGACCGGGTGGTGCTGGCCGCCACCCGGCGGGGGCTGGCGGAGTTGCTGGGGCGGCGGGCGCGGCCGCGGAGCGCGCGGTAACGCGTGCCGCGTGCCGCTGGGCGGGGGTGGGCTTCACTTGCCCGCGTTCGCGAGGTGCGCGGCGCTGCCGCTGAGCGGGGGCGGGTTCCACTTACCCGCGTTCGCGAGGTGCCGCTGCGCCCACCCGTGCCGCCCTGCGGCACGGGTGGGCGGCCGGCCGCGGTTACGGGGTGTACCGGGCGGCCTGCCCGCGGTTACGCGGGCAGGTGCCGGGCTGCGAAGGCGAGTTCCAGGCGGACCTGTTTGATGCGTTCGTCGACCACCAGGGAGCCGTGGCCCGCGTCGTAGCGGTAGACCTCGTGGACGGCGTCGCGGGACTCCAGGCGTTCGACGTAGTTCTCGATCTGCCGGATGGGGCAGCGGGGGTCGTTGACGCCCGCCGAGATGTGGACCGGGGCCTTGACCCGGTCGACGTAGGTGAGGGGCGAGGACGCCTCGAAGCGGTCGGGGACCTCCTCCGGGGTGCCGCCGAGCAGCGTGCGGTCCATCGCCTTCAGCGCTTCCATCTCGTCGTGGTACGCCGTGACGTAGTCGGCGACCGGTACCGCCGCGATGCCCAGCGCCCACGCGTCGGGCTGCGTACCGAGGCCGAGCAGGGTGAGGTAGCCGCCCCAGGAGCCGCCGGTGAGGATCAGCCGGGCCGGGTCGGCGAGGCCGGAGGCGACCGCCCACTCCCGCACCGCCGCGATGTCCTCCAGCTCGATCAGGCCCACCCGGTGCTTCAGCGCGTCGGTCCAGGCGCGGCCGTAGCCCGTGGAGCCCCGGTAGTTGACGCGGACCACCGCGTAGCCGTGGTCGACCCAGGCGGCCGGACCGGCCGCGAAGGAGTCGCTGTCGTGCCAGGTGGGGCCGCCGTGGATGTCGAAGACCGTGGGGAGCGGGCCGCTCGCGCCGGCCGGCTTCTGGACGAGGGCGTGGATACGGCCGCCGGGCCCCTCCACCCACACGTCCTCCACCGGGACCGACCCGGGCGACTTCATCCCGGGCGGGTCGAGGACCACTCCGCCAGCCGTGGACCGCACCGCCGGCGGCTGGGCCGCCGACGACCACAGGTACTCCACACTGCCGTCGGGCCGGGCCGTCGCACCCGAGACCGTGCCGCGCGGGGTGGGGATCTCCACCAGCCGGCGCCCGGCCAGGTCGTAGCGGAACAGCTCGCCGCGGGCCTCGAAGCCGTGCACGACGAGCAGCCCCGTGCCGTCCGGACACCACTCGGCGCTCACGTCACCGGGCAGCTCCAGCGCGAGGTCGGTCTCCTCCCCCGTCGCCACGTCCCACACCAGCGGCTCCCAGCGTCCGCGGCGCTGGTGACCGATGAGCAGCCGGGTGTCACCCGCCACCGGCGCGAAGCCCAGCACCTCCAGGCCCAGCTCCCGGGTTCCGCCCTCGGTGTCGTCGAGCTCGGCGACCGTCGTGCCGTCGGGCCGCAGCACCCGCAGCGCGGAGTGCATCGCGTCACCGTGCTCGGTGTGCTCCACGGCGATCAGCGAACCGTCGTGGGAGAGGTCCCCGACGCCCGCCGACTCACGGTGCCGGTAGATCTCCACGGGCGCCTCTCCCGTGCGGACCAGGTGGATCGTCGTACCGTCCTCGTCCGTGGAACGGCCCACGACCGCCGTACGGCCGTCCCGGCCCAGTGCGAGACCGGCGGGGTACGAAGGGTCGAGGCCCGGTGCCGCGAGCTCGTCCTCGCCGCCCGAGAACCGCTGCCGGCGCCACACGCCGAACTCGTCGCCGTCCTTGTCGTCGAACCACCAGATCCACTCGCCGTCCGGCGAGAGCACGCCGTCCGTCGTGCCGTTGGGCCGGTCCGTCACCTGCCGCTGCTCGCCCGTCGCCCGGTCCCAGGCGTACAGCTCGTACGTCCCCGTCGCGTTCGACACGAACAGGGAGCGGTCGGGGGCGTCCTCCGCCCAGTCGGGCAGGGACACCCGGGGCGCCCGGAAGCGCTTCTCCCAGTCGGGCATGCCCGCGCCCTGTTCCACTCGCTCGGTCTGGTGGTCCGCCCGGTCCGGCGCGTCGGACCCGTTGCTCTCAGTCATGACCCCATACTGCCCGTCCGGGAGGACATCGCGCCGCCGAGGTCCCCGGCCTGCGGACGACTTCTCCCGATCCTTCACCGGCCTCTCGTGGAGACCGCCCGCCGCACGGCGACCCCGCGGGCCGGGAACCACCCGTGGACCCGTACCGTTGAAGGCGTGTACCGGTTTCTGCTGACGCCCCGCTGGTGGGGGATCAACGTCTTCCTGCTGCTCTCCATCCCCTTCTGCGTCTTCATGGGGTCCTGGCAGCTGGGCCGGTTCGAGGACAGGGTGGACAGCCACCGCGAAGCCGAGGCGCGCATCGCCACGGACAAGCGGGAGGCGGCCAGGCCGCTGGACGACCTGCTGCCCGTGACCAAGGCCACCTCCGGCAAGCAGGCCACGGTGAGCGGCCGGTACGACACCCAGTTGCTCGTGCCCGACCGCACGCTGGACGACGAGGACGGCTACTACGTCCTGACCCTGCTGCGCACCGACACCGGCCGGGCGCTGCCCGTCGTCCGGGGCTGGCTGCCCGGCACCCCCGACCCGGCGAGGACGCCCGCGGCACCCACCGGTGAGGTCACCGTCACCGGTGCGCTCCAGGCGTCCGAGACCCCGGGCAGCAACGGCGTCAGCGCCCGCGGCGGCCTGCCCGAGGGGCAGACGGCGGCGATCAGCTCGGCGTCGCTGGTGAACCTCGTGGAGTACGACGTGTACGACGCCTGGCTCACGCTCAACCGCGGCGACTCCGGCATGAAGGCGGTGCCGGCGACCGCGCCGGACGGCACCGGCCTCGACCTGAAGGCGTTCCAGAACCTCGGCTACACCGCCGAGTGGTTCGCCTTCGTGGGTTTCGTGATCTTCATGTGGTTCCGTCTGTTCCGCCGCGAGCTGGAGTTCGCCCGCGACGCGGAACTGGGCCTGGTCCCGGACGGGGACGGGAACGGGAACGACGGGAACGAGGACGGGGAGCGGGAGCCGGGGCGGCCGAGTCCGTCGGCGGTCTGAGTCCGGCGACGGACCGGGGCCTGGGGACCGGGGGACCGGAAGCGGCCCCCGTCACACCGCCCCTGTCACACCGCCGACAGCAGCCCCGTGAAGTACACCGTGCCCGCGCACGCGTTGCTCACCGTCGTGGTGGCCGAGCCCGAGCCCGTGGACGCCGTGTACGTCACCGCCACACTGCCGTCCCCCGTGCCGTCCTCCCCGTCCAGCTGGGTGACCGTGCCGCCGTCGGTGCCCGTGGACGCGCCGGTCGTCGTGGTCGGGTCGCCGCTCGGCGTCGGGTCGGGCGAGGGTCCGCCGGTGCCGCCGCCCGTGCTGTCGCCCGGAGCCGCGCAGGTCTCGGAGGGCACCCAGGCGAACTTCACCTCGTACGCCGCACCCGGCTTGAGCACCAGTTCCGTGACCTCCAGGGAGGGGTCGGGCAGTCCGGCCGCCGCGTCCCCCGCCACGTGCCGCGCCGAGCTCACCTTGGTGGCGTCGGCCGCGCCCTGCGGGGTCGGGGTCACGCTCCCGGCGCCCTCGACGGTGCAGGCCGCGGTGGAGACGTTGACGACCCGGAAGGATCCGTAGACCGCGCCCGTGGACTCGGGGGCGGTGCTGGACGCGGACGCCGGGCCGAGCTGAGCGGCGGTGCAGGCGGGCACCCCGGCGGCGACGTCGGCCGAGGGGTCGGCCCCCTCCGTCGCCCCCGTGCCGGAGCCGGTGCTCGTGCCGCCCTCGTCCTGTTCCTTCTTGTCGCCCTTGTCGGTCCCCTCGACCTGGTCCGAGGCACCGCCCGCGGTGCTCTCCCCGCCCTCCGGGTCCTTGCCCTGACCGGTGCCGCCCTGCGCCTGCGCGGCGTGGCCGACGGCGGAGGGGTCGGCGTCGGAGCCGGTGACTCCGGAGACGTGGACGAGGGCGGGGACGGCGGTGCCGAGGAAGAGGGCGGCGGCGGCCATGCCGACGAGGGCCTGGCGCTTGCGGGCCCGGCGGGCGGGGACGGCCCGGCGCAGATAGTCCAGGGTGCCGTCGCCCGGCTCCACTTCCCGCACCGCCTGCCGCATCAGGGTGCGCAGTGCCAGCTCGTCCGCGTCGAGCCCCTCGGAGCCCTGTTCGTCCAGGCCGTCGTTCACAGTTCCGTTCCCAGCGTGCGTGTGCTCCGGCTCGTTCCCCTCGCCGGTTTCCCGTACGCCCTCGGGCGCGGGCGCGCCCTCGGACTTCCGCGCGGCCTCGGACGGACGCGAGCCCTTCGGCCCGCGCTCCTCGTGCCGCGCGTCCTTGCCCTCGCTCATGCCGGCGCCTCCATGGCCAGCCGCAGCGCCGCGATACCGCGTGAGCCGTACGCCTTCACCGAGCCCAGCGAGATGCCGAGGGTCTCGGCGACCTGCGCCTCCGTCATGTCCGCGAAGTAGCGCAGCACCAGCACCTCGCGCTGGCGGCGCTGGAGGCCCTTCATCGCCTTGATCAGGGAGTCGCGCTCCAGCTGGTCGTAGGCCCCCTCCTCCGCGCTCGCCATGTCGGGCATGGGCTTGGAGAGCAGCTTGAGGCCGAGGATGCGGCGGCGCAGCGCGGAGCGGGACAGGTTGACGACCGTCTGGCGCAGGTAGGCCAGGGTCTTCTCCGGGTCCCGGACGCGTTTGCGGGCCGAGTGGACCCGGATGAACGCCTCCTGCACGACGTCCTCGCAGGAGGCGGTGTCGTCGAGGAGGAGTGCCGCGAGACCCAGCAGCGAGCGGTAGTGCGCGCGGTAGGTCTCGGTGAGATGGTCGACGGTGGTGCCGGCCGCCACGACGTCGTCGGTGCCGTCACGCTGACCTGGTATGCGGGCGGGGCGCGCTGCGGGCATGGGCGCGATCACCGGCATGCCGCCGCCGGACGCGCCGGGCATGCGGGGTCGGCGAGCCTGACGGGGCGGCCGTAGGGCCGTGCCGCGCGGCGCTGTGAAGTCGAGTACCTCAGCCACGCCAGTTGGACACGCTTCCCCTCGTAAGGGTTGTACGCGCCGGGCGTCACTTTTGCGGCGGCCGGTGTGGCCGGCCGCCCGCCCGTGTCAGGCAGCACCACCGACAGCACATCAAATGCCCTCATGCGTCCCGCTCTTCCCCTGTATCCCATGTGAACGGACGTCCCCACGCCCGGAGAGCAGCGCCCCCACGTCCCCGGTAGGGGTGACCGCAAAGACGCTCCCCGCCCTCCGCGCGGTTGCGGAGAACGGGGAGGTGAATCCTCGTACAAGACTCGTACGGACCTCGTGCAATCCTCTGCCGCCGGAACGGCCTGATCAAGAGGGTGGTCCGACCGGGAAACCGGCTCACAAGACTTACACAGATCCTACAAACGAATCCTGTGCGATCCAGAACTTTTCAGCGTTCAACCGCCACGAGTTCGGCGATCTGAGCGGTGTTGAGCGCCGCCCCCTTGCGCAGGTTGTCCCCGCACACGAAGAGCTCCAGCGCGGTGGGGTCGTCCAGGGCCCGCCGTACCCGCCCGACCCAGGTCGGATCGGTGCCGACGACGTCGGCGGGGGTGGGGAACTCCCCCGCGGCCGGATTGTCGAACAGGACCACTCCGGGTGCCGTGGCGAGGATCTCGCGCGCCTTGTCGACGGTGACCTCGCCCTCGAAGCGGGCGTGCACGGTGAGGGAGTGCGTGGTGACCACCGGGACGCGTACGCAGGTGACCGCCACGGGCAGGGAGGGCAGGCCGAGGATCTTGCGGGACTCGTCCCGGACCTTCATCTCCTCCGAGGACCAGCCGTCCTCGCGCAGGGACCCGGCCCACGGTACGACGTTCAGCGCGACCGGCTCCGGGAACGGCCCGGTGTTGTCCCCCACGGCCCGCCGTACGTCACCGGGGTGGGTCCCCAGCTCCGTACCGGCCACCAGGGAGAGCTGTTCGCGCAGGGTGCGCACGCCCGCGTGTCCGGCGCCGCTGACCGCCTGGTACGAGGAGACCACCAGCTCGCGCAGCCCGAACTCGGCGTGCAGCGCGCCCAGCGCGACGATCATCGACAGGGTGGTGCAGTTCGGGTTGGCGACGATCCCGCGCGGACGCCTGCGCACGGCGTGCGGGTTGACCTCGGGGACGACGAGCGGCACGTCCGGGTCCATCCGGAACGCGCCCGAGTTGTCGACCACCACCGCGCCCCGCGCGGCGGCGACGGGCGCCCACCGCTCGGCGACCTCGTCGGGTACGTCGAACATCGCGACGTCGACCCCGTCGAAGGCCTCCTCGGTGAGCGCCACGACCTCGGTCTCCTCACCGCGCACGGCCAGCTTGCGGCCGGCCGAGCGAGGGGAGGCGATCAGCCGGATCTCGCCCCAGACGTCCGCCCGCTGGGACAGGATCTGGAGCATGACGGTGCCGACGGCCCCGGTCGCTCCCACGACCGCGAGCGTCGGCCGCCCGGAACGTCCGGGTCCCTCGGTCCTGGCCATCAGCGGCCGGTGCCTCCGTAGACCACGGCCTCGTCACTGTCGGAGTCCAGGCCGAAGGCGGAGTGCACGGCACGGACGGCCTCGGGCACGTCGTCCTTGCGGGTGACGACCGAGATGCGGATCTCGGAGGTCGAGATGAGTTCGATGTTCACCCCGGCGTCACTGAGCGCGGTGAAGAAGTCGGCGGTGACGCCCGGGTTGGTCTTCATCCCCGCGCCGACCAGGGAGATCTTGCCGATCTGGTCGTCGTAGCGCAGGGAGGCGAAGCCGATGGCGCCCTTGTTCTTCTCCAGCGCGTCGATGGCCTTGCGGCCCTCGGTCTTCGGCAGGGTGAAGGAGATGTCCGTCAGGCCCGTGGAGGCGGCGGACACGTTCTGCACGACCATGTCGATGTTGATCTCGGCATCGGCGATCGTGCGGAAGATCGAGGCGGCCTCGCCGGGCTTGTCCGGCACGCCGACGACCGTGACCTTGGCCTCGGAGGTGTCGTGCGCGACACCGGAGATGAGAGCCTGCTCCACCTGCTTGTCCCCTTGCTTCATCGGCTCACTGCTGACCCACGTGCCCTGCAGTCCGCTGAAGGACGAACGGACGTGGATCGGGATGTTGTACCGGCGGGCGTACTCCACGCAGCGGTGGAGCAGCACCTTGGACCCGGAGGCCGCGAGTTCGAGCATGTCCTCGAACGCGATCCAGTCGATCTTCCGGGCCTTCTTCACCACGCGCGGGTCGGCGGTGAACACACCGTCGACGTCCGTGTAGATCTCGCACACCTCGGCGTCGAGCGCGGCGGCGAGGGCGACGGCGGTGGTGTCGGAGCCGCCGCGGCCGAGCGTGGTGATGTCCTTGGTGTCCTGGCTGACGCCCTGGAAACCGGCGACGATGGCGATGTTGCCCTCGTCCACCGAGGCCTTGATCCGGCCCGGCGTGACATCGATGATGCGGGCTTTGTTGTGGACCGAGTCGGTGATGACACCCGCCTGGCTGCCGGTGAAGCTCTGGGCGTTGTGGCCCAGGTTTTTGATCGCCATGGCCAGCAGGGCCATGGAGATCCGCTCTCCGGCGGTCAGCAGCATGTCGAGCTCGCGCCCGGCAGGGATCGGGGAAACCTGCTCGGCGAGATCGATCAGCTCGTCCGTCGTGTCGCCCATCGCGGAAACCACGGCGACCACCTGGTGGCCGTTCTTCTTGGCTTCCACGATCCTCTTGGCGACGCGCTTGATGCCCTCGGCATCGGCTACGGAGGAGCCTCCGTACTTCTGCACGACAAGGCCCACGTGCGCTCCTCGCTCAGTCCGTCGTTTTCCACAGTCCGCACACATAGGTGTGCGCTGCGGTCGGCTCAGTCTATCGAGCGCCCGAAAAACCCCTCCGCGATATCGCATGGTGAGACTCCCCGGCGCCCGTGCAGGGGGCTCATGCCCATCCCGGCACGGCCCACTCGGAAAAGTGCCCCGCGTCACAGAGCGGGTTCAGTCGGCGAGGTCCTCGAGGGGCTCGGTGTCGAGGGTGATGTTCACGGGGTCGGGGAGGTCGATCACGGCACCGAACGGCTTGTTCACCTGCAGGCGGTAGCGACCGTCCTCGGGGTCGGAGAAGACGGTGACGGTTCGGTCCTCCCGGTCGACGAGGAGATAGACGGGGATGCCGGCGGCCGCGTATCCGCCGGGCTTCTCGACGCGGTCGCGCTGGTGTGTGTCGGCGTCATGGGAGGTGACCTCCACGGTCATGAGCACGCCCTCCGCCTCCGACCAGTCCCCGTGTCCCTTCGCGAAACCGAAGGGGGCCAGTACGCCGTCGGGGCGAGCTCTTCCCTTCCGGTGGGTCTCGACCTTCATGCCACGCTCCGCGTAGAGCCACAACTCCGGACGGTGCTGCATGCACAGCCTCTGCAACCAGGCCACGATCTGGTCGTGGTTGCCGTCGGTCACCGCCTTGACCTGGACCTTCCCGTTGATGAACTCCAGCCGCACGGTCTCCGGGGCACGGCGCTCCAGCTCCTCGAACTCCTCGACGGACATCTGCGGCCGGTGTTCGGTCATGGGCGTCATGGCGTCGCCTCCTCGACACCATGGTGCCCCGGCCGGCGCCTCCCGCACGCTCACTTCCAGCGCCTGGGCGGGAGGCCGTTCGCGATGCGGTCGCGGTTGTCGCGGTAGTGGTAGAAGACGCGGTCCTCGATGGGCACGGGCCGGAACGTGTCCGGCACGGGGCCGCCCGTGCTCCGCTCCAGCTTCTTCCTCAGGAAGTACGCCGACGCGGTGCCCAGGTGGGCGATCTCCTCGAAGCCCTTGATGACGTCCTCGTCGGACATCGGGTTGGCCTCGTTCTCCCTGCGGCAGTCCGCACAGATGCCCCGGTCGATCTTCACCGTGCGTTCGTCCTGGTCACAGGTGGCGCAGGCCATGATCACGCGGGTCACCTTCGCACGTGGTTCCCTCTTCTGCGGGGGCATCTTCGTCTCCAGTCGTCGGCGGGCGAGTCCGCCCGGGTTGCTGACAGTGGGTGGGAGCCCTTCGGTCAGGGCTCGGGTGATGTCCTTGGGGGTCGCCCCGCGGGACAGCCACTCCTCGGCGAGCGGTTCGAGGGAGCGGCAGTCGCCGTCGCTGAGCGGCATACGGGGGTCGGCGGAACGCAGGCCGGTGAGGGTGCGGTACGCGGCGCTCTCCGGCTCGGGCTCGGACGCGTCCGGTACGGCGGGCTGTTCGGCCCGGGGCTCCACGGCGGAGGGCTCCACGGCGGCCGGCTGCTCCTCGACCCGGGCCAGGCCCGGCTGGTGGTCCCGGGTCACGTCCTTGCCGTGGCGCTCCCGTGCGAACCGCGCCCACCACTCCGCCGACCTGCGGGTACGCGACCAGTACGTGCGCGTGACCCACCGCATGGTGTTGTCCTCGACGGTGATGTGTTCCTTGATCCAGCGCAGGTGGCCGGCCTCGGTGAGGTGGGCGAGCCCCGTGCGCATCGCCTGCTGGCCGTAGCGGGGGTGTTCCGCCGCGAGCACCTTGTGGCCCATCACGTGGCCGGTGTCGAGGTGGTCGATGAAGACGGCGATCTCGGCGTCACGCGGGAGCAGGTGTGCGAAGTCCGGGTCGGCGTGCGGGTCCTCGTCACCTGCGGGGCGTTTTCCGTACCCCGTATTGGCCATGGGGTGGGACGCGGAGGGGAGGTCGGGGCTAGGGTGGGCGCAAGCCACGGTCGGGGCTCCTCGGTTTCTAGGGTATCGAGGTCCCTCGATACGTCGGTCAGGCCCCGGAATTGGTGTTGGCGACACCGCCGGGGCCGACTCATTTGCTGGTCGTTTGCCGCGAACCTAGAGCGGCTTCACGCAGCGACGCAAGCCGATCACGGAACGTCACTCTTACGAGGTACGTCGGCTCAATTCACGTTCAGACTTGGTTGGTTGGATATTTCAACCAACCAGGAAACCCAGGGGAAGAGCTCGGAGCCCGGGGCTCAAGCTCCGGGCTGAACTGCGGAAACGAACGCCGCCCAGGCAGGCGCGGCGATACGGAGTTCAGGACCCGAGGGGGCGGTCTTGGAGTCGCGGACGTGGACGGCGCCGCAGTGGGCGACCTCGACGCAGGCGCGGCCCTCGCTGTCGCTGTAACTCGACTTGAACCACTTCGACTGGTCACTCACGGCCGATTCACCATCCGCTCGATGAGTCGGGCCGACTCGTCGGGGTCGAGGGCCCGCGTGCGGATCATGCTAAGCCGCTCGGTCACGCGGCTGACAACCCCTGGTTCGGCCGAAAGCTCACTGACGAACGCGCCCTCCGTGAAGGCGAATCGCTCGTGGTCGTGTCCCTCCACCAGCACCATGGGGCCCTCCAGCGCATTCGCGAACGCCCGCTCGAAGGGCAGCACCTGCACCACGACATTGCGCAACCGGGAAACCTCCAGCAACCGCCGAAGCTGCTCCGCGTCCACCAACGGGCTGCGCAGTACGGCCTCGTAGAGGACGAAGCTCAGCCCGACCGGCGGCTTGCGCTCCGTGAGGATGGCCTGCCGCTCCATCCGGGCCGCCACCCGCTCCTCCACCGTCTCCTCGTCCAGTGGCGGGATCCGGTTGTCGATGAGTGCCCGCGCGTACGCCTGGGTCTGCAACAGGCCGGGCACCAGCGCGACTTCGTACGTCCAGAGGCTCGTCGCCTCCCGCTCCCGCTCGATGAAGTCCACCGCCCGCGCGGAGTACCGCTCCCTGCGCACGTACTCCTTCGCCGCGCTCAGCATTCCCTGCGCACCGCACAGTTCTTCCGCCACGTCGAGGACCCTGGGCGTCGGCATCCGCACGCCGCGCTCCATGGACGCGATGGTCTCCGGCGCGTAGTTGGCGGCGGCGGCCAGTGCCTCGCGGCTGATGTCGGCCAGGGTGCGCCAGCGCTTGAGCTGGTTGCCGCTGTGGCACCAGGCCGCGGGAGGACGGGAGTTGTTGTTCGGGACCGGCACGACGCCCACCTCCGACTGGTGCACCACGGCGTGCGCCTCCACGCCGGCCACCGAGCGCAGACCGTACGGCATCAGCGCGTGACTGTGGCGAGTGCGATTCACCGTCTCGTACGAATGACCGCACCGGCCACCGGCCGCACGTCGTCGGCGTCCACGGAGCGGACACAGAGGACCGGGACTTCAAGGACCGGTCACCTCTGGAGTGGACGGTCTCGTTCGGTCAGGTGGCGGCGGTACGCCTGCCGCTCGACCGCGGCGCCGAACCCACGGCGATGGCCTTGGCCGACGCGTGCGCGAGCGCGGAGAGGCACCCGGAGCGGGCCGCGGCCCGCTTGCGGGATTTCCGCTCGGCGTCGGACACCTCGGGCCGGTTCTCACGGAGCCGACTCCTGACCTCGGTCCAGCCGCTGTACCTGCTCATCGGGGATCCCCGGCGTCCTTGAAGTGACCGAGGAGCCGGCTCCGGTCCAGCGCCGCGTCCTTGCCCGCGTTGCCCGCGTACACGGTGTCGTTCACACGGCGGACGCCAGCAGGGGCACACTCATCCGAAAAGCGTGAGCACATCGGCCGACATTGCCCATCAAGCGCTCATTTGAGCACTTGATGGACATTCGCCTGCTATATGCTCACGCTTTTTCAGATCACATGCCCGGGCGGACGCCCAGCGGGCCGCCGATCTCCTCCGCCATGACCTTGCCCGCCTCGAACTCCAGGGTGTCGTCGCCCATGCCCTGGTCGGTGTCGAGGCCGTCGAGTTCCGCGAGGGGCTGGTTCAGGCGGACGTGGGCGACGACCGACTGCAACGCGCGCAGCGTCGCGGACGCCGTCGTGCCCCAGTTGGAGAAGTAGGAGAACTGCCACCACCACAAGGCCTCCGTGGTGCGGCCGGCCTTGTAGTGGGCCATGCCGTGGCGGAGGTCGGTGATGACGTCGGTGAGGTCGTCGGAGATGCGGGCCGGGACCGGGGCCTTGCGGGGCTCGTAGGGGTCGAAGACCTCCGAGTAGACGTCGACCGGCTCCAGCATGCGGGCGAGGTTCTCGCGGAGCTCGTCCACGTCGGTCTCCGGGCCCGGGTCGGGTTCGTAGCGCTCGTCGGGGACGATGTCCTCGTGTGCGCCCAGGCGACCGCCGGCCAGGAGGAGCTGGGAGACCTCCAGGAGGAGGAAGGGGACGGCCGAGTCCGGCTCGTCGCCCTTCGCGACCTCCGTGACGGCGACCAGGAAACTCTCGATCTGGTCGGCGATCTGGACGGCGAAGTCGTCGGGGTTCTGGTGCGTCGCGTGCAGCGTGGCGTCAGACATCTAGGAGTCGTCTCCCCTCGAAGGCGCGGCCGAGGGTCACCTCGTCCGCGTATTCCAGGTCGCCACCCACCGGGAGGCCGCTGGCCAGGCGGGTGACCTTCAGGCCCATGGGCTTGATCATGCGGGCGAGGTACGTCGCCGTGGCCTCGCCTTCCAGATTCGGGTCCGTGGCCAGGATCAACTCCGTGACCGTACCGTCGGCCAACCGCGCGAGAAGTTCTCGTATCCGCAGGTCGTCCGGACCCACCCCGTCGATGGGGCTGATCGCGCCGCCGAGAACGTGGTAGCGGCCCCGGAACTCACGGGTGCGCTCGATCGCCACGACGTCCTTCGGCTCCTCCACGACGCAGATGACGGCCGGGTCGCGGCGGGTGTCGCGGCAGATGTTGCACTGCTCCTCCTGCGCGACGTTCCCGCAGGTCGCGCAGAAGCGGACCTTCGCCTTGACCTCCATCAGCGCGTGCGCCAGACGCCGTACGTCCGTCGGTTCCGCCTGGAGGATGTGGAAGGCGATCCGCTGCGCGCTCTTGGGACCGACGCCGGGCAGCCGCCCCAGTTCGTCGATGAGGTCCTGGACCACGCCTTCGTACAACGGACTGCCGTCCCTTCCTGGTGTTCCTTCAGTACGTACGGTAAAGGCCCGCGGGCCGTCTTCGAAAGGTTCGAGGGGTCGAGGGGTCAGAAGGGGAGGCCGGGGAGGCCGCCGCCGCCCAGCCCCTGGGCCAGCGGGCCGAGCTTCTGCTGCTGGAGGGCCTGGGCGTTCTCGTTGGCCGCCTGGACCGCCGCGACGATCAGGTCGGCGAGGGTCTCGGTGTCCTCCGGGTCCACCGCCTTCGGATCGATCACGAGGCCGCGCAGCTCGCCGGAGCCGGTGACGGTGGCCTTCACCAGGCCGCCTCCCGACTGCCCGTCGACCTCGGTCCTCGCCAGCTCCTCCTGGGCCCGGGCCAGATCCTGCTGCATCTTCTGGGCCTGCTGGAGCAACTGCTGCATGTTCGGCTGGCCGCCACCGGGGATCACGATTCGGCTCCTTGGTCGGTCCGTCGGTAAGGGTTTTACCGTTCGGCACGAGCCTACGTGGTCGCGGGGGCCTCTGCCCCGACACTCTTTCGAGTGAGTCACGGCGGGGCCCTATACCTGATCACGCCCATCTTCCGGACGAAAAAGAGCCCGAACCCCCGGCGCCGCCACCCATTGGGCGGTAGGAAGGGTCAGGCGCGCGAGCACCTGGCGTCACACTTCATGGACGGACAGTACGCGGAATCAGCAGGGGTCAGTTCAGTAGGGAGATACCGGGTGGGTCAGCCGGAGATGCAGCCCGAGGGTCGGCCTCAGGACGGATGGGGCGAAGGGGCGGCCGGGCCCTGGCCGGACGACCTGGAGGGGCGGGAGTTCCCGCTCGGGGACTGGGGCGAGCCGGCGGCCCGGCTGGACGAGCTGTACCGGTGGGTGGAGCGCGGCGCGCTGGACACCGCCGCCTGGTACCTCGCGGACCGGATGTGGAAGCGGCGGTGCGCGTGGGCGCTGCGGGCCGGGACGGCCGTGGGCGCGCTGACCGGGGCCGCGCTGCCGCTGCTCGATCTGACCGGGGTGGCCGACGGGTCCGCGCCCTGGGGTTATCTCGCGCTGCTGCTCGGGGTGGCCTGTGTGGCCGGGGACCGGTTCTTCGGGATGACGTCCGGCTGGATGCGGGACGTGGCGACCGCGCAGGCCGTACAGCGGCGGTTGCAGGCGTTCCAGTTCGACTGGGCGTCGGAGTGCGTGCGCGAGGTGCTCGGTCCGGCGGACGGCACGGCGAGCGAGGCGGCCGAGCGGTGCCTGTCGGTGCTGCGGCGGTTCTCGGAGGACGTCACCGAGCTGGTGCGGGTCGAGACGGCCGACTGGATGGTGGAGTTCCGCACGGGTGGCGCGCCGCTGGGCATCCAGACGGCGGTGGCAGGCGCGGGACGCCCGGAGGGCTCCCTCCCGCACGGCCGCTTCCCGTCCCCGCAGGGTCCGGCCCGCCCCAACATGCCGCGGCAACGCCCGCCCGAGCCACGCTGAACCGGCACGTCACGGCGTGCCCCGCGCACACAGCTCCATCCCCTCCGGGGTCCAGCACGGCAGATGGCCATGGGTGCGGATCACTTCCTGGCCGACGCCGCGCGTGAGGTACGCCAGGAAACCCGACGCCAGCGAGTTCGCCGGCGGCTGCCCGTAGGTGTAGGCGTACTCGATCTCCCGGTACGGGTAGGAGCTCGTCCCGTGCTCGATGGCGTCGACGGACGGGACCTCTCCGTCGAGGTTCAGCCGGTGCAGTCCCTTCGCCCGGGAGGCGCGGGCCTGTTCGCTGTAGCCGATCGCACCGGGGATGTCGGCGACGGTCTCCAGCACCTGTTCGGTGGAGTCGAGTTCGCAGCGGATGACGGGAGCGGTCGGGTCGTCCTTGTGCACGCAGTCGACGGAGGAGTGGGCGATCTCGCCGCGGCCCAGCACGCGGCGCTGGAAGACCTGTCTCGTACCGGAGTTGGCGTCCCGGCTGACGAGGTGGACCGGCAGGTCCGGGCCGCCGAGCTCACTCCAGTTCGCGATCTCGCCCCGGTAAAGACGTCGTACGTCCTCCGTCGGCAGGTTCCGCAGCCCTACGGCGTCATTCACCACCAGCGCGAACACCGACACCGCCACGTGGTTCCCGCGCAGTTCGGGCAGTCCGCCCGGCTTGGGGCCGTCCGACAGGACCACCAACGGCGGAGAGCCGTCCTCCGCCTCCGCTCCGGCCGCCGCCAGGTCCCGTATCCCGGCCGTCGACCCGTGCGGGTCCACCTCGATGCGCGGGTCCTCGTCCGCGCAGTCCCGCTCGTACTTCTCCGCGACCTCCCGCAGCACCGGCGCGAACGCCGTCGATCCGGTGAGGGTCAGGGTGCCGCTCCTGCAGCCGATCGGGGGCGGGCTGTCGTCCTGGGCGACGACGATCACCGCCAGGGCCACCACGCACAGCGTGAGCGTGATGGTGATCAGCCGTGCCGCACGGCTGAACAGCGGGGCCTTGTCGTCCGGGGTGGCACTGCGGTTGCGGTGCACCTCGCCCTCGCTGAGATCGCCGCTCAGCTGGATCCCGTCGCCCACGCGCCCGCCGGAGAGCAGCACCAGCAGCTTGTAGTAGGCGCCACGGTTCAGCGGGACGCGCGGGAGGCGCAGGGTGCCGTCCTGGTAACCGAAGCCGCGCTCCTGGGTGAAGTGCTCCAGGAGGTGGCTGGTCTCCGAGGGCTGGGTGACCGAGACACCGAGGATGGTGCGCTCCGTGAACTCCACGGTCAGGCCGTGGCTTCCCGGGCTCTGGTAGTCGTCGCGGCCGATGGTCTGCGAGCCGTCGTTCTCGATGCGCAGCAGCACCATGCTGGCGTGCGTCATCCCCGCCGCCGTGTCGAACCAGCCCTCCCGCCGGCTGGTGCGGCTCGACCGCTGGCCGTCGCCGATCGGGACGTCCAACTGCACGCGGTAGCCGATGCGTTTGCTGCGCGGTACCCGCCGCTCGTACCAGACCATGACCGCGGAGGCGACGACACCGAGGATCGCCGTCGCCACGGCCACCAGGTTCTCCGCGCTCAGCCACTCCATCGTGCCGCCCCCGCCACTGCCCGCACGTCCGACCGGGCAGCCACCGTACGGCCGTGCGAAGCGGCCGGCGATGTTCGTTCTCGGGAGTTCGCCGAACGTTCAACGGACGCGTGCGGTACGGGATGTCACTCCCGTGTGTAGGTGAGCTGTTCGCCGTTGCCGGTGGTCACGCGCTGGAGGGAGCCGTCGGGAAGCAGGGTGACCTCGCTGGCGGAGCCCGGGGTACAGGCGCCGCCCGGCTGCCCGACCGTCACGGAGGACGGGCCGAGCTCGATCCGGTCGCCGGATCCGGCGGTGAGCCGGGCCTCGAAGACGCAGTGGTAGGTGCCGTTGCCGGCGGGCCCGTCGGCGACGAGGGACATGACCGTGTCGCCGACCTCGCCCTGCCGGATGGTCAGCTTGCGGGTGTGCTCGCCGCTCGCGTTGTCGATGGTGGTGGACCAACTGCCCAGGTAGTCCGCGGGAATGGTGCCGTCCGCGGGGGCGGAGGCGCTGGGCCGCCGGGTGTCGTCGGGGGTGGGGGTGGAACTCTGCGACGTGCCGCTGGGCGACGGGGGCGCGGTGGGGTCGCCGCCGGCGCGGTTGTCGGCGGCGCCGCCGCTCATCAGCGCGTACACGGTGCCACCGGCGGCGAGCGCGACGACCAGCGCGATCACCACGAGCAGCACGGTGGAACGGTTGTCCCGGCGCGGCTCGGACACCGGACCGTACGGCGGCGGCCCGTAGGGCGGGGTGTGACCGACGGCGGGCCCGTTGTAGGGGTAGCCGTACGCGGGCTGCTGGGGATGCCCGTACGGGCCGGGCGCCGGAGGCTGGGCGGGGACACCCTGACCGGCCACGAGGGTGGGCAGACGGTCCGCCCCCGGCTGCCCGGGCGGAGGCGGGGAGGCCGCACCGGCCACGGGCGGACCGGCGGAGTCGTCGGCGGCACGGGCATGCTCGGGGGGACCGGCGACGGGCGCCCCGGGAGACACCGGCTGTCCGGCGGACGCACCGGGATACGCCCCAGGAGACGCCTGCTGCCCGGCGGGACCGGCCGTACCGGCGGAACCGGCCGGCCCGGCAGCGGACCCACCCGGATGCCCCGGGCCAGGAGACCCCGACTGCCCGGCAACAGGCGCACCGGGATACATCTGCTGCCCGGCGGACGCACCGGGATGCGCCCCGGAAGACGCCTGCTGCCCGGCAGCCGGTCCCGCGGAAGCACCGGGCTGTCCTGCGGGAGCACCCGGCGCGGGCGCGCCGGACCCGGCCGGCCCGGGTGGCGCGGGGGCCCACGCCGCCGGTGCCGAAGCGGCGGCGGGGCCGTCCGGCTGCCCGGCGGCCGGCATACCGGGGGCGGCTGCCCCACCGGGGCCGGGCGGCACCGGCGGCCAGGCGGTGGAAGGCGCACCCGCCGGTGCGGGGGGCGTCGGGGTCTGCGGATCCTCCGCGTCCAGGAGGCGGACCGCGTGGCGGCCTAGCTGGGCGACCAGGGCGCCCGGCAGCCAGGGGTCGCGGGAGCGGCCGCCGGCCACGGTGTCCTCCGCGCCGGTGCGCTCCAGCACCCGGTCGAGGGTGGGCCGTGCCGCCGGGTCCTTCTTCAGGCAGTCGCGTACGAGGTCGGCGATCCCCTCGGGCACCCCGGCCAGGTCGGGTTCCTCCTGGGCGATGCGGAACATCAGCGCGTGCACACCGCTGTTGGCGGTGCCGAACGGGAGCGTGCCGGTGGCGGCGTAGGCGAGCACCGAACCGAGGCAGAACACGTCGCATGCGGGCGTGATCCGGTCGCCGCGCACCTGCTCGGGTGCCATGAAACCGGGCGAGCCGACGAGCGCCCCGGTGCGGGTGAGCCCGCCGTCGGTCACCGTCTCCAGCGCCCGCGCGATCCCGAAGTCGATGACGCGCGGACCGTCGATGGTGACGAGCACGTTGGACGGCTTGAGGTCCCGGTGGACGATCCCCGCGGCGTGGATGTCCTTCAGCGCGTGCGCGAGACCCGCGGCGAGGATGCGCACCGAACGCTCGGGCAGCGCCCCGTGGTCGTGCCCGACCACCTGCTGGAGGCTGGGCCCGGCCACGTACCCGGTGGCCACCCACGGCACGGGCGCCTCGGTGTCCGCGTCGAGCACCGGAGCCGTCCAGTCGCCGCCGACCTGCCACGCGGCGTGCACCTCCTGGCGGAAGCGCGCCCGGAACTCCTCCTGCTGGGCCAGCTCCCGGCGGATCAGCTTGACGGCGACGGTACGTCCCCGGTCGGAGCGGGCGAGGTAGACCTGCCCCATGCCGCCGGCCCCGAGCCTGGCCAGCAGCCGGTACGCCCCGATTCCCTGTGGATCCCCGGGCCCGAGCTTGTCCATCGCCACGCAGCCTCCCCCCGATGAGCAACATCCCGAGGATAGTGCGGGGCCGGTACCCGGTGAGCCGGGCGACCTCTACGGTTCCGTAACAGGCGGCCCGAGCGTGTCCAGCACCGCGGACAGGCGTTCCAGCGCCTCCACCGCACGGGCGAGTTCCGCCTCCCCGTACGCCGCTCCGTACGCCTCCGCCAGCCGCTCCGCGAAGGCCGCGTGGCCGGGGTCGATACGGCTGATCGCCGTGTGACCCTCCTCCGTGGGGGCGAGGAGTTTGGCGCGGCGGTGGGCCGGGTTGGGCCGGTACTCGGCGAGTCCGCGCTCCACCAGCAGGTCGGCGACGCGCTGCACGCTCTGCCGGGTGATGCCCATGGCCCTGGCGATCCCGGAGACCGGCAGCGGCTCACCGAGGACCGCGCCGAGCACCTGCCACCAGGCGGCGGTGAGCCCGGCGGGCCGGGCCAGCTCCTCGGCGACCGCGAGGAACTGGCCGTTCAGCCGGAAGGTGCCGAGCGCGCCCCGGCTGAGCAGGTCCTGGTGTTCCCCGCTCACCGCGCCGTGGCCTTCGCGTACACGGCGTACGCCTCGGGGTCCGAGTCGTGGAACAGCCGGTACCAAGCGTCGTTCACCGTGTCGTCGTGGACGCCGAGCAGCCGGAAGATCTCGCGGGCGAAGGCGACGGGCTCGGTCGGCCCCGCGGTGACGAGGCCGCCGTCGGTGACCGCGTCGGCCTCGACGTACCGGTCGCCGCCCGCGTAGCCGGTCGCGGCGAGGTAGAAGGAGACGGCGCTGGTGTGCGCACGGGTGTCGAGCAGCCCTTCCCTGGCCAGCCCGGCGGTGGCGCCGCAGATCGCGGCGACGGGCACACCGGCGTCGAGGAAGGCACGGGCGGTACGGGCGAAGGGGGCGAGGTCGTCGCCCTCGTCCCAGCGGTCGGCGCCGGGGAGGATCAGCAGCGCGCTGTCCTCGGGCCGCAGCTCGTCGAGCGCGAGGTCGGACAGGACGCGGAGTCCGCCGATGCCGGTGACGGGCTCCCCGGCCGGGGTGACCGTACGCACCTCGTAGCCGGCGCGGGCGAGGTGCGCGGTGGCGTGACCGGTCTCCCAGTCGGCGAAGGTGTCGTAGAGGGCGAGATGCACGGGCTTGCGGGTCATGACCGCTCCCTTGTGGGTACGCCAACAGATGACAGTATCTTGTCATGATGACAGCGCGCTGTCCATCACTTCTGTCGACACCCTGTCGCGGAAAGTCCCCCACCGCAGACAGGCCGCCGATGTCGCGGCCTTACGGCCCCGGCCTACCCTCGGCCCCATGACCCCTCAGCCGAACCCCGAGACCGGGGCCGCCGTCAAGGCCGCCGACCGTGCGCATGTGTTCCACTCCTGGTCCGCGCAGGAGCTCATCGACCCGCTCGCCGTCGCCGGGGCGGAGGGGTCGTACTTCTGGGACTACGACGGCCGGCGCTACCTCGACTTCACCAGCGGCCTCGTCTACACCAACATCGGCTACCAGCACCCGAAGGTCGTCGCCGCGATCCAGGAGCAGGCGGCGCGGATGACGACGTTCGCGCCCGCGTTCGCCGTCGAGGCACGCTCGGAGGCGGCGCGGCTGATCGCCGAGCGGACCCCGGGCGACCTGGACAGGATCTTCTTCACCAACGGCGGCGCCGACGCCGTGGAGCACGCCCTGCGCATGGCGCGGCTGCACACCGGCCGCCCCAAGGTGCTCTCCGCGTACCGCTCGTACCACGGCGGCACCCAGCAGGCGGTCAACCTCACCGGTGACCCGCGCCGCTGGGCCTCCGACAGCGGCACGGCGGGAGTCGTGCACTTCTGGGCGCCGTTCCTGTACCGCTCCCGCTTCTACGCGGAGACCGAGGAGCAGGAGTGCGCGCGGGCGCTGGAGCACCTGGAGACGACGATCGCCTTCGAGGGGCCGTCGACCGTCGCCGCGGTCGTCCTGGAGACGATCCCGGGGACGGCGGGCATCATGCCGCCGCCCGCCGGCTATCTCGCGGGCGTGCGCGAGATCTGCGACAAGTACGGCATCGTCCTCGTCCTCGACGAGGTCATGGCCGGGTTCGGGCGGACCGGGACGTGGTTCGCGGCGGACCTGTACGACGTCGTCCCGGACCTGATGACCTTCGCGAAGGGCGTGAACTCCGGGTACGTGCCGCTGGGCGGTGTCGCGATCTCCGGGGCGATCGCCGACACGTTCGGGAAGCGGCCGTACCCGGGTGGCCTGACGTACTCGGGGCACCCGCTGGCCTGCGCCGCCGCCGTCGCGACGATCGGGGTGATGGAGGAGGAGGGCGTCGTGGAGAACGCGGCGAGCCTCGGCGCGTCCGTCGTCGGGCCGGGGCTGCGGGAGCTGGCCGAGCGGCACGGATGCGTGGGCGAGGTGCGCGGGACCGGCATGTTCTGGGCGCTGGAACTGGTGCGGAACCGGGAGACCCGCGAGCCGCTGGTGCCGTACAACGCGGCCGGTGAGGCGAACGCCCCGATGGCGGCCTTCGCCGCCGCCGCGAAGGAGGCCGGGATCTGGCCCTTCGTGAACATGAACCGCACGCATGTGGTGCCGCCGTGCAACGCGAGCGAGGCGGAGCTGAAGGAGGGTCTCGCGGCGCTGGACGCGGCCCTGTCTGTGGCGGACGACTACGTGGAGTGACCGCTCCGGGAGGCCGGTGCGAAGCCGGTGCGAACGGACGCGAGGGGCCCTCCCCCTCGCGTCTTTTCGAACACCTCCGACCCGCCCGAACGCGTAAGGTGGCGTGCTCGTACACATCCGTGTGCACGTCACTCGAACGCGACGAGGGAGACGCCCCGACCATGCCCGGCTTCAGCGGCAGCGGTGCCGTGACCCGCAGCACCCTGCGGCAGCAGATCGCGGACGCGCTCCGTGACGAGGTGCTGGCCGGGCGGCTCCAGCCGGGGCAGGAGTTCACCGTCAAGGAGATCGCCGACCAGTACGGCGTGTCCGCGACCCCCGTCCGGGAGGCGCTGGTCGACCTGTCGGCGCAAGGGTTGCTCGACGCCGACCAGCACCGGGGCTTCCGGGTGCACGAGTACTCCGCCGACGACTTCCGGGGCATGATCGAGGCCCGCACCCTGGTCATCGACGGGATGTTCCGCGCGCTCACCGACGGCCACCTGGTCCACCTCCAGCCGGACGAGCCCCGGGTCGCCGCCGCCCTCGCCGGGGTGCGCAGGCGCGGCGAGGAGGCGCAGCGCGCGGCCCTCGCCGGGGAGGTCACCGTCCTCGTCGGCTACGACCTGCGCTTCTGGCGCGAACTCGGGTCCGTGTTCGGCAACCCGTACCTCACCGACTTCCTGCACCGGCTGCGCGTGCAGACCTGGGTGTGTGTGGTGCAGCATCTGCGGCGGCTGCCCGATCTGCGCGGGCACCTGTGGGCCGCACACACCGATCTGGTCGACGCGCTGTCGCACCGTGACACCGATACGGCCCGCGCGATCGTCGCGTCGTACAACACGCACGCGCTCTCCCTCGTGGAGGGGCTGACGGGCGGTGGGATGGGTAAGGGACCCGCACAAGGACCGGCACGGGGGGAGCAGCCCGCGCCGGGCGCCGATACGCTTCCCTGACCACGACGACCATCCCGACGACCGTGCTGTGTGAGGAGCCCTCTTTGGCCTGTGACCTGTGGCTGGTACCGCTCGTCGACGTGTTGTGCCACACGCCCGACAACCCGTTCGCCGAGGAACTCGCGCAGTACAACGCGGTGCTCGCCGAAGCCGGCCTGCCACCGGTGCCGGTGTACCAGTACATGCCGGGACTGACCGGCGAGGTGGCCCCGGTCGCGGGTTTCGACTACGACGCGCTGCACTTCCTGCGGCGGGTGTACCTGCTCCAGGTGCGCGGGCTGCCGGTCACCCCGGTGGACGAACTGGGCGGCGACTACGAGCAGTTGCTGGAGATGTTCGAGACGACGGCCCAGCAGTCCCACCTGGTCTGGCACTACGACCACGCGGGCGCGTACGTCCCCGTCGACTTCCCGCACCCCCTCGCCAACGACGAACTCCTCGCGGGTGGCGGCCCCCTGGGCTCGTCCCACGCGCTGCTGCGGGAGCTGGAGCTGGTCGCCCCGGCCATCGGCATCGACCCGGCGAACCCCCCGGCCGCGCCCGAACCCCCGCGCGGCCCGACCGAGTTGGAGGAGCCGGCCGTTCCCGCCCCGTACGACCCCAGTCCCTTCGCCCGCGAACGCCACGTCTGGCTGGGCCTGCACGCGGCGGCGACACGGAGCCTGGCACAGGGGTCGATGATCGTGTTCAGCTGACGGCAGGGATCAGCCCAGTTGCGAGAGTCCCTTCCGCAGGTCCTCCGCGTTCATGACGGGGCACATCTCGACCTGGGCGTTCAGGTGGGTGAAGAACGGCTCGCCCACCGGGGGCACCTCCGAACTGTCCTGCATGTGGACGACCAGCACCATCGTCCGCCGCCCGCCCAGCGGACCGAAGTAGGCCGCCTCCGGCTGCAGCCGGTCGAGTACCCCCTTGACCTGCTCGGCCATCTTCCCGCTGCGGATCAGCTCGTTCGACTTCTCGGTGTCCAGCGTCGCCTTGAGCATCACGCGCATCGCACTCACCCTCTTCCTCGTCGATGCACGCACTGAGTGTCAGGATATGCCCGTTACGGCGAAGCCACCGGACCCCTTGTCGAGGGGCCGGTGGCTTCGCCGTAACGGGTGCTCCTACAGGAACGAGTTGATCTCGATCGTCTCGGTGCGGCCCGGGCCCACGCCGATCGCGGAGATCGGGGCGCCGGACATCTCCTCCAGGGCCTTGACGTACGCCTGGGCGTTCTTCGGCAGGTCGGAGAACGACTTCGCCTTGCTGATGTCCTCGGACCAGCCCGGCAGCATCTCGTAGACCGGCTTCGCGTGGTGGAAGTCCGTCTGCGAGTACGGCAGCTCCTCGACCCGCTTGCCGTCGATCTCGTACGCCACGCAGACCGGGATCTGCTCCCAGCCGGTGAGGACGTCGAGCTTGGTGAGGAAGAAGTCGGTGAGGCCGTTGACGCGGGTCGCGTAGCGGGCGATCACCGCGTCGAACCAGCCGCAGCGGCGGTCACGGCCGGTGGTGACACCGCGCTCGCCGCCGATGCGGCGCAGCGCCTCGCCGTCCTCGTCGAACAGCTCCGTCGGGAACGGTCCCGCGCCGACGCGGGTGGTGTACGCCTTGAGGATGCCGATGACCCGGCTGATCTTCGTCGGGCCCACGCCGGCGCCCGTGCAGGCGCCGCCCGCGGTCGGGTTCGACGAGGTGACGAAGGGGTACGTGCCGTGGTCGATGTCGAGGAGCGTGCCCTGGCCGCCCTCGAAGAGGACCACCTTGTCCTGCTCCAGCGCCTGGTTCAGCACCAGCACCGTGTCGGCGACGTACGGGGCGAGCTTGTCCGCGTAGCCCAGCAGCTCCTCGACCACCTGGTCGACGGCGATCGCGCGCCGGTTGTAGAACTTGGTGAGCATCTGGTTCTTGACGTCGAGGGCCGCTTCGACCTTCTGGGTGAGGATCGACTCGTCGTACAGGTCCTGGACGCGGATACCGACACGGTTGATCTTGTCGGCGTAGGTCGGGCCGATGCCCCGGCCCGTGGTGCCGATCTTGCGCTTGCCGAGGAAGCGCTCGGTCACCTTGTCCACCGTCACGTTGTACGGCGTGATGATGTGAGCGTTTCCGCTGATCAGGAGCTTCGACGTGTCGACGCCTCGCTCGTTCAGCCCGCTCAGCTCGGAGAACAGGACCGACGGGTCGACGACGACGCCGTTGCCGATGACCGGCGTGCAGCCGGGGGAGAGAATCCCGGAAGGGAGCAGGTGGAGGGCGTACTTCTGATCACCCACGACTACCGTGTGGCCGGCGTTGTTGCCGCCCTGGTAGCGCACCACATAGTCGACGGAACCACCGAGCAGGTCCGTCGCCTTTCCCTTGCCTTCGTCACCCCACTGAGCACCGAGCAGCACAAGTGCGGGCACGCGCGTACACCCCTTCCGGGCGGGGCATGTCCATGGTCGAGGGCGTATGCGGTGGGTTTCCGCCACGTACACCGCGACCGTCGTTGGCCGCCACCGTCGGACCGGATGCCCCGGAATAGACGAAGCCCCTGGCGCAATAGCGCAAGGGGCTCTTGCACAAAGATGCTACCCGAGGAAGCGAGGCATGGCCGAGGTGGCGACTTCCAGGACCTTCTCCGCGACGTCCGATCAGCTCCTGGTGGTCATCGACCCGGTCGCCCGACGGGCGGACGGCGAGTCCGTCCGGATCGCGAAGGACGTGATCGGCGCGGGTGCGGCGGGCACGAAGGTGTGCCTGCCGGACGGGCCGGAGGAGTTCGCGCGGGCGCTGGCACGACGCGGGTCGCGGCGGCCGGTGGTGGTGGGCGACGACCGGGCCCTGGTGCGGGCGGTGACGCTGCTGCACCGGCGGCGGGAGCTGGCCGAATGCGCCCTGTCCCTGGTGCCGGTGGGGGGCGCGGTCTCCCTCGCCCGGTCGCTGGGGGTGCCGGCGGGCGCGGTGGCGGCGGCACGGGCGGTGCTGGACGGGGCGGAGCGGCGGATGGACCTGCTGGTGGACGACAGCGACGGGGTGGTGCTCGGCGCGCTGCGGATTCCGCCGCTCGGCGGCACGACACGGGTGCGGGAGGCGGACGGCGGGGCGGGGCGTCCGTGGCTGCGGACGTGCCGGTCGCTGGTACGGACCCTGGTGCCGGCGCGGCCGTCCGGGGTCGTCCCCGCCCCCGGGGCGGGGCCGGCGCGGCTGCGGGTGGAGGTCGACGGGGAGACGCTCGTCGACCTGGGGCAGCCGGTGGAGGGCGTCTCGGTCGTGCCCGGTGCCTCCGGGGCGGCGCGGGTGGAGGTGCGTCCGGCGTCGGTGGGGGCGGAGGCGTCCCCACTGTCGGCCGAGGGGCGGACGGTGACCGTGTCGGGCGCGCACTTCCGCTATCGCGCGGACGCGGCGGTGTCGGGACCGGTGCGGACGCGGACGTGGGTAGTGCGGGAGGGGGCTTGGGGGCTCGTACTGCCGACGCGGTAGCGGAGGCGTCGGGTCAGGGAGCCCTGAAACCGGTCGTATCCAGTACGCAGCCGAACGGGGCGGGGATCGACAGCTTCTCGCCGAACGGCCTGGTGTCGCGAGACTCGTAGCCCTTGGCCGAGGGTGTCCAGAGGACTGTGGCCTGTTCCTCCTGCATGTCGAGGATCAGGTAGACGGGGATGCCGGCTCGTCCATAGACCTCGACCTTGTCCGTGAGGTCGTCGTCCCGGGTGGTGGAAGACGTGAGTTCGGCTACAAAGCAAAGGGCTTCGCCGTCAATATGGTTGTCGGCTGTCTCCAAGGCTTTCGCGTGCGCCGCGTGGATATCCGGCCCATAGGCCCGCTCATCACCCGGGAAGACATACGGATTGGGCGCCCGCTCGATCACGTGCCCCTCGGGAAGGTGCGGCTCCAATTGCTGGCACACCAAGCGCATCACACGGGTGTAATACCCCTTCGACCACGGCGACACGACGATGTTCCCCCTGATGATCTCGGCTTGGTAGCCGTCGGGCACGTCCAGCTCGTCGAGGGTCCTCAGCAGGCCCTCGAAGCTGTCGGGCTCGGTGCCGTTTATCGTCGGTCGCTCTGCCATGACTGTCATGATGCGCCCTCCCGTTGAAGCGGACCAGCCACCACTCAGCGTAGCGGATCAATTACTCTCTCCCGAACCGCTCCTCCCGGTGCACCCGCCAGCGCTCCATCATCGCCTCGACCTCCTTCTCCATGAACTCGAAGAAGGCCAGCGTCTCCGCCAGCCGCCGCCCCGCCGGGGTGTCCGCGCCCAGGCTGGTGACGCCGTCCCGCAACGCGTCCTCCCAGCGCTTGATGATGGCCTCGCGGTTGGTGAGCGCCTCGTACCACTGGTCGCCGTGGACCCGGTAGCGCTCCCGGCGGGAACCGGGCTCGCGCTCGCGGGACACCATGTGGACCTGGGACAGGTAGCGCACCGCGCCGGAGACCGCGGCCGGTGAGATCTGGAGCCGTTCACCCAGTTCGGCGGAGGTCAGGACCCCGGCGTCGGAGGCGAGCAGGGCCGCGAAGACGCGGGCGGGCATGCGTGCCAGGCCGGCCTCCACGAGCTGTGCCGCGAAGTGCTCCACGAACCGTGAGACCGCCTCCGGATCCCGGGCCGTCCCGCTCGGTTCCGCCATGTTCCGATCATCTCCCCTGCTCAGGCGCCGTGGATGCCGTGGATCAAGTCTAGCCGTCGATTTATACGTTTCCTTAACTTCACAAATTTCTGAAAGAAGCGTACGTTCCGAAGCATGACGAAGGCCATCACCGTGTCCGGACTGCACAAGTCGTTCGGCCGGACCCACGCACTGGCCGGTCTCGACCTGAGCGTCGAGACCGGCGAGGTCCACGGCTTCCTCGGCCCCAACGGCTCCGGGAAGTCCACCACCATCCGCGTCCTGCTCGGCCTGCTGCGCGCCGACTCCGGTGCCGCCCGGGTGCTCGGCCGGGACCCGTGGACGGACGCCGTGGAGATCCACCGTCGTATCGCCTACGTCCCCGGTGACGTGACGCTGTGGCGCAACCTCTCCGGGGGCGAGGTCATCGACCTGTACGGGAGGCTGCGCGGCGGCCTGGACCCGCACCGCCGCGCCGAGCTGACCGAGCGGTTCGAGCTGGACCCGACGAAGAAGGGCCGCACGTACTCCAAGGGCAACCGGCAGAAGGTCGCCCTGGTGGCGGCGTTCGCCTCCGACGTCGACCTGCTGATCCTCGACGAGCCGACGTCCGGCCTGGACCCGCTGATGGAGGAGGTCTTCCAGCGCTGTGTCGCCGAGGAGCGGGAGCGCGGGCGGACCGTGCTGCTGTCCTCGCACATCCTCAGCGAGGTGGAGGAGCTGTGCGACCGGGTCAGCATCATCCGCAAGGGGGCCACGGTGGAGAGCGGTTCGCTCGCCGAGCTGCGGCATCTGACCCGGACGAGCGTGAGCGCCGAACTCGCCGGCCCGCCCAACGGGCTCGCCGGACTGCCCGGTGTGCACGACCTCGACGTACAGGGGCGGCGCGTCCGGCTCCAGGTCGACACCGACAAGCTGGACGCGGTGCTGCGCTCGCTGAGCGAGTCGGGCGTGCGCTCGCTGACGTCCACCCCGCCGACGCTGGAGGAACTCTTCCTGCGGCACTACCAGGACGAGGTGACCGCCCGATGAGCGCCGCCGCCTTCGCCGTACGGCCCGCGAGCGCGCGACAGCTCGCCGGCACCGGCATCCTGCTGCGTTTCGCGCTGCGCCGGGACCGGGTGATGATCCCGGTGTGGGTCGCGGTGAACGCCCTGATGGTGCTGTCGATGCCGAGCACGCTCAAGGGCCTGTACGGCACTCCCGCCGAACGCGCCGACCTGGTCGCCCAGATGGCCGGCAACTCCTCGCTGCGGGCCATGGTCGGCCCCGTCTTCGGCGACTCGCTCGGCGCGCTGACCGCCTGGCGGGCCGGGGTGTACGCGGGGGCGCTGGCCGCCGTGGTCGGTCTGCTGGTCGTCGTACGGCACACCCGGGACGAGGAGGAGAGCGGGCGTCAGGAGATGGTGGCGTCCGGGATGGTGGGCCGCAGGGCCTCGCTCACGGCGGCGCTGCTCGCGGCGGCCGTCGCGAACGGGATGCTGGCGCTGCTGGTGACGGCCGGACTGGCCGGGCAGGGCGCTGCGGGAGCGGTCGCGTTCGGGCTCGGGATCGCCGGTGTGGGCATGGTCTTCGCGACGATGGCGGCGATCGTGGCGCAGTTGACGGAGAGCGCGCGGCTCGCGCGGGGGCTGACGGCGGCGGTGCTCGGGGCGGCGTTCGTGCTGCGGGCGGCGGGCGACTCGGCGACCGACGACGGTTCGTCACCGCTGACCTGGGCGTCGCCGCTCGGCTGGCTGACGAACCTGCGGGCCTACGCCGGTGAACGGTGGTGGGTGCTGGGGCTGTTCGCGGGCGCGGTGCTGGTGCAGGGGGCGGTGGCGTACGCGCTCGCCGGGCGCCGGGATCTCGGCATGAGCTTCCTGCCGAGCCGTCCGGGGCCGGCCGCCGGGCGGCTGGGCGGCGCGGGGGCGCTGGCGTGGCGGCTGCAGCGGGGCGGTGTGCTCGGCTGGAGCCTCGGATTCCTGCTGGCGGGGCTGGTGTACGGCGGCATGGCGGAGGGGGCGGCCGAACTGGTCGGCGACAACGAGGGCGCCCGTGAGATCTTCCAGCGGATGGGCGGGCAGTCGGGGCTGACGGACGCGTTCCTCGCGGCGATGGCCGGGATGCTGGGGCTGGTGGCGGCCCTGTACATCGTGGCGTCGGTACTGCGGCTGCACGGCGAGGAGACTTCCGGGCGGGCCGAGCCGGTGCTCGCGGGGGCGGTCGGACGGCTGCGCTGGGCCGCCGGGCATCTGACGGTGGCGTTCGGCGGGTCGGCGCTGCTGATGCTGCTCGCGGGGGCGGGTCTCGCGCTCGGCCACGGCGAGCGGACGGGAGAGATCCTGGGGGCGTGCCTGGTGCAGGTCCCGGCGGTGTGGGTGATCGGCGGGGTCGCGGTCCTGCTGTACGGACTGGCGCCCGGGGCGGCGACGGTCGCGTGGGGCGTGGCCGGCGCGGTGCTGCTGATCGGCTGGGTCGGCCCGGCGCTGGACGTACCGCGAGCGGTGCTGGACCTGTCCCCCTTCGGCCATCTGCCGAAGCTGCCGGGCGGGGCCATGGAGTGGCCCCCGGTGCTGGTCCTCACGGTTCTCGCGGCAGGGCTGGTCGGGGCGGGGCTGGCCGGGTTGCGGCGCAGGGATCTGTCGACATGACAGCAGCGATCAGTCCATGAACGGTTTGAGCCCCTCGGTGTCGAACTCGATGCCGACGGGGTCGGGCAGCACGACCTTCTGGCCCAACTGGCGCTTCTGGACGTTCCGGTAGCCGACCACCGGGTCCGGATCACGGTGTACGAGGACGGAGCGACGGTTGCGGTCGATCAGCAGGTAGACGGGGATCCCGGATTCGGCGTAGGCCTGGGGTTTCTCCACACGATCGCGATCGTGCGTGTCCGAGTCGAAGGAGGTGACCTCCACCGTCATCAGCACGCCTTCGGTATCTGCCCAGTCCCCCTGCCCCACGAAGTGGGTGACAGGGGCGAGCACCGCGTCCGGCAGGGCCCGGCCCTTGCGGTAGGACTCCACCTTCAACCCCTGCACCGGGCTGAGATCGAGTTCGGGCCTGGCCTTCATGCACTGACGGACCAGCCACATGATGATTGCGGTGTGACTGCCGTCGGTTCCTTTCCTGAGCCCGATCCGTCCGTTGATGGACTCGAACCTGACGGTCTCGTCCTCACGTTCGACGAACTCGGCGATCCGCTCGAACATGTCCACCGACAACTGGGCTGACGCGCGTTCTGCCATAACCGTCGTGACTCCTCCCCTTCATGAATGAGGGGCTTCTCGCTATGCCGGTGTGGCTTCGCGACGGACCAGCCCGGCCCGTAGAACGTTCAGGGCGCCCACTGTGTCCGCGTGCGCGTGGTAGCCGCAGGCGACGCAGTGGAACTTCTCCTGTGTGGGCCGGTTCTCTGCGGCGGTGTGCCCACATTCGGGGCACCGCCGCGAGGTGTTGCGGGGGTCCACGGCCAGCACTTCCCGTCCGGCGCATTCTGCCTTGGCGGTGAGGATCTGGAGGAACACCCCCCATCCGGCATCAGCGATCGAGCGGTTCAGCCCGGCCTTCGCGGCGGCCCCGTTGGGCAGGAAGATGCCCGGCATCTCGGGGTCCGGCTCGGGTGTCGGGGAACGGCTCATGTTTCGGATCTTCAGATCTTCGTAGGCGATGAAGTCGTGTTCGCGTACGAGGTCAAGTGCGGTCTTGTGTGCGTGGTCCAGGCGCTGCCGGCGGACTTTACGGTATAGACGGGCCACGGTCTGAGCGGCCTTGTGGCGCCGCTCGCTGCCCCGCTTGCACCGGCTGAGCGCCTGCTGTGCGGCTTCCAGCTTCGCGGCGGCCTTGTGTCCATAACGTGGGTTGGGTACGAATCCGCCGCTCGAGTCGGCGAGGAAGTTGGCCAAGCCCATGTCGATGCCGACCACGGAACCGGTCGCCGGGAGTGCTTCGGGCGCGGTCTGCTCAGCGGTGAGGATGACGTACCAGCGGTGCCCCTCACGCTTCACCGAGATCGTCTTGACCTTGCCGGCCACGGGTCGGTGCTGGTGCACCTTGACGTGCCCGACGCCTTGAAGGCGGACGCGGGTGACGGGGTCGTGTGGGGTGGAGTCCCATCGGCAGCCGTCGCCGTCCTTCGGGAACTCCACGGTGTCGAACCGCTTGCCTGACCGAAACCGCGGATAGCCCGGCTTCTCTCCAGCCTGCACACGCCGGAAGAACGAGGTGAACGCCTTGTCCAGACGCCGGAGGGTCGCTTGTTGGCTGGAGAACGACCAGCGGCCCTGACGTTCGGGGTCGAATGCCCGGATGTCCTTGAGCTGGGCAGACTGGCCGCCGTACCGGACGGTGGTCTTCGAGGCGTGCCGGTAGGCATCGCGGCGTTCCTGGAGGGCACCGTTGTACAGAGAGCAGTGGTCGGCCAGCATCTCGCGCAGCGCGATCGTCTGACGGGCCGTGGACCGCATGAGAAACTTGTACGCCCGAATCATCCGGCCCACCCCTTTCTTGTCCGGTTTCAGCTTGCAGATCCTCCGCAGGCGGACACCAGCTTGACGAGCCATCCACGTCCCTCGCCGGAAGTCGGCCGGTGATCAGCCGAACGAGTGATCACCTCACTTCCACGGCCAGCCCCTCCAACCCCCTGATCACGAAGTTCGGCTTCCGCTCCGGCTCCGCCGCCAGTCGCAGCGTCGGTGCCTTCTCCAGCAGCGCCGTCATCGAGGCCGCCAGCTCGATGCGGGCCAGGGGGGCGCCGATGCAGTAGTGGATGCCGGCGCTGAAGGAGATGTGCAGGTTGTCGCGGCGGGTGAGGTCCAGGCGGGACGGGTCGGTGAAGACGGCCGGGTCGTGGTTGGCGGAGCCGAAGAGCATCGCGATCTCCGCGCCCCTCGGGATCACCCGGCCGTCGATCTCGATCTCGTCGAGGACCCAGCGTTCGAAGAGCTGGAGCGGGGTGTCGTAGCGCATCAGCTCCTCCACGGCGGACGGGACGAGAGAGTGGTCCGCGCGCAGGGCGGCGAGCTGGTCGGGATGGCGGAACAGCGCCCACCAGCCGTTGACCGTGGAGTTCACGGTGGCCTCGTGGCCCGCGTTGAGCAGCAGCACGCAGGTGGAGATCATCTCCTGCTCGGTGAGCCGGTCGTCGTCCTCGTCGTGGGCGGCGATCAGGCCCGAGATCAGGTCGTCGCCGGGGTTCTCGCGGCGCTCGGCGATCAGGCCGCGCAGGTAGTCGGAGAACTCGACCGACGCCCGGACGGCCCTCGCCGCCGTCTCCTCGGGCGGGTTCAGCTCGTACATGCCGCAGATGTCCGCCGACCAGGGGCGCAGCGACGCCCGGTCGGACTCCGGGATGCCGAGCATCTCGGCGATCACCGCGACCGGCAGCGGTTCGGCGACGTCCCTCAGCAGGTCGCCGCCGCCCGCCTCGACCAGCGCGGAGACCAGGTCACCCGCGAGACGCGTGACGTACGGCTTGAGGCGCTCCACCGTGCGCGGGGTGAACGCCTTCGACACCAGGCGACGGATGCGGGTGTGGTCCGGCGGTTCGAGGTCGAGCATGCCATGGTCGTTGAGGGTGTGGAACGGCTCGTGCTCCGGCGGCGGGGCGGTCCGGCCGAACTCCTCGTGGGTGAAGCGGTGCTGGTACGTCCGTCCCAGGCGCCGGTCGCGCAGCAGCGCCGAGACGTCCGCGTGGTGCGCGACCAGCCACTGGTCCGTCGGCTCGAAGTACCGCACCCGCCCGCGTGCGCGCAGCTCGGCGTAGGCGGGGTACGGGTCGGCGACGAACGCGGGGTCCCACGGGTCGAACGCGAGGTCGTCAAGGGCTGCCATGGACGGACGGTAGCCCGGCGCCCCGCTCCCTGACCAGGGTCAGCCGGGGGTGACCAGCCGTGCCTCGTACGCGAAGACCGCCGCCTGGGTGCGGTCCCGCAGGCCCAGTTTCACCAGGATGCGGCTGACGTGCGTCTTGATCGTGGACTCGGCGACCACCAGCCGCCCGGCAATCTCGGAGTTCGACAGGCCCTGCGCGATCAGCACCAGCACCTCCGTCTCCCGCTCGGTGAGGTCGCCGTACGCCCCGTGCGCGGACGGCATCAGGCGCGGGGTCTCGGACAGCTTGGAGAACTCGGTGATCAGCCGCTTGGTCACCGTCGGGGCGAGCAGTGCCTCGCCGGACGCGACGACTCGTACCCCGTCGGCGAGCTGGCGGGCGGAGGCGTCCTTGAGGAGGAAGCCGGAGGCGCCCGCGCGCAGCGCCTGGTAGACGTACTCGTCGAGGTCGAAGGTGGTCAGCACCAGCACCTTCGCGGTGCCGTCGGCGGCGACGATCTCCCGCGTCGCGTCGATGCCGTTCAGCTCGGGCATGCGGATGTCCATGAGGACGACGTCGGGGGCGAGTTCGCGGACCCGCTCCACCGCCTCGCGGCCGTTGACGGCCTCGCCGACGACCTCGATGCCCGGCATCGCGCCCAGCAGGACCGAGAAGCCCTCGCGCACCATCATCTGGTCGTCCGCGATCAGGACCCGGATGGTCATGCGTCACCTTCGTTCACCGTGGTGACGGGCAGGAACACCGTCACCTCGTAACCGCCGTCGTCGGCCGGGCCGGCCGTCATCTCACCGTTCAGCATGGTGACCCGCTCGCGCATGCCGGTGATGCCGTGACCGGCGCCGGGCGAGGGTTTGACGAGGCTCGGCTCGGGCGCCGGACCGTTGACGACGCGTACGCCGAGGCCGCCGAGGACGTACCCGATCTCCACCCGGGCGCTCGCGCCGGGCGCGTGCCGCAGGCTGTTGCTCAGCGCCTCCTGCACGATCCGGTACGCCGACAGCTCCACCCCCTGCGGCAGCTCCCGCACCGCGCCGGTCACCACCTTCTCCACCCGCAGCCCCGCGTCGCGCACGTTGACGAGCAGGGCGTCCAGGTCGGCGAGGGTGGGCTGCGGGGCGTCCGGGGCCTCGTAGTCCTCGGCGCGGACCACGCCCAGGATGCGGCGCAGCTCGGTGAGGGCGGCGACCGCGTTCTCCCGGATGGTGACGAAGGCGCGCTCCAGTTCCGGCGGCGGGTTCTCCACCCGGTAGGGGGCCGCCTCGGCCTGGATGGCGACCACCGACATGTGGTGGGCGACCACGTCGTGCAGCTCGCGGGCGATGGTGGTGCGCTCCTCCAGCGCCGTGCGCCGGGAACGCTCGTGCGCGGTGACCGTCTGCTGAGCGGTCACCTCCTGCTGGGCGGTGCGGCGGACGTGCCAGAGACAGACCACGAGCAGGGCGAACGCGGACGTCACCAGCATGGGCGCACTGTTGGTGTAGTAGTACGACCCGCCGAAGAGAAGGTCCGCGAGGAAGGCGTAGGCGAAGGTCAGGACCCACATCCAGGCGGCGGTGCGGGGCCGGGTGCGCAGGGCCACGAAGACCAGCACCGCCAGATGGCAGACGAACACGCCGGGCATCCACGGCCAGTCCGAGCCGTCACCGCCCAGAATCGAGACCACCGGGGTCGCGGCGAGGGACATCCAGAACGCGCCGACCGGCCGCACCAGCGTGGCGGCCACCGGGGCCGCGCACAGCAGACCGGTCAGCAGGGCCAGTACGTCCCCGCCGGGGAGGCCGCCGCCGAGCGTGCCGGTCATCAGGGCGATCAGCGCGACCGCCCCCACCACCGCGTGCGGGAGGTGCGCCGCGGCCGACCGCGGCCGGCCGCGCAGCCGGCGGACGAACGGGCCGTCCGTGCGCCGGGGCGGCAGCGGGCGGTAGGCGAAGGGGTCGTGGAACAGGTCCTGGCGCAGCCCGCGCAGGGCGCTCCGGACCGCCTGGTACTCCGGGCTGCGGGTCCCGGCCCCGTTCCCGCGCGGGGCGGCCGGGGGCTGCTGGTGAGTCGTCTCGGTCACGCTCACACGGTAGGCCGACCGGGTGAGCGCGGTCGTCCCCGCCGAGAAGGGTTCCCGGGCGTCCGTCTCAGGTACTACGCGGGCCACGCCCGGGGCACTTCTCAGTACCCGGAGGGACGCACCAGCCCCGACTCGTACGCGAACACCGCCGCCTGGGTGCGGTCCCGCAGGCCCAGTTTCACCAGGATGCGGCCGACGTGCGTCTTCACGGTCTGCTCGGCCACCACGAGACGTACCGCGATCTCCGCGTTGGACAGGCCCTGCGCGATCAGCGCGAGCACCTCCGTCTCGCGTTCGGTGAGATCCTTCACGCGCTGCCTGAGGGGGCTGCGGGGGCGGTCGTCCAGCCGGGAGAACTCGGCGATCAGCCGCCGGGTGACGCCGGGTGCGAGGAGGGCGTCCCCGGCCGCCACCACCCGTACCGCCTCGGCGAGCTGGTCGGCGGAGGCGTCCTTCAGCAGGAACCCGGACGCCCCGGCGCGCAGCGCCTCGTACACGTACTCGTCGAGGTCGAAGGTGGTCAGCATCAGCACCTTGACGTGCGGGGTGGCGGTGGTGATGCGGGCGGTGGCCTGGATGCCGCCGAGTTCGGGCATGCGGATGTCCATCAGGACGACGTCCGGGGTGAGCTCGGCGACCTGGTCGACCGCGTCCACCCCGTTCACCGCCTGGCCGACGACCTCGATGTCGGGCTGCGTGTTGAGCAGCACGGTGAAGCCCTGGCGGACCATCTGCTGGTCGTCGGCGATCAGTACGCGGATCATGCGGGGCCGTCCTCGGGAGGGGGAGCGGTGGCGGGCGGGGCGGAGACCGGGAGGTGGGCGTCGACCTTGTAGCCGTTGTCGGCCCAGGGGCCGGCCGTCAGCCTGCCGCCCAGCATGACGGCCCGTTCCCGCATGCCGAGCAGTCCGTGTCCGGCGCCGGCGGACGGCGGTGCCTCCCGGGTCGGGCGGGTGTTGACGACCGTCACCCGCAGCCCCCTCGGATCGTAGGCGAGGGTGACGTGGGCGGTCGCGCCGGGCGCGTGCCGCAGCACGTTGCTCAGCGCCTCCTGCACGATCCGGTACGCCGACAGCTCCACGCCGGGCGGCAGCGGACGCCGTTCGCCGGTGATCTCGGTGGTCACGGTCAGTCCGGCGGCGCGGGTGTTCTCCACCAGCGCCTCCAGCCGGTCGAGGGTGGGCTGCGGGGCGTCCGAGCGCTCGCCGGGGGCGGGGTGTTCGGAACGCAGCACGTCGAGGACGCGGCGCAGCTCGGTCAGCGCCTCGACGGCGTTCTGCCGGATGCCGGCGAGGTTCTCCCTCAGCTCGTCGGGCGGGTCCTGGACCAGGTGCGGGGCGACCTGCGCCTGGATGGAGATGACCGACATGTGGTGGGCGACCACGTCGTGCAGCTCGCGGGCGATCCGGCTGCGTTCCTCCAGGAGGGTGCGGCGGGCGCGTTCCTCGGCGGTGAGGGTGGTCTGCCGGCCGAGTTCGGCGCGGGCCTCGCGGCGGCCGCGCAGGGCGGTGCCGAGGACGACGGCGACGATGAACAGGGGAACGGCGGTCTGGCCGGTGGGCTGGTAGTTCCGCCCGCCCATCAGCCCCTGGAGGACGTAGGTGACCAGGGAGGTCAGGGCCAGGGCCTCGACCGAGACGCGGGTGCGGACCCGCAGGGCGAGCAGCAGCAGGACGAACAGGTGGGCGATCAGCCCGGCCGCGGTCCAGGGCCAGGTGAACTCGTACTCGCCGGGTTCCATCCGGGCTCGCACCACCATCGCCCCGAGCACCGTGGCCCCGAGGGACAGCCACCACGCCGGCACCGGCTGCCGCAGCGCGAGCACCATCGCGGCGCTCTGCCCGAGCGCGATCAGCAGGGCGAGTCCGAGTTCCAGTCCCCCGTGGTCGCTCAGCAGGGCCAGGTCACCGAGGAAAACACCGAACGCGGCCAGGCACACCACCCCGTGCGGCACCCAGCGCAGCCACACGGACGGGGGCAACGGGTCCGCGCGGGCCGTCAACAGGTCGTCCCGCAGCGCCCCCAGCCACCGCCGGACGAGCTCCGCCCCCTTGTCCTTCACGCGGTCCAGCCTAGACATGCCGTACTCCCTTCTCCGCCGGCCGGTGGGCACGGACCACCCGGGACCGTCCGCGCCGCCGCTCGCCCCCGCCCCGCTCCCACGACCGGAACGCCGCCCGGCAGACCGCGAGGGTCAGGACGAACACCGGCAGCCACACCAGCCGGGCGGCGACCCAGCCGAGGCCGTCGGGGACGGTGTGCAGGCCGGGGAGACGGCCGGCGGGGAGGCCGGTGGCGGTGGTCGCCATGAGGGCGGTCTGGTGCCAGAGGAAGACCGTCATCACGGAGAGGTTGACCAGCGCCACCGCCGCCCACGCGACGGGCCGCCGCATCGCCGTGCGCAGCCGGTCCCGCAGCAGCAGCGCCAGCCCGCACTGGGCGAGGCCGAAGGTGACGGCGGCCAGGGTCGGCGGGTTGAGGTTGGACACGTCGGCGCCCGGGACACCGACCATCGACGCCGGGTAGCCGGCCCGGGCCACGAGCGCGGCCGTGACGGCCGTACCGGAGACGAGGAGGATCCAGCCGGTCCTGCGGTGTTCCAGCTCGCCGCGGGTCCAGGCCGCGCCCAGGGTGTACGGCACCAGCCAGCCGGCCACCAGGTTCAGCCAGCCGAGCCGGTCGGGGGCGCCGAGGCCGAAGCGGAGCAGGTCGACGTGGAGGACGACGGCGAGCGGCCACAGCGGGTGGAGCCGGGCGACGAGCGGGGTCGCGGCGGTGAGGGCGGCGAAGACCAGCAGGAACCACAGCGGTGACAGGGCCAGCTTCACCAGCGTGCGGACGGTCGCGTACTCGGCGCCGGAGAGCAGCAGCACGGCGGTGACGGCCGTCCACAGGAGGAGGACGGCGGCGACCGGTGTGAACAGCCGGGCCAGCCGGCCGTGCAGCCAGCGGCGGTACGGGACGCCGCGGGCGCGGGACGAGGCGTACCCGCGGGTCGCCACGTGCCCTCCGACCAGGAAGAACACGGCGAGGGTCTGGAACACCCAGGACACGGGTGCCAGCCACGGCAGGTGCTGGAGCGGGCTGGCGGCGCGCAGGGTGCTGCCGTCCGCGACGAGGGCGGTGACCAGCCAGTGGCCGAGGACGACACCGAGGACGGCGCCGGCCCGCAGGGCGTCCACGGCACGGTCGCGGTGGTCCGGGGTGGCCGCGTCGACGCGGCCGGCGGCGTGGCGTATCGCGGTGGTGAGACGGCTCACGAGGTCACCGCCGAGGTGTCGCCGAGGACGATCCGGGTGAGGTTGGCCAGGGAGGCGGAGCCGGGGGCGAAGTAGTCGCTGTGGCCGCCGTCGCCGGCTGCGAAGACCCGGGCGCCGAAGGCCGGGGAGACGGGGTCGGTGTCGAAGCCGACGGTGGTGCCGAGGAGGTCGACGCTGAGGTGCGGGACGTTCCCGACCCAGTCGTCGGCGCCCCGGGCGGCCCAGATCCGGGCCCGGGTGCGCAGGCCGGCGGCGGTGTCGGAGCCGGTGCCGGGGCTGCCGAGGAGGACGATGTCGTCGACGGCGAGGCCGTCGGCGGCCTCGGCGCAGACGACGGAGCCGTAGGAGTGGCAGAGGAGGGAGACGCGGGCACGCGGCCCGGCGACGTCACGCACGTCGTCCACGAGCTCCCGGAGTCCGGGGGCGGCCTCTTCCGCCCGGCCGGTGGTGGCGACGGTGGCGCTGACGGTGGCGGGGGTCTCGTAGCCGAGCCAGGCCACGACCGCGGCACGCGTGCCGAGCCGCTCGTGCAGGGCGAGGGCGGCGGCACGGAACCGGCCGTAGGTGTCGATGCCGGTGTCGGAGCCGGGGACGAGGACGGCGACCCGGTCGGCGTGCGCGAGGTCCCCGAACACCTCGGTGACCAGCCCGGCCCCCCGCCCGTCGAAGTGCAGCAACTGCCGCCCTGCCAGCGCACGGTCGGCGTCGGCCCGCCGCCGGTCCCCGTACGCGGCGGCCATCCGGGCGGCTTCCCCGGCGTTGGCCCGGTGGGCGGCGTAGACCGCGTCGAGGGTCGCCGCGGACGGCCCCGCGACCACGGCGGGCACCGGCGCGGGCACCCGCGCCCGATCCGCCCCGGCCAGCGGCACGGCCACGGCCCCGGCGACGAACACCGAAAGCACCCCCCGCAGAACCCGCGCCCCGCGGGCAGCCATGCCGCCGCTTCCACGGACAGCCACGCCGCCGTTCCCACGGACAGCCACGCCGCCGTTCCCACGGACAGCCACGCCGCCGTTCCCACGGACAGCCACGCCGCCGTTCCCACGGGCAGTCGTGCCGCTGGGGCGGCACGGGTGGGCGCGACGGCACCCCGCAAGCGCCGGGCAGCGCAACCCGCCCCCGGCCCACCCCCACGCCGGGCACCCCTCACGCTCGCGCACCACGGTGGCCGCACCTCCCTCTTCCGCCCGCCCATCGGGCTTACGAGAAAGGGAAGTTACGGAGCGTCGCCGGTAACCCGCGTCCCGCCGGAGGACTCACCTGCGGGGTAGCTCTCAGGTACTAGGGGTATGACCGGGCCGAGGCCCGACAGGGGTATGACCGGGCCGAGGCCCGACCCAAGCTCACCACGCGAGTTGCGCGATCTCCTCCGCCACCACCGCACACGCGTCCGCCCCCGGATCGATCAGCGGAAAGTGCCCCACGTCCTCCAGCAACGTCACCCCCACCACCTCCCCCGCCTTCGCCGCCGCCTCCGCGTACGCCTCGGCGACCGCCTGCGGCACCACGACGTCGGTACGCCCCTGCACCAGGGTGGTGGCGATCCCGGTGGGCAGCAGCAGCCCGGGATCGGCGTGCGGCCGGCGCTCGGCGAAGTGGTCGTCTCCGCCCAGCAGTTGCCGCGCCGCGCCCCCGCACACGTCCAGCTTGTCGGCGACCTCGAGGTCCGCGATCGGAGCGAGCCCGACCACGCCGCGCAGCGGTGCGGGCTCGTCCGTGCGCCAGCGGGAGCCCGCCGGCAGGACGTGCCGCGCGGCGGCCCACAGCGCCAGGTGCCCGCCCGCCGAGTGCCCGGTGAGCACGATCCTCCGCGGGTCGGCCCCCGGCACCCGTTCCCGTATCAGCCCCGGCAGCGCGTCCAGCGCGGCGGCCACGTCGTCGAAGGTGTCGGGCCACCGTCCCGCGACCGGACCACCGCCGCCGCCCGGCTCCCCCGCCCCGTGCCGGTACTCCACACTGGCCACGGCGAATCCCCGCCCGGCCAGGAAGGCCGCGAACGGGCTGATGTGGCGCCGGTCGTACGGCGCCCGCCAGGCACCGCCGTGCAGCACGACCACCACCGGCGCGGGCCCGCCCTCCCCGCGCGGCGCGTAGAAGTCGACGACCTGGTCCGGGTCGTCGCCGTACGCCACCGTGGTGTCGGGGTCCACGGGCGGGTGGGAGAAGGCCGACTCCTCCTCGGCGGCGGCCCGGGCGGCTGCGATGTCGTCCGTCATTGCTCCAACCTCTCAGCGGTACCAAGTAAGTGACGGACCATGCGGGAACGCGGCCGTTCGGCCGGGACGGTATCAGCACGCCCACGTGCGCCGACATGCGGATGTCACGCTCGGTCAGCGGACCCGGGGGACGACACCGTACGACGACGTCACCCCCCGGCCCCGGAGGACTACGCCAGCACCTCCGCCAGCACCCGCGCCGCCCGCTCCACGTCCGCGAAGCCGACGTACAGCGGGGTGAAGCCGAAGCGGAGCACGTCCGGCCGGCGGAAGTCGCCGACCACGCCCCGCTCGATCAGCCGCTCCATCACGTCCCCGGCGTCCGGGCAGCGCAGGGCGATCTGACTGCCCCGCTCCCCGTGCGCACGCGGCGTCACGCACGCGACCCGCCCCTCGGGCACGTACTCCTCGACGCACTCCAGGAAGAAGTCCGTCAGCGCGAGGGACTTGGCCCGCACCGCCTCGACCGTCACCCCGTCCCAGACCTCCAGGGCCGCCTCCAGGGCGAGCATGGAGAGGATGTCCGGGGTGCCGACCCGCCCGCGCACCGCGCCCGCCGCCGGCTCGTACTCCGCACGCATCCCGAAGGGCTCGGCGTGCGAGTTCCACCCCGGCAACGGGGAGTCGAAGCGGTCCTGGAGGTCCGCGCGCACGTACAGGAACGCCGGTGAACCGGGCCCGCCGTTCAGGTACTTGTAGGTGCAGCCGACCGCCAGGTCCACGCCGTGCTCGTCCAGGCCGACCGGCAGCGCGCCCGCACTGTGGCACAGGTCCCAGACCACCACCGCCCCCGCCGCGTGCAC
This sequence comes from Streptomyces sp. NPDC014676, assembly GCF_043084105.1. Classification (NCBI taxonomy): domain Bacteria; kingdom Bacillati; phylum Actinomycetota; class Actinomycetes; order Kitasatosporales; family Streptomycetaceae; genus Streptomyces; species Streptomyces sp. NPDC014676. Next base: position 308,707 of record NZ_JBIBZI010000004.1, on the reverse strand, counting down.
GGCGGCCGTCAGCGACGGCAGGTCGTGCAGCCGCCCGGTGCGGTAGTCGACGTGGTTGAGCAGCACGGCGGCCGTACGGTCGCCGAGCGCGCCCGGCACCTCGGACGGGGGCACCGGACGCAGCGTGCAGCCCGTCATCCGGGCCGCCGACTCGGCGATGTAGCCGTCCGTGGGGAAGGTGGTCGCGTCGACCACGATCTCGTCCCGTTCCGGGCCGGTCAGCCGGGCCAGCCGCACCGCGCCCACCAGTGCCTTGAACACGTTGACGCTGGTCGAGTCGCCGACCACGATCTGCCCGGCCGCCGCGCCGACCAGCGGCGCGATCCGGTCGCCGATCCGTTCCGGCGCCGTCCACCAGCCGCCCTCGGTCCAGGACCGGATCCGCAGCTCGCCCCACTGCCGGCGCACCACGTCCTCGACCCGGCCGGGCACGACGACGGGCAGCGCGCCCAGCGAGTTGCCGTCGAGGTAGACCACGTCGTCGAGGACGAACTCGGCGCGCTTGGCTGCCAGTTCGTCGGAGGCGTCCAGCTTCTCCGCCTTCGTCGTGAGCTCAGACATAGGACCTCGCCGTCCACAGTTCGGGGAACACGCTCTTCTGCGCCCGCTTCTCCAGCCAGGCCACCCCGGCGGAGCCTCCCGTACCGGTCTTGGCGCCCATAGCGCGGCGGGTGGCGACCAGGTGGTCGTTGCGCCAGCGCCACACCAGTTCGGCGACATCGGTCAGCGCCTCGCCGAGACGGGCGACCTCGTCCCGCTCGTCGCCCGCGTAGACGGCCGTCCAGACCGCCTCCACCTGCGCCGACGGCTCGTACTTCCGTGACACGTCGCGCCGCAGCACGTCGTCCGGGACGGCGTGTCCGCGCCGGGCGAGCAGCCGCAGCACCTCGTCGTACAGGCTCGGCTCGTGCAGCGCCTTCTCCAGCTCGGCGTGCACGCGCGGCGCGCCCCGGTGCGGGACCAGCATGGACGCGGACTTGTCGCCGAGCAGGAACTCCATGCGCCGGTACATCGCCGACTGGAAGCCGGAGCCCTCACCGAGGGCGCCGCGGTAGGAGTTGAACTGCGCCGGGGTGAGCCCGCTCAGCGGCTTCCAGGAGGCGTTCAGCGCCTCCAGCTCCCGTACGGACCGCTTCAGCGCGTCGACCGCGACCGGGATGTCGTCCTGGCGCAGTGCCTTCGCCGCGGTCTCCCACTCGTGGACGATGACGGTGAACCACAGCTCCATGACCTGGGTGGTGACCAGGAAGACCATCTCTCCGGGATCGTCGGAGAGGGTGTGCTGCAGGTGGGTGAGGACGTCGGCCTTGACGTAGTCCTCGTAGGGGGTCGTTCCCTGGAAGTCGAGATGCGGGGTCTCGGGCTGCTCGTGAGCCTCGTGGGACATCGCTGTCTCCTGTACCTGTACTCCGGGTAGCGGTCCGCCCCTGCCGTTACCGGCACGGGGGCCCCGGTCCCCACGGTGCATCCTGCGCAATCGTCCCCCGGAACCGCAAGGCCCGCCTGCTCACAGGCGGGCCCCGGAGACATCACAGGTCAGCCGGTCAGCCCAGGACCTGGGCCGCCGTCGGCGAGGAGTCCTTCAGGAACTGCGCGCAGCGCTCGTACTCCTCCTGCTCACCGATCGCCTGCGCGGCGCGGGCGAGGGCGTGCAGGGCGCGCAGGAAGCCGCGGTTGGGCTCGTGCTCCCACGGCACCGGGCCGTGGCCCTTCCAGCCGTTGCGGCGCAGCGCGTCCAGTCCGCGGTGGTAGCCCGTGCGGGCGTACGCGTACGACTCCACGACGCTGCCCCGCTCGAAGGCCTCGTCGGCCAGCCGGGCCCAGGCCAGCGAGGAGGTGGGGTACCGGGCGGCGGCGTCGGCGGGAGAGGCGCCGGACGCGAGCAGCTCGCGCGGGCCCGGGTCGTCGGGGAGGTGGGTCGGGGGCGGGCCCCCGAGGAGGTTCTCGTGAATCGACATGGGTCCAGTCTCGTACATCAGCGGGGCGGACTCCCGCCCTCCTCCCCCGCCTCCAGCGGGGGCACCGCCACACTGCCGTGAGTGTGGCACTCGGGATGCGGGCAGTCGGGGGCCGGGCGGCGCACGGTCGCCCAGGCGATCGCCGATCCGGCCGCCAGGACGGCCGCGCACAGCACCATCGCCCGCCGGAACGCGTCGTCGAAGGCGTCGGGGAGCCGGTACGCCTCCGGGCCCATCCCGGCGAGCAGCGGCAGCGCGGCCACGGCCACGAGACCGGCCGCGCGGGCGGCGGCGTTGTTGATGCCGCTGGCCAGGCCCGCCCGCGCGGTGTCCACGGAGGCGAGGACGGTCGCGGTGAGCGGGGCGACCAGGGTGACCATGCCGAGGCCGAGCACCAGCAGCGCGGGCAGCACCTCGGTGGCGTACGAGGCGCCGGGCCCGACGCGCAGCATCAGCAGCATCCCGGCGGCGCACAGCAGCGGTCCGGCGGTGAGCGGGATGCGCGGGCCGATGCGGTCGCCGAGTTCGCCGGAGCGGGCGGAGAGCAGCAGCATCAGGGCGGTCGTGGGCAGCAGGGCCGTACCGGCGGCGAGGGCGGACCAGCCGACGACGACCTGGAGCTGGAGCGCGGCGAGGAAGAAGAACCCGCCGAACGCCGCGTACACGCACAGCGTGACCAGGTTGACGGCGGTGAACTGCCGGGAGGCGAAGATGTCGAGCGGCATCATCGGGTGCGGGCGGCGCTTCTCGACGAGGACGAACGCGACCGCGGCGGCCGACCCGGCGACCGCGGAGACGGCGACCACGAGGGACCCCTCGCCGGCCTCGATCAGCGCGTACGTCACCAGCGCCAGGGCGACCGCGCCGAGCGCGGCGCCGAGGACGTCGAACCGGCCCTCGTGCTCCCCGCCCGTCGACTCCGGCACGTGGCGTACGGCGACGGGGGCGCACAGCAGGGCGAGCGGCACGTTGAGGAGGAACACCCAGCGCCAGCCGGGTCCGTCCACCAGCCAGCCGCCGACGAACGGTCCGACGGCCGCGCCGATGCCGCCGAAGCCGGACCACAGGCCGACCGCGCGGCCCCGGTCGTCGGGGTGGAAGGTGGCCTGGATGAGGGCGAGCGAGCCGGGCGTGAGCAGCGCCCCGCCGACGCCCTGGAGGGCACGGGCGGCGATGAGGACGCCGGCGTTCGGGGCGATGCCGCACAGCAGGGAGGCCGCGGCGAACCACAGCACGCCGACGACGAACACCTTCCGCCGTCCGTACCGGTCGCCCAGCGCCCCGCCGAGCAGGATCAGCCCGGCCAGCGTGACCATGTAGGCGTTGACGGTCCACTGGAGGGCGGCGAGGTCGGCGTCGAGGTCGCGGCCGATGCGCGGGAGGGCGACGTTGACCACGGTGGAGTCCAGCAGGGCCATGCTGGAGCCGAGGACCGTGGTGAGCAGGATCCACCTGCCCTGCGGGGAGGCCAGCCGGACGTCGGGCATGCGGCGAGCATACGGAAGAGCCCGGCACCACGTGCGGTACCGGGCTCACACTCCAGGAGGTGTTACTTGAGGCGGGTGCCCGTGGAGCGCAGGTTCTGGCAGGCCTCCACGACGCGGGCCGACATCGACGCCTCGGCCAGCTTGCCCCAGGTGCGCGGGTCGTAGGTCTTCTTGTCGCCGACCTCGCCGTCGACCTTCAGGACGCCGTCGTAGTTGCGGAACATGTGGTCGACGACCGGACGGGTGAACGCGTACTGGGTGTCGGTGTCGATGTTCATCTTCACGACGCCGTTCTCCAGCGCGGTGAGGATCTCCTCCGGCGTGGAGCCGGAGCCGCCGTGGAAGACGAAGTCGAACGGCTGGGAGCCGGCCGGCTTGCCGTACTTGGCGGCGACGCCCTCGTTGAGCTCCTTCAGCAGCTCGGGGCGGAGGACGACGTTGCCCGGCTTGTACACGCCGTGCACGTTGCCGAAGGACGCGGCGAGCAGGTAGCGGCCCTTGTCGCCGAGGCCGAGGGCCTCGGCGGTGCGGACGGCGTCGTCGACCGTGGTGTAGAGGGAGTCGTTGATCTCGTGCGAGACGCCGTCCTCCTCGCCGCCGGTCGGGGTGATCTCGACCTCCAGGATGATCTTCGCGGCGCGGGCGCGCTCGAGGAGCTCCTGGGCGATGGAGAGGTTGTCGGCGAGGGTCTCCGCGGAGCCGTCCCACATGTGGGACTGGAACAGCGGGTTGCGGCCGGCCTTGACGCGCTCCTCGGACAGCGCGAGCAGCGGGCGGACGTACCCGTCGAGCTTGTCCTTCGGGCAGTGGTCCGTGTGCAGGGCGATGTTGACGTCGTACTTCTCGGCGACGATGTGCGCGAACTCGGCGAGCGCGACCGCGCCGGTCACCATCTCCTTCTTGTGCTGGCCGCCCAGGAACTCGGCGCCGCCCGTCGAGATCTGGACGATGCCGTCGCTCTCCGCCTCGGCGAAGCCGCGCAGTGCCGCGTGCAGGGTCTGGGACGAGGTGACGTTGATGGCCGGGTAGGCGAACTTCTCCGCCTTCGCCCGGTCGAGCATCTCGTTGTAGACCTCGGGGGTTGCGATGGGCATCTGTCCGCTCCTTATGCGTGCGGTGTGGCGTACTGCGTACGGTCGGCCCTGACCTGGAACCTTGGATGCGACGTCGTTGTCGGGGCCATCTTCCCAGACTTGCCCGTCCGGTCGACGGCGCAGGTCAAGTCGTTATGCGGCGGGATGTCGGACCCGGGTGGCCTCAGTCGAGGCCGAGCTCGTCCTTGTCGAAGGCGAACAGGTACGGCACCCCGGCGCCCTCCTGGATCTTCTCGGCGGCGCCGGTCGCCCGGTCGACGATCGTCGCGACGGCCACGACCTCCGCCCCGGCCTCGCGCACGGCCTCGACGGCGGTGAGCGGGGAGCCGCCGGTGGTGGAGGTGTCCTCGACGACGAGGACGCGGCGGCCCTTGATGTCCGGGCCCTCGACGCGCCGCTGCAGCCCGTGCGCCTTGGCGGCCTTGCGGACGACGAAGGCGTCCAGCCTCCGGCCGCGCGCGGCGGCGGCGTGCAGCATGGCGGCCGCCACCGGGTCGGCGCCCATGGTCAGCCCGCCCACCGCGTCGAACTCCAGCCCCTCGGTCAGGTCCAGCAGCACCTGCCCGACCAGCGGGGCGGCCTCGCCGTCGAGGGTGATGCGGCGCAGGTCGACGTAGTAGTCGGCCTCCAGACCGGAGGAGAGGGTCACCTTGCCGTGCACCACGGCCTTGTCCTTGATCTGCTGCAGCAGCGCGCCGCGTACGTCCGTCATGGAAGCCAGCTTAGAGGCGGGTCCAGGTCCAGGTCGTCGAGGCCTCCAGCGGCTCCAGCGGGGTGACCAGGCGCGGGTGGGTGTTCAGCCCGTTCGGCGGCCCGGTCTGCGGCTCCACGCACACGGCCTCGTGCTGCTCGTCGTAGACCACGACCCACTCCTCCCGGCTGGTCACCTTGACCTCCAGCTGACCCGGCCAGGTGAGGGTGACGTCGACGCCGCCGGGCATCCCGAAGCAGTCGTCCCACGGTCCGGGCCTCGGGTCGACCCGATGGCCCGTCGGCAGGTGGTCGTCCCCCCGCTCCTCCTGCCAGGCGGGCGTGAAGTCGATCGCGACGTCCTCACCCCCGAGGTTCCGGTTGAACCACGGGTGCCAGCCGATCTGCGCCGGGAAGGACGACTCGTACGTCTCCACGCCCATCGTCAGCGTCAGGGAGTCCCCGGTCAGCGCGATCTGCTGGGTGACCCGCCCGGAGTACGGCCAGGGCTCGACGAGGTCGTACGTGAGCACGGCCTCGTCGGTGCTCGTGCGGGCGGTGCGCCAGGCGGCGTCGCGGGCGGTGCCGTGGATGGCGTTCGGCGGGGCGTTGAGCGGCATCTGCTGCACGGTCGCGCCGTCCCGGAACCGTCCGTCACGGATCCGTCCGCACCAGGGCACCATCGGGAAGCACCCGAACCGCTCCCCCTGCCGCAGCAGCTCGACGCCCCCGACCCGCAGCCCTCCGACCCGTCCGCCGTTCCCCGGCAGCACGGTCACCTCCGCGTCACCCGCGGTCAGCGTGATCTCTCCGTCACTCACGCGACGACCCTACTGGGACGATCAAAAGAACGTCGCCCCATCGACTCCCCGCCCACCGCGGACAGCCACACACCACCCGTTCCCGCGGGCAGCCGTGCCTTCCCCAGTGCCTTAAAGGCCTGGGAGATACCCCCAGGGCGGCACGGGTGGGCGCAGGAACGCCGTAGCTGCGGGCAGTCGTGCCGCAGGGCGGCACGGGTGGGCGCAGCGGCACCCCGCCAGCGCCGGGTCACGCGAACACCCCCGCCCGGCACCGACGCAACGGCACCTCAGCGGCGCCTGCGGAGCGCCCTGACCGCGACGACCACCGAGGCGACCGCCAGCGCCGCCGCCGGCGCGGCCCACCGCAGGGGCGTGACGGAGGCGACCGTCTGCGGCGCGGGGACGGGCGCGTAGCGCCCGCGCGGCGGCGCGTGGTCCACCTCCTCCGCACTGCGGCCGATCATCGTCCGCCGCGCATGTGCCGCCTCGGCCACGGAGTCGTCGTCCGCCTCGAAGGAGGACGCCGGAACCTCCGCGTCGAAGACGGACGGCGGAACGTCCTCCGCGTCCGGAGCAGCCGACGGAACGTCCTCCGCGTCCGGAGCAGCCGACGGAACGTCCTCCACGTCCGGAGCGGACGCCGGATCACCGGGCGCCGGCACAGCCGCGTCCTCCGCGTCCGGCGTGGTCTCGAAGTCGGCCGTGGCCCGCGGCTCGAAGTCCCCCGTCGACAACAACTCGGGCGACTCCGGCTCACCGGAGCCCCGCTCCGCCGCGTCGGCCCCCAGGTTCTCCGCGAAACGGTTCAGCAGGCGGGCCACCGCGGAGGCCACCGCGTCCGCCGGGAATCCCATGACCCGGCCGTCGGCCGTGGCCGTACCCGAGACGGTGAGAGCGGTACCGCCCTCCACGGACCGCAGCCGCAGCCGCAGCGCGAGCTTCACCGAGCCGCTGCCGCGGGCCTCCGCCGCCTCGCCCTCGACGGCGTAGGAACCGTCGTCCCGTGCGGACACCCGTACGGCACCCCGGTAGGTGACGGAGTGGCCGCCGACGCGGATCTTCAGCCGCCCGGCGACGGGATCCGCGCCGGCGTCGTGCTGGAGCCCGGGCACCGCCCGGGCGACCCGCGCGGGGTCGTCCAGCACCTCCCTGAGCCGCTCCGCCTCGACCGGAACGAACACCTCGTGCTCCATGAGTGCGGAGCCTACCCACGCGACACCGGACCGCACCCCCGTCGGCGGGAAGTCGCGGCGCGTCGGCGCGGAACGTAGTAGGGGGCTCAGCCGGAGTACCTGGGGTGCACCAGCGTGGACGGCGGCGGACCGGTGACCCGGGTGCGCTCCGCCGCCCGGACGTCCGCCGCGAGGGAGGCGTCGGTGAGGGTGTGCGGACGCGGCCCGGCGGGGTCGAGACGGGGTACCGGAACGTTCCGGGCGGCCAGCACGAACCCCCAGTCGCGGTGGGCGTGGGCGGTGGCCGTGGCCCCCCGGTCGGGCCCGGCGGCGAAGCCGGCCCGCCGCCCGCTCACCCGGTACACGGCGGTACGCAGCCCCGCCGCGCGGAGCGTCGCGTCCACCGTCCAGAAGTCGCGGGGGCGGGTCGCCACCGCGCCCCCGTGCACCACGAGCCGCCCGCCGGGCGCCAGCACCCGCCGGGCCAGCCCGTAGAACTCCTGCGAGTACAGCTTGGTGCTCGCGGTGATCCCGGGATGCGGCAGGTCCGAGACGACGACGTCGTACGCCGCCGGGGGCGCCCCGCGCAGCCAGTCGAAGGCGTCCGCGGTGGTCACCCGTACGCGCGGATCGTCGAGGGCGTGCGCGTTCAGCGTGGACAGCGCCGGATCGCGGCGGGCCAGCCGCACCACGTCCGCGTCGATCTCGACGACGTCGACCCGGCGCACCCCGGTGTGGCGCAGCACCTCGCGGACGGCCAGCCCGTCGCCGCCGCCGAGGACGAGCACGCGCGTGTGCGGCCCGTACATGGCGGGGTGCACCAGCGCCTCGTGGTACCGGAGTTCGTCCCGGCCGCAGACCCGCAGCCGCCCGTCGAGGAACAGGTTCAGGGGCCGCCCGTCCCGCCCGCCGGTGAGCAGCACCTCCTGGACGTCCGTCTGCAGGGCCACCCGTACGTCGGAGCCGTACATGGCGTGCCGGGCGGCCCGTTCGAAGTCGTCGACGAGGACGGCCGCCGAGGCGAGGACCGCGAGCACGCACACGTTGACGGCGACCAGCAGCCGGCGGGCGCGCCGCGTGAGGTCCTGCCGGAACAGCCCGAGCACCAGCGCCCCGCCGACGACCGCGTTGACGGCACCCGTGATCAGCGCGCCGGTCAACTGGCCGAGCAGCGGCAGGAGGAGGAAGGGGAAGGCGAGCCCGCCGACGAGCGCGCCGACGTAGTCCGCGGCGGACAGGTCGGCCACCGCGCGGCCCGCGTCCTGCCGGCGGATCCGCTGGATCAGCTCCATCAGCAGCGGCACCTCGGCCCCGATCAGCAGCCCGGTGGCGAGGGAGAAGGCGACCAGCAGCGCACGCGGGCCGCTCGCCCACACCCCGCCCCAGTCACCCGTCCAGGCGAACACGGCGTACAGCGCCATCGCACTGCACCCGCCGACGAGGGCGAGGGCCGCCTCGACGGCGCCGAACCCGGCCGCCGCGTGCCGCCGCAGCCGTTTCGCGGCGAGGGAGCCGATGCCCATCGCGAAGACCATCACGGACAGCACGACCGACGTCTGGGCGACCGAGTCACCCATCAGATACGTGGCCAGCGCGACCAGTTCCAGCTCGTACACGAGTCCGCAGGCCGCACAGACGAACACACCGGTGAGGACCAGGAACCTCCCCGTGCCCTGCCGCACCGGCAGCCGCAGCGCGCTCCCCGCGCCGCCGGCGGGGCCGCCCGGCCCGTCCCAGGACTGCGCGGAACCGGGCGGTGCGGGGGCCTGCGGCTCGATCACCCCAGTGACGTTACGTCACACCCCCGCCCCGCAACGTCACCCACACGTGTGGTCTTTGTTTACGCCTGCCCGATATTGGTACGAGCAACCACTTCCCCGGCCGGCCTCACCCGCACCCCCACCCTCGTCCGCGTCGCCACGAGCTGCCCGTCCTGCGGGTAGGCGTGCCAGGTCCGCCAGTGCACCTGGCCCTCATGGCTCTGGGCGAGCATCGCCGTGAACGCGTGCGGACTGCCGGGGAAGACCCCGGCGAGACCCTGCGGATGGTCGGAGACCAGGGCCAGCAGCTCCTGGGCACGGCCCGCGAAGGACCCCGGGGAGAACACCTCCACCCGGGCGGCGAACTCGTACTCCCAGTCGTCCACCCGCTTGGCCACGCCCAGCGGAAGCGGCGTCCTGCTGCCCGGAATGCACGCCACCGTCTCCGAGCAGAGGCCTCGCTCCTCCTCCAGCAGCACCTGGTGGGATGCGCCGAGCAGTCTCAACTGAACCTTTCTTCCGGCCAGTTCGAGATCGAGCGTGGCCAGCGCGGGAAGCGGCTCGCGTCCCAGGGCCCAGGCGAGGTCGGCCGCGCGCGTGTCGGAATAGGAGGTGTTCAGGGTCGTGAGCATGGATCGGCTCCGCTGGCACACAAGGAGAGGGAGATAGGGGTGTCGCGCACCCCGGTCGCGCCGGGGGACTCGGCCCGTCAGCCCGGTCGCCCGGCCGGAAGAAGGGTCCGCGGGGAGTCCGAGGGCTGCGTCGGCGATTTATAGGCAATCATGAACTGTGGTGCCACCACAGCGTTTTTACCCAACTTCGCGGCCTTTCCATCCCTTGGGGGGCTCCTCAGCTCACCTGTTCAACCTCGGTGCGCGCCCCGAAGTGACGGCGTACGCCGATGGACCCCGCCCCGGAACGGCACGGCGGGGTCCGCCCAGGAACGGCACAGCGGGGTCCGCCCAGGTGCGGACCCCGCCGTCGCGGATGCGTCATCCCCCGATGCGGAGGCGGGCTGCCCCGTGTCAGCCGCCTCCTCCACCGCATCCGCCGCCGCCCCCGCAGGACGACCCGCCTCCGCAGGACGAGCCGCCCCCGCAGGACGATCCCCCGGCGGAACCCGACGAGCAGGACCCGCCGCTGCCTCCGCCGCCTCCCGCCCACCAGCTGTCGCGGCCCTTGCCGCGACGGCCGGCGCCCACCCGCCGCGCGGGCCTGCGCGCAGCGCTCACGACCGCGACCACCAGCACGAGAAGCACCGCCAGGATGATGCCGACGACCATGGCGTCACCCTCCTTTCGTTCCCCCGTGATCCCCCGAAGCGGCCCCCCGTGGGCGCCTCGCTCACGTGTGTGACCGGGAGATGCCCTCCCCCCACGCGGCCCAAAGCAGAGTTGAGCAACTTCTGAGGGTCCCGTCGGAGAGACCACTCCTGATCTGTACGGAAGGGCGGTTCGGGGACCGTCCGGGTCTCACCGGGCCGTCCGCGGCTCCGCCGTTGGGGTGCCGGACCGGTCCGCGGCTCCGCCGTTGGGGTGGGGTGTGCGGCCATGCCCGGCACGGCGGGTTATCCATCCACCCGGGTGTCCCGTGACGCCCGCGTGCCGAAGAGAACGGAGAATCCCGCATGCGCGTTCCCCTGCGCCTGATCGCCCCGGTTCTGCTCGCCGCCGTCGGCGTGACGGCCTCGACGGCTCCCGCCACCGCGGTGGACAACCCCGTGGGGACGGTCACCTGCCTGACCGAGGCCCCCACCGCCGTCGACGACATCGCCGCCGACCCGAAGGGCGCCCTCGACCCGGACTCCCTCCTCGACCCGGCCACGGCGCCCGGGGTGTCGTGCCTCGCCCCCTGACCCGTCCTCCCTGCGGAGGCTCCTCCGCGAAGGCGGGTTGAGGAACCCCGGAGCCTCGGCGCAGGATGACCGCCATGACCTCCAGCGCGCGCCCTCTCCTGAACCGCCGGCTCGCCGAGTTCGGGACGACGATCTTCGCCGAGATGTCCGCCCTGGCCCTGCGGACCGGTTCCCTCAACCTGGGCCAGGGCTTCCCCGACACCGACGGCCCCGAGGAGGTCAGGGAGGCCGCCGTACGGGCCCTGCGGGACGGCCGCGGCAACCAGTACCCGCCGGGCCCCGGCGTCCCCGAACTGCGCACCGCCGTCGCCGCGCACCAGCGACGCCGTTACGGCCTCTCGTACGACCCCGACACCGAGGTCCTGGTCACCGCCGGCGCCACGGAGGCCATCGCGGCCGCCCTGCTGGCGCTGCTGGAACCCGGCGACGAGGTGATCGCCCTGGAGCCGTACTACGACTCCTACGCGGCCTGCATCGCCATGGCCGGCGGCCGGCGCGTCCCCGTCACCCTCCGCCCCCACGAGGGCCGCTTCCGCCTCGACCTCGACGAACTGCGCGACGCCGTCACCGACCGCACCCGCCTGCTGCTGATCAACACCCCGCACAACCCGACCGGCACGGTCCTCACCCGTGAGGAGCTGACGGCGATCGCCGAGCTGGCGGTGGAACGGGACCTGCTCGTCGTCACGGACGAGGTCTACGAACACCTGGTCTTCGACGACGCCGAACACGTCCCCCTGGCCACCTTCCCCGGCATGCGCGACCGCACGGTGACCATCTCCAGCGCGGGCAAGACCTTCTCCTTCACCGGCTGGAAGGTCGGCTGGATCACGGCCACCCCGGAACTGGTCACGGCGGTCCGCTCGGCCAAGCAGTTCCTCACCTACGTCTCGGCGGGCCCCTTCCAGTACGCGATCGCCGAAGCCCTCGCCCTGCCGGAGTCGTACTTCACCGGGTTCCGGGACGACCTGCGGTCCAAGCGCGACCTCCTGGCGGCCGGCCTGGAGGAAGCGGGCCTCACCGTCCACCGCCCCTCCGGCACGTACTTCATCACCGCCGACATCCGCCCCCTGGGCGAGACCGACGGCATCGCCTTCTGCCGCGCCCTCCCGGAACGCGCGGGCGTCGTCGCCATCCCCACGGCCGTCTTCTACGACCACCGCGACATGGGCGCCCCCTTCGTCCGCTTCGCCTTCTGCAAGAAGCGCTCGGTACTGGAGGAGGCAGCCCACCGCCTCAAGGCCGCCGGGGCCCGCTGAGCGCGGTCACTCGCCCTCAGGCGATCCCCTTCACGGCCAGGTGCGCTCGATGCGGTCACGTCGTACCGCGTAGGCCGCGGGACCGCCCCTGGCCACGGCCCGGTGAATCGCCTCGCGGTGTGCGTCGAGCCGTTCGACCATCTCGATACTGCGCAGCTGCTGGTTGTCGAGGTAGAACAGCACCGCTTCCCGTTCGAGCACCGGTCGGATCTCCAGATCCCGGCTCTTGATCCGGCCGTCCTTGGAGATCGGCACCCATGACTGGTCGAGGCCGTGAGCGATCCAGTCCTCGTCGGCGATGTCCTGTGCGTCGTCGGGGAAGACGTCCCCGATGCGGTGAACGGTCCAGCCGCACGCCTTCAGCCCTTCCGCGACGCGACGTCCGAGATTGCGGTCGAGGAAGAACTCAGGCGGCAAGGCGCACCACTGCCCTGCACAGCGCGTCCACCTGCTCGGGTGTCATGTCGAAGTCGTACGCGATGTCCTCGACGCTCTCCCCGGCCTCCCAGAGGTCGGTGATGGCCTTGACCGCGACGCGGTTGGCGGCCACGACAGGCCGCCCCTGCCCGAACCTCGGGTCGATCACCACGGGGACGGACTCCGGGTACTGCCTGAGCCGCAGGCTGGAGGGGAAGTCGTCGTCGGGCTCCCAGTTCAGGTAGCGGAGGTAGCCGGAGACCACCTCGTGGATGGGCGCCTGACCGTCCCGGGCCCTGCGAAGATCCCCCAGCCCGTGCTCGACGAAGATGTCCACGCCGTCCGTCGCGATCCGCTTCGAGACAAGGCCGTAAGGGGTGTCGAAGGCGTCCCGTACGGCGGTGGCCGCTTCCCTGATCTCGCTCATCCGCAGCCCCAGGGTGCGGAGGGAGCGGAGAACGTGCGCCTCGGCCACCGCGATGAACGGCACCGAGGGCTGTCCCTTGCGCAGTGGTTCCACCTGGTGGACCAGCGGCGCCCCGGCGGCCCTGCCCTTCAGCCACGAGGTGAGCGTCGACTGCGGAATCTCCAGGTAGGAGGCCGTTTCCGTGGGAGTCAGAAGTCCGTCCCTGAACCGGTCGGTCATGCCCCACCTCCTCCGTCCGTCGAGGCCGCTGCTCGATTTCGCATCGTCGCACATCAGGTTTCCCGTCCGGGGACCGGTCGCACACCTGCCCGTCGGCTCAGCAGGCGGCATGGAGACGGCTCCCCGACCGGCAGCTTCGGCACTGTCCGGGTTCCGGTGCGCGGAACGCCTTGTCACAGCCGTCGCAGGTCTGGAAGGGGAGGACGGTGGGGCGTTCGTCGCGGCGGGTCGGTGAGGGCGGCGGGAGGGGCAGTGGTGTTTCGCGCAGGCGGTAGGCGAGGATGCCCGCCGGACGGGTCAGGAGGTGATCGGGAAGGCCCTCGGTCAGCAGCTTGACGATCCGCACCCTCCCCAGTCCCGCCGCGAGCCACCGGGAGACGGCCGGCGCCAGCCGTGCGGCTTCCTGTACGGACAGGACGAGGCGGGGGTCGACCCGTTGCAGTGCGGTGAGTACGGCGATGGCCTGGGGGTCGGCGTCGGCGAGGGACGGCGTCGGCTCCGTGGCGGCGGGCTGTGGCATCTCCGGCACGGCCGTGGCCGGTGCGGTGGCGGGCCGCTTCCGGGGGCCTCGCGGGGCAGGTGGTTCAGGTGGCCCGTCCGGTACGTCGTAGAAGTAGGTCCGGGTGCGGATCTGCCCGGTGGGCAGACGCTCGCGGCGGCGTTCCAGATACCCGGCGGCTTCCAGCTCCCGCAGGGCCCGGGAGATCAGGATCTCGCCCTCGGTGAAGTGCGCGCACAGGGCGGCGATGGAGACGGGGGTGCCGGTGGGCAGGGAGAGGATGTACACCGCGACGCCGATGGTGACCGCGCTGCCGCGCCGCTGGGCGAGGGCGTTGGAGATCACGGTGAAGTCGGCGGTGAGGCGGGTGCGTACGTGGATCACGCCGGAGGTCGGGGTTCCGGCGTCGGCGCGCAGGAGCGCGTTAGACTGCGGGTCAGCCATCGGGAAGGTGCTTTCTTCCTGATCGGTGAGGCCCTCGTTCCGGGACGGCGAATCCTGGGCGGGGGCCGCATTTGTCTGCGTTGTTGCGGCGAACGTAGCCGCCCGCATTCCGTGCCTGCAAGCCGGTCACTCGCACGAGTGACGCGGGCCTTCCGGCCGGGAGGGTGGGCGGGCGGGTAGTTCTTTCCCCCGGTTCTTCGGGGAGGTCAGTGGCCCACCGGCCCCTCGCGGACGAGGCACCGGCGGACCCGTACAAGGGCCTGCGACCGGTGCCCCGTTGACTCAGACGCGGTGACGATCGGTCTTCAACTCGCCTATGAACGCGGTCCAGGAGACGGCTTCGAAGCACAGCGCCGGGCCCTGCGGGGCCTTACTGTCGCGGACGGGGACGACGCCGGGGAATCCGTCCGCCACCTCCACGCAGTTGCCGCCCTCCTGGTTGCTGTAGTTGCTCCTGCGCCAGGCGGCGCCGTTCAGATCGGGACGGGACCTTCGCTCCATAGTGGTTGTCCTCCCTCACGGATCGGATCATGTCGAGCGACATGAGCGGGGGCAGAGCTGCCGCCCGCAGCCGATCGTAGGTCAGGGAGAACCGCCTCACCTCGTCCGGATCCTCGATGAGTTGGCCATAGTGCGCGCCTTCCGTGTAGGCGACCTCTGATCCGTCCGGCAGAGTGAGAACCGTGAGCGATCCGCCCATGGCCTCGTGCTCGCCCTGATCGAACGGCAGTACCTGCACGGTGGTGTGGAACTCCTTCGCAGTTCCGAGCAGCCACTCCAACTGCTCGCACATCACCGGCCAGCCGCCGACCGGACGTCTGATAACCGCCTCGTCGAGGACCACCCACAGCTCGGGGCGGTCAGGTGTACCAAGGCGCTTCTGCCGCCCCATGCGAGCGCTGACCCGCTCTTCCAATTGCTCTTCGCTGCCGAGCGTTCGACCGACTTTCAGCACAGCTCGTGCGTATGCCTCGGTCTGCAACAAGCCAGGGACCACATGAGCCGCGTACTCGCGGATGTCCACCGCCCGCTCCGCGTACTCCATGAACCTCCGCGACCAGTCCGGAAACGCCTCCCGGTACACGTACGGCCAGAGTTCGACGAGCAGATCGTCCGCACCCAAGGCCGCATCCAGCGACCGCGCCAGTTCCAGCGTCGGTTTCGCCCCGGACGCCCGCTCGATCTGCGTGATCCGCGTGCCCACCACGTGCGTCCTGGCGCCGAGTTCGGCCTGGGTGAGTCCGGCCGCCGTACGGAGCCTGCGCACCCGTGCGCCGAACAGCGCCGCCATCGACGCACTGGGGTCAATTGCGTTGGCCAAAGCGTCACTTCCGTTCCTTATGGCCTGAAAGGTAATACTGCGCCCCCTGTTGAGCGTAAAGCGATCGGACGAACCTTGGGTACAGAACGTGATGAATCGCGTACGCCACGAGATGACCCGAGCTCGACAGAGAAGGACGGACCAAGCCGTGCTCACAGGAACGACCACCTCGGCTGCCGCACAGTTCACCTCCTCACCACGCGGCGCACAGCTCGCCCGGCGTTTCGCCGTCCGGTGCATGGAGGCGTGGGGTCATCCGCCCGCGTCGGACGTGTCGTGCGCGGTCGCCCTCGTCGTCGGGGAACTCGCGGCGAACGCCGTGCGGCACGGCCGGGTCCCCGGACGTGACGTCGGTCTGCGGCTCGCCCTCGACGCGGCGGCGGGCCTGGTGCGGGTCGAGGTGGCGGACGCCGCCGCCACGAAGCTGCCACCCACGTCCGCGCCCTCGTCATACCCCGAGGGCGAGTCCGGCCGGGGACTGCTCCTGGTGGAGGCCCTGGCCGTGCGCTGGGGGTGGGCGCCGCGCCGGCCCGTGGGCAAGACGGTATGGGCAGACGTACCCGTGGAAGGGCTCGCCCTTGAGTGAGCGGCCCCGGTCCCCGCGGTCTCACGGTTGCCTCATCACACAACTGACGTACAATTTTCTGTACGTCTAGGAGGTCGATCGTGAAGACCATGTCGTATTCCGAGTCGCGCGCGCGGTACGCCGAGGTGCTCAACTCCGTCACCGACGACCGCGAAGAGGTCGTCATCACCCGGGCCGGACACGAGCCGGTCGTCATCGTCTCCCTCGAGGACTACGAGTCCTTGAAGGAGACGGCCTACCTGCTGCGAAGCCCGGCGAACGCCCGGCGGCTGCTCGCGTCCATCGACGAGCTGGAAAACGGTGGCGGCACCGTACGCGAGCTGACGACCGACGAGTAAAGGCCGCACATGAAGATCACCTTCTCCTCCCGCGCCTGGGAGGACTACACGTGGTGGCAGCTCCAGGACCGGAAGACCCTGAAGCGGATCAACACCCTCATCGCGGACATCGTCCGGAACGGCAACGAGGGCATCGGCAAACCGGAGCCGCTCAAGCACGGGTTCCGGGGCTACTGGTCGCGCCGCATCAATGACGAGCACCGTCTGGTCTACAAGGTCGCCGAGGACAGCGTCCTGATCGCTCAGTGCCGCTACCACTACGAGAGCTGACAGGTTTCCAGGCCGCGACCGCGCAAGTGACGGAGCCGGCCATGAAAGAGCCCGGCCCCGGTGGCCGACCGTGACGGTCGGTGTCCGGGCCGGGCTCTCTCCGCGCCCCGCCGCGTACGTCGCCGTACCCGCCGGAACGCCCTGCTCAGGGACGGACTACTCGTCGTCCTCGGGCTTGTCGTCCGTCTCGTTGATCTCCTGCTCCAGGCCGAGCTGCTCGACGAGCCACTTGTCGAACTCGATCGCGGCCCGCACCCAGCTCACCGTCGACGAGACGAAGTGCTCCAGGCTGACGCCCATGCCGATCAGCATCTGGGCCTCACCGATGAGACGGACCGTGCCGTCGTCGTGGGTGTGGGTGTAGACCTTGGGCCACAGCGTGCGCCGGTTCCAGTCGTCGACGGACTCGAGGAGCTGCGGCTTCTCGTCGATCTGGTGCGGCCGGTCGTAGAACGTCCGGACGGAGAAGATCTGCTGGTCGCCCTCACCGCGGAACATGAAGTAGGTGCGGAACTGCTCCCACGGCGCCGCGAGGTCACCCTCGTCGTCGACGACGTACTTGAGCTCCATCTGGTCGAGGAGCTGCTTCACGAGGTCCTGATCCGGGACGACGGGGCCCGCCGGTCCTTGCGGCTGCGGCTCGGGCTGGCCCCCGAAATTCGGAATCGAGGACGGGTCGATGGTCACCGTGAATTTCCCTTCGTACGGATCCCGCCATCCTCCCCCATGCGGGGAGGGGGGTGGCAAGCCCCGACGGGCCTGTCAGCCGTGGGCTGACTCGATCCGGTCAATGCCGGGGTACCCGGTACGGCTCGGGCCCAACGTCCCGGGGGGACATCGGGCCCGAAAACGGAACCGTCACTCAGAGTGACTTGCCGGTCGCCGGGCCCACCAGCAGCCCGTCCTCGAAACGGTCCACGCGGACCGTGTCGCCGTCCTTGATCTCGCCGGCCAGGATCTCCTTGGCGAGGCGGTCGCCGATGGCGGTCTGGACGAGGCGGCGCAGCGGGCGGGCGCCGTAGGCGGGGTCCAGGCCCTCCTCGGCGAGCCACTCCAGTGCCTCGGGGGTGACGTCCAGGGTGAGGCGGCGTTCGGCGAGGCGGCGGGAGAGGGACTCGAGCTGGAGCCTCGCGATGCGTGCCAGTTCGGGCTTGGTGAGGGCCGAGAAGACGACCAGGTCGTCGAGGCGGTTGAGGAACTCGGGCTTGAAGGAGGTCCGGACCACCTCCAGGACCTGTTCCTTCTTCTCCGCCTCGGTGGTCATCGGGTCGACCAGGTACTGGCTGCCCAGGTTGGACGTCAGGACGAGGATGGTGTTGCGGAAGTCCACCGTGCGGCCCTGGCCGTCGGTGAGGCGGCCGTCGTCGAGGACCTGGAGCAGGATGTCGAAGACCTCGGGGTGGGCCTTCTCGACCTCGTCGAGGAGGACGACGCTGTAGGGGCGGCGGCGGACGGCCTCGGTGAGCTGGCCGCCCTCCTCGTAGCCGATGTAGCCGGGGGGCGCGCCGACGAGGCGGGCGACGGAGTGCTTCTCGCCGTACTCCGACATGTCGATGCGGACCATGGCCCGCTCGTCGTCGAAGAGGAAGTCGGCGAGGGCCTTCGCCAGCTCGGTCTTGCCGACGCCCGTCGGGCCGAGGAAGAGGAAGGAGCCGGTGGGGCGGTCGGGGTCGGCGATGCCGGCGCGGGAGCGCCGTACGGCGTCGCTCACCGCGCGTACGGCCTCGGTCTGGCCGATGAGGCGCTTGCCGAGTTCGTCCTCCATGCGGAGCAGCTTCTGGGTCTCGCCCTCCATGAGGCGGCCGGCGGGGATGCCGGTCCAGGAGGCGACGACGTCGGCGATGTCGTCGGCGCCGACCTCCTCCTTGACCATGGTGTCCTGGGCGGCCTCCTCCTCGGCCTCGGAGGCGGCTTCCAGGTCGCGTTCCACGGCCGGGATCTCGCCGTAGAGGAGTTTGGAGGCGGTGTCGAAGTCGCCGTCGCGCTGGGCGCGTTCGGCCTGGCCGCGGAGTTCGTCGAGCTTCTCCTTCAGTTCGCCGACGCGGTTGAGGGACTGCTTCTCCTTCTCCCAGCGGGCGTTGAGGCCGCGCAGTTCCTCCTCCTTGTCGGCGAGGTCGCGGCGCAGGCGCTCCAGGCGTTCGAGGGAGGCGGCGTCGGTCTCCTTGCCGAGGGCGAGTTCCTCCATGCGCAGGCGGTCGACGGCGCGCTGGAGTTCGTCGATCTCGACGGGTGAGGAGTCGATCTCCATGCGGAGGCGGCTGGCGGCCTCGTCGACGAGGTCGATGGCCTTGTCGGGGAGGAAGCGGGAGGTGATGTAGCGGTCGGAGAGGGTGGCGGCGGCGACGAGGGCGCTGTCGGCGATCTGGACCTTGTGGTGGGCCTCGTAGCGGCCCTTGAGTCCGCGGAGGATGGCGATGGAGTCCTCGACGGTCGGCTCGGAGACCAGCACCTGCTGGAAGCGGCGCTCCAGGGCCGGGTCCTTCTCGATGCGTTCGCGGTACTCGTCGAGGGTGGTGGCGCCGACCATGCGGAGTTCGCCGCGGGCGAGCATGGGCTTGAGCATGTTGCCGGCGTCCATGGCGGAGTCGCCGCCGGCGCCGGCGCCGACGACGGTGTGGAGTTCGTCGATGAAGGTGATGACCTGGCCGTCGGAGTCCTTGATCTCGGCGAGGACGGTCTTGAGGCGTTCCTCGAACTCGCCGCGGTACTTGGCGCCGGCGACCATGGCGCCGAGGTCGAGGGCGACGAGCCGCTTGTTCTTCAGCGACTCGGGGACGTCGCCCTTGACGATGCGCTGGGCGAGGCCCTCGACGACGGCGGTCTTGCCGACGCCGGGCTCGCCGATCAGCACCGGGTTGTTCTTGGTGCGGCGGGACAGCACCTGGACGACGCGCCGGATCTCCTGGTCGCGTCCGATGACGGGGTCGAGCCTGCCCTCACGGGCGGAGGCGGTCAGGTCGGTGCCGAACTTCTCCAGGGCCTTGTACTGGCCCTCGGGGTCGGCGGTGGTCACGCGGCGGGCTCCGCGGGCCTTCTGGAAGGCGTCCTGGAGCTTCTTGGCGGTGGCGCCCTGCCGGGTGAGGACCTCGCCGGCGGCTCCGCCCTTGGCGGCGATGCCGATGAGGAGGTGTTCGGTGGAGAGGTATTCGTCGCCGAGGTCGCGGGCGCGGGACTGGGCGTCCGCGATGACGGCGAGCAGTTCACGGTTGGGCTGGGGCGGTGCGACGGTGGACCCGGTGACGCTCGGCAGGCCGGCGAGGACGCGCTCGGCCCCGGAGCGTACGGCGGCCTGGTCGGCGTCGACCGCGGCGAGCAGGTCCGTGATGTTCTCGTTCTCCTGCCCGGTGAGCAGGGAGAGCAGCAGGTGGGCGGGGGTGAGGTCGGGGTGCCCCTCGGTCACGGCCCGGTTGCCCGCGGCCTGGATCGCTTCCCGGCTCCGGTTGGTCAGCTCGGCGTCCACGTGTCCGTTCTCCTCCTTGCGGTGACCCTTCAGCGGCCTTCGCGGCTGACTCGGTCAGCGTACACAAACTTGAGTCTATTCCACTCAAGGTGGTGGACGGGAGTGCGGCGGGGACTAAGTTCCGGTCCATGGCCACCTCGTACTCGGTGGATCCGGGCGATCCGGACACGCCGTATCTCAGCTTCTGGCGCGAGAAGCACCTGTGCACACTGACCACCCTCCGTCCGGACGGCACCCCGCACGTGGTGCCCGTCGCGGTGACGTACGACCCGGGGGCGCGCCTGGCCCGGGTGGTCGCGAACGGGTCCAGCGCGAAGGTGCGGCACGTGCGGGCCGCGGGGGACGAAGGCGCGCTCGTCGCGGTGTGCCAGGTGGACGGCCGGCGGTGGGCGACGCTGGAGGGGCGGGCGGTGGTCCGTGCGGAGCGGGAGCGGGTCGCCGAGGCGGAGCGGCGGTACGCGGAGCGCTACGGGCGGACGCCGCGGCCGAATCCGTCGCGGGTGGTCATCGAGATCGCGCTCACGCGCGCGATGGGGCGGGGATGAGGGGTTCCCCGCGGTTCGTACGCCGAGCGATGGCTTTTGGCCATCACTCGATCGGGTCGATACCCGGAAATGTCCTGGAAAACTGCAGCGGCGTCACCGTGTTCAGGTCACGGTGACGCCGCTGCGGGGGGAAGCACCTGCGCGATCTTTTACGACGGGGGAATCGCGTCAGGCACTGCGGGGGGTGGCCGAGATGGTCCGGGGGACGGGGGAGTCCGACTCCGCCTGCCGATGGTCCCGCTGGTCCAGGTTCACAAAGATCATTCCGTACCGGATGGCACACCGCACGGGCTTCGGCGCCCCCCTGGGTCGCCGCAGGCACCGGTACGCCCGTACGTCCCCGTCCTCGTCGCGGGTGACGACGACCGGCTCACCGAAGACGGTCACCATCAACGAGTCACCACTGTGGGGGATGGCGGTGACCAGATCGATGAAGTGCCATCCGGACCGGTAGGCGGTCGCCATCTCCCGGCGGAAGGAGCGGTCGTCGGGTGGAGTAGTCATGTCAAGCCCACACGCTGTCATCCGTAAGAGCGGGGCCGGCCCACACGCTGTCGGCCATGACCGCGTTCTCCGCGACGATCGGCGCGATGATCGGCGGCCACACACTGTCCGCCCTGACGTCCGCCTTCGTCTCGGAGAGGCCGCCCGCTATCCCGAAGGCCACACCGACGGAGAAGGCGGCGACAAGCACCGAGCGAAGCATTTTCTTACTCATAGTCGGCTTCGTCCTCACTTGAAGGTCCCCTCTGTCCCCCGTCCAGTACGACGATGGCTCATTCGGGCACATCATGGCCACACGATCGGTGCATCATGTTCCTGCATGTTCAGGACCCTGTGGGGTGGAGATTTGGGAACAAAACAGACCAAGGCGGTACATCCTCACACGGTGACCGAGCTGTGCGAGGAGGGGGTGCGACTGTACGCGAATGCCCTCCGCGCGGGACGTATCGCCCGCGCCGACGTGGAACCCGCACCCTGCTTGATGGACTTCGCCCTCCTTCATCCCGATCCCGACGACGCCCAGTGGCTGCGTCCGGTGCTTCCCTCCGTCGCGCTCTCCCAGCGGCTGAACCCCCTGGAACGCGAGATCACCGAACGCCGGCGCCTGTCGATAGAACTCGCCGACACTTTCGAGCCGTTCATGTCCCTGAGCGTCCAGGAGATCGCGCCCACCCACTCGATCACCGTGCTCGAGGGCAACGACCGCATCAACAGCGCGCTGGACCTGGCCACCTCCCAGTGCCGGACGGAGATGCTCACCGTCCAGCCGAGCGGACACCGGCCCGAACGCAGCCTGCTGCAGGGGTTCGAGCGCGACCGGCTGCTCGTCGAACGCGGTGTGCGCATACGCACCCTCTACCAGCACACCGCCCGGTTCAACCCCGAGCGCCTCTCCTACGTCGAGCAGTTCGCCAACGGCAGGGCGGAGTACCGCACCATCGACGAGCTGGTGGAGCGCCTCATCATCTGCGACGAGACGGTCGCCTTCATCCCCGTGCGCGACGACCGCCAGGTCGCCCTGGAGCTGCGGCACACCGGCCTCGTCCGCTATCTGAGCAAGGTCTTCGAGTTCATGTGGAGCCGCGCGGTCCCGCTGACCGCCGGCACCCCCTACGAGACCGCGCCCGACGGCATACCGGAGATACAGCACTCCATCGCCAAGCTCCTGGTGGAGGGCCACGTGGACGAGGCCATCGCCCGCCGCCTCGGCATGAACGTACGGACGTGCCGCGCCCACATCGCCAAACTCGCCGCCACCCTCGGCAGCGGCAGCCGGGCCCAGCTCGGCTACCTCATCGCGGAGTCCGGGATCCTCAACCAGGAGGGTGCACCGCGGTGACGGCGGGGCGCCGGAAGCCGTCCAGGCCGGCCTGGGCGATGCGGACGCCGAGCTGCGTACGGCTGGCCGCGCCCAACGTCTCCGACAGGCGGGCGATGTGGGCCCGGCAGGTCCGCACACTGATGCCGAGGCGTTCCGCGATCACCGCGTCCTGATGGCCCTCCGCGAGCAGGGCCGCGATGGACTGCTCCCGGTGCGAGATGCCCTCGATGCCGGTGTCGGGCAGCGGGGCGGTCAGCGGGATGGCGAGCCGCCACAGCCGGTCGAAGACCGTGCCCAGGTACTCCACCAGCGCCGGGTGGCGCAGCTCCAGCGCCATGGTGCGCTCGGCGTTGGCGGGGATGAAGGCGACCGTGCGGTCGAAGAGGATCAGCCGCTCGATCACCTCGTCCAGGGTGCGCGCCTCCACCGCGTCGCCCATCAGCTCCAGGTAGCGGAGCAGTCCGTGCCCGTGCCGGGCGACGTGCGTGTACAGGTCCCGCATGCGCACGCCCCGGCCGCGCAGCGCCGTCGCCCGGTGCAGGCCCTCGGACAGCTCCGCCTCGCGCCGGATGCCGCCCGGCTGGACGGTGAGCACCTCGGTGGTGCACGCCTGGGTCGCCTCGTCCATCGCCGCCTGGATGCGGGCGAGCCCGTCCAGCACCCGGATCGCCGGGCCCTCCGCCGCCGTCGGTGAGGCGGGCGTCCGGTGGCCCAGACCGGCGTACCGCTCGAAGGCCTCGACGGCCGACCCGACCCGGCGCCGGCTCGCGTTCACCTCGTCGTACATCCCGCGCAGCAGCCGGGTCATGACCTCCTGCGGAGGGGTGGGGACGAGCCAGTCCATGTCGTCGGGATCGGGGTGCAGCAGGGCCAGTTCCAGCAGGCAGGGCACCGGCTCCGCGTCCCGGCGCGGCAGCCGTCCGCGCCGTACGGCCCGGGAATACACGCGATCCCCGGCCTCGCACAGTCGGTCAGCACCGTGTGGATGCCCGTCCGTCCCGTGCCCGGCCATCGCCCATCCCACCCCCGGTTCAGCCACTTTCCGCAGCGCAACTATGCGCGGCCGGAACCGGCTGTGCAACACGGGCAGGGTCCGGAGCCGGGATCAGGCCGGATCAGGGAGCGGGGTCTGGTGCCGTGCGTCGCAAGGCGGAGGAGGGCGCCAGGGCGGAGCCCTGGCAACCGACGACAACACGACGAGGCACGGTGCCAGGGCCCGCGAGCCCGGCCTGATCCCGGCGCCGGACCCGAGGTCCGGCACCGGCCGGAGGGCCGGTGGGTGGCCGGATATCGACGGGAGGGGCGGCTACTTCAGCTTGATCGCCTCGCAGGCCGCCGCGAACTCCGCGGTGCAGATGTCCGAGACGTCGTAGATCCCGTCGGCGACCACGGTGTCCTCGATGTTGTCCTTGGTCAGCGCGACCACGGGCACGAGCTGCGCCGGGATGTCCTTGACGGTGGGGCTGTCCACCCGCTCGCGGGTCAGCGCGTCGAACTGGATGTCCTTGCCCTGGACCTTCGCCACGGCCATCTCGGCGGCGTTCTCGGCCTCGTCCGGGTAGGACTTGTACACGCTCATGTACTGCTCGTCGGCGAGGATGCGCTGCACCGCCGCGAGTTCGGCGTCCTGGCCGGTGATCGGGGGCAGCTCGGTCACGCCGGCGGCCTTGAGCGCCTTGACGATGCCGCCCGCCATGCCGTCGTTGGCGGAGTAGACCGCCTCGATGTCGCCCGCGCCGATCGCGTCGATCGCCTCGGCCATGTTGGCCTGGGCGTTCTCCGGCTTCCAGTCCTTGGTGTCGTAGGACTTGGCGATCGTCACCTTGCCCTTGAGCTCGGAGAGCGCACCCGCCTTGAACTGCTTGGCGTTGGGGTCGGTCGACGAGCCGTTCATCATCACGATCTTGTCGGTGATGCCGGGTTCCCCGAGCGACTCCAGCAGGGAACGGCCCTGCACCTCGCCGACCAGCTCGTTGTCGAAGGAGATGTACGCGTCGATCGGGCCCTCGGCGAGCCGGTCGTAGGCGATGACGGGGATGCCCGCGTCGTCGGCCTTCTGCACGCTGTCGGCGATGGCGTGCGAGTCGACCGCGTCCAGCACGATGACGTCGACCTTGTCGTCGATCATCTGCTGCATCTGCTCGGCCTGCTTGCCGGCGTCCGCCTCGGCGTTGGCGTACTCGACCTTGCCCTTCTTGTTGGTGAGCGACTCCACCTTCGTCTTGAAGATGGGGTAGTCGAACTGCTCGTACCGGGTGTTGGCCTTCTCCGGGAGCAGCAGTCCGACGGTGATGTCCTCGCCCTTGGTCGGGCTCGCGTCGTCGCTGCTCCCCGTCGCGTTGAGCACGCCGCATCCGACGAGCGTGACGGACATGGCGGTGGCGGCCACGGATATGGCGATACGACGCATGCGAGGGCTCACTTCAGGTGCGTTTCGGACGTGGGCTCAGCTTTGCGGCCCATGTGACTGAAAAGCCAACGCTTCAGCCCCCGCCGGAGTCAAGGTCGGCCACTTAACGAAATAAACACGGCACGGTGCGCCGAACTCGTGAGAGACCTGCGGACGTCCGGCGGGAATCATCTGGACACGCAGCCATACGATAGTCACACACGCACCTGTGCTTAAGCCGGGAGGCCCGGAGGTTCGGTGAACCTCCGGGCCTCCCGCGGCGCTCCGGGCCGGCGCCTCAGTCCGGCTGCTGCCGCTTGGGCCGCCACACCACCAGCGCGCTGGTCTGCTGCACCTCCTGGTAGGGCACCAGGTCACGGCGGTACGAGGCGTGCACCGCGGCCTCGCGCTGACGCATCGCCGCGGCCGCCCCGTCCAGGGCGTTCTCCAGTTCGGCCGCGCGGGCCTGGAGGGCGGCGACCTGGTTCTCCAGTTCGATGATGCGCTTGATTCCGGCCAGGTTGATGCCCTCGTCCTGCGACAGCTGCTGCACCTGACGGAGCAGTTCGATGTCACGGGCCGAGTAACGGCGGCCCCGGCCGGCCGTGCGGTCCGGCGACACGAGACCCAGCCGGTCGTACTGCCGCAGCGTCTGCGGGTGCAGGCCGGAAAGCTGGGCCGCCACCGAAATGACGTAGACCGGGGTGTCCTGGGTCAGTTCATACGGATTGCGTCGACGGCCGTCCATCTGAAATCAAGCTCCCTTCGCGGCCTGGAACAGCTCCGCCCGCGGATCGTCGTCCGCGGTCGCCTCGCGATACGCCTCCAGCGCGTCACGAGCCTTCCCCGACACGTCCTTGGGAACACTCACCTCCACGGTGACCAGCAGATCGCCGCGGGTGCCGTCCTTGCGGACCGCGCCCTTGCCCCGCGCCCGCATGGTGCGCCCGTTGGGCGTGCCCGGCGGCAGCTTCAGCGTGACCGGCGGACCGCCCAGCGTCGGGACCCGGACCTCGCCCCCGAGGGCGGCCTCGGGATACGTCACCGGGACCGTGACGGTGAGGTTGTCGCCCTTGCGGCCGAACACCGGGTGCGCGCCGACGTGCACGACGACGTACAGATCGCCGGCGGGGCCGCCGCGCTCGCCCGGCGCGCCCTTGCCGCGCAGCCGGATCCGCTGGCCGTCGCTGACGCCCGCGGGGATGCGCACCTGCATGGTCCGCGAGGACTTGGCCCGGCCGCTGCCCTTGCAGATCTCGCAGGGCTCCTCCGCGATCAGACCGCGGCCCTTGCAGTCGGGGCACGGGTCGGTGAGCGAGAAACCGCCGCCGGAGCCCCGCGCCACCTGGCCGGTGCCGACGCAGGTCGGGCACACGCGCGGTGTGCCGTTCTTGTCACCGGTGCCCGAACACGCCTTGCAGGGCGCCTGCGACGACATCCGCAACGGGACGGTCGCGCCCTCGATCGCCTCGGTGAAGCTGAGCGTCACCTCGGACTCGATGTCCTGGCCGCGCCGCGGCTGGGTGCGCGTACCGGTACCCGCGCCGCCGCGGTTGAACAGGCCCCCGAAGACGTCACCGAGGCCGCCGCCGAAGCCGCCCGCCTGCTGGCCGCCGGCCTGACCCCCGAAGAGGTCACCCAGGTCGAAGTTGAAGGAGCCGCCGCCCGCGCCCGGCCCCGGGCGGAAGCCTCCGCTGCCGAAGAACGCGCGCGCCTCGTCGTACTCCTTGCGCTTCTTGGGGTCGCCGAGGACGTCGTTCGCCTCGGAGATCTCCTTGAACCGCTCCTCCGCCTTGGCGTTGCCCTTGTTGGCGTCCGGGTGGAACTCGCGGGCGAGCTTCCGGTACGCCTTCTTGATCTCGGCCTCGGTGGCGTCCTTGGGGACGCCGAGGACCTTGTAGAAGTCCTTCTCGATGAAGTCCTTGGTGCTCATCCCCGACGTCCCTCCTTCCCTGCGTCAGCTCCTGCGTCAGCCCTCCTCCGGGCCACCGCTCTCCTTGTTCTCCGAGTCGGCCTGCGCCTCGGTGCTCTCCTCGTCCGACTTGACCGTCTGCGCGCCGGGCTGCGGCTCGGCGACGGCCACCCGCGCGGGGCGGATGGTGCGCTCGCCGATCCGGTACCCCGGCTGCAGAATCGCCACGCACGTCGTCTCGGTGACGTCCGGCGCGTAGCTGTGCATCAGCGCCTCGTGGATCGTCGGGTCGAAGGGCTCGCCCTCCTTGCCGAACTGCTGGAGGCCCATCTTGGCGATGATCGTCTCCAGCGACTCCGCGACGGACTTGAAGCCGCCGACCAGCTCGCCGTGCTCCCGCGCGCGGCCGACGTCGTCGAGCACGGGGAGCAGCTCGCTCAGGAGGTTCGCCACGGCGATCTCCTTCACGGCGATCCGGTCGCGCTCGACCCGGCGGCGGTAGTTCTGGAACTCGGCCTGGAGGCGCTGGAGGTCCGCCGTGCGCTCGCTGAGCGCCGTGCGCGCCTGGTCCAGCTGGGCCACCAGTGCCGCTTCCTGGCCCGTGTCCCCGGCCGGGGCCGCCGCCTCCTCCGCGGAGGGCTGGGCGGCGGCCTTCGGCTCGGCTTCGTCGGAGGGGACGTCGGGCTGCTGCGACTGCTCGTCGAAGCCCGGGGTCTCCTCGGTCACGCCGCACCGTCCTTGCGGTCCTCGTCGACGATCTCGGCGTCGACGACGTCGTCGTCGGCCCTGGCCTCACCGGCACCGGCGGACGCGCCGCCGGCGGCCTGCCCGGCCTGGGCGTCGGCGTACATGGCCTGGCCCAGCTTCTGGGAGACGGCGGCGACCTTCTCCGTGGCGGTGCGGATCTCGGCGGAGTCGTCGCCCTTGAGCTTCTCCTTCAGCTCGGCGACGGCCGTCTCGACCTCGGTCTTGACGTCACCGGGAACCTTGTCCGCGTTGTCGGCGAGGAACTTCTCGGTCTGGTAGACGAGCTGCTCGCCCTGGTTGCGGGACTCGGCGGCCTCGCGGCGGGCGTGGTCCTCCTCCGCGTACTTCTCGGCCTCCTGGCGCATCCGGTCGACCTCGTCCTTCGGCAGCGAGGAGCCGCCGGTGACGGTCATCTTCTGCTCCTTGCCGGTGCCGAGGTCCTTCGCCGTGACGTGCATGATGCCGTTGGCGTCGATGTCGAAGGAGACCTCGATCTGCGGGACGCCGCGCGGCGCCGGGGGCAGACCGGTCAGCTCGAACATGCCGAGCTTCTTGTTGTACGCCGCGATCTCGCGCTCGCCCTGGTAGACCTGGATCTGCACCGACGGCTGGTTGTCCTCGGCCGTGGTGAAGATCTCGGAGCGCTTCGTCGGGATCGTGGTGTTGCGCTCGATCAGCTTGGTCATGATGCCGCCCTTGGTCTCGATGCCGAGGGACAGCGGGGTGACGTCGAGCAGCAGGACGTCCTTGACCTCGCCCTTGAGGACACCGGCCTGGAGCGCGGCACCGATCGAGACGACCTCGTCCGGGTTGACGCCCTTGTTGGCCTCCTTGCCGCCGGTCATCTCCTTGACGAGCTCGGCGACGGCGGGCATGCGGGTGGAGCCGCCGACGAGGACGACGTGGTCGATCTCGCTGAGCTGGATGCCGGCGTCCTTGATGACGTTGTGGAACGGCGTCTTGCAGCGCTCGAGCAGGTCCGCGGTCAGCTGCTGGAACTGGGCGCGGGTCAGCTTCTCGTCGAGGTGCAGGGGGCCCTCGGCGGACGCGGTGATGTAGGGGAGGTTGATCGAGGTCTCGGTGGACGAGGACAGCTCGATCTTCGCCTTCTCGGCGGCCTCGCGCAGACGCTGCAGCGCCATCTTGTCCTTGCCGAGGTCCACGCCGTGGCCCGACTGGAACTGCTTGACCAGGTAGTCGACGACGCGCTGGTCCCAGTCGTCACCACCGAGGTTGTTGTCACCGTTGGTGGCCTTCACCTCGACGACACCGTCGCCGATCTCCAGCAGGGAGACGTCGAAGGTACCGCCACCGAGGTCGAAGACGAGGATGGTCTGGTCGTCCTTGTCGAGGCCGTACGCCAGGGCGGCGGCCGTCGGCTCGTTGACGATGCGCAGCACGTTCAGACCGGCGATCTCGCCGGCCTCCTTGGTCGCCTGGCGCTCGGCGTCGTTGAAGTACGCCGGGACGGTGATGA
Organism: Streptomyces sp. NPDC014676; assembly: GCF_043084105.1. Taxonomy (NCBI): domain Bacteria; kingdom Bacillati; phylum Actinomycetota; class Actinomycetes; order Kitasatosporales; family Streptomycetaceae; genus Streptomyces; species Streptomyces sp. NPDC014676. The sequence continues at coordinate 279,753 of NZ_JBIBZI010000004.1, read as the reverse complement.
CCGCGTCCGTGACCTTCTCGCCCAGGTACGCCTCGGCGTCGCGCTTCAGCTTCTGCAGCACGAAGGCGCTGATCTGCTGCGGGTTGAAGGGCTTCCCGTCGAGCTCGATCTTCCAGTCGGTGCCCATGTGGCGCTTGACCGACCGGATGGTCCTGTCGACGTTGGTGACCGCCTGACGCTTGGCCACCTCGCCGACCAGCACCTCACCGTTCTTGGCGAAGGCGACGACGGACGGCGTGGTCCTGGCGCCCTCGGCGTTGGTGATGACGGTGGGCTCGCCGCCCTCCAGAACGCTGACGACGGAGTTAGTCGTGCCCAGGTCGATGCCGACCGCACGTGCCATTTCGATTCCTCCAGCTGACTTGAGTGGAACGGACTCAAGCATGCATGACACCCGGCGCCGGGTCAACAGAGCTGAGTCGAGCAGGCTCAACTCTTATCCGTTCCTTACGCGCAACCGCTCGCTGACCTGCGGTGACACCTCGGCAGATCGTTGACGGGGACGGAAAACAGGGGTGATGGGAAGGCGTACGAGCGCGAGGACGACCACCGCGGCGACCGCCGCCACCCACACCACCGCACCCCCGGACACCCGTCCGGTGTGCACGCCCACCCCCACCAGCACCCCGCCCAGCGCGCCGGCGCCGAGCAGGACGGTCACCGCGCGGGGGGCGAGCCCGAGCCGCCGCAGCCGGTGCCCGAGGTGGTCCGGCCGGCCGCGGGTCAGCGGCCACCGGGACAGCCGCCGCGCGAGGACCACCAGGACGGCGTCGGCGCACACCACGGCCGTCAGGGCGAACAACACCCCGGCACCGGTCCCGATTCCCTGCCCGGCCCGCACGAACACCGCCGCCGAGGCCACCACGAACCCCGTGAACAGCGAGCCGCCGGCCCCGAGGCCGGCCCGCGCGGGATGCCAGTTGTGCAGCAGGAACCCGGCGAGCGCGGCGGCCAGCACGCCCAGCAGGACCGCGATCCCGTCCATCAGCTCGGCCGCCGCGCAGGCCGCCACCCCGAACGCGGTCACCGCCCCCACGGTGCCGGCCAGCCCGTCGGCGTGGTCGAGCCCCCGGAACGCGGCGGTGACCGCCACGACCCACCCCACGGCGAGCACCCCCCGCACCACCCCGGTCTCCGCGTACGGCACGACGAGCGCCGCCGCCACGGCCGTACCGGCGAGCGGGACCCACCACCGCAGCCGCCACACGTCGGCGGCCAGCCCGAGGACGCCGATCCAGGCCCCGGCGGCCAGCAGCCGCCCGATCCCGGTACCGAGCGGGGCGTACCCCGCCCGGTCGCCGAGCCCCGCCACCAGCACGGTCGCGAGCACGACGGCCGTTCCCCCGGACAGCGGCAGCGCCAGACGGCGTCTGCGGTCCACGATTCCCAGGCGCAGGGCGGGGACCCGCAGCAGTTCCGCGAGGAGGGCGGAGAGCAGCAGGGAGGTGGCGGCGGCGGCGATCCCGTAGAGCACGGATATAAGTTAGGGGCGTATGGACCGATTTAGCGTGAATAACACGATCGGATCCCGGACGCCATCCGGGATGCCCCGGAGGTGCCGCCACAGGCGACCCTGAGCGATTCAGATCACCCCGTGCCCGGCTACAGTGCGACCGGAGATGGGGGTAATCTCGAACGGACTGCATAAGTTACCGCTTAGTAATCTCGGGGAAGCCGTAGTGGAGCCCCCGCGGAAGCCCGGAAATTTCCTCCCCGAAAACCCTCGCAGGCCCGAGGAGCCCCCATGCAACTCGCCGCGATCATCGTGTCGCTGGTCCTGACCGTGGTCGGCGTCGCGCTGCTCGCACGCGCGATCGGCCAGTTCGTCCGGTACTTCAAACTGGGCCAGCCGGTCCCGGCCGGCGCCCGGACCGACAATCCCTACCAGCGCAGTGTGACCCTGGTGCGGGAGTTCCTCGGCCACACCCGCATGAACCGGTGGGGTGTCGTCGGCATCGCCCACTGGTTCGTCGCCGTCGGCTTCCTGACCCTGCCGCCGACCCTCGCCCAGGCGTTCGGCCAGCTCTTCGAGGCCGACTGGGTGCTGCCGGTCATCGGCGGCTTCCTGCCGTTCGAGCTGTACATCGAGTTCATCGGCGTGATGACCGTGCTCGGCATCGCCGTGCTCATCGTGATCCGCCTGCTGAGCCTGCCGTCCCGCCCCGGCCGCAAGTCCCGCTTCGCGGGTTCCAAGGCGGGCCAGGCGTACTTCGTCGAGTACGTCATCCTCACCATCGGCCTGGCGATCTACGTGCTGCGCGGCCTGGAGGGCGCGCTGCACCACGTGGACCACTACGAGGCCGCGTACTTCGCGTCGTACCCGCTGGTCCTGGCTTTCAAGGGGCTGAGCGTCGCCGCGCTGCAGAACCTGGTCTACCTGGTCGCCATGATCAAGATCGGGACCTCGTTCATCTGGATGATCGTGGTCTCGCTCAACACCAACATGGGTGTGGCCTGGCACCGCTTCCTCGCCTTCCCGAACATCTGGTTCAAGCGCGAGGCCACCGGCGGGACCGCCCTGGGCGCCCTCCAGCCGATGACGTCCGGCGGCAAGCCGATCGACTTCACCGACCCCGGTGACGACGACGTCTTCGGCGTCTCCCAGGTCGAGCAGTTCTCCTGGAAGGGCCTGCTGGACTTCTCCACCTGCACCGAGTGCGGCCGCTGCCAGTCGCAGTGCCCCGCCTGGAACACCGGCAAGCCCCTCTCCCCCAAGCTCCTGATCATGTCCCTGCGCGACCACGCGCACGCCAAGGCCCCGTACCTGCTGGCCGGCGGCGGCAAGACCATGGAGGGCGAGGAGAAGGCGTCCGAGGAGCAGCTCGCGGGCGTGCCCGCGGCGGCACTGGCGGAGGCCGAGCGCCCGCTGATCGGCACCGCCGAGGAGAACGGCGTCATCGACCCCGACGTCCTGTGGTCCTGCACCACCTGCGGCGCCTGCGTCGAGCAGTGCCCCGTCGACATCGAGCACGTCGACCACATCGTCGACATGCGCCGCTACCAGGTCATGATCGAGTCCGCGTTCCCGTCCGAGGCGGGCACGATGCTCAAGAACCTGGAGAAGAAGGGCAACCCCTGGGGCCTGGCGAAGAAGCAGCGCCTGGAGTGGACCAAGGAGGTCGACTTCGAGGTCCCGGTCGTCGGCAAGGACATCGAGGACCTCTCCGAGGTCGAGTACCTGTACTGGGTCGGCTGCGCCGGCGCCCTGGAGGACCGCGCCAAGAAGACCACCAAGGCCTTCGCGGAACTCCTCCACATCGCGGGCGTCAAGTTCGCGATCATGGGCGGCGACGAGAAGTGCACCGGTGACTCCGCGCGGCGCCTCGGCAACGAGCCGCTGTTCCAGGAGCTCGGCATGGAGAACGTCATGTCCCTCAACGCCGCCTTCGGCGAGGAGATGGACGACGACGGCAAGGTCACGCCCGAGTCCGCCAAGCCCAAGTCGGCGAAGAAGATCGTCGCCACCTGCCCGCACTGCCTCAACACCCTCGGCAACGAGTACCCGCAGCTCGGCGGCGACTACGAGGTCATCCACCACACCCAGCTCCTCCAGCACCTGGTCGACGAGGGCAGGCTGATCCCGGTCACCCCGGTCGAGGGCCTCATCACCTACCACGACCCGTGCTACCTGGGCCGCCACAACAAGATCTACACGCCCCCGCGCGAGATCATCGGCAAGGTCCCGGGCCTGCGCAACGAGGAGATGCACCGCCACAAGGAGCGCGGCTTCTGCTGCGGCGCCGGCGGCGCCCGGATGTGGATGGAGGAGCGGATCGGCAAGCGCATCAACAACGAGCGCGTCGACGAGGCCCTCTCCCTCAACCCGGACATCGTCTCCACCGCCTGCCCGTTCTGCCTGGTCATGCTGACCGACTCGGTCAACGGCAAGAAGAACGACGGGAAGGCCAAGGAGTCCATCCAGGTCGTCGACGTCGCCCAGCTCCTGCTGGAGTCCGTCAAGACCCCGGCCGGCCCGGCGGGCGACGAGGAGAGCGAGAGCGCTCCGGAACCGGAGCCGGTGAAGTAACCCGTCCCGGGGCGACCGGTTCCCTCCGGTCCCGCCCCGCACCCTTCAGCGCCCCGTCCCGGCTCCGGCCGGCGACGGGGCGCTGCCGTACGGGACGGGCTTCACGCCCTTTCCGGCCGTCCTCGGTCATCTGGACCGCGCCCGGCTTCGCCCGTCGGCCGACCGGGCCGGCGCCGGCCCGAAGAAGCAGGTGGCAATCGCCGGGGCCGGGTTCTTCGGCCCTTCGGGCAGCAGCGTCCAGCGGCCACCGGATCCGCTCCGCACCCGCCCCGGCTTCACCGTTCCCTCATTTCTCCATTCCGTCATGTTCACGTACAACCCTCGGGTCCGCTCGAAGGTCTCCTGATCGGCGATCACCCGTGAACCTCAGGACAACTCAGGGCGAAACACGGGCAACACGGCGCCCCATGACCCGTGGACGACCGTTCCCGGCGACCGTCCCGCACACCGGCAGGAGACCTCCTTGCACAAGAACCTCCGCACCGCTCTCGCGACCGCCACCGCGGCCGCCCTCACCGGCGGCCTGCTGGTCGCCCTGGCCGGCCCCGCGTCCGCCGCCCCCTCGGGCATCGACAGCGACTTCAACGGCGACGGCTACCGGGACGTCGCCGTCACCGCCCCCCTCGCCTCCGTGGGCGGCAAGGGCAGCGCCGGTGCGGTGACGGTCCTCTACGGTTCCCCCCAGGGCGCCGGCGCGGGCAAGATCCAGACCCTCACCCAGGACAGCGCGGGCGTCCCCGGCGCCGCCGAGAAGGACGACCAGTTCGGCGCCCACACCGCGCCCGGCGACTTCAACGGCGACGGCTACGCCGACCTGGCCGTGGGCGCCCCGGGCGAGGACGCGGGCACCGACGCCAACGGCGGCACCGTCGTCATCCTGTGGGGCGGCTCCGGCGGCCTCTCCGGCGGCACCACCGTGTCCGACCCCACCCGCTCCGTCCACGACTGGTTCGGCCAGGTGGTCGCCGCCGGCGACTACAACGGCGACGGCAAGGCCGACCTCGCGATCGCCTCGGACATCAACAAGATCGACGTCTACCGCGGCGGATTCACCAAGTCCGGCTCCACCGGCGGCCGCTACACCATCACCGCGCCCATCCTGAAGGTCCCGGGCACCGACATCTTCAACCTCACCCCCGGCGACACCGACGCCGACGGCCGCACCGACCTGGTCGTCGACGGCTTCGAGGGCGACAGCGGGAGCGACTACTCGTACAACGCCAACTACTGGCTGCCCGGCTCCTCCTCCGGAGTCACCGCCTCGGGCGCCCAGAAGCTCCCCGCCGGCGTCATCTCCGACATCGGCGACGTGAACGACGACGGCTACGGCGACATCGTCATCGGCAACTCGTGGGACCCCAGCACGGAGACCCCGGGCACCGCCAAGGGCGGGTCGGTGGACGTCGTCTACGGCACGTCGTACGGCCCCGACGGCATCGAGCGCGTCAACCAGAACAGCTCCGGCGTGCCCGGCAGCAACGAGACCGGCGACAACTTCGGCTACGAGGTCTCCCTCGGCGACATCAACGGCGACGGCCACGACGACCTCGTCATCGGCGCGCCGGGCGAGGACCTGGGCGAGTTCGAGGACGCCGGCATGGTCACCGTGCTCTACGGCGGGGACACCGGCCTCCTGGAGACCGGCTCCCAGTCCCTGCACCAGGACACCCCGGGCGTCCCCGGCGGCAACGAGAAGGGCGACGGCTTCGGCGGCGAGGTCCTCCTCTCCGACGTCACCGGCGACGGAAAGGCCGACCTGACCGTCGGCCTGCCGTGGGAGAACGACTCCAACGGCTACGCCGTCACCTTCAACTCCGACGGCCTGCAGATCAACGCCACCGGCCGCGGCATCGGCCTCGGCACCGTCGGCCTGTCGTCGGCGGGCTACCCGATGTTCGGCTTCCACGTCAACGGCTGACACGGCTGACCGTTCCGGCCGCCGCCGCGGGCCGGGACCGGCGCTCACCGCCGGTCCCGGCCCGCGGCACACGAAAATCCCGCGCACCGCGCGCACCGGACCTCTACGGTTCTCGATCATGCGCCGCGCGCGCACGCCGCGTCCGCACCACCACGGCACGCCGACCCGCACCACCACGGCACGTCCCTCCTCCCTCTCGTCCTTCCGGCACGCCACCCGCGTCCGGCCCTCGCAGGAGAACCCCGCATGCACCAGCGCCCCGCGCGCCTCGCCCTGGCCACCGCCACCGCCGTCGCCCTGACCGGCGGCCTGCTCGCCCTGTCGGCCCCCTCGGCCGCCGCCGCCTCCGGCCTGGCCGGCGACTTCAACGGCGACGGATACCGGGACGTCGCCATCGGCGCGTCCAGCGCCGACGTGGGCTCCGTGCAGAGCGCCGGCGCCGTCGTCGTGCTCTACGGCTCGTCCTCCGGCGTCTCCGCCGCGAAGAAGACCGTGATCACCCAGAACTCCACCGGCATCCCGGGCGCGGCCGAGAGCGGCGACCGCTTCGGCCAGAGCCTGGCCGCCGCCGACCTGGACCGCGACGGCTACTCCGACCTCGTCGTCGGCTCCCAGTACGAGGCCATCGGCGACCGCGACGGCGTCGGCTCGGTCACCGTCGTCTGGGGCGGCAAGTCCGGCCTGTCCGGCGGCTCGGGACTGCCCCAGCCGTCCGGCCTCGCCGAGTGGGGCGGCTACTCCTCCGGCATCGCCACCGGCGACTTCGACGGCGACGGCGACACGGACGTGACCGTCACCGGCCAGAGCCACACCCACCTCCACAGCGGCCCCTTCACCCGCACCGGCGCCCCCCTGAGCCACCAGGGCGTCGGCGAACTCGGTTCCACCTACGAGGTGTTCGCGGGCGACCTGACCGGCGACCGGAAGGACGAGCGCGTCTACCCGTTCGGCGTCGACGGCGACCCGGCCGGCGAGATCAGCTACTTCCGCCACGACCCGAACAACTGGGACGCCCACCCCGAGTCCGACTACGCCCTCGTCGAACTGCCGCACGCCGACGGCTCCGACGGCGTGATCGCCGACGTCGACAAGGACGGCTACGGCGACCTCGTCCTCGGCGACTACGGCGACCCGAGCGACGGCAACTCGGTCAACGGCCACAAGGGCGGGCAGATCACCGTCTGGTACGGCGGCCCGGACGGACCCGACCCCGACCAGAAGCCGACCGTGATCCACCAGGACACGGAGGGCGTGCCCGGCGGCGGCGAGTACGGCGACCTGTTCGGCTCCGCGCTGAGCGCGGGCGACGTCAACGGCGACGGCTACGCCGACATCGCGGTCGGCGCCCAGGGCGAGGACCTGGGCACCACGCCGGACACCGGCACGGTGACCGTCCTGTACGGCTCGGCCTCCGGTCTGACCGGCAAGGGCGCCAAGCAGTACTCCCAGGACACCGCGGGCGTCCCCGGCGCGAACGAGACCAACGACGCCTTCGGCATCTCCGTCCGCCTGGTCGACCTCGACAAGAACGGCAAGGCCGACCTCGTCACCGGCGCCGGCTACGAGAACGGCTACGGCGCCATCACCGTCATGCGCGGCACCGCCTCCGGACTCACCACCTCCGGCGCCCTGTTCCTCTCCGCCCGCGGTGTCTCCCTCCAGGGCGGCGCCGACTTCGCCTGGACGATCGCCCAGTGACCCCCCGCCCGCTCCCGCCCGCCGCACCGAGGTCCCCCATGCGCCTGCGCACCGCCGCGATCACCCTCGCCGCGGCCACCCTGACCCCGCTCGCCCTCACGGCCCCCGCCGCGCACGCCGCCACGGCCGCCGTCCCGTACGACTTCAACGGCGACGGCCGCACCGACCTCGCGGTCGGCGCCCCGGACGCCACCGTCGACGGCCACGCGAAGGCGGGCGCCGTCTCCGTCGTGTACGGCGGCGCCGGCGGCCCGAACACCTCGGCCCGCACCCTGATCACCCAGAACACCGCCGGGATCCCCGGCGCCGCCGAGGCCGGCGACGCCTTCGGTGCCGCCGTGGCCTCCGCCGACCTGAACGCCGACGGCTACGCCGACCTCCTGGCCGGCGTCCCCGGCGAGGACGTCACCGGCGACACGAGCAGCGGCACGGCCGTCGTCGTCTGGGGCTCGAAGTCCGGCCTGTCCGGCGCCCGCTCCCTCTTCAGCTTCTTCGACACGGACTACGACCACTACGGCCAGGCCTTCGCCACGGGCGACTTCGACGACGACGGCGACACGGACGTCACGGTCGGCTCCACCGGCCCGGTCACCCTGTCCGTCGTGGACGGGCCGATCACCAAGACCGGCGCGCACAACGGCGGTTCCGGCTCGCAGTACGGCCCCTCCTCGCCCGGCGTCACCCACCTCACCTCCGCGGACGTCCCCGGCGACGGCCGCGGCCCGCTGGCCCTGCACAGCCGCGACGAGCACACCGGCGACGCGGCCACCTCCCTGGCCGACCTGCGGATCGGCAACTACACGGACTGGCTGCAGCGGATGCCGGCCGGGTACGTCTCCGCGGCCGGCGACATCGACGGCGACGGCCACCCGGACTTCGCCGTCGGCAACGACCGGGAGACCTCCGCCGACGCCGGGGGCGCGAAGGGCGGCAGGGTCACGGTGGTCTACGGCGGCCCGGAGGGCCTGGACGCCGGCCGCGCCCCGCTCGTCCTCACCCAGGACACCGCGGGCGTCCCCGGCGCCTCCGAGACCGGCGACCGCTTCGGCGGCGGCGTCGCCCTCGGTGACGTCGACGGCGACGGCTACGCCGACCTCGCCGTCGGCGCCGCGGGCGAGAACAACGGGGCCGGCGCCGTCACCGTCCTGTACGGCTCCGCCTCGGGCCTCACCACCGGGGGCGCCCAGTACTACACCCAGAACACCGCGGGCGTCCCCGGCGCCTCCGAGGACGGCGACCTCTTCGGCACCCGCGTCGTCCTCACCGACCACACCGGCGACGGCCGCGCCGACCTGTCCGTGTCCGCGCCGGGCGAGAACTCCGGCGACGGCTCGGTCTGGTCCCTGCGCGGCTCGGCGGCCGGCCCGGTCACCACCGGCTCCCTCAGCTTCGGCACGGGCACGACGGGCGTGTCCGCCACCGGCACCCCCCACCTCGGCTCGGTCCTCGGCGGCTGAGCGCCGCCCGGGTCCGGCGGCGCCCTCCCCGGCCGACACGGGTCTCCGTCCTCCGTAGGACCGGGCCGCCCCGGAACCCTCCGGAGGACGGACGACCCGCCTGACGTCCCCTTAGGGGATGTCACAGCTCGGCCGCAAAGCCGGGCCCGAACGCCGGGGCCCGGCACACGGCCGTCCGGGACCAGGTACGTTCGAGGACGTGGCTGGATTCAGGATCGGACGCGGCCGGAACAACAACGGCGCTCCTCACGCGCGACCGCAACACCCCCCGCACGGGCAGCAGACGCCGCAGGGGCCGTCGTACGGCTACCCGCAGGCACCGCAGCCGTACCCGCAGCAGCCGTCGTACGGCGGTGGCGGTGGCGGCGGCTGGCCGCAGACGAACGGCGGACCGGGCGGACCGGGCGGACCCGGCGGTCACGGCGAGCCGGAGTACTTCGGCGACGGCGCGTACCCGCACGGCGCCCAGGGCGCCCCGCACGACCCGTACGCGGCCAACAACCCGGGGCACACCCAGGCCTTCTCGATCAACGAGGACCCCTACCACCAGGGCGACGCCTACCACCCCGGCGCGGCCCCGCCCGCCGGCCCGGCCGGCCCCCGCCTGGGCTGGAAGGACCTGCTCAAGGGCATCGTCCTGTCCCCCGCCCAGACGTTCCACCAGATGCGCGACTACACGATGTGGGGCCCCGCCCTCATCGTCGGCTTCCTCTACGGCCTGCTCGCCGTCTTCGGCTTCGACACCGCCCGCGAGGACGCGATCAACGCGACCCTCTCGAACGCGATCCCGATCGTCCTGACGACGGCCGTCGCGATGGTGCTCAGCGCCTTCATCCTCGGCGTGGTCACCCACACCCTGGCCCGCCAGCTCGGCGGCAACGGCGCCTGGCAGCCCACCGTCGGCCTCTCCATGCTGATCATGTCCCTCACGGACGCGCCCCGCCTGGTCTTCGCCATGTTCGCCGGCGGCGACGCCTCCTTCGTCCAGATCCTCGGCTGGGCCACCTGGGTGGCGGCCGGCGCCCTCCTCACGATCATGGTCAGCCGCTCCCACGACCTCCCCTGGCCGAAGGCCCTGGGCGCCTCGGCGATCCAGCTGGTCGCCCTGCTGTCGATCGTGAAGCTGGGCACGTTCTGACACGGACGCACAGGAAAAGGGGGCTCCCGACACCGGGAGCCCCCTCTTTCTTGTCTTGCCGCCCTCAGGCGTCGAGAACCTGCCCGGACCGCCTGACGACCGGCTGCTGGACGCTCCACGGGAAGTTGATCCACTCGTCGGTGCGCTTCCAGACGTACTCGCACTTCACCAGCGACTGCGTCTTCTCGTAGATCACGGCGCTGCGCACCTCGGCGACGGCGTCGAGGCAGAAGTCGCGCACGAGCTTGAGCGTCTTGCCGGTGTCGGCGACGTCGTCCGCGATCAGCACCTTCTTGTCGGTGAAGTCGATGGCGTTGGGCACGGGCGCGAGCATGACGGGCATCTCGAGAGTCGTCCCCACCCCGGTGTAGAACTCGACGTTCACCAGGTGGATGTTCTTGCAGTCCAGCGCGTACGCGAGCCCTCCCGCGACGAAGACTCCGCCGCGCGCGATGCTCAGCACCACATCGGGCTCGTACCCGTCGTCGGCGATCGTCTGCGCGAGGTCGCGCACGGCCACCCCGAACTGCTCGTAGCTCAGGTTCTCCCGCATGCCGCTCACACCCGCGTCCGGTGGAAGTTGAGGAAGGACCGCGAGGCCGTCGGCCCCCGCTGCCCCTGGTACCGCGACCCGTACCGCTCGCTGCCGTACGGGTGCTCGGCCGGCGAGCTGAGCCGGAACATGCACAGCTGCCCGATCTTCATACCGGGCCACAGCTTGATCGGGAGCGTCGCGAGGTTGCTGAGTTCGAGGGTCACGTGCCCGGAGAACCCGGGGTCGATGAACCCGGCGGTGGAGTGCGTCACCAGCCCGAGCCGCCCCAGCGAGCTCTTCCCCTCCAGCCGCGAGGCGAGGTCGTCGGGGAGCGTGATGACCTCGTACGTACTGGCCAGCACGAACTCACCGGGGTGCAGGATGAACGGTTCGTCCCCCTCCGGCTCCACGAGCCGGGTCAGGTCCGCCTGCTCGACGGAGGGGTCGATGTGGGGGTACCGGTGGTTCTCGAACACCCGGAAGTAGCGGTCGAGGCGTACGTCGATGCTGGACGGCTGCACCATGGCGTCGTCGTAGGGATCGATACGCACCCGTCCGGCGTCGATCTCGGCCCGGATGTCCTTGTCAGAGAGAAGCACGGGCCCGAGGATACGCAAGGCGCGCGGAACGGCCACAATCGGCCGCCCCGCGCGCCTTCGCCGTTACCGCCGCTACCGCTTCTGAAGACTCACCGGCACGACACTGCGGAGCCGCGCACAGCGCGGACACCGCAGGAGCCGGCCGGGGCCGAGTCGCTCGGCCTGCTGCATCGGAAACGAGGCGGCGGTGAACACGTGCCCATCGGCACAGCGGACGACGGTGCGCTCCATCAAGTCCAAGAGTCCCTTCCCCAAGAGGCCGCGTCCGGCCAACTGCCCTGACGCCAAAAGCCACATTACGGGATCAAAGGAACACCCCTCCAGGCGGCACCCCGCCCGCGCACCACGCCTTCACGGTACGCCCCCACGCATGCCCCCCGCAGCCGCATCCACGCCCTGAAACAGAGTCAGCCCCCGCCCCCCCCCGAAGGCACCGTGGGCGAACCCCGTCACCGCCTGCCGATTGGAGCGCTTCTCCAGGGAACACACCGCATATGCGCCGTTTCGCCTGGAGAAACGCTCCAATCGTCGCCCGCGCGACAGGTACCGGCAGCATCCCTGAACACCGGGGACCCGGCATGGGGTAGAGTGAGCAAGCGTCCGGACACCGTCGATTCGACGGGGTCGGGATCTTGCGCGGGTGTAGTTTAATGGTAGAACATCAGCTTCCCAAGCTGAGAGCGCGAGTTCGATTCTCGTCACCCGCTCTTCTCGAAGCCCCAGGTCAGCGGTCTGGGGCTTGTTTGTTTGGGTGCCAGGCCGCTCACGTCGCGGGACCACATGTCCCTTGCGTGAGTGGGTGCTTGGCTGCGGAGGGTCCTGGGTCAGAGCGGGAGATCGTCGGGGAGTACCCGGAACGCCTTGTGGTGGCCCAAGGGGCGTACGGCTCGGAAGTCACGGCGGTCGAGGGTGAGGATCGCGTCCGTGTCGTAGTCGGCGGCGAGCGCCACGTTGACCGCGTCGGCGAGGTCGAGGTCCAGCGCACGGTAGCGGATGCGGACGGACTGGGCGGCGCCCAGGTGGTCCTCCGTGATCTCCGGCATGACGACACGTCCCCGGCTCATCCAGCGCCGGAGGTCGTCGACCGCGCCGAGGGCGGCCTCCCTGCCGAGCTCGCGCGTGGCGACGTGATCCAGTTCGGCCAGCAGCAGCGGGGACATGACCAGGAGGCCGGCCGTCATGATCGCCTCGTTCGCCGCCCGGTGTTCCGGGTGAGCCGAGTCCAGGGCCGCCAGGAGGCCGGACGTGTCGGCGATGACAATGATCACGCGGCGGTTCCGGAATCCGGGTCGGTCTCACGGCGGACGGCGTCGGCGACCGCGTCACGGACCTCCGGCCTGGAGAGCGTGCGGCCTGTCCCCTCGAAGGTGCGCGAGAACAGCGGCTCGTCCCAGACCCTGTTCGCCATGGCCGCGAGGTGGATGCCCTGGCGGATGATCTCGGCCTCGCTTATCCCCCGACGCTTCGCGGCCTCCTTGATGATCGCCAGGTCTTCGGGGTCGGCGTAGACGTTCGTGCGCTTCATGGACATGTACCAAGGGTAGTCCATGTACCAGGTTGACACACACGTGTGCCTGGTCCTTCGGTTCATCGGATGCGGCAATCGCAGACGGCGGAACCGGCCGCGCCCGCCATGGGTGTGAGGCATTGAGCCATGGCACCGCATCGTGCTCGCCGCCTCTTGCGCCGAACCACTTCTCGTGGAGGTCGAAGTCCGTAGGGGTGATCCCACATTCTGCGATCTTCCGAGCCGAGGCGAGGGCCCGGCAGCCATGTGCGACTGCGACTGCCGCGCTCAACCGCTCTGCGCATCCCCGGGCCCGCGCACCGATCGGAATCTCACAACTGGTGCCGGACGGAAGCCGAATCCGACGTGGTGCTGAGACGTGCAGGTCGCGCCTGCCCCCGGTCTCGTTGAACGCCGACGCTCGAAGGCCGAGTGGCCGCGCCGGGAACAGCCGGTGCGTCCGGCGCGGTTGCACCGACCGAGGGGCCGGCGCCGGACGGCGGGAGCACCGAGGCCGCGAGGTCGTCCGCCCCACCAGGATCCGAGCTCCAGGATCGCGGCACGCCCGCCGCGTACTCGGGCCAGGACTTATATCCGCAGGAGGACTGTTTCATGACTGACCGGCCCTTGACGCTCATGGCAGTACACGCCCACCCCGACGACGAGGCCACCGGAACCGGAGGTGTCCTCGCGCGGTACGCGGCGGAAGGCATCCGCACGGTTCTCGTGACGTGTACCGACGGCGGTTGCGGTGACGGGCCGGGGGGTGTCAAGCCGGGCGAGCCCGGGCACGATCCGGCGGCGGTCGTCTCGATGCGTCGTCAAGAGCTCGAAGCGAGCTGTGACGTCCTGAAGGTCAGCGATCTGGAGATGCTGGACTATGCCGACTCCGGGATGGTGGGCTGGCCGAGCAACGACGCCCCCGGATCCTTCTGGCGGACCCCCGTGGAGGAAGGCGCGGCCCGACTCGCGGAACTCATGCGGCACTACCGGCCTGATGTGGTCGTCACCTACGACGAGAACGGCTTCTACGGCCACCCCGACCACATCCAAGCCCACCGCATCACGATGGCGGCGCTGGAGATGACCGCGCTGACACCGAAGGTGTACTGGACCACGATGCCCCGCTCGGGGATGCAACGGTTCGGCGAGATCATGCGCGAGTTTCATCCGGACATGCCGGAGCCGGACCCTGCCGAGGCCGCCGCGATGGCCGAGATCGGCCTCCCCGACGATGAGATCACCACGTGGGTGGACACCACCGCGTTCAGCGGTCAGAAGTTCGACGCGTTGGCCGCGCATGCCAGTCAGGGCGAGAACATCTTCTTCCTCAAGATGGGAAAGGAGAGGTTCGGCGAGTTGATGGGCGTGGAGACCTTCGTACGTGTCCAGGACGCCACCGGCGCGGCCCTGCCCGAGAACGATCTCTTCGCCGGACTGCGCTGATCCGCCCGTAGGACCGGCCGGGAAAGCGCATCGCCCGCACGGCGCGATCGAGCGGGTCGCTCACAGCGCTTCGGCGGTACTTCCCGGAAGGACTTCCCGCGCCTTCGAGTCGGCGGCGTGCCCATGGCGTGCCCGCACGACGGGTCGACCACGGTCAACAGCGGTGCGGTCCTGCGCCCGCAGGGGTCACGCTGGAAGCAGACGGCCAGGCCGGAAGTGTCCGGCTGCGCAAGCGTCGTCGCTTCCCAAGCTGAGAGCACGAGTTCGATTCTCGTCACCCGCTCTTCTCGAAGCCCCAGGTCAGTGGTCTGGGGCTTCTGCGTTATCGGAGTCTCTTCAGTGGTTTCCGGCCCATTGAACAGCTGAAGATCGGGCACGCGAAGGGCACGAGTGCTTGGTGGGCGCTGCACGGTCACCGCTCTCCTCGCCGAAGCATGCCGATGGGCTGCGGTTTCATGTCGGCCGCCGTGAGGTTCATGCGGTGAGAACCCTCAGCCCGCTGTTCCAGGAGCGACACCGAGCACCTGTTTCGCGCACCGCGACTGCAGCGGTGGTCGAAGCCCCTTGCGGCGGCGGGCGTTCGGGAGTGAGGAACCCCGCCTCGGAGCGGAAGGCGATGGTCCGGGGGACGCACGGCGCGGAAGCCGCGGTGGTCGAGGGTGAGGATCGCGTCGGTGTCGCAGTCGGAGGCCAGGGCCACGTTCGCCATGTCGTCGACCTCACTGAGGGCCGGGCGTCGGACCTGTGGCCGTCGGAATGTCGATGGTTTTTCTTGCTTCCGTTGGGCGCCGTCCCGGTTCCGGGCATCAGGAACCCGGGACGAGGTGCGCGATCACACAGGTTGTCGTCGAGCCCGCACCGTCACACGGCATCATGCGGGCGTGATCACCATTCATCTGAAGTACGAGATCGACGCCGACAAGCTTGCGGACTTCGAGGAATACGGTCGCCGCTGGGTCCGGCTCGTGAACCGTTTCGGCGGGACGCACCACGGCTACTTCCTGCCGAGCGAGGGCGACAGCGACATCGCCTACGCCCTCTTCTCCTTTCCCGGTCTGGCCGCGTACGAGCAGTACCGCACGGACAGCATGTCCGACCCGGAGTGCCAGGAAGCATTCGAACTGGCTCGTCGGAGCCGTTGCATCAAACGCTACGAACGCCGCTTCCTGCGACCGCTCGACGACCTGGCCTAGCCCGGCCGCCTCGCGGCTGTGCGCAGCGCCGCGATGACGGCCGCGGTCGTCGGGTTCACGGTCTCGGTGTGACGCGTCGCGGCGAACAGCAGGCGCCGGATCGGGCGGTCCTCGATGGGCACCGTGCGGATTCCGGGTGTGTCCGGGTCGATGGCGGTCCGGGGGACGAGTGCGGTGGCGAGTCCGGCTCGTGCGAGGGTGAGCTGGGCGGCGATGTCGGCGGTGACGTAGCGCGTCGTGGGTGTGAAGCCGGCCTGGTGGCAGGCGCGCAGGATGGCCTGCCCGCAGTCCGTGGTGGGCGGCGGTACGGCGAGGTCGTGCGTGGCCAGTTCTCCCAGGGCGAGGGGCCGCTCGTCGGCTCGGCCGGCCGAGGTGACGACGAGCAGCGGATCGTCGAGCAGCGGCGATATCTCGATGCCGCGGGGGGTGGCATCGGGCAGGTGGTGATATCGCTGCCCCAGCACCACGTCGACGGTGCCGAGGGTGAGTTCCCGTAGTTGCGCCTGGTCGGCGACCAGACAGGTCACGGTGAGCCGCGGGTGCTGTGAGCCCAGTTCGTCCAGTGCGGGAACCACGATCCGGGCGACGGTCGACGGCAGTGCGGCGAGCGTGGCGGTGGCGCCGACCGTGCCCTTGACCGCCGCGACGGCGCTCTCGGCCTCCTGCACGGCGGCGAGGATCCGGTCGGCGTGCGCGCATGCGCTCCGCCCGCCGGCCTGCGCCGCTCGTGCCCACGGCGTGCCCGCAAGGACGGATCATCACGGTCGGCAGCGGTTCCACCGAACCGCCAGGATCGCAGTGGCACAACTGGGTGGCCCGCGGCACAACCGTGGCCGGGAAGCCGCTCGAGTGCGGGAGGGAGGTCGTCGGGGAGGCCGGTTCCGCTCCTGGGCGGTGGTCAGCCGGAGGGGGACTGCCGGGGCGGTGCTTCCGGCTGCTCCTGCGGGCCGGACGCGACGGGGCACGCGTGGTCCGGCTGTGTCATCGTCCATCCGTCCCCGGTCACTTGGAGGCCTCCGGGCACGGCGGCACCGTGCCCGGGGACGTCGTCGGCTTCGGCTTCCGCTCTGGCTTTCGCTTCCGCTTCCGCTTTGGCTTTCGCCTCGGCTTCCGCTTCGGTGCGGGAGACGGTGGTGGGGACCGACGGGGCCGCGTGGTTCACCGTGCACGTGAGCTGGAGCATGGCCCGACGGCTCAGCGGTTCCGTCTCGCCGGGGAGCCGGACGGAGAGGGTGCCGTCGTAAACGGTCACCACCTGTGGCGCGTCCGTCAGGCGGGGCAGCTCCGTGGTGGCCGTCGCGGTCTCGTTTCCGGCCGGCCCCTCGAACAGCAGGCGTACGACGGCCCCGAGGTCCCCGGCGTCGTCGATCCGGCGGGGGTAGGGCGTCAGGTCCCCGTCGCGCAGGAAGAAGAGGGAGACGGTGGCGGGCGTCGAGGCCGGTGCGCCGGAGGAGAGCACGCCGCTCGCCGGCGCACCGGCCTCGATGACACCGGACGGGGGGACTCCGCACGCCGTGAGCGCGAGCGCGGCCACGGCCGTGAACCCGGACAGCAGCACTGTCGTCCGTGAGCCCCTCACCGGGTGCCCCCGCCGGCCTCGGCATCGGTGTCGTCGCGGTGCAGCGGGAGTTCGACCGTGAACACCGCGCCGCCCCGGGGCAGGTTCGCCGCCCGGATGCGCCCCCCGTGCAGGCGCACGTTCTCCGCCGTGATGGCCAGACCCAGCCCGCTGCTCTCGCTCCTGGCCCGTGAGGTGCTCGCCTTGTAGAACCGCTCGAAGATGTGCGGCATGGCCTCCTCGGGGATCCCCGGTCCGTTGTCGGTCACCTCGATGACCACCCGTGCCGTGCCCTTCTCGTCCTCCCGCACCCCCATGGTCAGGCGTACGGGCGGCGCTCCGTGCCGCAGCGCGTTGCCGATCAGGTTGGCCGTCACCACGTCGAGCCTGCGCGGATCGACGCGTGCGCGGAGCACACCCGGTCCGGGCAGCCGGGTCTCCACCTGCCCCTCCCGCCACCGGGAGGCGATGGTGCGCCGGACGGACTCGGCCAGGTCGATCTCGTCCCGGTTGAGTTCGGCCGCCCCCGCGTCGAAGCGGGAGATCTCCATCAGGTCGTTCACCAGGCCGCTCAGCCGGTTCGTTCCCTCGCTGATGAGCCGCAGCGCCTCACCGGTCTCGCTCTCCTCCTCCCCCTTCGGGTCCAGCACGTCGGTGACCGCCGACATCGCCGCCAGCGGTGTGCGCAGCTCGTGGGAGACGTCCGCGACGAAGCGGCGCCCCTGGGCCTCCAGACGGCGCAACTCCGCTACGGTTCGCTCCAGTTCGGCCGCCGTCTCGTTGAAGGACTGGGAGAGGTCGGCCAGTTCGTCGGAACCGGTGACGTCCAGCCGGACGTCGAGGTGCCCCGCGGCCATCCGGCGCGTCGCCCGGCGCAGCGCCCGTACGGGGCGCAGTACGCCGCTCGCGGCGAGCAGCGCCAGGACGACGGCGAGGCACAGGGCCACCAGGGTGGCCCGCTCGATGCCGCTGACCATGGCCTCGACGTACCCCTCCTCGGTGGTCTGCGGGACCTCCAGGAACATCACGAGCCCGGAGAGCCTGGGCTCCGTGCCCTCGCCGCTCTCGCCCGAGGTGTACGTGACGGGCATGCCGACGACGAGACGGGGACGCCCGTCGACGTTCATCCGCTGGAACACCGCGGCGCGCTTGTCCCGGACGGACCGCAGCAGTTCGGGGCTCAGCTCGACGAAACCGGCGCTCGGCGCGTAGGCCCGGTGGCCGTCGTACGTGGCCATGATCTTCCAGCCCGACGAACGGTTCGCGTACAGCACCTGGTCCACCGCGGACTGGAGGTCCGACTGGTCCGGGGGGAAGGAGATGTAGGGCGCGACGGCGTCGATGCTCGTACGGAACCGGTTGATGACGGTGTCCTGGCTCTGTTGGAGCACCCCCGTGCGCGCCTCGCGGAAGGCGAGGGCCCCGGTGCCCAGGGAGCTGGCCATGGCCACCAGGACGAAGGACGCCAGCAGGCGGGGGCGCAGGCCGCGCAGGGGGAGCGGGACGCGCGCCAGGGCCGCCCGGAGGAACCGCCGGGGGCCGCCGGCACCCGGTACGGAGGGGGCGGGGACGGGGGCGGGGGTCTCGTCGGTCGTGGCCGTGTGGGCCCCGGGTACGGTCCTCCGCGCGCCGGTGGTCTCTCGCGTCCGCGCGGTCCTCCGGTCGCTCATGAGGTGCCGAAGCGGTAGCCGAATCCGCGTACGGTCTGCACGTAGCGGGGATTCCTGCCCTCGCCGAGCTTGTTGCGCAGCCGCTTCACACAGGCGTCCACGAGCCGTATGTCACCGTGGTAGCTGTGCTCCCAGACCGCTTCCAGCAACTGCTGGCGGCTGAACACCTGGCCGGGCGAGGCCGACAGGGTGAGCAGCAGCCGCAGTTCGGAGGGGGCGAGGGCGACGGGTTCGCCGCGGTGCGTCACCACGAGCCCGGCGCGGTCGACGACCAGTTCGCCGTGCGTCTCCGCCCGGGGACGGGTGCCGTCCGGCAGCGACGCGTCCTGTCTGCGCAGTACGGCCCGTATCCGCGCGTCGAGGACCCGGGCCTGCACGGGCTTCACCACGTAGTCGTCCGCGCCGGTCTCCAGTCCCACGACCACGTCGACGTCGTCGCCCCGGGCCGTCACCATGATGATCGGCACCTGGTCGCGGTTCCTGATCCGGCGGCACACGTCCAGGCCGGAGATGCCGGGCAGCATGAGATCGAGCACGACGACGTCCGGCCGGAAGGGGCGGAGCTGTTCCAGCCCCTCCTCGCCCGTTCCCACGCCGAGGACCTCATGCCCCTGGTGCCGCAGACCCAGTTGGACGGCCCTGCGGACGTCCTGGTCGTCTTCGACAATCAAAACCCGTGGCATTTCGGCAGTGTAGGCAGACCGGATGAGGTGACCGCTCCGGGGAATGCCCCTCTCCGACCGCCGTTACACAACGATCACACGGGCCGGGGAACGCGGGGCGCCGTTATCCTTCCGTGATGTCACCGGCTCATCGCGATCATCTGGAATCACCAGATTGACCTGCCATGCATGCGGTACGAAAGCGGCGATACGCACCCCCCGCCGGCAGCACCGCGGCCGGTCACCGCGCCGGCCGCCGGCGCCGGTCCTCCCGCCGCCGGGGACGGCCGCGCCGCCGGGGACGGAACCTGCTGACCGGCCTGCTGGTGGCCGTCGGCCTGCTGGGTTTGGCGGCGTACGTCCTGGAAGGCGGGCGGAGCGACGCGCCGAGCGGTGCGCCGTCCCCGCGGAGCACGCACGTCTCCCCCACTCCCGCTCCCACCCCGACCCCCACCACGCCCACGCCGCCTCCCTCCCCCTCTCCCTCCCCCTCCGCGAGCCGGACCGAGATCGCCGTCCCTCCGACGGGCAGCGGGACGTTCGTCACCGCGCAGGCCGGCGGGAAGACGGTGGGCAGCGGTTCCCGCCCGGTGCGCTACGTCGTGGAGGTCGAGACCGGCCTCGACGTCTCGCCGTCCCAGGCGGCGAACGAGATCGCCGACATACTCGCCGCCCCGCGCGGCTGGACCCACGACCCGGACAACGCGTTCCAACTGGTGGGCGCGGGATCGCCGCACGACATCACGATAAGGATCGCGACACCGGCGACGGCGGACGCCCTGTGCTGGGCGGGCATCCAGCAGGACACCGGCGGCGAGTACAACTGCGAGGTCCCCGGAGGGGTGGTGGTGAACCTCAAGCGCTGGGTCAAGGGCTCGCCCACCTTCGACGGGCCGATCCACGACTACCGGGCGCTGATCATCAACCACGAGATGGGGCACTTCCTCGGTCACGGGCACATGACCTGCGGGGGTGCCGGTCAACTGGCCCCCGTGATGATGCAGCAGATCAAGGGCCTGCACGGATGCGTCGCCAACGCCTGGCCCTACGACGAGAACGGTGACCTCGTCACCGGGCCGCCCGTATGACCGGCGCCGGCCCCCGGGCCGGCCGTCACGGCGGCCGGCCGTTACAGCCCGGTCATGTACCGACCCCAGGGCCATGAACTGCCGGCGCCACGGTGAACTCCGCGTTCTGCCGCACCCCCGGGCAGACCCCCTCCCTCTCGATCGGACGGAAGTACATGACTCGATCCCGCACTGTCCGGAGACTGGCCGCGGTGGCGGCGGTGAGCCTGCTGCCGCTGCTGGCGGCCTGTGGCACCGGCACCGGCACCGGCTCGGAGTCCCCCGCGTCGGACGGTGGGAAGACCACGGCAGGATCGTCGGGACAGCTCGACATCCCCGCCGACGCGAACGCCGACCTCAAGAAGCAGTACCTCCTGGAGAACGCGATCGCGGCCTGCATGAAGAAGCAGGGGTTCACCTACACCCCCGTGCCCCCCGAGGATCCCGCCGCCTCCTGGGCCACCGACGGGGCGGACTACGCGCTGACGAAGAAGTACCGGCGGAAATACGGTTTCGGCGTCTACGCGGGCATCGTCTACCCCGGTGACGCCGGCCCGGCCGCCCGACAGGACTCGAACAAGACACCCAACGCGGATTACGTGGCCACGCTCACCCCCGAGCAGAAGGCCGCGTACGACAAGGCGTTGGGCGCTTTCCCCGACCCGAAGGCCGGTGAGAAGAACTGGACCGGTTGTCAGGGTGAGGCCGACAAGAAGGTCTACGGCTCCGCGTCGGCCCAGGAGCGGGGCACCGAGACCGAGAACCGGAACCAGGCCAACGCACAGGCCCTCAACGGTGATCCGAAGCTGGTCGCGCTGGCGCAGTCGTACGCCTCGTGCCTGAGGAAGGAGGGCATCCCCGTCACGACCACGCAGCCGACCGGCATCGGGGAGATGGTCAAGCTCCAGGCGCTCGGCTCCGCTCCGGCCGGCGCCGGTGTCGTCGCCGGCGTCGACGAGGACGGGAACTCCCAGGAGACCCTGGGCAAGGAGGAGGCCCTCCCGCTGCTCACCAAGGACATCGAGCTGGCGATGCGGGACCTGGAGTGCGGCAAGGAGTTCCGGGCCGCCTACTTCCCGAAGTTCCTGAAGGCCCCGACCAGCGGGGGCGGTGCCGGGTGAGACGCCGCCCCGAGCCGGCCGGCACCCGTTCCGGACGGTTCCGCAGGCTGGTCGGCACCCGTTCCGGACAGCTGACGGTCGTCGTCGCCGCGGTGGCGCTGGTCGGGGCGGGCGGCTGGTGCGCCGGATCGCGGATGCAGTCCCCCGCGGACGCCGCCGCCGCGCACCGGCCGCCGGAAGCCGGTCCCGTCACCGTCGCGGTCGAGCGGCGCTCGCTCACCGCGAGTGTGGTGGCCCAGGGCTCGGTGGAGTTCGACTCGCCGCGGAGCGTGACCCTGGCCGGGCCCGTCGGCTCCCCGGACTCCGGGGCCGGCGACGCGGGGGCCGGCGACGGCGTCGCCCAGCGGGTCACCAGGGCACCGGTGGCCGGGGCGGAGGTGAAGGAGGGCGATGTGCTGATGCAGGTGAGCGGGCGGCCGGTGCTGGTGCTGCGGGGCACCGTGCCGATGTACCGGACGCTGGGGCCCGGCGCCTCGGGGGACGACGTCGAACAGCTCCAGCGGGCGCTGACCCGGCTGGGCTTCGCCCCCGGTTCGGCGAACGGGACGTACGGGCAGTCGGACGCCGCCGCGGTGAGCCGCTGGTACGAGAGCAAGGGCTACCGCGCCATGGAGCCCACCGTCGCCGACAAGCAGCAGCTCGGGACGCTCGAAGCGGCGGTGACCACCGCGCAGCAGGCCCTCCTCGAGGCACGGGACCCGGGCGGCGGAACCGGCGGCTCCGGGGAGCCCGGCGGCGGCTCCGGGGAATCCGGCGGCGGCTCCGAAGGCGGCTCGGGCACCGGTGGGGCCGCCGCCGAGCTGCGGCTCGAGTCGGCGCGGCAGCAACTGGACGCGGCCAACGCCGCGCTCTCCGCCTTCCGGGCCGGTTACGGGACCGAGGTCCCCGCCGGTGAGGTGGTCTTCCTGCCGGAACTGCCGGCCCGGCTGGACAAGGTGTCCGTGGAGACGGGAGACACCCCCTCCGGGCCGGTCGCCACGGTGACCGGCTCCAAGGTCGTGGTGCGGGCCGTGGTCCCGGCCGACGACGCCAGGCTGCTCCACAAGGGCATGCGGGCCCGGGTGGAGACCACCGACGGCACGAAGGCGGACGGTGAGGTGGTGGCACTCGGCGACGACGTGCCGAAGGACGACCCCGCCGACGACGGCAAGCGGCAGCAGACCTCGGACGGCGGGAGCGACGGCGGTTCGGCTCCCGTACCGGTGCAGATCTCCGTACCGGCGGGGACACTGGCCGAGAACGCCGCCGAATCCGCGAAGGTCACCATCGAGGTGGGCTCGTCGGAGGGCGAGGTGCTGACGGTGCCCCTCGCCGCGCTGCACACGTCCGCCGACGGGAAGGCCCGGGTGGAGGTCGTGCGCGGCGGCGAGGCGGTGGACGTCCCCGTCGAGGCCGGGCTCTCCGCGGACGGTCAGGTGGAGGTCACCCCGTCGTCCGGTGCCGCCCTGAACCCCGGCGACCAGGTGGTGGTCGGACGATGAGCGGTCCGCCGTCGCCCGCCGTGCCCGACGCGGACACGGTCATCCGGCTGACCGACGTGGGCCGGACCTTCGGCTCCGAACCGCCGGTGCACGCCCTGCGCGAGGTGAATCTGACCGTGCGGCGCGGCGAGCACCTGTCGGTCGTCGGCCCGTCCGGTTCCGGCAAGTCGACGCTGCTCAACACCCTGGGGCTGCTGGACCGCCCCACCTCGGGCACCTACTGGCTCGACGGGGTGGAGACCAACGCGCTCGGCGACCTGGAGCGCACCGCGTTGCGCGGCAGCCGGATCGGGTTCGTCTTCCAGTCCTTCCACCTGCTGCCGTACCGGACCGTGGAGGAGAACGTCATGCTGGCCGAGGCCTACCGCCGGCCGCGCCCCGGGCGCGGCCGGGCCGGCCGCCGTGCCAGGGCCGAGCGGGCACTGCGACGGGTGGGTCTTGCGCACCGGGCCGGCTTCGAGCCGGACCGGCTCTCCGGCGGTGAGAGACAGCGGGTGGCGATCGCCCGGGCGCTGATGAGCGAACCCGCCCTGCTGCTCTGCGACGAGCCCACCGGCAACCTCGACAGCGAGAACACCGAGTCGGTGCTGGACCTCTTCGGCCGGCTCGGCGAGCAGGGCATGACCCTGGTGGTGATCACGCACGAGGAGGCGGTCAGCGGGCGTGCCCACAGACGGGTGAGGATCAGCGACGGACGGCTCACCGAGGAGCACCGATGAGGCCCCGGACACGCGCCCCGCGAGCCGCGGCTTCCGCGGGCACGGCACGGGCCGGGGGGACCGCGCGGATCGCACGAACCGGGAGAAGAGCACAGACCGGGGGGACCGTCGAGCGTCCCTGGATGGACTTCAGGGACCTGTGGGCCGAGGCGCTGGCGGGGGTGCTCGCCCGCCCGACGCGCTCCGCCCTGACCACGCTGGGCACCGTCCTGGGCATCACCACCCTGGTCATCACCATCGGGGTCTCGTCCACGGCGGGCAACCAGATCGTGGGCCGGTTCGACGCCCTGACCGCCACTTCGGTCACGGTGGGGGTGCCCTCCGTGGCCTCGGCCGGCTCCGGTCCGCTCGTGGACTGGTCGGGGGTCGACGCGGTGCGCCGGCTGGCCGGGGTCGAGTCGGTGGCGGCGATCGCCGACTCCCGGGAGACCGCGGGCGTCGAGGTACGCGCCCACCACGTGGCAGCTCCCGGCGAGACCGGCGGCCGGACCATGGCCGTCGTCGCCGCGTCCCCCGAGCTGCCGGCCGCGGTACGGGGCGGGATGACCACTGGACGCTTCCTCGACGACGGGGACATCGCCCGGCACGACCGGGTGGCGGTCCTCGGCGACCAGGCGGCGCGGCTCCTCGGCATCGGCTCGGTCGAGGACGCCCCCGCGGTCTTCCTGGAGGGCCAGGCGTACACGGTGATCGGGATACTCGGCGGAGTGGAGCGGGAACAGCAGCTCGCCACGGCGGTGATCCTGCCGCCCACGACGGCCGCGGACCGGATGGGGCTGGGGACGGTGACCCGGGTGCTGATCAACACCGCGCTCGGCGCGGCCGGCCAGGTCGCCCGCCAGGCGCCGATCGCGCTGGCCCCCGGAGCCGAGGCCTCCCTGACCGTGAAGGCACCGGCCGATCCCGCCGAGGCCCGCAAGGGGGTGCAGGGGGACGTCGACGGCCTGTTCCTGATCCTCGGGCTGGTCTCGCTGGTGGTCGGGGCCATCGGCATCGCCAACGTGACGCTGGTGACGGTCATCGAACGGACCGGGGAGATCGGACTGCGCCGCGCCCTCGGGGCCTCGCGGCGTCAGGTCGCCGGCCAGTTCCTGGTGGAGTCGACGACGATCGGGCTCCTCGGCGGTGTCGTGGGCGCCGCCCTGGGCATGGTCGTGGTGGTGACCGTCTCCGCCGTCAAGGAGTGGACACCGGTCCTGGACGTCCGCCTCGCCCTCGGAGCCCCGGTCGCCGGAGCCCTGGTGGGGCTCCTGGCCGGCCTCTACCCGTCACTGCGGGCCTCCCGCATGGAACCGGTCGACGCCCTGCGCGCGTAGGCGTGCCCCGCGGGCAGGCCGGGCGGGCCGGCCGCCGCCGGGGCGGCGTGATCCGGTCCGGCCGGCGGCAGCGGGGCCCGCCGGCCGGGGGAGCGCGCCGAGGAGACACCCGCCGCCCCGTGCACCAGACTCGGAGGGAGACCGCCGGTCGACCACGCTCGAAGGGCCGGACCCGTGCACGACGTTCCGCTGTGGCTGTGGATGGTCTTCGCCGTCACCGTACTGGTGTCCCTGACGGTCGATCTGCTCGCGCACCGGCAGGCCCACGTCATCGGGTTCCGGGAGGCCGCCGCCTGGAGCGGGGTCTGGGTGGGACTGGCGATCACCTTCGGGGCCGTGGTCTTCCTCGTGGTCGGGACGACCGCCGGAGTGGAGTACACCACCGCGTGGCTGCTGGAGAAGAGCCTCTCGGTCGACAACCTCTTCGTCTTCGCGCTGATCTTCGGCTACTTCCGCGTCCCGCGCGCCTACCAGCACCACGTCCTGTTCCTCGGCGTCCTCGGCGCCCTGGTCTTCCGGGGCGTCTTCCTCGCCGCCGGTGTCGCCGTGGTCAGCCGCTTCACCGCCGTCCTGTTCGTCTTCGCCGCCATCCTCTTCTACAGCACCTACAAGATCCTCAAGGAGGAGGAGGACAGCTTCGACCCCGGCAGGAGCATCGCCGTACGCCTGCTCCGCAAGGTCGTCCCCGTGCGGGACGACTACGCCGGCGCCCGTTTCTTCGTCAAGGAGGCCGGCCGGCTCGTCGCCACCCCCCTGCTCGCCGTCGTCGCCGCGATCGAGGCCGCCGACCTCGTCTTCGCCGTCGACAGCGTGCCCGCCGTCCTGGCCGTCAGCAACGACACCTTCGTCGTCTACACCAGCAACGCCTTCGCCATCCTGGGCCTGCGCGCCCTCTACTTCATGCTCGCCGGCCTGCTGGACCGGTTCCGGTACCTGAGCAAGGGCCTGGCGCTCATCCTCGCCTTCATCGGCGTCAAGCTCATCCTCCAGGCGTCCCACGAGATCATCAGCCCCGCCGTGCCCGAGATCCCCTCTCCGCTCAGCCTCGCCGTCATCGCCGCCGTCCTGAGCGTCTCCGTCGCGCTCAGCCTGCTGCGTCCCCCGCCCGCCGGCCACGAGGACGCACCGCCGGCGGCCGGCCCCTGAACCGGAAGGGGGTGCCCGGTGCGACGCGGGTCGTGGAGGGATCCACCGGCCGGCAGGGGCCCGACCCGGCTCGACGGTCATACCGGGCGCGGGGGCTCGGGCAGGGCGAGCGCCGTATGAGCCGGTTTTCCCTCCGCCGGGGGCATGGCACCGAGGCCGCGAAGCCTGTCGTTCCGCTGCTCCAGGGCCTGGGCGGTGGTGGGGAAGAGGGTGGCACCGCCCTGGCCGACCAGCCCCTGGTTCACGGTCACGAACTCCCGGGTGTCGCGTTCGTAGGCGGCGAAGCCCGCGACATGGTCCCGGTCCGCGAGGCAGCCGGCGAGCATGTACGCGCCGACGAGGGCGAGGCTGGTTCCCTGTCCGGTGAGGAACGAGGGCGCGTACGCGGCGTCGCCGACCAGCGCGACCCTGCCGCTGGACCAGCGGGGCATGCGGATCTGGCCGACCCCGTCGAAGAACAGGTCCTCCGCCTCGCGCAGGGCGGCCAGCATGCCCGGCACCTCCCATCCCGCGTCGGCGAAGGCCTCGGCGACCAGGTCGCGTCGGGCCCGCGGGTCCCGGAACGCGTCCACGGGCGGCTCCGGCCGGGCGAAGTTCAGGAAGGCGTGCACCTCGTCGTCGTCCCCCACGGCGTAGAGGGCCGCGGCCCTGCCCGGGGTGTTCCACATCACGGCCTCGTGGGAGAGCCCGAAGGTGTTGCGCATGGTGAACACGGCGAAGCAGTAGCCGAGGTAGCGGTGGAACCGCTCTTCGGGGCCGAACAGCATCTCCCGGGTGCGCGAGTGCATGCCGTCCGCACCGAACACCATGTCGAAGGTACGGCTGCCGCCCCCGCGGAAGGTGACGTCGACCCCGCGGTCGGTCTGGTCGAGGGTGTCGATGGAGTCGTCGAACAGGAACTCCACGTCGTCACGGACCGCCGTGTACAGAGCGTCGGCCAGGTCCCCGCGCCGTACCTCCAGGTCCCGTCCCGCGACGCCGCCGGTGACGGCATGCGGGTGCAGGGAGGTCACCTCGCCGCCGTCCGGGCCGAGGAAGGTCAGCCGGCGCAGGTCGATGTGCGCGTCCCGCAGCCGCGGCAGGATCCCCATCCTCCGGACGACCTCCAGTGCGGTGCCCCGCACATCGATGGGATAGCCGCCCCCACGCAGGGTGGGCGCCTTCTCCACGACCGTGACCGCGTATCCGTAGCGGTTCAGCCAGAACGCGAGGGCGGGCCCCGCGATGCTGGCCCCGGATATCAGGACCTCGCGCCTCGGCGTGCCACGGACATCCGTCGGCTGATCGATGAGGGTCATTCCTTGACTCCTTTGGGCAGGGTGCGAGTGACGAACAGGGCCAGCGACGTGACGACGCCGGCCATGACGAAGCCGGTGACGTAGGCCGATTCGGCCGCGACCTCCGACCCGGAAGGGGTCGCGGCGGTGAGAAGCGCACCACCGAGCTGCCCGCCCACGGCGTAACCGAGTACGCGGCTCACCAGGATCAGGCTGGTGGCGATGCCGGTGTCCTCGGCCTCGACGGCCGTGGCGGTGCTGGTCATCATCGCCGTGACGCACAAGCCGTTGGCCAGCGCGATCAGCGCCTTGCCGACGACGAGGTGCCAGACCTCGGTGTGCACGGACGCCAGGGCGACCAGGGAGACGGCCATCATGACGACACCGGTGCCGACCACGGCACGCGAGCCGAAACGCCGGTCCCCGATCCCGCCGAGCGGCCCGGCCAGCGTCGCGGCGACGGCGCCGGGCAGCAGGAAGAGGCCGATCTCGGTGGCGCCGGCGCCGAATCCGTACCCGTCGCCGCGTTCGTCGAGCAGCTGCGGCACGAGATAGACCGCCATCGAGGTGCCGAGACAGATCACGAACGTCAGCACGCACGCCTTCCAGATCGCGGGCCGTGCCAGCATGCGCAGATCGATCATCGGAGAGGCCGCACGCCGTTCGACGGACACCCAACCGGTGACGAAGACGGCCAGAAGCACGACGAGGGCGCCGGGCACGAGGGGGCGCGAGGCCGCTTCGGGCGCCAGCGCGAGGACGAGCATGAGCGTGACCAGCATCCCGCTCAGGAGCAGCAGGCCGGGCCAGTCGATGCCGGCGTGGTCCGATCCGCCCGGCCGGTCGGACGGCATGAGCCTGTTCACGAGCAGGGTGGCCCCGATGACCGCGATCGTGGGCAGCGCGAACATCCAGTGCCGGGAGAGTTCTTCCGCCACCGGCCCGGCCGACAGCATGCCGGCCATCCCTCCTCCGACGAAGAGTCCGCTGACCACCCCGATGGCGACCTTCGACTCTCCCGGGGGCAGGTTCTTGCGCACGACGATGAACGACAGGGGAAGCGCGCCCACCATCGCCCCTTGCAGCACCTGCCCGAGCAGCAGCACGGGCAGGTTCGGGGCCAGGGCGGACACCGTGCCGCCGGCCGCGACGACCGCCATCAGCCGGATCAGGACCCGTTTCCCGCCGTAGCGGTCGCCGAACTTGCCCGCCAACGGCGTGATGAGCGCACCGGTGACGAGGAGCACGATGCTGAGCAGTGCTCCCTCGGACTGGCTCATGTCCAGTTCGCGTTCCAGGAGCGGGATCGTCGGTGACACCACCGACTCCAGAGCGCCGGTGGACAGGGCCAGGAGGCCGAGGGCTCCGACAGCGGCCTTCCCGAGGGTGGCCGGGGGAGCCGGGGCTGTGGTCATGAGTGTCCTTTCCGTCATTGCCGGGTGAGGAAGAAGCGGCGGGGCGCGCGCACGGCGTGTGGCGCTGCCGCCCCGCGGCTCGTGCCGGACGCGGGCGAGGGCCGCCGCGGCACGGTGTGCGCTGCTCCGCGGTCCGGGAGACGGGAGCCGGGAGCCGGTACGGGGTGGAAGCCGGCACGGGGTGGGGACCGGGCACGGGGTGGGGACCGGGCACAGGGTGGGGACCGGGCACGCGGACCGATGTGATGCCGGCTGCCGCCCCGGACGGGCTAGGACCAGCGGCGCAGCGCGGCCCGGGCCGGCAGCGTGACCGCGAGCAGGGTCAGGCCGACGGCGGAGGCCGCGAAGGACCCGTACAGCAGCGGGGGCACGTAGGGCATGTCACCGGTCACGCCGCTCATCATCGGAATCAGCGTGGCCGCGGCGATCGCGGAGCCGAGGACCAGGCCCACCGCGGCGACCAGCAGGCCCTCCCAGCGGAGCATCGTCATCACCTGACGCCGGGTGGAGCCGACGAGGCGCAGCGTGCCCAGCTCGCGGCGGCGGTCCAGGACCGTCATCACCAGGGTGTTGACCGCGGCCACTGCGGCGAACCCGCCGAGGACCGCGGCCATGGTGTTGTTCATCCAGGCGCCCAGCCTCGCGTCGCGGCTCTGCTCGGTGGCGTGGCCGGAGGCGTCGGTGACCTCGCCCAGGGCGGTGAGCGACTTCTCCGAGCCGCCCCGTACCAGGAGCGTGCTGTCGAAGCCCGAGGTGACGTGCCCGGCCAGGGACGCCCGGTCCATGGTCACCGTGGCCAGGCCGAGGCCGCGACCGTAGACCGCGACGATCTCGGGGCTGACCTCCGTCCCGTCGGGGAGGTGGAGCGGGAGCCGGTCGCCGACGCCGGCGTCCGCCGAGGTCGCCAGGGTCCTGTCGATGGCGATGCGGCCCTCGCCGAGCCGGTCGAGGCTGCCGTCGCGTACGTCCAGGTCCTGCACCTTCGCCAGCTCGGCGCCGGAGCCGGTGACGCCCTGGGTGGCCGCGCCCTGGAGCGCCTTGAACTCGCCGGAACCGGTCGGCACGAGCACCTGCGTGTTCAGCAGCCCCACGGCCGCCTCGACACCCGGTGCGCGGGCGGCGCGTGCCACCGCGTCCACCGGGAGCCCGGCCGGGTCCGTCACCACGTGGTCCGCGGTGATGCCCGCACGCAGCTGCCTGTCGGCGGCGTGGGTCTCGCTCGTGTGCATGAACACGAGGGTCGAGGAGAAGGCCACGGCGAGCACGATCGGGGTGATCGCGGAGGCGAGGCGGCGGGCGTGGGTACGGGAGTTGGCGGCCGCGAGCCCGGCCGCCGGGCCCGCGCCGCGCAGCGGGAGGCCGAACAGGCCGGCGCACAGCCGGGCCACCAGCGGGCCGAGCAGCCCGACGGCGAGCATGAAGAGCATGACGACGCCGAGGGCGGCGCCGGCCGCGTCGTCTCCGGTGGAGCGGGCGGACACACCGGTGAGGATCGCGCCTCCGACGAGGGCGCCGACGCCGAGGAGGGTGCGGACCGGGCCGGGCCGCAGCCGTTCCACGGACGCCTCGGACAGTGCCTGCCCCGGCTTGATCTTCGCGGGCCTGCGTCCGGCGATCCAGCCTGCGCCGAGCGCGGTGAGCAGCCCCATGACGACGGCGGCGAGCAGCGGGAGCCCGGAGACGTGCAGGTCCACGGCGCGCGGGACGGCGCCCCGGTCCTGGAGCTGCCCGAACCACCAGTGCGCGAGCCCGATGCCGGGCAGGCAGCCGACGATCCCGGCGAGCGGCGCGATGAGCAGCGCCTCGGAGGCGACCGCGCGGCGGACCTGCCGCGGGGTGGCGCCGACGGCGCGCAGCAGGGCGAATTCGCGGGCCCGCTGACCGACCGAGAGCGCGACGGTCCCGGCGGCGGTGAAGACGGCGACGAGGGCGGCGATGCCGCCGAAGGAGCCGCCGATCCCGAAGAGCGTCACCTTGGCGTACCCCAGGCCCGGGTCCTCGACGGCACCGCGGTCGTCGCCGGTGTGGACCTGGACGCCGGAGCCGGCCAGGGCCCGCTTCACGGCGCCGGCGAGGGCCTCGGCGCCGGTGCCGTCCTCCGCCTGCACGACGACGGCGTCGGCCTTGCCGGGATGCCCGGCGAGCACGGGGGCCTGGGCGTCGGCGAACCAGGCCGGGCCGCCCGCCTCGCCGGAGTCGCGGGCGGCCTCCGCGGGGCCGGCCTCGGCGAGGCCGGCGACGCGGAAGTCCCGCCGCCCGGCGGCGGTCTCCAGTACGACGGTGTCACCGACCGCGGTGTGCGCGGCGCGGGCCGTGCCCGCGTCGAGCACGACTTCCCCTTCGCGGGGCGCGGAGCCGGTGGTCAGCGAGGTGCCGGTGAAGGTGTGCGAGCCCCATCCGTGCGCGGTGAGCACACCGCCCGGAACGGCCGGTGCGCGGGCGCCGGAGCCGTCGTCCGTCGTGCGCACCGGGAAGCCGTCGTCCGTCACGCGCACCGGGAAGGTGAAGTCCGCGACGGCGGTGGCCGCACCCGGCGCCCCGGCGGCCCTCGCCGCAAGACCGGCGTCCATCCGTGCCGTGTCCGGCAGGGGCGTCGCCTCCTCCTCGCGGTCCTCGCCGCTGCCGGTGACGACGTACTCGTTCTGGTCCGCCGCCGCGACGACCGGCGCGTTCGCGTACCGTTCCGGCGGCACGGAGGCGCGCAGGCCGGTTTCGAGCAGGATTCCGCAGGCCGAGACGATCAGCGCGGACATCAGCAGCGCGAGGAAGGTCCCCGCGAAGGACGCGGGCTTGAAGCGGACGGCCTCACGGGCGAGTCCGTTGGGGCGCCTCATGCCGCGGCCCCCGCCATCGCACCGGCGTGGGAGGCGCGCGAGGTGAGCACGGCCATCCGTGCCGCGATCCGCTCCGCCGAACCGCGCTCGAGGCGGCCGGCGAAGGAACCGTCGGCGAGGAACAGCACACGGTCGGCCCAGGCGGCCGCGGCCGGGTCGTGGGTGACCATGACGACGGTGGCGCCCAGAGCGTCCACGGCGTTGCGCAGCAGGCCGAGGACCTCGGCGGCGGTGCCGGTGTCGAGGGCGCCGGTGGGTTCGTCCGCGAAGATCACGTCGGGGTTGGTGACCAGGGCGCGGGCGACGGCCACGCGCTGCTGCTGGCCGCCGGAGAGCTCGCCGGGCCGGCGCTTCGCCTTGTCGGCGAGCCCGACCTGGGCGAGCACCGCCTGCGCCCGGTGCCGGTCCTGGCGCTGCCCGGCCAGGCGCATCGGGAGCAGGACGTTCTGCTCCACGGTCAGCGACGGCAGCAGGTTGAACGCCTGGAAGACGAAGCCGAGCCGGCTGCGGCGCAGCTCGGTGAGCTCGTTCTCGTTCATGCCGGTGATCTCCGTGCCGCCGAGGCGCACGGATCCCGCGGTCGGCCGGTCGAGCCCGGCGGCGCACTGCAGGAAGGTCGACTTGCCGGACCCGGACGGGCCCATGACCGCGGTGAACGTGCCGCGCGGCAGGGCGAGGTCGACGCCCGCCAGGGCGTGCACCGTGCCCGCCCCGCGGCCGTACTGCCGCCGGACGTCGCGCAGTTCGACGGCGAGACCGGGCGTGACGGCCGGGACCCCGGGCCGGTGGTCCACCTCCGGCCGGTGGTCCGCCTTCTGCCGCTTGTTCCTGCGTAGCCTCATGTCCCGTCTCCCTCGTACACGCATTCTCTGTGACGGGTGAAGAGTGCGGGGACGGCTGTGCGCCGGGCGTCATACCGGGGAGCCAATGTGGGGGTGCTACCCCGGTAGGGGAGGGAGGAGAGGCGGGGGCGGTCCTCCTCGGATGCTGTCGGCGCCTCCGCCCGGCGGCTGCCGGTACCCGCCGCGCGGACGACGGGGGAGCGATGCTCCGGGCGGAACGGCGTCTACGCGGTGCGTCGCCCGGAGCGTCGCTCCCCTCGGTGTCCTGTGACGGGACGCGCCCACAGCACCGGTCCTACTCGCCCGGGGCCACCAGCCCCGACTCGTAGGCGAAGACCACCGCCTGGGCGCGGTCGCGCAGGCCGAGTTTGGTGAGGACGCGGCTGACGTGCGTCTTCACCGTCTGCTCGGCCAGCACCAGCGTCTGCGCGATCTCCCCGTTCGACTGGCCGCGGGCCACCAGGGTGAGCACCTCGGTCTCGCGTTCCGTCAGGCCTTTGAGCCGCAGCGCGGGCTTGCCCCGGGCGGCGGGGCGCTGCTTGGCGAAGTCCGCGATGAGGCGGCGCGTCACGGAGGGGGCGAGCAGCGCGTCGCCCGAGGCCACGACGCGGACCGCCGCGATGAGGTCGGCCGGCGGCGCGTCCTTGAGCAGGAAGCCGCTCGCGCCCGCCCGGAGCGCCTCGTAGACGTAGTCGTCGACGTCGAACGTGGTGAGCATCAGGACGCGCGGCCGGTGAGTCACACCAAGTGCCGGCTCCAGGAGGCGGCGTGTGGCCTCCAGCCCGTCCATCTCGGGCATCCGCACGTCCATCAGCACGACGTCCGGGTGGGTACGCCGGCTCAGCTCGACGCCCTGCGCGCCGTCGGGGGCCTCGCCCACCACGTCGATGTCGCTCTGGGCGGCCAGCAGCGCGGCGAAGCCGGCCCGCACCATGGCCTGGTCGTCGACGATGATGACGCGCGTCGTCACGTGAGGTCCTTTTCAGTCGAGGGGGTTCAGAGGAAGTCGGGCGGCGACCCGGAAGCCGCCGTCCGGCAGCGGCCCCGCGTCGAGACTGCCGCCGACGAGCCGCACCCGCTCGCGCATGCCGACGAGCCCGTGCCCGGTGCCACCCGCCTCGAGCGGCCCGTCGGGCGGCTGGGGCGGAGGTCCGTTGACGACCAGGACGGTGAGCCGCTCACCGCACCGCGGATCGGACTCCGTCACCGACAGCGACACCTGCGTACGGGCACCCGGCGCGTGTCGCACGATGTTCGCGAGGGCCTCCTGGACGATCCGGTACGCGGACAGGCCGATCGCCTCGGACACCTCGACGTCGCAGGGGGTGAACTCCACCGGCCCGACGGTCCTCGCCGTCGCCTCCACCAGCTGTCCGATCTGCGTCAGGCCCGGCTGGGGCACGAGCTCGCCGTGCGCCTCCTCGTTCCGCAGCACACCGAGGAGGCGGCGCATCTCGCCGAGCGACTCCCGCGCGGTCGCCGCGATGGACGTGAACTCCTCCCGTACGTCCGGCGGCAGCCTGTCGAGGCGGTACTCCGCGGTGTCCGCCTGCACCGTGATGACGGACATGTGGTGCGCCACCACGTCGTGCAGCTCGCGTGCGATCCGGGCACGCTCCTCCAGCAGCGTCCGCCTGCCGCGCTCGGCCTCGCTGATCGTCTCCTGCTCGACCAGCCTGCGCTGCACCTCGTACCGCTCGCGCAGCACGCCGCCCAGCAGGAGCGCGACGCCGCCGAGGATGGTGAACAGCATCTCCTCGGCCCCGAAGCCGTGCGGCGCGACGAACCCCAGGCCGACATTGGCGCCCGCCGTGGCGAGCCACACCAGCACCAGCGTCCGGCTCCGCTCGCGCAGCCCCAGGGCGAGGCAGAGGGCGACGTACCCGACGAGTTCCATGGGCGGGAACGGCCACAGCAGTCGCTCCTCGAAGTCGACGGCGCGCAGGGCCAGCGCCCCGGCCACGTCCGCGACGACGACCACGTACCAGGCCCGCAGCGGCCGTACGACGGCGAGCAGCAGCGGCGCGGCCTGCGCGACGGCCAGCCCGCCGGCGACGCCTCCGTTCAGGCCGTAGTCGGCGGTGAGGACCACGATGGTGGTGGGCAGCAGGGCGACGCACAGCACGAACGCCAGCGCCCAGGGCAGCACCCGCACCCACCGCCGTGAGGCCCCCGCGAGCAGCGCGCGCGGGCGTTCCTCCTCCACTGGGGTCATGGACACCAGCCTATGTGCCGCGGGACGGCGTCAGGAGACGCGCGACCGCCGGGCATCGTCCTCCGCCGCCGTCTTCCCCTGGTGCGTACGCACTACGGGCCGGTCCGCCGCCGGCCGCCGCTCGTCGAGTTGTCCGCGAACTCCCCCGGCATTGTCCGTGATCGGTAACGGACGCATCCCGAGGGCACCGGGCTCCGTCATGTCAGGTGGGTTCGGGTTGGCCGGGGCCCGACGGACAACTACGCGAGGGCGGGACGGACATGGCACGGCACGGCGGCGGGCGGGGCTGGTACGGCAAGCTGGTCGGGGCGGCGCTCGGGGTGACGGTGCTCGCCGTCGGCGCCTCGGTGTGGACCGCGCAGGCCGGTCCCGTGGGCGGCCCGCCGAAGGCGACCGCGTCCGCCGCGCCGGGCGGTGACGCCGAGCCGGTCGACGTGAGCATCGCGCACGCCTCGGACGCGGGGGCGCGCGGCGTCAACATCACCATCGACGACGGCCCCGACCCCGCGTGGACCCCCCAAGTCCTCGACATCCTGCGGGAGTACGGGGTGAAGGCCACGTTCTGCGTGACGGGGATCCAGGCCCAGGCCCACCCGGACCTCGTGAAGGAGGTCGTCGCGGCCGGGCACCGGCTGTGCAACCACACGGTGTCGCACGACACCGCCATGGACAAGAAGTCCGAGGCCTACCAGTCGAAGGAGATCCTCGACGCCGAACGCATGATCGTCAAGGCGTCCGGGGGCGTCCGGTCGATGTACTACCGCGCCCCCGGCGGGGCCTTCACCCCCTACAGCCGCGAACTGGCCGCCTCCCGGGGCATGCGCCCGCTGGGCTGGAACGTGGACACCAAGGACTTCGAGCAGCCGGGCGCCGACGCCATCGTCGCCACCGTCCAGCGGGAGATCCCGGGCGGGCCGACCGTCCTCTTCCACGACGCGGGCGGCGACCGCGCCCAGACCGTCGAGGCCCTGCGCCGCGTCCTGCCCTGGCTCGAGGAGCAGGGTTACACCTTCGGCTTCCCGGTGCGCTGAGCCCGCGGTCCCTCCGCGACCGCCACGTCACGGAGGGACCGGTTTTCACCCGGGGGCCGCCGTCAGGGGCGCTCGATGGTGATGAAGGGGTCCCACTGGAAGTAGCCCTTCAGGTTGCGGTGGCGGTCCAGGATCTGGAAGTAGAAGTGGTACACGACCTTGCCGGTCCGCTTGACCGTCGTCCGCCAGTAGTGGTCCTCGTACTCCTGGGTCGTGAACGCCGGCGTGCCCTCGCTCCCCTCCTGCGGCATCGGGTAGACGCCGTCGACCACCTCGATCTCCGGCGTCCTGATGAGCACGTGGTCGTTGTCGCTGCTCACGTACCGGTACAGGAGTGCCTTGTAGTCGCTGCCGAGCGACAGCGTCGTCTCCCGCCACTTGACGCTGTCCCCGGGTTCGGCCCGGAGGTTCAGCTCGGCGCCCGAGGTGCCGATGATGTGGTCCTGGCGCGTGGTCATGTAGATCAGGCTCTGGTCGACGTAGGTCGGCGCGTCGGGGTTCTTCGACGCGCCGGGGTTGCGTTCGACGATCGTCGCCGCGTCGAACGCGATCAGCACGTTGAGTTCGGCCATGTCCTGCCCCTTTCGGATACGGGTCGTGCTCCCTGACGGGCCGGGCGGCCCGTCAGGCGGTCGCGGGGGGCTTCGGCACCTTGTACGCCATCGCCCGCGGGTAGTCGTGCCGGTGCAGGCGGACGCGGACCAGCAGCGGTCCGGCGTTGACCGGGTCGGCGGGGTCGGTGAGGCGGGCCAGCAGGGCGTCCAGTTCGGCGGTGTCCGTGACGTGGACGCCGTTCGCCGGGGTGTCCCGGCCGGCGAAGACGGCCGCGAGGCGGTCGTAGTGCCACGGGTGGAGGACGTTGTAGAAGTCCGGCTCGGGACGGTTCCGTCCGGCGTAGTAGGACGGGTGGACCAGCATCTGCTCGATGCCGTAGAAGTGCCCGTTGTCCATGACGAACACCACCGACCGCAGCCCGAGCCGGGTGTGGGTGGAGATCTCCTGGCAGGTCTCCTGGAAGGCGCCGTCGCCGACGAACACCATCGGACGGGCGGGCGCGCGTTCGGGGGCGAGCGCGGCGCCGGTCGCCGCGCCGACCGACCAGCCGATGGACAGCCAGCTGACCTGGGACAGGAACCCGCCCGCGGGCAGCGACAGGTTCATCGAGCCGATGAGGGAGAACGCGGCGTCGGAGACGACCGTCCAGTCCTCCCGGGTCTCCTCGCCCAGGAAGTGGTTGATCCGGTCGAACACGCCGTCGTAGGTGAGGGGTTCGGGCGGACGGGACACCGAGCCGGGAACGCTGAGTGAGGCCCGGTGGTGTCCCAGGGTGGCGGGGCGGTGCCCGGACGCTCCGTGGTGGGAGTGGGCCTCGGCGTAGTAGTCGGCGGTCAGCCCGCCGGATCCGTAGGCCTTGACCAGCGCGTCCTGGAGGGCGGGCAGCAGGTGTCCGAGCTGTACGTCGGGGAAGTAGGAGGTGCCGACGCTGACACCGCCGTGCGCGGCCATCACCCAGTCGGTGCCGACGCACTGCTCGCCGCCGAGATTCTTCGACGTGGACCAGGCGCCGAGCCCGATCCGGCAGGTGGCCCAGTCCTTGAAGATCCGGTGCACGTCCGGATGGCTGGCGTGGCCGTTGTAGACGCCGTGGAACTGCGGCTGGTCCTCGTCGAGTACGGCCTTGGCGCCGACGGTGGTGCAGAACGGCACCCCGGTGGCCTCCACCAGGTCGGTGAGCGGTCCGCCGAGGCGGAACCGGTCGGTCTCCTCGCCGGCCCACACGATCGGGCGGGGCCTGCCGTCCGGCCCTGGGTGCTCCTCGATCAGGGTGAGGATCGCGTGGACGGCGTTGTCCAGCATCGTGCGGCCGCGGGCGCCGAGCGGCCGTTCACGGGGGACGATCGGCGCCTCGGGTGCGGCGCAGGGCTCGTCCCACAGGTCCTCCATGACCTCCAGGTAGACCGGCTTGCGCTCGGTCAGGCAGGCGGTGAGCGCGGCGTCGATCCGGCCGGGGGCCAGGCCCGGGTGGGAGATGACCTGCGCGTCCACGGTGACCTGCCGGTAGACGTCCAGGTTGCTCTCCGTGCGCGGGCTCATGTGGGAGGTCAGCAGGCCGAGGGCGCGCTGGTTCTGCCACTGCTCGTAGGGCGGGGAGGCGTTGACGGCGACGAGCGGGACCTGCTCGACGTAGGCGCCGCCGCAGGCGTTGAGCAGGTTGAACGCGCCGACGCTGTAGGTGACGGCGGCGGCGCCGATGCCGTGGATGCGGGCGTAGGCGTCGGCGGCCTGTCCGGCACCGCCCTCGGTGGGGGTGCCGACCCACTCGATGTCGCCCTCGGCGCGCAGGGCGGTCAGGAACGGGCCGAGGTGGTTGCCGGGGACGCCGAAGAGGTGGGTGATGCCCAGCTCGGCCAGGCGCAGGGCGAGGTGGCGGGCGACCGTGCACCCGGGGTCGAAAGCGATCACGACGCGTACTCCTCCCGGTCCGGGCCCGGGACGGTGACCGGCGCGGCCCGGTGGACGGCGACGGCGGCGCGGACGGCGCTCTCCAGGGCTCCCTCGATCCAGGCGTGCTTGAGGGAGGTGTGCTCCCCGGCGAAGTGGACGGGGCCCTCGGGCCGGGAGACGTCCAGGTGGAAGCTGGTCATCTGGTGGGCGGTGTAGAGGGCGGCCTCCCCGAAGGCGTACGGGTCGCGGGCCCAGGACTGGGTGGCGCCCCGGCCGGTGAAGAACACCTCGATACGGCGGCCGTGCAGGGCCTGGAGGTTGCGCAGGGCGTAGACGTAGCGCTCGGCGTCGGGCATGGAGTCCCAGCGGGCGGCGTCGTCGGACCAGCAGTACGAGGCGAGGACGACACCGCCGGTGCTGCCCTCGACCCGGTGCGAGGGGTAGTACATGAACCGGTTGGGGTTGTCGGCGGCGGAGCCCCCGCCGAAGCAGTGGGTGGCGGGGCGGACGGCGGGGCCGCGCAGCGGCAGGCCGCCGTCGATCCGCCGCATCTCCTCGGTGACGCCGTTGTCCTTGACCGCGGCGCCGAGCAGGCCGGCGGCCGGATCGGGGAGGGTGATGCGGGGCGCGGTGTCCGCCCCGCCGCTGTGCCGGTAGTACGCGTACAGGCCCGGCGCGATGTTCTCCAGCTCGTCGTGCCAGTCGTCCTCGGTGAACTCCCACCACCGGTGGCTGAACTCCAGCAGCACCTTGGTGGCCTGGTCGTAGTGCGTCTCGATGATCGCGCGGCGCTTCTTGTACGACATCGAGGGGACGATCTCCACGAAGCGCAGCGCGGAGAACGGGACGGTGACGATCGCCAGGTCCGCGGTCCACGTGCGCGGCGGGGCCTGGGGGTCGTCCTCGGCGACGGTCTGCACGGCCACGCCCCAGCCGTCGGGACCGACGGCGCCGGTTCCCTCGGGGTCGGCGTCGCGGCTGGGGTCGTGGTATTCGAGGCGGATCATGCGGTGGCCGAGCCGCACCTCGTCGAGCAGGCCCTGGTGGAGGGCGTCCGGCAGGCGCCAGCTGCCGCCCGGGATCTCCCAGTAGCGGACGCCGGGGTTGATGTCGCTGCGGCTGAGGAAGCTGTGGAAGAAGGAGAGGTGCAGCCGGGAGGACATGTTCTCCAGCGTTCCGATGGCCTCGACCGCCTCGTCGCTGAGCCCGGCGTGGTCGCGCAGGAAGCCGCCCATCGAGTAGCCGTCGAAGTCACGGATCACCCGGGCCCAGCCCTCGACCCACTCGTCGAACGGTTTGTCGACGCGCTTTCCGTCGACGATGTGGGAGTAGTGGTCGCGCACGCTCTCCAGCGCGTCGTCGACCATCTTCACCACGGGGGCGCGGACCTCGTCGTCGGTGAGGTGGAACTCCTCGTTGATCCGTTCGGGACCGGTGGCGTAGTCGGCCCGCCGCACCTGGACCCGGTTGGCGCGGATCCAGGAGTTGCCGCGCTTGTCGGGTTCGCGGAAGTCGGGGCTGTCGTCGCCGTAGGTCCAGGTCCGGCCGGTGAAGGACGTGTAGGTGACCGGGGGGACGGGGACGTCGGGGCCGCTGCCGGTGGAGGGGTCCACGTCCACGTTGTAGAACTGGCGGCGGCCGAGTCCGAGTTTGTCGACGAGGGCGAGGACGAGCGGATGGAAGTCGGGCAGCCGCATGGCGCCCGCCTCGGCGTACTGGGCGGGGTCGGCGAAGGGCTGGTGGTGCTCGGTGGCGCGGAAGGTCTTGATGCGTCCGCCGACGCGGCCGGTGTTGGCCTCGAGGACGGTGACGTCGTGGCCGGCGTCCTTGAGCAGGCGGCCGGCGACGAGGCCGGTGATGCCGGCTCCGATGATCAGGATCTTCTTGCGCGGGTGGCGGGTGGGGCCGAGGTGGCCCGTGTCGATCAGGGTGTGGAGGTAGTCGAGCTTGAGGTCCTTGCCGTCCGGGCCGACGAGAAGGAGTTCGCGGGCAAGTCGGAGACAGGTCTGCCAGCGCGCACGGGTGGCGGAGTTTTCCCGTGGAATGTCGGTCATGGTTTCAGATCGTAGAGATGGAGAAACGGTTTCCCGTTCCCTCCGGAAAACAAAGTCCAAAAAACACCGATCGCACCGCTTGACGTAAATTCGACTTGCTCGGATCGTCCTTGTCGGACGGCAGGTTCACCAGGGACGGATGGGGAAAAAGAAACGAAGCCGAATCGATAATCCATTTATGGAATGCGGAAATCCTGATGTCTCGATGACGGTGGTCACGCCGGCCGGCCGGGGCGGAAAGGGAACCGGAACGGCGATTTTCCGCCGAGCCGTCGCCGCCGCGGCCTCGCTCGACGCCGTCGGCCCTCCGAGTGCCGCGGACGCCGACGCGGGAGGCAGCGGCGGCACGGCGCGAAGGGCATCGTCCGGGCTTCGCAAGCCGGTTGACAGTCCGTCACCGGCACGGGGCAGGGGCCGGCATCGGTGCAGGCCCCGCGCCCCGCACGCCGTCCGCGGCCACGGCCACGCCCGGACACGGTTCACCGGAAGAGCCGCGCCGTTTCGGAGGCGTCCCGGTCCGGAGTCGTATGAACGCAATGCGCGGCGCGCGAGCCCGCCCCTCCTCAGCCATTCCGGAGACGAACCCCGGGATCACGGACCTGAGGTCTCATGCCGTCGACGCACGGGATTCGGGAAGGGAAAGCACCTCAAGCGACGGTGCGCTTCTCATCACCGAAATCCGCGACAACGCCCGGCCGGCTCCCGGTGTTTCCACGGAGGACCTGAGAGGGGCCGCATCGGCCCGGTCCGGTTCGCCGTGCTCGATCGCGAAGACGCGGCGACCTCCCGCCGGTGCGCCGGATCGTGCGGCGGAGCGGCGTGGGCGATCGTCCGTCAGTACGTCGAGCGGCGGAAACGCCCGTTCTCCGGTGCGCGTCGGAGCGGCCTCGGGACGCCGTTCGTCCCCGGCGGGATCGCCAGGTGCTCTCCGCAGGGGTCCCGGCGGGCGTCCGAAGCCGCCGCCCGCGCCCCCGGGGACCGGGCCGGGCTAGGATCCGGAGCATGGCCCTGACCGTGGAGGACGTGGACCGGTTCGAGGCCTCCAGGCCCCGTCTGGAGGCCATCGGCTACCGCCTGCTCGGTTCCGCGAGCGAGGCCGAGGACGCCGTGCAGGAGACGTTCCTGCGGTGGCAGGCCGCCGACACCGGCCGCATCGAGGTCCCCGAGGCCTGGCTGACGAAGGTGCTCACCAACCTGTGCCTCAACCAGCTCACCTCGGCCCGCGCCCGGCGCGAGACCTACGTGGGCGAGTGGCTCCCCGAGCCGCTGCTCGCCGGCGACCGGATGCTCGGCCCCGCCGACACCGCCGAACAGCGCGAGTCGGTCTCGTACGCCGTCCTCACCCTGCTGGAACGCCTCTCCCCCAACGAGCGGGCGGTGTACGTGCTGCGGGAGGCCTTCGACTACCCGCACCGGGAGATCGCCGGGATCCTCGACCTCACCGAGGCCGCCAGTCAGCAGATCTTCCACCGGGCCAGGAAGCACGTCGCGGACGGCAAGGCCCGCACCGAGATCGACGAGGCCGCCGCCCGGCGGGTCGTCGACGAGTTCCTCGCCGCCGCCACCAGCGGCCGGACCGAGCCGCTCGTACGGCTGCTCACCCAGGACGCCGTCGCGGTCGGCGACGGCGGCGGGAAGGTCCCGGCCCGCGCCAAGGCGTTCGAGGGCGCGCTCGCGGTCGCCACGTTCATGCGGGGCCTGTTCAAGCCGGGCAAGGCCAAGCGCGACCTCGTGGGCGGTTCGCCCGGCGTCCACGCCACCACCGCCAACGGCGACCCCGCCCTGGTGGCGGTCGTCGACGGCCGGATCGTCGGCATCATGTGCTTCGCGGTCACCCCCGAGGGCATCACCGCGATCCGCAGCCAGGTGAACCCCGACAAGCTGGAGCGCGCGACCCGGCTCTGGGCGGCCGCCGACCACGGAGAACCCCTGCTCATCGCCTTCTGAGCGCCATGTGACGCACGTCACAATCCACTCCTGTCAGGAAACGGCGGGCCGCCCGGTTCAAGGGGCGACCCGCCGAAGAGCCGACGACAGGAGCAGGGAAATGCAGCACCGCATCATCGTCCTCGGAGCCGGATACGCCGGAGCCGTCGCCGCCGGACGCCTGGCCAAGCGGCTGCGCCGGGAAGACGTCGCGATCACCCTCGTCAACGCCGAGCCCGACTTCGTCGAACGCGTCCGCATGCACCAGCTCGCCGTGGGCCAGGAGCTCAGGCCCCGCCCCCTCGGCGAGATGTTCGCGGGCACCGGCGTGGAACCGGTGGTCGCGAAGGTGACGGGCGTGGACGCCGACCGCAGGACGGTCACCGTCACCGACGACACCGGGGGGAGCCGGCGGCTGACGTACGACACCCTCGTGTACGCCCTCGGCAGCGGCTGGGACACCCGTGGCGTCCCCGGCGCCGCCGAACACGCCCACGAGATCGCCAGCCGCCCCGGGGCCCTCCGGCTGCGCGAGCGCCTGGCCGGCCTGGAGGCGGGGCGGTCCGTGGTCGTGGTCGGCGGCGGACTCACCGGCCTGGAGGCCGCGACCGAGATCGCCGAGTCCCGCCCGGACCTCGACGTCTCCCTCGCCGCCCGCGGCGA
Organism: Streptomyces sp. NPDC014676; assembly: GCF_043084105.1. NCBI lineage: Bacteria > Bacillati > Actinomycetota > Actinomycetes > Kitasatosporales > Streptomycetaceae > Streptomyces > Streptomyces sp. NPDC014676. The sequence goes on along the minus strand of NZ_JBIBZI010000004.1, from coordinate 236,793 downwards.
CCTCGGCGACTGGCTCTCCGCCAAGGGCCGCCGGCACCTGCGCAAGGTCGTCGACGGGCTCGGCGTCACGGTGCACGAACGGACCTCCGTCACCGCCGTCGGGGCCGACCACGTCACCACCGCCGACGGCCGCTCCCTCCCGGCCGCGGTCACCCTGTGGACCACCGGCTTCGCCGTCCACCCGCTCGCCAGGGCCACCACCCTGGAGACCACCGGCACCGGCCGGATCGTGGTCGACGCCACCATGCGCTCCGTCTCGCACCCGGAGGTGTACGCCGTCGGCGACGCGGCGCTGGTACAGGGGCCCGGCGACAAGCCGCTGCGGATGTCGTGCGCCTCGGGCGTCCCCACCGCCTGGCAGGCCGCCGACGCCATCGCGGCCCGCCTGACCGGCGGCAAGCTCCCGGACACCCCGCTGCGCTACTTCAACCAGTGCGTCTCGCTGGGCCGCAAGGAGGGCCTGATCCAGTACGTCACCGCCGACGACCGCTCCGTCGACGCGGCCCTGACCGGACGCCTCGCCGCCCTCTACAAGGAACTGGTCTGCAAGGGCGCCGCCTGGGGCGTGGCCCACCCGACCCTCGGCGTTCCGGTCCGCCGCCGCGCCCTGGTCCCCGCCCCGGCCGCCCCGGCCACCCCGCTCAGGCCGGCGGCCTGAACACGGCGGGGGTACGTGCGGGAGCGTCCGGTGGGGTGGCGTGGCCACACACCGGACGCACCGCGTACCCGCTCCTGCCCGACCGGGGCGGGCGCCGCGCTCCCCCGGCCGCGCGGCGCGAGGTCGCGGTGCGCGGGGACGCGTGCTGTCCTGGAGACAGCGGCAGGAGTACACACCGATGCGCCACAGCCGGACTTCCCCCCTCGCTCCCGCCCGGCCGGCCGCGCCGACCGGGGCGGGCGGAGGTCTGCTGCCGGCCCGGGAGCTCGCGGTCGCCTGGTTCCTGGTCGCCCTGATCGCGGTGCCCGCCTGGGTCCTCACCGTCGGGCAGGCCCGGGACATGGGCGTCGGGCCCGGCACGATGGGGACGGCGCTGCCGCTGTTCCTGCCGCTCTGGGTGACGATGACGGCGGCCATGATGCTGCCGTCCATGGCACCGGTGGCCCTCACCTGGGTGCGGGGGATCGGCCGGCGCTCCTCCGGCCGGGCGCGGGTCGCGCGCACCGCCGGGTTCGTGGGCGGGTACCTGCTCGTGTGGACCGCCTTCGGGGTCCTCGCCTACGCGGCCCTGGCCCTCACCGGCGACCTGGTGGACGACCACCCGACGGCGGGACGCCGGCTCGGTGCGGTGGCCTTCCTGCTCGCGGGCCTGTACCAGCTCGGCCCCCTCAAGAGCGTCTGTCTGCGGCACTGCCGCGACCCCATGGGGCAGCTCGTGCGGTACGCCGCGTTCCGCGGGCCGGCCCGCGACCTGCGGGTGGGCGTCCACCACGGCGCCTACTGCGTCGGCTGCTGTGCGGGACTGATGGCCGTCCTGATCCCGCTCGGCGTGATGAACGTGGCGGCGATGGCGGGACTGGCCGTGGTGATCTTCGTGGAGAAGCTGTGGTCCCGCGGTCCGCTGCTCGCCCGGGTCGTGGGCGTGGCGTTCCTCGTCCTGGCCGTCCTCGCCCTGTTCCAGGACTGGCTGCTGCCCGGCCTGACCCCGATGCCCGGCATGTGAGCGGACCGCCCCGGTCCCTCACTCCGGCCCGCTCCAGTCGAACCGGAAGTGCTTGCTCGACTTCCCCGAGCGTTCCCAGGAGAAGCCGAAGGCGTCGGCGCGGTCGGTGGTGGCCCGGCCCCAGGTGGCCACCTGGCCCGGCCCGACCTCGGCGCCGGGCGCGTTGTGCACCTGGACCCGTGCGCCGTCCGGCGTCGTCGGGCCGGTGAGCGCCTCGGCCTCGGCCGTGACCCGGCCGGGGATCTCCGCCCGCCACGTCGCGAGGTCCTCGTCGATCTCCACGTGGACGGGGGCGACGTCCGTGCCGCGCATCTCGGGGTGGAACATCTCCCCGAACTGCGCGGGCCATCCGCCCGCCTCACCGCCGAAGACGGTTCCGAGCGCGGCGCGCTGCCGCTCGTCGGCCCGTTCGTCGAGGAAGACCGCGGCGTACGGATCGGTGTGCGTACCGGCCCAGGGGTTGCCGGTGAAGGAGCCGAGCATCAGGACGTTGAGACCGTCGAGCCGCACGTCGCCGAAGGTGCCTTCCCGGATGTGCCAGACCAGCACGCCTTCGCAGTCGCCGTAGGTCGGGGGCTGGGCGAACGTACAGGGACACGGTATGGCGCACTTGCACACGTCGAACCAGTCGCCGGCCAGGTGCCAGCGCGTAACGGTGGTGGCCTGCTCTGTCATCTCGCTTTCCTCCTGCCGGGCCCAGGGGCCCACTCGGAGCGGCGAGACCGCGTGTCCCGAGCCCGCACCCGGGATGACGAGGCGGCCTCCCTTCCAGCTTGCACCTCGCCGCCCGGCGGGGGAACCCCGCCCGTGGTGCCCCCGCCGCACCGGACGGCCCTTCGCTTCGGAGCACCGTGCTCGCGTGAGGTTCTTCTGGCGACGAGGCGGCGGTACGGCGGTACGGCGGAGCCCCCTGCCGGCGCGTGCCGGCAGGGGGCTCGGGCTCAGGGTCCCGGCGGTGCTAGGCGGCCGGGCCGGAGCCGGGGCGTCGCTGTGTCCTGCGGCGGCCCTCCTCACCGGCGGGACGGCCCTGACCGGCGGGACGGCCCTGACCGGCGCGGCCCCGACGGCCCCGGCGGCTGCGGGAGGGGGAGGACGTGGCGCGGGGGCTTTCCGCGGGCGGCGCGGCGATGACGACCGGGACGCCGGAGGGGGCCTGGGCGCCCGTGATGCGGCTCAGCTCCTCCTCGCCCGAACGCACCTGGGTGATCAGGGGGGTGATGCCCGCCGAGGCCATCAGCCGGCTCATCTCGCGGCGCTGACCGGGCGTCACCAGGGTGACGACGCTGCCGGACTCCCCGGCGCGGGCCGTACGGCCGCCGCGGTGCAGGTAGTCCTTGTGGTCGGTCGGCGGGTCCACGTTGACGACCAGGTCGAGGTTGTCGACGTGGATGCCGCGCGCGGCGACGTTGGTCGCCACCAGCACCGTCACGTCGCCGCTCTTGAACTGGGCCAGGGTCCGCGTGCGCTGCGGCTGGGACTTGCCGCCGTGCAGGGCCGCGGCGCGGACACCGCTGTTCAGGAGGTGCTTGGTCAGCCGGTTCACCGCGTGCTTGGTGTCGAGGAACATGATCACCCGGCCGTCGCGCGCCGCGATCTCGGTGGTCGTCCGGTGCTTGTCCTCGTCGTGCACGTGGAGTATGTGGTGCTCCATCGTGGTGACGGCGCCCGCCGACGGGTCGACGGAGTGGACCACCGGGTCCGTCAGGTAGCGGCGGACCAGGCGGTCGACGTTGCGGTCCAGGGTGGCCGAGAAGAGCATCCGCTGCCCGTCGGGGCGCACCTGGTCGAGCAGGGCGGTGACCTGGGGCATGAAGCCCATGTCGGTCATCTGGTCGGCTTCGTCGAGGACCGTGACGCCGACGTCGTCCAGCACGCAGTCGCCCCGGTCGATCAGGTCCTTGAGCCGTCCGGGCGTCGCGACGACCACCTCGGCCCCGGCGCGCAGCGCACCGGCCTGCCGGCCGATGGACATCCCGCCGACGACGCTGACCGGCCGCAGGCCCACGGCGCGGGCGTACGGGGTGAGCGCGTCGGTGACCTGCTGGGCGAGCTCGCGGGTGGGGACGAGGACGAGGGCGAGCGGCCGACGCGGCTCGGCCCGCCGTCCCGCCGTACGGGCCAGTACGGCGAGGCCGAAGGCGAGGGTCTTGCCCGAGCCCGTACGGCCCCGGCCGAGTACGTCACGGCCGGCCAGGGAGTTCGGCAGCGTCGCCGCCTGGATCGGGAACGGCACGGTCACGCCCTCGCGGCCGAGCGTGTCCAGCAGCCGCGCGGGCATGTCGAGATCGGCGAACGACTCGACGGCGGGCAGCGCGGGTGTGATCGTCTCCGGCGGCGTGAACTCGCCCTGTACGGGCCGTGCGGCCGGCCGGTTTCCGGAACCCTTGGAGCGGCGCGGGCCCCCGGAGCGAGGGGAGCCCGAGCGGGGGGCGCCCGAGCGGGGCGCGCCGGAGCCTCCCCCGGAACGGTCATGGGTGCGGGACGTGCGGGCACGCTTCATGCGGAACCTTCCTTGATGAGGCGCGTACCAAGGAATTCCCGCAGCACAGGGGCGGCGCAGAGAATCTCGAGACGAGCCGAAGTCGATGGGGGCCGAGCCGGGCCGACGGAGAATACGTCACCGACCGGTGACGTGGTGGAACCACCCCGTCACCGGTCGGAAACGCAGCGAGCCGGGGCCCGCACCCCTGAGGTGCGGGCCCCGGCTGCGAAGTACGCGTCGGCGCCGATATCAGGCGGGAACGATGTTCTCGGCCGTCGGGCCCTTCTGGCCCTGTGCGATGTCGAAGGACACCTTCTGGCCCTCGTGCAGCTCACGGAAACCCTGGGCGGCGATGTTCGAGTAGTGGGCGAAGACGTCGGGGCCGCCGCCGTCCTGCTCGATGAAGCCGAAGCCCTTTTCCGGATTGAACCACTTCACGGTACCGGTAGCCATGTCATTTCTCCTTCGGAGGCGGTATCGGGAATTCACCCTGTGTGAATTCCGTGTCGCCGTGATGATCAACCCGTAGGAAATGAACCCGCTGGCAACCACACCTGCAACTGATACCGACACTAGCACGGTGCGATCGACCCCGCGTGATCGCAAATTCTGCCTCCTGTCGGTGACCTGGGAATACGTACCGCGTCCGGCGCTTATTCCCCCTGTCACGGACGTGAAGGTCACATCCCGGGTGCGCGGCGGCCGCGGTACGACTCCCCTCGGAGGCGTGGATCGTGGCGGCTTCGAGACCTCCGGAGGTGCGTGACGCTTCGTCAGGTCCGCCCTCCGCGACCGGCCGGCGGTGGTCCTGCCGATCACCCCGGCGCTGCGGACCGGCCCCTTCCCCACCGCATACCTTCCTGATCGGTGAGCGGGAATGGGTCCTGGGCCCATTCCTGGTCCCCGCGGATATCCCGAACGGTTCCGGATGTCCTGGCCGCCCGCGTTCGCTCCGCGTCCGGCGGCACGGATCGTGTCCGCGGTCCGGGAAGGCGGGGCGGTGCCGTCCGGTCACTCCCGCGCGCACGGGGCGGTGCCGTCCGGCGCCGGACCGAACAGCCCCGGGCACGTCGTCCGGTCGCGACACCCGCCGCGACTGGCCCACGCCCCGGCCGGTCCGACCCGAGATCCGGCCGGACTCCCGGGCCCGCTCGACGACTTCACCGTCGACGCCCACCACGTCTGACGGCGCATCACAGGTCCCGAAAGAGCAAAGAGGGTTCCCTTTCGACCGAATGCAGTTGAATCATGAAGCTCCTCATACGAGGAGGAGTTGTGAAGATCCTTGCGTGCGCCTGACGCGGGACCCCCGCGCCGCGGCCCGCGAGGAACCCGACACCACACCCCTGAGGGACGTCAGCACGCGCTCACCGGCGCCGAAGTGACGGCATGGCGCCCCCGCACCCGGAGGGGCGTCTCACATCATGTGAAGTTTACGCATCGGATGTGAAGGATTCGTGTCCGATGCCCTAGATTCCTTTCAGCCAAGTGCCGTTCCCGACGCACGTTGGCTCGTTCCGGTCGCTTACTGGGTGGGGGCCCTCTTTGATGTCGAGCTTCTTCGACGCGTTCTGGTCATGGCTGGTGCAAGCCGTCGGTGAGACGTCCTGGCGGGACGTCATGCCGCTGGGCATCGCCGGCGTCTTCGTGTGGGGCCTGTGGCTGTACCGGGCGGTGCTGTCCCGGTTCGCCAAGCCCGTGGTGAACGACTACCGCACCACCACCTCGGTCGTGGTGCCCGCCTACCGGGAGGACCCGGACATCCTCCTGGACTGCCTGGAGACCTGGCTGGCGCAGAACCCCACGGAGGTGATCATCGTCCCGGACGTGGCGGACCACGAGGTCATCCGCCGGCTCTCGCTGGTGACCGACCCCCGGGTACGGGTGCTGGCCTTCGAGCACCGCGGCAAGCGCTCGGCGCTGGGCGTGGGCATCCGGGCGGCGAGCGGTGAAGTGGTCGTCCTGGTCGACTCCGACACCCGCTGGGAGGAGGGACTGCTCGACGCGGTGCAGATGCCCTTCGCCGACCCCACGGTCGGCGGCGTCGGCACCCAGCAGAACGTCTACCAGCGCCGCTCCAGTGTCTGGCGGCGCATAGCGGACTGGCTGGTCAACCTCCGCTACTACGACTACGTCCCGGCCATGGGCCGCGCCGGCGCCGTCGCCTGCCTCTCCGGCCGTACGGCGGCCTACCGGCGGGCGGCGATCACCCCCGTGCTGACCAACCTCGAGGACGAGTTCTTCCTCGGCCGCCGGTGCGTCGCGGGCGACGACGGCCGGCTGACCTGGCTGGTGCTGGCCTCCGGCTACAAGACGGTCCACCAGTCCTCCGCCCGCGCGCTGTCGATGTTCCCCTCCTCCTTCCGGGCCTTCGTCAAGCAGCGCGTGCGCTGGAGCCGCAACTCCTACCGCTGCTACCTGACCGCCCTGTACAAGGGCTGGCTGTGGCGCGCACCGCTGGTCACCAAGATCACCGTGCTGCAGATCCTGCTCACCCCCGTCACGATGGGCATGGCCCTCGGCTACCTCCTGCTCAGCCGCCTCGAACTGACGGGGCGGGGGATCGCGCTGGTGCTGATCTGGCTGCTCCTCGGGCGGGGCGTCCGGGGCTACTCGCACCTGCGCAGGCACCCGCAGGAGCTGCTCCTGCTGCCGCTGCTCGCGGTCGTGGTCGTCATGATCTCGCTCCCGATCAAGCTGTACGCCTTCATCACCATGAACAAGCAGGGCTGGCTCACCCGCAACAGCGACACCATCGGCGGCGAGGGCCAGAACTCCGCGTCGCTCGGCGGCACGACGCCGGTCGCGGCACCGGCCACCGCCGCGGCCGCGGAGCCGGCCATGGCGCCGGCCGCGGCCATGGAGCCCGCCGCGGCCACCACGTCGGCCAAGGCCACGTCCGGTCTGGGGGCTTTCCCGTCATGAACCACCTGAACCACCTGAACCGCATGAGTCACATGAACCTCATGGACCGCATGGACCACCCCCACCGCCCGCCCCGCACCCGGTACCTCGGCCCGGCAGCCCTGCGCACCGCCGCCGTCGCCCTGCCCATGGCGGCCGTGCTCCTGCTCACCCCGGCCGCCCCCGCCTCGGCCGCCGGCGAGGACGACCCGGCCGGGACGCGGTTCACCGCCGAGGAGTCCGAGACCCAGGCGGCACTGGTCACCGCCGAGGACCACCGGCTCGACCAGGTCCGCGCGGTGTCCGCGGTCGCCCCGCTGAAGGACCAGCGGTACACGAAGCCGTACCGGACCGAGACCACCGGCGGCTACACCCTCGTCCTGACCCGGCGCAGCAAGCCGTACACCGTCGCCGATCTCCTGGAGCTCGCGCCGCAGACCTTCGTACGGAAATCCGACGGCTCGTACCTGCTGACGGAGAACATCTACCTGAACTCCGGGGCCAAGCTGCGGCTGGCCAACCCCGGCGGGCTGAACCTGCGCCTGGCCAGCAACCGCCAGGGCTTCGTCTCCATCGTCTCCTTCGGCGGCCGGATCACGATCGACGGCGCCGCGCAGGCGCACGTCAAGATCAGTAGCTGGGACCCCCAGAAGAACAAGCCGGACACCGACGTCCGGGACGGGCGCGCGTACATCCGCGCCATCGGCGGCCAGTTCTCCATGAGTTACGCCGACGTCTCCGACCTGGGCTTCTGGAGCGGGCGCACCGGCGGGCTCAGCCTCACCGGGACCGACCGGCCCAACACCGGCAGTCTGAGCGGCCCGGACGCCCTCACCGACGAGGACGACGGCCGGCTCAGCAGCAGCGGCGTACTGACCGGCCCGTCGGGCGAGCTGGCCACCCCGGACAGCCGCTTCACCACCCCCCAACTGTCCTACGTGTCCGCGGACATCAGCCACTCCACCGTCTCCGGCAACGTGTACGGGCTGTTCGCCTCCGGCGCCACCGGGGTCACCGTCGAGTCCACCACCATCGAGAAGAGCCGGCAGGACGGCCTCGTACTGCACCGCTTCGTGGTCAACGCGATCGTGGAGAACACGACGGCGCGGGACAACGGCGGCGACGGCTTCGTGATGGCACGTGCCACCCAGCAGGTGCGGGTGACCGGTTCCAAGTCGCTGGGCAACGGCGGCAACGGCTTCACCGTCAGCGGCCAGCCGCTGGCCCACGGCCCCTCCGCCTCCGGCCAGTCCGTCAGCAGCTACGGCTCCAACTCCGTCTCCAGCAGCACCGCCGAGGACAACGGCCACTACGGCATCGAGGTCGTCGGCGGCACGGACGTCGGCGTGCAGGACAACACCGTGACCGGCGGTGACATGGGGATCGTGGTCCGCAAGGACGCCGACAAGGTCGCCGTCACCGGCAACCGGCTGATCGGCCAGTCCCGGCAGGGCATCTCGGTGCGCGACGGCGTGACGGGCGCCAAGGTCACCGGCAACATCGTCGAGCGGGCCGACACCGCCGTCTACGTCCGCGACTCGGTCGCCGAGGTGCGGGGCAACACCGTCGAGGAGGCCGGCAACCACGGCATCTCCCTGGTCGGCGGCATCGGCGGCTCCACGGTCTCGTACAACGTCGTCGCCGGTGTCGGCCCCAGCGCCATCGACACCACCCGGGCCCACGGCGACCTCACCGTCAAGGAGAACCAGACCTTCGCCTGGTACGACACCAGCTCGTTCTGGGTGAAGTTCCGGCACTACGCCAGCCCGATGACCCTGCTGTGGACGGGCATCCTGCTGCTCATCCTGTTCGCCGCGGCCCTGGGCCGGCGCGGACGCCGCAAGCACGGCACGCTCGGCGCCCACCCGTACCTGGACAAGGCGCCGCTGCCCAAACACCATCTGCGCGAGATCGCCCCGGCGGGGGCGGAAGCGGAAGCGGAGAAGGAGCGGGTTCCGGTGATGGCCGAATGAACGCGGGAAACCGTGCGGTGTGGCTCGCGGGAGCGGCCCTCGCGGTCGCGGTCGTGGCCCTGATCGTGGCCCTGACCGCCGCCGGGGGCGGGGACTCCCCGCCCCCGGCGGCCGGCTCGGCGAGCACGGCCTCGGCCCCGGCCGCCCGGAGCAGCGCCCCCGAGGAGCCGTCCGCGCTCGCCACGGGTCCGATCCCCACCGGGGAGGACCCGGCCGCCGCGCCGCGGGCCACCGCCACCGGCTCGGCCGGGGTGTCCGCCGACGCGGTCACCTGTCCCGCGGCCACCGTCGAGGTCACCGACGCCGCGTCGCTGGAGGACGCCCTCGACGACGCCGCGCCCGGTGACGTCATCCACCTCGCCGACGGCAGCTACGAGGACAGGTTCACCGCCGAGACGGCGGGCACCGCCGACCGGCCGATCTGGGTCTGCGGCGGCCCCGGCGCGGTGATCGACGCCGGTGACATCGAGGGCGGCTACGCCTTCCACCTCGACGGCGCCGACCACTGGCGACTGGTCGGCTTCACCGTGCGCAACGGCCAGAAGGGCGTGATGGCGGACCGGGTCGAGCACGCCGTCATCCAGGGCCTGACGGTGGAGCGGATCGGCGACGAGGCCATCCACCTGCGCGACTTCAGCTCGGACAACGTCGTACGCGACAACACCGTCCGCGACACCGGGCTGCGCAAGCCGAAGTTCGGCGAAGGCGTGTACATCGGCACCGCCGAGTCCAACTGGTGCACGGTCACCCGGTGCAAGCCGGACAACAGCGACCGCAACGTCGTGAGCGGCAACCACATCAGCGCCGTCACGGCCGAGGCCGTCGACATCAAGGAGGGCACCACCGGCGGCGTCCTCACCCGCAACACCTTCGACGGCTCCGCCCTCTCCGGTTCGCACAACGACTCGTGGGTCGACGTGAAGGGCAACGGCTGGACGATCTCCTTCAACACCGGCCGCCACAGCACCGAGGACGGCTTCCAGACGCACGAGATCCTCGACGGCTGGGGCAAGGACAACACCTTCAAGGGCAACACCGCCCACGTGGACGGCCCCGGCTACGGATTCCGCTTCACGCCCGATGACAACGGCAACAAGCTGACCTGCGACAACAAGGCCACAGGCGCGGCGGAGGGCCTCGCGAACACGGACTGCGCCGGCTGACGCCCCTCCCCCCTTCCCCGCCCGTCACGCGGTGGGCCGCCGCACGGCGGGCCACCGCGGCGGCCCGCCGCACCCGAAAACCCCGCCCCCGCCCAGAGCCCGGACACGCTTGGAGATGATCATGGACGCCACCACCCTCCCGGAGGACACCGCGGGACCGAGAGCCGGCGAGACCGCCGAGGCCGCCCCCCGGCTCACCGTCATAGGCACCGGCTACCTCGGGGCCACCCACGCCGTCTGCATGGCCGCCCTCGGCTTCGACGTCCTGGGCGTGGACGTGGACCCGGTCAAGATCGAACGGCTCGGCAAGGGCGAGGTCCCCTTCTTCGAGCCCGGCCTGCCCGAGCTGCTGACCAAGGCCCTGGACTCGGGACGGCTGCGGTTCACCACCTCCTTCGAGGAGGCCGCGGACTTCGGTGACGTCCACTTCATCTGCGTGGGCACGCCCCAGCAGCAGGGCTCCGACGCCGCCGACCTGCGCTACGTCGACGCGGCGGTCACCGAACTCGCGGGGCACCTGCGCCGGCGCGCCCTGGTGGTCGGCAAGTCCACCGTGCCGGTGGGCACCGCGGCCCGGCTGACCGAGCTGGTCCGGAACCTGGCGCCGGCGGGTGACGAGGTGGAACTCGCCTGGAACCCGGAGTTCCTGCGCGAGGGCTACGCCGTGGACGACACCCTGCGCCCGGACCGGCTGGTCTTCGGCACCACCTCCGCCTGGGCCGAGGAGCGGCTGCGCGCCACCTTCGCCCCGGTCATCGACCGGGGCACCCCGGTGGTCGTCACCGACCTGCCCACGGCCGAACTGGTCAAGGTAGCCGCCAACTCCTACCTGGCCACGAAGATCTCGTACATCAACGCCATGGCCGAGGTCTGCGAGGCCACCGGCGCCGACGTCACCGGCCTCGCCGAGGCCCTGGCGTACGACGACCGGATCGGCGGACGCTTCCTCAGGCCCGGTCTCGGCTTCGGCGGCGGCTGCCTGCCCAAGGACATCCGGGCCTTCGCGCACCGCGCCGAGGAGCTGGGGGTCGGCCAGGCCGTCGGCTTCCTGCGCGAGGTGGACGACATCAACAAGCGGCGCCGCGCCCGTACCGTCGACCTCGTCCGCGAGCTCGCCGGCGGCGACCTCACCGGGGTCCGGGTGACCGCCCTCGGCGCCGCCTTCAAGCCCAACTCCGACGACATCCGCGACGCCCCGGCCCTCGACGTGGCGACCACCCTGCACCGGCTCGGCGCCCACGTCACCGTCGTCGACCCGGCCGCCACCGAGAACGCCCGGCGCAGTCATCCGCAGCTCGACTACGGCACCGACGCGATCTCGGCCGCCACCGGCGCCGACGTCGTCGTGCTGCTCACCGAGTGGAACGAGTTCCGCCAGATCGCCCCGGAGGCCATGGGCGCCGTCGTGCACCACCGCCGCATCGTCGACGGACGCCACGCCCTCGACCCCGCCCGGTGGCGCGCCGCCGGCTGGGAGTACCGCGCCCTCGGCCGCCCGTGAGCGTCTGAGCGCACCGGCCCCCGGGCTCGGCGCGCCGGGAAGCCGAAGGAACGGCCCCGGCCGGGTGGCCCGGGGCCGGTCCGTGCCCGGCGCACCGTGGGCCTGCGCACCTCCCCGTGGTCCCCGGCCGCCCCCGCCGTCCCGCTCGCCCGTGCCGTCGGCCTCCCCCGGAGCGGCGCCCGCGCGCGGGACGGCGGGGGCGGTCCCGCGTGGTCCACCCGCGTGGTCTTCGGTCCGCCGACCCGGCGACCGGGGGCCGAACAGGCATGCGTCCGCGGTTTCTGGACAGGCGGAACGAGTTACTCCCATGTAATCGGCAGCGGGGAGCGATCTCGTTCATGGCGCAGGAAGCGGGCCCGGCGACAGCGGAAGAATCCGGCACAGGAACGAAAGCGGCGGAGCCGCGCGGACGCGCCAGACCCACCGTCACGGAAGGCCGGGGCTTCCCGTCCGCGGTGGCGCGCAGCGGGCGGGTGAACGGCCTGGACGGGCTGCGGACGGTGGCGGTCGCCCTGGTGCTCGTCTACCACGTGACCCCGGACGCGTTGCCGGGCGGCTCGGTCGCCGTGGACCTCTTCTTCACCATCAGCGGCTTCGTCATCACCCGGCTGCTGCTCGCCGAGTACGCCCGCACCGGCGGCGTCGCCCTGCTCCCCTTCTACCGGCGGCGCTGGCTGCGGCTCGTCCCCGCCCTGCTGTTCCTGTGCGCGGTCTGCGTGATCCTGTCGGTGACCACGCCGCTGTGGGGTTTCGACAACTCCCTGCCGGCGGCGGGACTCTCGGCGCTGTTCCTGGTCAACGTCGTGCGGGCCACGGAGTCCGGACCGTACGGCGACATGATGGGGCCGCTCGCGCACACCTGGTCGCTGGGGGTGGAGGAGCAGTTCTACCTGTTCTGGCCGCTCGTCCTGCTGGTGCTGCTGCGGTACGCCCGTGCCCGCACGGTGCTGCTCTGCACGGCGGCCCTGTGCGCGCTGCCCGTGCTGTGGCGCTTCGCCCTGTGGCACCCGGACGCGGTCCACCGCGTCTACAACGGCACCGACACCCGCGCCGACCAGTTGCTGGCCGGCGCCCTCGTCGCCGTGGTCCTGGCGCGGTTGCGCGCCGACGATCCCCGGCTGGCGGGCCTGCGCACCTGGGCGGGCCGGCTGGTCTGGCCGGCGCTGGGCCTGCTGGCGCTGGTGGCCTGGCGGATGCCGGTGACCGCCGGCGCGGGCCCCTGGACGGCCTGCTGGTACACCGTCGGGTTCCTGCTGGTGGCGGTCCTGTCCGCCGTCCTGGTCACGGCCCTCGAACTGCGCCCCGCCCAGGGACTCTCCCGGCTGCTCTCCCTCACGCCGCTGACCTGGGTGGGCCGCAACCTGAGCTACGGCATCTACCTGTGGCACTACCCCGTCGTACGTCTGCTGGCCTCCCTCGGCATGACGGACGGACTCCTGCCGGCCACGGCCCTGCTGACCGTCCTGCTGGCCCTGCTGTCGTACTACGCCATCGAGGCACCGTCCCTGCGCCGGGCCCGGCGCCCCGCACCGGCCCGGATCTGACCACCTGCCGCCGCCCCGCACCGGCCCGGATCCGACCACCTGCCGCCGCCCCGCACCGGCCCGGATCCGACCACCTGCCGCCGCCCCGCACCGGCCCGGATCCGACCACCTGCCGCCGCCCTCGGCCGGGACGCGGACGGTACGCGCGCACCGGGCCCCGGCCCGGGACGGCCCGCGTTACCGGTCCGCTCACCGGACCGCCTCCGACGTACCCGCTGTTCGCCCGTTGTTCACCGGGGCATCGGCCCGCGCTGGCCCCCGGCTGCGACGATCCGGCTCCGCAGTGGATCACACCGGAGGAACGATGCTCCCGAAGAGAACCCACGCCGCGCTCGCGGCCCTGGCCGTGACCGCGGGCGCCCTGGCGGGCGCGGGCGTGGCGCACGCGGGTCACGGGAAGGGCGCGGACCACGGCCGGCACCGGCCGGTGGCGTTCGAGCGCACCGCGACCTACCCCGTCTTCCAGAACCGTCCGACCGGTGAGGACCCCGCCTCCGAGACCGTCGCCGAGATCTCGGCGACCAGCGAGGACGGCCGCACGCTCGTCTACACGGACGCCGTCGCCCGGCGGATCGGCTTCCTCGACATCAGCGACCCCGGCCGGCCCAAGGGCCTGGGCACGCTGTCCCTGGCCTCGCTGGGCGACGCCGAGGACGAGCCGACGTCCGTGACGGTCGTCGGGGAGTACGTGCTGGTCGTGGTGAACACCAGCGCCTCCTACACCGAGCCCTCCGGCCGCCTCGACGTCATCTCGCTGCGCACCCGTACCCGGGTGGCCGGTCACGACCTCGGCGGGCAGCCCGACTCGATCGCGCTGAGCAAGGACAAGCGGTACGCCGCCATCGCCATCGAGAACGAGCGCGACGAGGAGGCCGCCCCGGCCGGCGGCGAGGAGGGGGACCTGCCGCAGGCGCCCGCCGGGTTCGTGCGGATCGTCGACCTGAAGGGGTCCTCGCCGGCCAAGTGGGATCTGCGGAAGGTCGCGCTGACGAAGGCCGACGGGTCCGCGCTGCCCGTACTGGCCGCCGCCAAGATCACCGCACCCACCGACCCGGAGCCGGAGTACGTCTCCGTCAACAGTCGCGGACAGCTCGCCGTGACCCTCCAGGAGAACAACGGCGTCGTCCTCGTCGACCTGCCCACCGGGCGGATCACCAAGGCGTTCACCGCCGGCACCGCCTCCGTCGACGGGATCGACACCGTCGAGGACGACGTGATCGACCAGACCGGCTCGATCACCGACGTGCCGCGCGAGCCGGACGCCGTCGGCTGGATCGACGACCGCTACCTGGCCACCGCCAACGAGGGCGACTGGAAGGGCGGCACGCGCGGCTGGAGCGTCTTCGACAGCCGCACCGGGAAGGTCGTCTGGGACGCGGGCAACACCTTCGAGCACCTCGCCGCCCGCCACGGCCTGCTCGACGACGGCCGCTCCGAGAACAAGGGCACCGAGCCGGAGGGCCTGGCGATCGCCACGTACGACGGCGTGCGGTACGCCTTCGTCGGCTCCGAGCGCGGCAACTTCGTCGCCGTGTACGACATCGGCAGGCCCACCCGGCCGGTGTTCAAGCAGGTGCTGCCGACGACCAACGGCCCCGAGGGGCTGCTGCCGGTCCCGTCGCGCGGCCTGCTCGCGGTCTCCAGCGAGGTGGACGACGCCGAGGCGGGCGTACGGGCCTCGGTGAGCCTGTTCCGCCTGGGCAAGGGCACGCCCGCACAGCCGTCCCTCGTCTCGGACGAGGACTCCGCCGGCGCGCCGATCGCCTGGGGCGCGCTCGGCGCCCTGTCGGCCGTACCCGGCCGCTCCGACGAGCTGTACACCGTCACCGACGCCGCGTACGCCACCACCCGCGTCCTCACGATCGACGCCAAGCGCGAGCCGGCCGTCGTCAAGCGGGAGCTGACCGTCAAGGACGCCGACGGCAACCCGGCCGGCTACGACGCCGAGGGGATCTTCGCCCGTCCGCAGGGCGGCTTCTGGCTGGCCGTGGAGGGCAAGACGGGTGCCGGGAACCGGCTGGTCCGCCTGGACCGCTCCGGTGTCACCCGGCAGGTCGTCCCGCTGCCGGCGGACGTCGCCGCGAACCTCGGCTCGCAGGGCTTCGAGGGCGTCACCGCCACCACCGACGCCCGCGGCCACGAGATCGTGTGGGCCACGCTCCAGCGCGAGGCGAAGACGGACCCGGCGGGTGTCGTCCGGCTCGGCCGCTACGACGTCCGGGCCGGCACCTGGAGCTGGTACGGCTACCGGCTCGGCACCACCACCACGGCCGGCGACTGGATCGGGCTGTCCGAGATCACGGTGGTCGGCGACCGGCTCGCCGTCATCGAGCGCGACAAGCTGAACGGCCCGGCCGCGAAGGTCAAGCGGATCTACACGGTCGCCCTGCCGAAGGCCGCCGCCCCGGCGGGCACGCTCCCCGTCCTGCCGAAGCGGCTCGCCCACGACGTGCTGCCCGACCTGCGGGCCACGAAGGGCTGGACGCAGGAGAAGCTGGAGGGCCTCACCGTGGCCGGCGACGGCCGCGTCTACGCCGTCACCGACAACGACGGCCTGAGCGACTCCACCGGCGAGACCGTCTTCCTGGACCTCGGCAGCAGCCACCGGATGTTCGGCCGCGGCTGACCGCCCCGTCCCTCGCACGGCACACCGCCCGAGCGGCCGGCCCCCGGGTTCCTCCCGGGGGCCGGCCGCTTCCTCTACGACGTCAGGCCGATCTCCGCGCAGTCCGCCGCGTACGCCCCGGCGCAGATGTCCTCGACGGTGTAGACGCCGTCCTGGACCACCGTGGCCTCGATGTTCTCCCGCGTGAGGGCGACCACCGGGACCAGCATCGCCGGGATGTCCTTGTGCGTGGGGCTGTCGACCACGTCCCGCGCCAGCGCGTCGAACTGGATCGACCGCTCCTGCACCTTCGCCACCGCCATGTCCGCGGCCCCCGTCGCCTCCAGCAGGAACGACTTGTACACCGTCATGTACTGCTCACCCGAGACGATCCGCCGCACCGCCGCCAGATCGGCGTCCTGCCCGGTCACCGGCGGCAGGTCGGTGACGCCCGCGTCCCGGAGCACCTCGATGACGGCACCGGCCATGCCGTCGTTCGCCGAGTAGACGGCGGCGATGTTCCCGGCGCCGACCTCCTTCACCGCCTCGCGCATGTGCTCCGCGGCGACCTCGGGCAGCCACTTCTCGGTGTCGTACGACTTGGCGATGTCCACCTTGCCGTCCAGTTCGCCGAGCGCGCCCTTGCGGAACAGCGCCGTGTTCGGATCGGCGGGCGCGCCGTTCACCATGACGACCTTGCTGTTCTCGGCGTTCTCGCCGAGCGCGTTCACGAGGGCGCGGCCCTGCACCTGGCCGACGAGTTCGTTGTCGTGGGAGACGTACGCGTCGACCGGGCCCTCGGCGAGACGGTCATAGGCGATGACGGGTATGCCCGCCGCCTTCGCCCTCTCCACGTCCGGCGCGACGGCCTTGGCGTCCACCGCGTTCACCACGATCACGTCGACCTCGTCGGCGACCATCTTCCGGAACTGCTCGCTCTGCCTGTCCTTGCTGCCCTCGGCGTTGGCGTAGACGACCTCGCCCTGCTTGTCGGTGAGGGACGAGACGCGGTCCCTGATGAGGGGGTGGTCGAACTTCTCGAAGCGCGCCGTGTCCTTGTCGGGCAGCAGCAGGCCCACGGTGATGTCGTAGCTCCTGCTCGGTGACGCGGACGCGTCGTCGTCGCCCGCCGCGCCGACGACACCGCACGCGGTGAGCGACAGGACCGACAGGACCGACAGTCCGGCGGTCGGGAGCAGGGCGGGGCGGCGTACGGAGGCGGCGCGGGTGCGGGGGGTGGTGCGGGGGTTCACGTGGGGGCCTTCCGGGCGAGTGCTGCGGGGCGACCAGGTGACTGTGTCCGTTGTGCGGGGGTCCGGCAGCCATGCTCACGGCACTCTCGCGGACTGCGCGGAGAATGTACGCAGGAGCGGCACACAGGCTGCACACAGTGGGCCGGAAGCGTCGTTAGCGTGGCTGTCCCCTGCTCCGGATCCCTCGCCCGGCGGGCGTCGGCGTCGGTACGTCAACTCAGGAAGACAGCGGATGGACTACTGCTCCACGTGTCGCCGGCATCTGAACGGCGCCCTGGTCTGCCCGGGCTGCGGTGCCTACGCCCCCGACATCGCGCCCGCCGTCATCGGCGGCCGTACCGTCCCCGGACCGGCGACGGCGACCGCGCCCGAGGCCGCCGCCACTCCCCCGGCCCCGCGGCCGGCCTCCGTATCCACCTCCACGGGGACGGGCCGGGCGGCACGGCGGCGGCAGCTGGTCCGCTGGAAGAAGACCCAGCGGCGGGCCCTGGTCGCGACGGCCGTCGCCTTCGTCGGCGGCGGGCTGACCCTCGCCTCCCTGGACCGGGGCGGCACGGACCACGCCCAGGCCGCCACGGCACCCGACCTCCGGGGCATGGGCGGCGCGGAGGAGCCCGCCGACCGGTACGACGACCCGGCCGCCTCCCCCGACCGTACGGACCCGTCGCCCTCGGCCGACGACAGGCGCGGGCGGACGGACACCGAAACCGCACCGGCGCCCACCACCCCCTCCGGCACCCGCACGGACGGCGGCGCCGTCCCGGAAACGACGGCGCCGTCACAGCCGCGTACGGCCTCCCCGGACTCCGTCTCCCGCTCCGGATCGCGCTCGGACACGGAGCCGGAACAGGAATCCGTCTCGGGCGCCGGTTCCCCCTCCGGTTCCGGTACGGTCACGCCGTCGACGTCGCCGCCCCCGGCCACCGGCAGCGGCGACGGAGACGGCGGCACCGACCAGGGGGACGGCTCCCGGCCCGCCCCCTCCGCTCCGTCCACGCCACCGGCGGCCGAGCCGGACTCCGAGCGGCTCTGCCTCCTGGTGATCTGCCTCGGCTGACCTCCCCGCCGGGGCGCCGCGCCCGCACGGGCCGCGCCCCGCCGCGTGTCCCGGAACGGCCCTGCGGAACAATCGGGACATGAGCGTCGTCAAGATCAACGTACTCACGGTCCCTGCGGAGCAGCGCGAGACGCTGGAGCAGCGGTTCGCCGCGCGGGCGGGGGCGGTGGAGGGCTCGGACGGGTTCGAGTGGTTCGAGCTGCTGCGTCCGGTGGAAGGCACCGACACCTACCTCGTCTACACCCGCTGGCGGAGCGAGGAGGACTTCCAGCGCTGGATGGCCGGCCGCGCCCAGGCCGCCCATGGCGGGGCGCAGGGCGAGAAGCCCCGGCCGGCGGCCACGGACGCCACGCTGTGGTCCTTCGAGGTGGTCCAGCAGGCCGCGCCCAAGCAGGACTGACGCCGCGGGCCGCTCCCTCGGCTCAGCGCAGGACGTCGAGCACGCGGCGGGTGGCCTCGGCGACCAGGGCGTCACTGGCGGCGGCCTCGCGGTCGGGCCGCTCGGTCAGGACGGCGATCACCAGCGGGGCGCCGCTCGGCGGCCAGAGCACGGCGACGTCGTTGGCCCGGCCCCACTCGCCGGTGCCGGTCTTGTCGCCGGCCTTCCAGTCCCGGGGAACACCGGCCCGGACGCGCAGGTCGCCGGTGGTGTTGCGGACCAGCCAGTCCGTCAGCAGCTCCCGCTTCGCGGCCGGCAGGGCGTCGCCGAGGACGAGGGCACGGTAGTCGGCGGCGACGGCCCGGGGGCTGGTGGTGTCGCGCGGGTCTCCCGGCGGGTTGCCGTTCAGCTCGGGTTCGTGGTGGTCGAGGCGGCTCACGCGGTCGCCGAGTCCGCGCAGGTGTGCGGTGAGTGCGCGCGGGCCGCCGATCTCGCGCAGCAGCAGGTTGGCGGCCGTGTTGTCGCTGTACCGTACGGCCGCGTCGCAGAGGTCGCGGAGGGACATGCCGGTGTCGACGTGCTTCTCGGTCACCGGCGAGTAGGCGACGAGGTCGGCCCGGGTGTAGGTGACGCGCCGGTCCAGACGGGCGACCGGGTGCCGGTCCAGGACCGCGGCCGCCGCGAGCGTCTTGAAGGTGGAGCAGAGCGCGAAGCGCTCGTCGGCGCGGTGGACCACGGTGGCGCCGGTCCCGGTCGCGAGGGCGTACACCCCGAGCCGGGCGCCGTACTCGCGCTCCAGGTCGGTGAGGCTCCGGGGGTCCACCGGGGAGGGCGTGGAGGTGCGGCTCGGTGCCGGGCCCGCCGGGCCGCGCTCGCGCGCCGGGGTGCCGGTGGCGCATCCCGCCACGGGGGCGAGGGCCGCGGCCAGCAGGATCGCGCGGCGGGAGGAAGATGCGGCAGGGAGGAAGTCGGTGTAAGGACTCATGCGCCGACAACAGCAGCGGCGAAGGCCGTACGTCCAAGACCGCTATCGATCACGGATCGATCAGCACTCGATATCGTTACTGGTCGTGGACCTGGTGCGGCACCTGGAGTGCTTCGTGGCTGTTGCAGAAGAGTCACACTTCGGGCGTGCCGCGGCCCGTCTGGGGATGGCTCAGCCGCCGCTGTCGCAGCGCATCCAGCGGCTGGAACGGGAGCTGGGCGTGCGGCTGTTCGAGCGGACCAGCCGGCAGGTGACGATCACCGAGGCGGGGCGGCTGCTGCTGGCCGAGGCCCGGGAGCTCCTCGCCCGTTCCGAGTCGTTCCTGGCGACCGCGCGCCGGGTGCGCGACGGCGAGACCGGGCTGCTGCGGGCGGCGCTGCCCCCGGACCTCTCCGGCGAGACCGTCGCCGCCCTGCTCGCCGGTTTCGGGCGCCGTCACGACGGCCTGGAGCTGGAGCTGCACGAGCTGTCCACCGCGCAGCAGCTCGTCCGGCTCGCGGCCCACGAACTGGACGTCGGTGTCGTCCACCACCCGTGTGACGTCTCCGGTCTGGAGCTGGGCCCGGTGCTGCGGCGCGAGCTCGGGGTGCTGCTGCCGCGCTCGGCCGGGGCGGCCGGGTTCGACGAGGTACCGCTGGTCGCGCTGGCCGGCCACGACCTGATCCTGTTCCCGCGCGCCGCGGCCCCCGCCCTCTACGACGACCTGCTGACCACCTGCGCCCGGGGCGGCTTCACCCCGGCGGCCGTACGTCACGGCCAGGGCGCCAGCTTCGTACGCGGTCTGGTGCTCTCCACCGGGGCCGTCGCCCTGTGCCCGCGCGACACCCTGCCGCCGCCCCCGGAGGGCGGGGAACCGGACGTCGTGTGGCGTCCGCTGACCGGCGGGGCGCCGGCGCTGCGGCACTCCGCCGCCTGGTCCAAGGGGCGCGGCGACGCCGCCGTGCACGCCTTCGCCGAGGCGGCCACGCACGCGCTGCGCACCACCGCCGGCGCGACCCCCGACGTACCGAACCGCCCGCTGCACCTGCGCCCCGCATCGGAGTGGTGGCTGTGATCGACGCCCTCGCCCGCATCCACGCGGCCTTCGCCGACGCCGGGGTCACCGGCCGGCTGCACGCGCTCGACATCGACTCCGGGGCGCAGCTCGACGCCGGGGCGGACCAGCCGGTCCCCACGGCCAGTGTCCACAAGCTGTGTGTCCTGGTCACGCTGCACGAACAGGCGGCGGCGGGCCTGCTGGACCTCACCGAGCAGGTGGAGTGCCCGCCCGCCGGGCGCACCACGGGTCCCACCGGGGTCGCCGCCATGCTGGACGCGGTCCGGATGTCCCTGCGCGACCTGGCGTTCCTGATGATGGCGGTCAGCGACAACGCCGCCGCCGACCTGCTGCTGCGCCGGGTGGGCCTCAACGCCGTCAACGCGACGACGGCCCGGCTCGGCCTCACGCGGACGCTCGCCGTCCACTCCTTCGGCGAGATGCTCGCCACCGTCAAGGAGGACGCCGGTCCCGACGGGGCCCGGGCGCTCGCCGACCCGCGGGTCATCACCCGGTTGCGGGCGCTCGACCCGGCCCGCACCAACCGCAGCACACCGCGCGACATGACCCGGCTGCTGGCCGCCGTGTGGCGGGACGAGGCGTGTACGCCGGAGCACGGCGCGGCCGTCCGGCGGATCCTGGGGCTGCAGGTGTGGCCGCACCGTCTGGCGTCGGGTTTCCCGTTCGACGACGTGCACGTCGCCGGGAAGACCGGCAGCCTGCCGACCCTGCGCAACGAGGTCGGTGTCGTCGAGTATCCGGACGGGGGCCGTTACGCCGTCGCCGTGTTCACCCGGACCGCGCACACCGCGGCCACCCTTCCGGCCGCCGACGCGGTGATCGGCACGGCCGCGCGGATCGCGGTGGACGCGCTGCGGGCGAAAGGGCTGCGGTTGCGTTGATCCCGGGTGAAATGCGAGTGAAAAGTGACGAGGAGCGGCGGGGAGCTGCGTGAAGCGGCGGAAAAACAAAGAGCAGGGGCCCGCACCGAAGTGCGGGCCCCTGCCCTTACGATCCCTGCGCCAGTGATCAGGCGGGGACGATGTTCTCCGCCTGCGGGCCCTTCTGGCCCTGCGTGACGTCGAAGCTCACCTTCTGGCCTTCCTGGAGCTCACGGAAGCCCGAGGTGGCGATGTTCGAGTAGTGGGCGAACACGTCAGCGCCGCCGCCGTCCTGCTCGATGAAGCCGAAGCCCTTTTCCGAGTTGAACCACTTCACCGTACCGGTGGCCATATCAATTCTCCTGAGACAGTGCTGGGACTCGCACTTTACGAATCCCTTCATCGTCGCGATGATCACCTGCCCGGAGACCCGGTAGCAAACTGGCAACCACAACTGCAACTGACGTCAGCCTAGCACGGAAGAACTCGACGGCAAGCGAGGAAAATCACTGGAATAAAACACCGGCGGTATGTTTAGGGAAAGAGATTTTCTTCAGCGGGAGCGGAAATACTGTTTCGGCGGGGACAGATTTTCAACGACGTCCGTGGACCGCCCCCACGTCGCTCCGGCGCAGCTCCTCGTTGGCGCGTTCGGCCTGTTCCAGCTGTTCCTCGAGGCTGATGATGCGGCACGCGGCGTCGACCGGTGTGCCCTGGTCGACCAGTTCGCGGGCCCGGACGGCCAGCCTCAGCTGGTGGCGCGAGTAGCGGCGGTGGCCGCCCTCCGAGCGCGTCGGGGTGATCAGCCGCGCCTCGCCCAGGGCGCGGAGGAAAGCGGGTGTGGCTCCGACCAGTTCGGCGGCCCTGCCCATGGTGTAGGCCGGGAAATGGTCGTCGTCGAGCCGGTCGGCGACGGGGAGCCGGTCCTGGTCCGGCTGCCGGCCGTCGGCGTACGGCTGACTTTCCGAGGTCATACGCACCTTTCCGCGGACCACGGTGGGCACGGTCCGCCGCGGGGACGGGTTCCCCACGGGGGAACTCTAGTCGGCTCGGTGGAAAATCTGCCGCGGCGGCGGCAGATGTCCTGCACCGGGATGCGTACGACGGCTGCGCCCGCTTCCGGCGGGTGCGGTGGAACCCCTTGCGCCGGGACACCGCCGAAGCCCGGTCGAAGCCCGGGCCGGCGTTGGGGCCGCCGCCGGACCGGAGGCCTCGACGTCCGGCAGGTGCGGACGGGTGAGCGGTCATGAGGCCGCCGGGGCCGTGCCCCCGACCGGTCGCGGAAGGCCGCATCGCCGATGCCGACGCGGGCGGGGAAGCGGCGGTGGAGCGTCGCGCCACCGATGCCGGCCCGGCGGGCGACGACGGCCGGCGAGGCATCGAGCCCCCGCCCGGCGAGGAAGGCGCCGGGCATTCCGACGGCGCCGGGAGGCCGGTGACGTCGGAAGGCGCGCGGAGGCGGGAAGGCACGCGGAGGCGGGAAGGCACGCGGAGGCGGGAAGGCACGCGGAGGCGGGAAGGCACGCGGAGGCGGGAAGGCACGCGGAGGCGGGAAGGCCGGGAACGGGCCCCGAGCTGCACACGTGGGGACGCGACGGCCCGTCCCGGCCTTCCTCTGGGCGCAATCTGTCATGCCGCCCCGACGGACGCCCTCCGGGACGGGCCACGCGCGTGACAGGGACGGACATTCCGGGCGCTTTATCTCATTTCTTCATCCATACTCGGAAGCATGAACACGGCAACGTATGTAGTTCTGGCCGCGGACACGCACCGGTGGGCCGTCTTCGCGGCCTTCATCGGCGGGCTGATCGTGGCCGGTGCGCTGATCTGGGCCGTACGTGTCGGGATGCGGTACATGGACCGGGAGGAGCCCCGCCCCGCCCCGGAGGACCAGCCGAGACTGCCGGACGGCGGCGCGGTCCGCGAGATGCGGGAGATGCGGGAGCCGGACGAGATGCCGGACATGTCGCGGACCGGCTCACGGCTCATGCCCTACGAGCTCCATCACTCCGCGACCAGGACGGGCAAGGACCAGCAGCGCAAGCGCTGGCTGCCCGGCTCCAGCGGCGGCTTCGGCAGCGGAGGCCCCGGACACGTGTGACGTCACCGGACCGGGGCGGCGTCCCCCACGGTGATCTGGATCTGCTCGCTCGACGCGCTCACGCCGTTCAGGGCGGCGGTGGCCTGGAGCCGGTTGGGGCCGTCCGGAAGGGCGGTACCGGGGGCGCAGCTCCAGCGGCCGTCGGCCCCCGCCGTGCCGGCGCACACCTCGTGGCCGTCCTTGTCGGAGACGGTGATCCGCGCGCCCGGGTGGGCCGTACCGGCGATCACCGGCCGCGCGCCCAGCGGCACACCGGACTCCGGGCGGGTCAGGGCCGGCTCGTCCAGCCCCACCGTCACCTGACAGCCGCCGGCCGCCCGGACCGTGCCCGCCGCGTCCGCGAACCGCAGGGCGCATCCGTTCAGCCGGGTCCCGGGCACCGCGTCCGCGGGCACCGCCAGCACGAAGGGGAAGGTGCCCGCCCGCCAGGGCCGCTCCGCCGAGACCGCCGTGTAGACGGCGCCGCGGCCGTCGGCGGCCACGGCGCCCCGGTAGCCGGGGTCGTCGAGGGGGACACCCGTCGCCCGGGCCCCGGCGGGGGCGGTCAGGGTCAGTGTGGAACCGGCGCCGAGGGCGGGGCCGGTGAGCCCGGCGGCCTCCACGATGCCGTCCCGGCCGGGCGGGATCGTCACCTCGTCCCAGAGGACCCGGTCGCGTGCCGCCGGGGCGCCCCCGGCGGCGGACGCCCCGCCCGCCGGCCACGCGCCCGCGAGGATCCCGGCCGCCGTCAGCACGGCGGCCGCCGCTGTCCTGCTGGACCTGTTCATCGTCGGCGGGCTCCCTGTACGGCCGTCACGGACACCCCCGGAGCCGATTCTGCCGGGGTGCCCGCGCGGGCCGCCCGTACTGAACGGCCGTACGGGTGGGGCGGGCGCGGAGCCCGCTTCCGGACCGGACGGCGGGAGGGGCGCGGAGGCCGGAGGGCCGGCCGGTCACGGGCCGGTCCCGACCGCCCCGGCTCCGGTGGGCCGGGGCCGGGGCGGTGTGCGGGTCAGCGGCCCAGCCAGGCCGTGGTGTCGGGGCCCAGCCGGCCGTCCTCCAGGGGCGCGCTGGTCAGCAGGACCTCGCCCGCCGGGAGGGGGACCGGGCCGGCGGACAGGTTGGTCACGCAGCGCCAGCCGTCGCCGCGGTCGAACTGCAGGACCCCCGCCGGGGTCTCCTCCGCCCAGGTCAGCGTCTCGCCGTCGATCAGCTTGCGGCGGGTGCGCAGGGCCGTGCGGTACAGCTCCAGGGTCGAGCCCTCGACACCGTCCTGCGCCTCGACGGCGTACGCGGCGAAGGACGGCGGCTGTGGCAGCCAGGCACCGGCCGCCCCGAAGCCGTACGACGGACCGGTCGTCGTCCACGGCAGCGGCACCCGGCACCCGTCGCGGCCCTTGCGGACGTGCCCCGTCTGTTCCCAGATCGGGTCCTGGAGGACCTCGGTGGGCAGGTCGGCGACCTCGGGCAGGCCCAGCTCCTCACCCTGGTAGAGGTAGGCCGAGCCGGGCAGCGCCAGCATCAGCAGGGTGGCGGCGCGGGCCCGGCGCAGTCCGGCGTCCGGGTCGACGGCGGGGGCCTGGCCGCCGGACAGCAGCCAGGCGTTCTCGTCCGTGCCCGGCGGCAGCATCAGGCGGGAGGCGTGCCGGACGACGTCGTGGTTGGAGAGCACCCAGGTCGCCGAGGCGCCGGCGGCGTGCGCGGTCTCCAGCGAGTCCGTGATGACCTGGCGCAGCTCCTCCGCGTCCCACCCGGCCTGGAGGTACTCGAAGTTGAAGGCCTGGCCGAGTTCGTCCGGACGGGCGTACAGGGCACGCCGGGCGCCGGGGACCCAGGCCTCGGCGACGGCCATCCGGGGCGGGGAGTAGGCGTCGAGGATCTTGCGCCAGTCGCGGTAGATCTCGTGCACCTCGTCCCGGTCGTAGAAGGGGTGGGTGCCCGGCGCGAAGTCGGCGAGGGCGGCCTCGCCGCTCAGTTCGGGGGATCCGAGGTCGCGCAGCGGCTCGTCGAGGTCCTTGGCGAGGGCGTGCGCGACGTCCACGCGGAAGCCGTCCACACCCCGGTCGGACCAGAACCGCAGGGTGGTGCGGACGTCGGCGCGGACGTCCGGGTGGCCCCAGTTGAGGTCGGGCTGCTCGGCGGCGAACAGGTGCAGGTACCACTGTCCGTCCGGGACCCGCTGCCAGGCGCTGCCGCCGAACACGGACTGCCAGTCGGTGGGCGGCAGCTCGCCCCGTTCCCCCTTGCCGTCGCGGAAGACGTAGCGGTCGCGGGCGGGGGAGCCGGGGCCGGCGCGCAGCGCCTCCTGGAACCAGACGTGCTGGTGGGAGCTGTGGTTGGGGACGATGTCGACGATCACCTTCAGGCCGAGCCGGTGGGCCTCGGCGACGAGCGCGTCGAAGTCGTCGAGGGTGCCCAGGCGCGGGTCGACGTCGCGCGGGTCGGCGACGTCGTAGCCGCCGTCGGCGAGTTCGGAGGGGTAGAAGGGGCTCATCCACAGGGCGTCGACGCCGAGGGCGGCGAGGTGGGTGAGGCGCCGGGTGATGCCGCGCAGGTCACCGAGGCCGTCGCCGTCGGCGTCGGCGAAGCTGCGGGGGTAGACCTGGTAGACGACGGCCTGCCGCCACCAGTCGGGGTTCCTGGAGGAGAGGTCGGGCGTGGTGTCGGGGGCGGGGTGCGGCGGCCGGGGGCCGGGCGTGAGGGTGCGGTCGGTCACGCGGTCTCCTCTGGGTGCGTGCGGGTACCGGCAGAGAATCTGTCCAGAACACCGTAAAAGCGAACACACCGGCAGCGGGGAGCCATTCCTGACGGGTGTGGCGTACGGCACTTTCACCCCCGTTTGCCGCAGTCGAACCGGTGACCGGGCGCCCTCGTGGAGCCGGGGGTGTCCTCGACCGGCGGCCGGAGGGGAGCCCCTTCCCCCGGGCACGCCGTGGCCCTGTGCGGATTCCCGGAGACCGGTGCCGCGCCGCGCCGACCGCTCCGCGATCCGCCGCGGCACCTCCCCCACGGGCAGGACACCGGGCCGCCTCCCGTCTCCCTCGGCCGCACGGCCGGCAGCCCGCCCCCGGCCTCCCGGGCGCCGAGCACCGCCTGGTACGGCACTGGCCGAGTCCGGCGGACCCGGGCGCCGGGGCTGCCCTCGCCGGTCCCGGGCACCTCCGCCCGCGGGCCCGGCGACAGGGGGCACGCGGCGGGCGAGCCGGTTTTCCTCCGGACGGCTCACCCGGACGGACCGCCGCGCTGGTGGGGCGGGCGGCCCGGTGGTGCCGTAGGAGCACGGCCGTTCGTGGACGGTCCGGTTCCCCCAGGAGGCACCCCGATGACCCATGCCCCGGCCGCCGCCCGCGCCCTCCTCGCCGCCGCGCTGTCGGTGACGGCCCTGCTGACCGCGGTGGCGTGCGCGGCCGGCGACCGGGACGTGCCGCGCGCACTGCCCGCGGGCGTGTCCGAACCCCCGTCGGTGTCCGCGCCCGCGGCTCCCGCGGCCTCCCCCGCCGCCCGGCCCTCGCCCTCCGCCCAGGCGCTGAGCGAGGAGCAGTTGCGGGCGGCGCTGATCACGGAGACGGACCTGGGGGAGCCGTGGACGGCGAGCCGGGGCGTGGCGACCTGGCGGGACGGGATGCTCAAGGCGAAGGCGGAGAACGCCGACTGCCACCGGCTGCTCGACGTCCTCTACACGGAGGAGCCGTTCGGCCCGCCGGCCGGGCCGAGCGCCACCGCCCTGCTCGACGACGCCTCCGACGACTCCCAGCTCCGCTACCAGGTCGCCGCGCACCCGCCCGCCGACGTGGACCGCGTCCTGGACTGGATGAGGACGCTGCCGGAGACGTGCGAGCGGTTCGAGGCGACGACCACCCGGGCCGGTGCCCAGCTCGTCGAGGTGGCGGAGCTCCCGCTGCCGAAGGCCGGTGACGCGCGGGCGGGACTGCGGCTGACGATGACCGGCGAGGCGTCCGGCGGAGTCCCGGCGTACCTCACCGTGCACCTCGCGGCGGTCCGGGTCGGCGAGGACACGATCACCCTCACCAACGGCGGCCTCGGCCCGGTCCTCCCCGAGGTCACCCAGGCGATGACCCAGCTCGGCGCGGACCGCCTGGCGGACGTCGGCCGGCAGGCACGGGTACGGGTCTGACGGCCACCGGGACCCCGTTTCCCGGCTTCCCGGACTTCCGGCTTCCAGGCGACGGATCAGGCGTCGCTGTTGAGCATGGCGGCGGTCAGGGCGTGTCGAAGCGGCGGCGGTGGGAGACCACGTCCAGGGCGACCTCCAGGGCCGTGCGGCCGTGGGCGAAGGCGTCGGCGCGCAGCCGGGCCAGGGCCTCGTCGGCGCCGATGCCGAGCTGGGCCATGATCATGCCGACGGCCTGGTGGACACGGTCGTGGTCGGCGGCCAGTCCGCTGAGCCAGGGCTCGTCGTCGCCCTGGAGGCCGTACGGCAGGTCCGTCAGCGCCACCGTCATGACGCCGGCGACGAGCCGGGCCACCCGCAGTTGGCCGTCGGTGAGTCCGCCGGGGGTGTCGCGGTAGAGGTCGAGGGAGCCGACGCAGACGGTGCCGCTGCCGAGGGGAAGCGCGTACACGGCACGCACTCCGGCGCCGAGCGCCTGCTGGGCGAAGACGGGCCAGCGGTCGGCGCAGCCGGCGGCGGCGAGGTCGCGGGCGAGGACCGGCGCGCCGGCCTCCAGGACATGGCGGCAGGGGCCGTCACCCAGGGTGGCCTGGAGCTGGGCCAGACGCGCGGCCTGCGGACCGGAGGCGCCGAGCTGCACGGGCAGCAGGCCGTCACCGCGCAGGGACACGCTCGCGCCGTCCACCGGCAGCAGCTCGACGGCCACCGCGCACAGCCGCCCCGGCACGGCGGCCGGCCCGGCGCCGCGCAGCTCCGCGGCGATCACGCCGAGCACCCGCTCGTCGTCCCTGTCCGGCTCGCCCCCAGGGTCGTCCCCGGGCCGCACGCCCACCGCCTCCTTCGGCCGTCCGCCCCCGAAGTGAGCCCCGACTACCCGGTCCGCCGCACCCGAAACGGTCAGACCGGGGGCTGGGCGGGCGCCGGGCCCAGCGTGGTCGTACCCGGGGCCGTGCGGTGGCCCAGGCCGGTGCGGTAGGCGTCCAGGGCCGCCTCCACGCGGCCGGTACGGCGCAGCAGGTCACCGAGGAGGCGGCACAGGTCGGCCAGGTCGCCGGCCGCGCCCGCGCGCTCCAGCAGGCTCATCGCGCGCACGTAGTGCTCCTCGGCCCGCTCGGCGTCGCGGGCGTCCTCGGCGATGATGCCGAGCAGCCGGTGCGCGGCCGCCGCGTGCACCGCGCCCCGCTCGGGGGAGAGCCCGCCGAGCACGTCCTCCAGCAGGGCCGCCGCCTCCTCGGAGCTGCCGCGCCGGTGCAGTACGTCGGCCAGTTCGACGGTCACCTGGCTGCTGTAGAGGGACGCCCGCTTGGCCGACAGCATCGCCAGCGCCTCGCGCATCTCCTCCTCGGCGCGCTCCAGTTCGCCGTTCTGCGCGTACACGTAGCCGCGCATCCAGTGGCAGTTGGCCAGCTCGGTGCGGAGCTGCAGCCCGCGGTACAGTTCCGCCGCCTTGGCCAGCGAGGCGTCCGCCTCGGCGAGCCGGCCCTCGGCGAGCAGGGTGCGGGCCACCGACCGGTGCATGCGCGCCACCAGCGCCGGGTCGCCGGACTGCGGGGCGAGCGCCAGCGCGAACTCCGCCGCCTGCGCGGCCCGCGCGTGCGCGCCCATGTCCATGTACGGGCCGATCGCGCTGGCGTAGAGCAGCAGCAGCGCGTCCGGGTCGTGCAGGCCGCCCCGGTTCAGCTCGTCGATGGTGGACTCGAGGAGGTAGACGGCGTACCGCAGTTCGCCCGCGAGGTAGTGGGCGACGGCCCGTCCGCGCAGCGCCGGCACCCGGGCGGGCAGCGGTGCCTCGGCGAGCCGGGCCTCGGCCCGCTCGAAGTAGTCGCGTCCCTCGGTCAGTTCGCCGGTCTCCAGGGCGCACTCCCCGAGTCCGAGCAGCGCGGCGGCCTGTTCCTCGGCCAGGTCCTGCGCCTCCGCCTCGGCGAGCAGCCCGGCGTACTGCTCCACCGCGGCCTCCGTCTCACCGACGGCGAGCGTGTGCCGCGCCTCGGTCAGCCGCAGGTGCAGCTCGGTCACGAGCCGGGCGGAGCGTCCGGTGGCCAGTTCGTCGAACGCGACTCCGAGACGGTCGGCGAGATGCCGTAACGCGTCGTCCGAGGGGCGCACCCGGCCCGCCTCCAGCGTGGAGACGTACGCGGGCGTGTACACCGGCTCCGCCAGTTGTCTCTGGGTCAGCCCGCGCTCCACCCGCAACTGCTGCACCCGCCGCCCGATGGTCGCCGGCTCGTCCCGCTCCCCCACGCCAACTCCCCCAGTGCCCCTTGCCGTTCGCGTCCGACAGCCCCTAGGTTAAACCGTGAATTAAACACGCTTAACCCGTCACTGTTGGGAGGTCGCCGTGCTGGACCCCACACGCACCACCGAGCGTTACGCCCGTGGCCTCGCCGCGGCCGTCGCCGCGGTCGCGGCGCTGGTCCTGGCGGCCAACGCGGGTCCGGCCAAGGCCACCGGCCCCGGGCCGGACCACCGGACCACGACACCGGTGGCGGAGGCGGAGACGGCCCGGTAGGGACGTCCGCCCCGGCCGGGACGCCGTGCCCCGGACCGTCCGGCGCTCAGCCCTGTGTCTGCAACTGCCGTAGCTGACGCCGCACATGGTCCAGGGCGCCCTCGCGCCGTCCCGGCACCCGGCCGCGCAGCTCCGCGAGGACCGAACCGAGTTCGCGGGCACGGGCCGGGTCGCCGATCCGGCCCCACTGGTGGTGCGCCCGGTCCACGGCCGTCTCGACGGCGGGCGCGTCCGCCGGCTGCCCGGCGGACAGCCGGGCGCTCGCGACGGCCAGCCAGGCACGGCAGCTGCGCGCCGCGTCCCCGGCCAGCATCGCCAGGTCCGCCCGGACCTCCGTCCAGTGCAGCGCCTCCTCGGAGGCGGGCCCGTGCGCCAGACGGGCCGCCTGCTCCAGCCGCGCGGCGAGCGCGTCGGCGTCCGCGTGCCGGCCGGAGCGCACGGCGGCGGTGACGGCCGCGTGCGGATCGCCCGGCGCCGGGCCGGGCCGGGCCAGCAGCAGCTCCGTGCCCGTGCTCTCCGGCGCGATCCGCGTCAGCGCCTGCTGGTGCAGCTCCTCGTCCGGCGGACGCCATCCGCTGCGCAGGATCGTCGCGACCGCCTTCATGTACGCCGGTGCCGCGGCCCCGCGACGGGACGGCGGCGGGGGCGCGACCCGGCCGTAGACGGCGTTGTCGGGGCCGCAGTCGAGCGGAGACGGGCCCGCCGGGCGCGGCGCGCCCAGCGCCTGCCAGGTCTCCGGGTCGGCGTGCAGATCGAGGAAGAGCGTCGTCGCGCCCGCCGGACGCAGCCGCAGTTCCTCCCGGAACCAGTGCCACGGCAGCCCGGTGTACCGCACGGTGGGCGCGGTCGTCCGGGCCAGCGCGAGGTGCGGCAGCCGCTGGCGGCGGTCGAGCTGGAGCTGGCCGGTGACGTACACGGTCAGCGGTCCGGGCGCCGCGGCGGCGGCGCGCAGCCGGGTCAGTACGGCCTGCGGCTCCAGCGGGTCGGCGAGTTCGACGACGTTCGCGGTCTCCGCGCCGGACAGCACGGCGGGCGGTACCGCCGCGAGGACCGGGAGCACGGACGCCGCGTCCACCAGCCGCCCACGGCCCAGCGGCGAGGCCGCCAGCAGCAGCACGGTTCCGGGCATGGTCCCCTCCCCTGTCGATCACCTACGGCAGCACGGTAACCGCTGCGGCCGCGAAGGGTGGTGTCAGTAGGGTGAACGTCCCCCTTCGGGGCCTTCGCCCCCCGGCGCGCGGGAGAGGCGGGGCGCGCGGACCCGTCGTACCGCGAAGGCCGTGGTGTCGTCGGCCAGGTGCCCCCGGCTGTGCCGCAGCGTCCCGTCCCGTACGAAGGCGACCAGCCGGCCCGGCGCGACGACCCGCGGGTCCGCCGCCACCGCCCGGGCCAGGTCGTCGGCGAGCCGGTAGAAGTCGCCGGCGCCGTCCCGGGCCTCGGTCACGCCGTCGGTGACCAGCAGCAGCGTCTCACCGTCGGCGACCGGCACCCGGCACACCGGTGGCCGGCCGGGGGCGAGGTCGCGGCAGCCGAGCGGGAGACCCCCGCCGGCCGGCAGGGACCGTACGCCGTCGGGGCCGACGGCCAGCGGGGGCTCGTGCCCGAAGACGACGGCGTCCACCACGTCGGTGCGGTCCGCCGGGAAACCGAGCAGCACGGCGGTGGCGAAGCGGTCGCGGTCGCCCCGGTCGAGGGCGGCGGTGTACTCCCGGTGCCGCAGCATCCGGGTCTCCAGCCGGTCCGCGACGGCCGTCAGGTCGGCCTCGTGGTAACCGGCCTCACGGAACGCCCCGAGCAGCACCGACGCCGTCTCCACCGCGCCCAGCCCCTTGCCCTGGACGTCACCGACGAGCACCCGGGTGCCGTGCGGGCCCGGCTGGATGTCGTAGAAGTCGCCGCCGACGCGGGCCTGGGCGTCCGCGGTGAGGTAGACCCCGGCGTGCTCCAGGCCGCCCCAGTCCGGCGGCAGGGGGCGCAGCACGGTGCGCCGTACGGTCTCGGTGACGTCCCGCATGTGCAGCGCGCGGCGCTCCCCGCGCACCCGCACCACGCAGGCCAGCGTGGCGAGGACGCCGCCGGTGGCGACGAGGATGAAGTCGGGCAGCCCCGCCTGGAACTGGTGCGGCCAGGCGTTGTCCACGGCGGTGTACGTGGCCATCGCGAGCACGGCGAACAGGGCCGTTCCCCACACCCCGCAGATCGCGGCGGCGATGCCCGGCACCAGCACGATCCAGGAGACGGTCCGGAACTCGCCGCCGGTGTTGTAGTCGATGGACACGATGACGACGAGCAGCAGCAACGGCGGCACCCAGGCGACGCTGCGGCCCCTCAGCCGCAGCGTCTCGTGCCGGTGCACGACGTCGCGCGGGCCCTGTCCCCCGCTGACCTGACTCACGGCCCCAGCGAAACACGCCGCCGTGCGGCCCGCATCCGGTCTCCGCTCTCCACTTGCCGACGGGCCCGGGGAGGTGTGCATTGGTGGGACGGGGGCGAGGAGAGAGGAGTGCTCTCATGACGCACACGGCACCCCGGCCCCGGGGAATGATCGAGCCGGCCGGCACGACCGACGTCTTCGGCCCACGGACCCACCGGCTGGCGAAGGTCGCCCTGCCCGTCCTGCTCGGAGTCGTGTACGGCTACTGGGTGGCGGCCAACCGGCGCTACGGCGGACCGATCACCGTGGAGAACTTCCTGTACGGCTTCTTCGCCGGCCTCGTGTTCTCCCTGCTGTTCATGGCGCTCCTCGCCCTGGCCCCGAGGGTACGGCGCGAACTGCACGCGGTGCTCTGGGCCGCCCTCATCGGCAGCGCGCTCGGCTTCCTGGTCATCCAGGCCCCCAGCCCCGGCGTCCTGCGCTCCACGATCCTGGGCCTGGTGGTCGCGGCGGGAGTGTTCCTGACGATGTTCTACCGCTTCTACACCCACGAGGACGCCACGGGCCACCGCTTGAAGTAAGCCCTCGCGCCACCGCCCCCTCCCTCCCCCCACGACCGCTCGCCACGCCCCCTCGTCCATGAGGGAGAATCCGGGCATCGCACCCGCGAGCGGAAGGCCGGAACGTTGGACACTGCGACTGCCGACCCGACGGTCACCGGGGACGGGGCGGGGCGGACGGGGGGACGGCGGCGGTTCGGCGCCTGGTGCGCGGGGCTGCTGTTCGCCGGGGTGAGCGTGGTCGTCGGCTGCCGGACCGCCGGCACCGACGGCGTCACCCCCGTGCCCCAGCTCCTCGCCTTCCTGCCCTGGCTGCTCGTGCCCACGGCCGCCGGGCTGCTGTTCACCCTGGTCGCCCGGTGGTGGACCGGCGCGGTGTGGGGCGTGGCCCTGCTGGGACTGCTGGCCTGGTTCATCGAGCCGTACGGGAAGACCGGCGACCCCGCCGGACCGCCCGTCGCCGAGCTGCGGGTGCTGACCTCGAACGTGGAGTTCGGGCAGGCCACCGACGCGCTGATCGACGCCGTACGCCGTACGGAACCGGACGTCGTGTTCGTCCAGGAGTGCGAGTACACCTGCGACGCGGCGCTGAAGCGGGAGCTGGCCGACGCCTATCCGCACCGGCGGGCGGTGGAGGGCGGCGGCTCCGAGGGCTCGGTCGTCCTCAGCCGTTTCCCGCTGCGCGCCACCGACGGGGTCCCCGGCACCATGGGCATGCCCGGCGCCGTCGCCGACGTCGACGGGCACCCCGTACGGCTCCAGCTCGCCCACCCCATGCCGCCGCTGCCCGGCCAGGTGGACCTGTGGCAACGGGAGCTCGGCCGGCTGCGGGACGTGGCCGCCGCCGGCCGGGAGACCCCGACCGTGCTCGCCGGGGACTTCAACGCCTCCCAGGACCACGCGGCCTTCCGCCGCATCCTCGACACCGGCCTGCGCGACGCGGCCCGTCTGACCGGCGCCGACCGGACCCCGACCTGGCCCTCCCGCACGACCCCGGCCTTCGGCACCCAGATCGACCACGTCCTGGTCTCGGAGGACTTCGCCGCGACCCGAGCCCGCTTCCTCGACCTCCCGAACACCGACCACCGCGCCTTGCTCGTCGACCTCACACTGCACGCGTAACCGCGGGCAGTCGTGCCGCAGGGCGGCACGGGTGGGCGCGGCAGCACCCCGCGAACGCCGGGCTGCGCAACACCCCCCGGCCGCCACCACACCGTGCGGCTACCGGCTACCGGTCACCGACTACCGCGAGGACTTCTGCAACGCCTTGTCCAGCGCCGCGGCGAACCCGTTCGCCCACAACTGGTTCACCCGCGACCGCTCCGCGGAGTTGGGGTACGCGTTGGTGCAGGACGGACCCGGGCCGCCCCCGGACATCAGCTCACTGCACGGCCCCGAGTAGTGGTCTGGAAGACCCAGCACGTGCCCCGTCTCGTGCGCGGTCACCCGCGTCGAGTCGTACGTCTGGTTCTGCCGGTAGTCGAGGAAGATGTACCCCCGCCCGTGCCCGTCGGTGGACGCGTACGAGCCGCGCGAGTCGTTCCCCTCGTAGTACGAGAAGTCCGCGCCCGACGTGCCGGCCTGGAGTCTCACGTTGGATACCGAGCTGTTCCATATCTGCGCGCTGCGGGATATCTGCGAGGCGAACGACGGCGCCCGGGAGGCGTTGTAGACGACGGTGACGGCCGCCGCGCTCGTCGGGTTCGCGGCCCGCTTTTCGGCCGCCGACTTCAGCACGGCCTCGAAGAAGGCCCGGTTGGCGGCCGCTTCCTCCGACGACCCGTCGTAGGCGGCGTACGAGGCGGACGAACCGGCGTCGAGGGGCGCGGGGGCCGCCGTCGCCGGGGCCGTGCCGAGGCCGAGAGCCGTGAGGCTCAGGCCGGCGGCGGTGAGCACGGACATGGGCACACGCATGCGCATACGCATCGATGACTCCTTGCGGTGGGGGTCGAGTCACATGTCACCGAGGAGTGTGTGCGCCTGTGCGGCGGCTGTGATGATGGCAACCGGTGATAGGACGGGCCTATCGGCCGACTCCGGCCACCCGGCCGCGTACGCCCGACTCCGCCTGAACGGACGGGGTTTGTGTGTCTGGTGAAAGCTGAACTTCCGCCTTACCCTCCCAGGGCATGGAGCTTGAGGTCAGGCACCTCAGGGCGCTGTGCGCGATCGCCGACACCGGCAGTCTGCACCGCGCCGCACGCCAACTCGGCGTGGCCCAGCCCTCGTTGAGCACGCAGTTGCGGCGCATCGAACAGGAGCTGGGCGGTGCCCTGTTCGTGCGCGCGCGTACCGGCTGCCGTCCCACCCCCCTGGGCCGGCTGGTGCTCAGCCGCGCCCGCCCGCTCGTCACCGAACTGCGGTCCCTCGTCACCGAGGCCCGTGCCGCCGCCGTCGGTGGCCGGCAACTGCGCATCGGCTCCACCGCCAGCCGGGCCCTGGCCGGCTGGCTGCGACGGCTGCGCCGGCACTGGCAGGAGCCCACCCTGCACATGGACGTCTCCGCCAACGCCCTGCTGCGCATGGTCGCCGACGGGCAGCTCGACGTGGCGTTCGTGCACGAGGTCGAGGGCTCGCCCCTGCGCATCCCCGAGAGCCTGCGCATCCGGGTCCTCGTCGAGCGCGAACCGCAGTGCGTGTCGCTCCCGGCCGACCATCCGGCCGCCGCGCGCCCGGTGGTCCACCTGTCCGACCTGGCCGGCGACCGCTGGATGATCGACCCGGCGGTCGACGGCGAGTGGGACGCCGTACGACGGGTCCTGCACGCCGCCGGGATCAGCCCGCGCGTGCTGCACGGGGACTACCACACGGCGGCGTCCCTGGTCGCCATCGGCGAGGTCGTCACCGTGTGCCAGCCGACCTCGCCCTCCCGCCCCGAGACGGCGGTCCGCCGGCTGCACGGCGACCCGCTGGGCGTACGGCTGCTGCTGGCGGCGCGTACGGAGTCGGAACTGGAGGGCGTCTATCCCGATCTGGCCGAGGCGTACCGGGAGGTGGCGCGGCAGGCACCGGCGTACCGGGAGTGGCTGGATCAGGACCTGGTTCCGGGCCCCTGACCGAGCCACCTCCGAGGGGTACGTCAGACGCCGATGTCGCGGCCGTCCGCGCGCCACACCGCGACGACGGCCGGGCGGACGTACGTGCCGGGCCCGTCGGGCCAGGCGCTGGCCGGCTGGTCCACGGTCGCCCCGTCCACCTCGCCCGGGTGCTGTACGGCGACCAGCACCCGCCGGCCCTGGATGACCGGGCCGCAGGTCTCCGCACCGTTGGGCACGGTGAGGAACTGCTTCAGCTCACCGCGCCGGTCGCCGCGCGTGGCGACGCCGAAGAGGCCGTCGTGGGAGCCGAGGGCGCTGCCGTCGGTGGAGATCCACAGGTTGCCGTGGTCGTCGAAGGCGACGTTGTCCGGGCAGGAGATCGGGCTGACGGACTCCTTCGGGAACCCGGCGAAGTACGTCGCCGGGTCCTCCGGGTCGCCCGCGACCAGGAACAGCGACCAGGCGAAGCGGGTGCTCTCCGGCCGGTTCCAGCGCTCGGTCAGTTCGAGCACGTGGCCGTGCTTGTTGGCGTTGCGCGGGTTGGCCTCGTCGGCGGCGGCGTAACCGGTCTTGCCGCGGTTGGAGTTGTTGGTGAGGGCGACGTACACCTTGCCGGTGACCGGGTTGGGCTCGATGTCCTCGGGCCGGTCCATCTTGGTGGCGCCGACCTTGTCGCCGGCGAGGCGCGTGAAGACGAAGACCTCCTCGGCGGTCATGCCCTCGACGTGCGAGACGGCACCGTCGGCGGTGGCGGTGGCCAGCGGGATCCACTGACCGCTGCCGTCGAACTCGCCGTCCTTCGGCAGCTTGCCCGTGCCGTCGATCTCGATCGCGGGGGAGTCCCCGGTGAGCTTGGCGACGTACAGCGTGCCCTCGTCGAGCAGGGAGAGGTTGTGCTCGCGGGCGGAGCGGCTGTTGCCGTGCCGCATCTTCTTGCTGCCGACGAACTTGTAGAAGTAGTCGAACCGCTCGTCGTCACCCGAGTACACGACCGGACGCCCGTCGTGCGTCAGCCGCACGGTCGCGCCCTCGTGCTTGAACCGGCCGAGCGCGGTGTGCTTGCGCGGGGTGGAGTCGGGGTCGTACGGGTCCAGCTCGACGACGTACCCGAAGCGGTGCACCTCGTTGGGCTCCTGGGAGACGTCGAACCGCTTGTCGAAACGCTCCCACTTGCGCTCGGTGGCGCCGGTGCCGATGCCGTACCGCTTGTCGGTGGCGCGGCTGCCGTTGGCGAAGTACTGGTTGAAGTTCTCCTCGCCGTGCAGGGTCGTGCCCCACGGGGTGGTGCCGCCGGCGCAGTTGTTGAGGGTGCCGAGCACCTTGGTGCCGCTCGGGTCGGCGGAGGTCTTCACCAGGTCGGACCCCGCGACGGGGCCGGTGAGCCGGAACTCGGAGGTGGCGGTGAGGCGACGGTTGAGCTGGTGCCGGTTGACGGGCGTCAGCTTGCCGGTGCGGCGCTCCTCCTCGACCGCGACCACCGCGAGCCCGTGCGCGGCCCAGGCGATCTCGACCTGCTCGCGGGTGGGGTTGGCGGCGTCGTAGTCCCGGAACATCAGGACTTCGTCGGTGTACTCGTGGTTGGCGACGAGCAGCTGCCGGTCGCGCTCACCGCGCAGCGGCAGCAGGGCGAGGAAGTCGCAGTTGTACCCGAACTGCCCGGCCTGCGCCTTGGCGCTCTGCTTCTCCGGGTCGAAGGCCGGCGCGCCGCGCAGGATGGGCTCGCCCCAGCGGATGACGACGTTCTGCCGGTAGCCCTCGGGCACGGTCACGGCGTCGTTCGTGTTCGGCGCGACGGGCGTGAACCGCAGACCGCGGGCGCCCTTGGGTGTGTCGTGGTGGTGGCCGTGGCCCTTGGCGGCGGACGCGGCCTGCGCCTCGGGGGCGGCGGCGACGCCGACCGCCCCGGCACCGGCGGCGGCCACCGTCACGACGGCGGCGGCGCGCATCATGGAGCGGCGGCTGAGGGCGCCGGCGATGACGTCACCGACGTACTCGTTGGAGCTGGTGTTGGGCACCTCGTGGAAGCAGGCGTCACCACACCGGAAACGGCAGGTCATGGCGGACCGGCCGCCGGGGTGGGAACCGGACGGCGTTCCGATCAACGGCAGCAGCTTTCGCACGTTTTCTCTCCTTGGGTACCCGTGGTGTCAGCGTGACCGTAGGGGTACATACGTGCGGTAGCCGGGCGGCCGGGTGAACGGTGCGTGAACCTGCGGCAGCATCTGGGAAGTTGCACCGGGCCGAATCGCACCCTTGACATATACGATTCCGCAAACCCCACCCTGCCCAAGATCGCCCTTGCGGGCCGCTAACCTTACGTGTCCGTCCTGGCCAGGGATTGACGGGCATCAACTCACGCGAAGGGTTGCGCACATGGGCATTCTCACTCTCCTGCGGAACGCGTTCGGCCGGTCACGCAAAGCGAGGTCCGCCGAAGCGGGGGGTGCGTCGGACGCCGCCGGGACGGCGAGCACGTCCCCGGCATCGCCCGCCCCGACGGAGCCGGCCCCGGAGCCCGCCGCGGCCCCGAAGATCCCGTCCC
Organism: Streptomyces sp. NPDC014676; assembly: GCF_043084105.1. NCBI lineage: Bacteria > Bacillati > Actinomycetota > Actinomycetes > Kitasatosporales > Streptomycetaceae > Streptomyces > Streptomyces sp. NPDC014676. Next base: position 198,134 of record NZ_JBIBZI010000004.1, on the reverse strand, counting down.
CGTCCCCCGAGCCCCGCACGGCCTCCGTCCCGGAACCCCGTGAGGAACACGACCTGGTCTCCGCGGCCTTCGACAACATCGCGGTCCCCAAGCCCACCCGTTCGGACGACCCCCCGGCCTCCACCCAGGAACCCGAGCCGAAGCCGGCTGCCAAGGCCGAGCCTGAGACCGAGCCGGAAGCCGCGCCGAAGGCAGAGACCGAACCGGAGCCTGAGAGCGAAGCGAAGCCCGACGCCACCGCCGAAGCCGAGCCCGAGCCAGAAGCGGAGCCCGAGCCGGAGGCCAAGGTCACCACTGAAGCCGAGCCGGAGCCGGCAGCCAAGGCCGAGCCTGAGGCCGAGGCCACGGTGGAAGAGAAGCCCGAGGCTGTCACCGAGCCCGCGGCCGCCGACGGCGAGGATGCCCCACAGGGGCCACCCGCACCCGACGACGAGAGCAGCACGGGCGGTGCGGGTGGGAACGAATCCCCGGCCGAAGGCGAAGCCGAGGCCGCCCCCCAGCCCGAGGCCAAGGCCGAAGCTGAGCCGGAACCGGAGCCCGAGGTCGAGGCGGAGCCCGAAACCGACCCCCAGCCGGAGGCCACAGCCGAACCCGAGCCCGAGGCTGTCACCGAGCCCGCGACCGCCGACGGCGAGGACGCCCCACAGGGGCCACCCGCACCCGACGACGAGAGCGGCACGGGCGGTGCGGGTGGGAACGAATCCCCGGCCGAAGGCGAAGCCGAGGCCGCCCCCCAGCCGGAGCCGGAACCGGAGCCCGAGGTCGAGGCAGAGCCCGAAACCGACCCCGAGCCGGAGGCCACGGCCCAGCCGGAGCCCACGGCAGAAGAGAAGCCCGCCGCCGAGGCCAAGGCCGAGACCGAGACCGAGACCGAGACCGAACAGCCTCCTGTCCCCGCCACCCTCCTCACCGCCCACAAAGCAGCCGGCGCCGCCCTCGCACACCACGACCTCACCGGCACCCGCGCCAAGGTCTACCTCGTCCTTGACCGCTCCGCGAGCATGCGCCCGTACTACAAGGACGGCTCCGCCCAGGCCCTCGCCGAGCAGACCCTCGCCCTCGCCGCCCACCTCGACACCGAGGCCACCCTCCACGTCACGTTCTTCTCCACCGAACTGGACGGCACCGGCGAGCTGACCCTCACCGACCACGAGAACAAGATCGACGAGCTGCACGCCGGCCTCGGCCGCATGGGCCGTACCAGCTACCACGCGGCCGTCGAGGCCGTCCTCGCACAGCACGCGAACGAACCGGCCGGCACCCCCGCCCTGGTGGTCTTCCAGACGGACGGCGCGCCGGACGCCAAGACCCCCGCCACCCAGGCCCTCACCGACGCGGCGAAGAACCACCCCGCCGTCTTCTTCTCCTTCGTCGCCTTCGGTGAGCACGACAACAAGGCCTTCGACTACCTCCGCAAGCTGAAGACGGAGAACACCGCCTTCTTCCACGCGGGCCCCACCCCCCTGGAGCTCACCGACAAGGAGCTCTACGAGGGCGTCCTGGCGGCCTGGCGCCCGTAGCCGCACCCCCTCACCCTCGCCCGGGGGCGGACGGACATCCCGTCCGCCCCCGAAACGCAGGTGAGCCGATCTCTCCGGGGCCAGTAGGATTTCGACCATGGCGGCCACTGGATCCGAGAAGCAGGGGGCGAAGGCGTACTACGTCTCGACCCCCATCTACTACGTCAACGACGCTCCTCACCTGGGCCACGCCTATACGACCGTCGCAGGCGACGTGCTCACCCGCTGGCACCGCCAGCGCGGTGAGAAGGTGTGGTACCTCACCGGCACGGACGAGCACGGTCAGAAGATCATGCGTACGGCCGAGGCGAACGGGGTCACCCCGCAGGCCTGGGCCGACAAGCTCGTCACGGAGGCCTGGAAGCCCCTGTGGGAGCACCTCGACATCGCGAACGACGACTTCATCCGCACCACGCAGAAGCGGCACACCGACCGCGTCCAGGAGTTCGTGCAGGACCTGTACGACAAGGGCGAGATCTACAAGGGCGGCTACGAGGGCCCGTACTGCGTGGGCTGCGAGGAGTACAAGCTCCCCGGCGAGCTGCTCGACGGCGAGGGCGAGTACGCGGGCCAGAAGCTGTGCCCGATCCACAAGAAGCCGGTGGAGATCCTCAGCGAGGAGAACTACTTCTTCAAGCTGAGCGAGTACGGCGAGAAGCTCCTCGCCCACTACGAGGCCAACCCGGGCTTCATCCAGCCCGAGTCCGCGCGCAACGAGGTCGTGAACTTCGTCCGCCAGGGCCTCCAGGACCTCTCCATCTCCCGCTCGACGTTCGACTGGGGCATCCCGATCCCCTGGGACGAGAAGCACGTCATCTACGTGTGGGTCGACGCGCTGCTGAACTACGCCACGGCGGTCGGCTACAACGAGAACCCGGAGAAGTTCGAGGCCACCTTCCCCGCCGACGTGCACCTGGTCGGCAAGGACATCCTCCGCTTCCACGCGATCATCTGGCCGGCCATGCTGATGGCGCAGGGCCTCCCCCTCCCCGGGAAGGTCGCCGCGAACGGCTGGCTGATGGTCGGCGGCGAGAAGATGTCGAAGTCCAACCTGACCGGCATCAAGCCGCAGGACCTGACCTCGCACTTCGGCGTGGACGCGTACCGCTGGTACTTCCTGCGGGCGATCGCCTTCGGCCAGGACGGCAGCTTCTCCTGGGAGGACTTCTCCGCCCGCTACACCAGCGAGCTGGCCAACGACTACGGCAACCTCGCCTCCCGCGTCGCGGCGATGGTCGGCAAGTACTTCGGCGGCGAACTGCCGGCGTCGACGGCCGACGGCGAGGCCGAGCAGGCGATCCACGACGGCCTGGCGAAGGCCGTCACGGAGGCGGACCGCCGCATCGGCGAGGAGCTGGACTTCCAGGGCGGCATCCTGGCGGTGTTCGACTTCGTGAAGCAGGTCAACGGCTACATCACCGAGCAGGAGCCCTGGAAGGTCGCGAAGGACGACTCGCCGGAGGGCAAGGCGCGTCTCGCGACGATCCTCTACACCGCCGCGGAGTCCCTGCGCGCGGTGGCGGTCCTCCTCAACCCGATCATGCCGGAGACCTCGCAGAAGCTCTGGGACTCCCTCGGCGCGGACGCCTCCCTCGGCGCCCTCGCGGACCAGAAGGTCCAGGAGTCCGGCACCTGGGGCCTGCTCCCCGCCGGCTCCACGGTCACCAAGGGCGCGGTCCTCTTCCCGCGTCTCGAGGAGAAGCCGACCGCGTAGGACGTATGACGCGCGTCCAGGCCCCGGAACCGGCGTGGACGCTGCTGGCGAACCCCGTCACAGGACGCTGGTTGGAGCGATTCTCCAGGCGACGCACCGCATATGCGTCGTTTCGCCTGGAGAATCGCTCCAATCGTCATCTGCACGGCACGTACCGGCAGCCGCCGGGTGCGGGACGATGCCCAGGTGAAGGGTCAGCTTGCCGACGCGTGTGCCACGAAGTCGGCCCACGCATGGCGCGTAAGCGCGAGTTGAGGGCCCTCTATGTTCTTGGAATCGCGAACGTGCACCACGTCGAGGGCCGCGGCGATCTCGATGCAGTCGTTGCCGTCACCGCTGCTGCTGTAGCTGCTCTTGAACCAGACCAGCGCGGAAGCGTCGTGGCCGGTGGAGGTGCTGATCATGTCTCTCCAAGCATCTGCTCGATGAGGGCCCGCGACTCCCGGGGCGTGAGGGCTTGCGCCCGGATCATGCCATAGCGCAGTTCGAGGATCCTGAGCTGCTTCGGATCGGACACCGGGCGACCGCTGAACGCACCCTCGGTGCGCCCCACCGCCGTGCCGTCCGGAAACTTGAGCACCTCGATCAGTCCGCCCGTGCCGAAGTGATCCTCGCATTCAGTCGGCATCACCTGAATCGAGACGTTCCGCAACCGCCCAAGCTCCAACAGGCGTTCGAGTTGCCGCCTCCAAGCCATTCTGCCCCCGACCGGGCGCCGCAGCGTCACCTCTTCCTGGACAAAACTCAGCGTCGGCGCCGGTGATCGCTCGAAGATCGAACGGCGGGCCATCCGCGCGGCCACCATGCGCTCCGTTTCCTCATCCGAGTAGGCAGGAAGCCACGCTTCGAAGAGCGCCCGCATGTGCTCCTCGGTCTGCAACAGACCGTGGATGTTGTGGTTGCTGTACAGCGCCACCTCCACCGCCTGCGCCTCCAGCTTCCCCAGTGCCCGCACACTCTTCGGGTACCGGACCTTCCTCACGTCCTCCCACGCCGCCGCGATGAGCCCGCCCGCGCCCAACACCTCGTCGGCCTTGCACAGATACTCCTGCCGGGGAATCCGCTTCCCGCCCTCGATCTTGTAGACCAGGTCGTCCCCGTACTTGACCGCCGCCGCGAAGTCGGTGACCCGCATGCCCATAGCCTCACGCCGTAGCTTCAACTGGCGCCCTACGGTGGTGAGAACGGCCACGCCCCACTCGTCCTCCGGGTCCACCTCCCACCCCGGTTCGTCCTCCTCGGTCCCGGTCCGGAGCCGTACCGCCTCGCCGTCCACCGACATACCGCACCCCTCTGTCGTACCGCCGTGCCGCAACGCCCTTACCCGTAGGCCCGTTTCCGACAGTCCGGACAACGGCCGACAAGCTGCGGACAGTCACCCTCTGTATTGATGCCGTCACTGTCAACGGTAAGCACGTCCGGTCACGCCCGGTCACGCGAACAGCGAAAAGTCCCCCGCAAGACCGTACGGACGGAACTCGATCCACCACCATCCTGACCTGCGAAAACATCACCGGAACCGGAACACACCCGGTCGGGTTCCGGTGTCGTCGGCGGTCTTTCCCAAGAACCACGGGAGAGAAAGGAACCGCACCAAGCCCCACCCCTCCCGCCCACGGCGCACGCTCACTCGCGCGGGTGAACATCACCAACTGGAGTGGATATGCCACGGGTTGTCTGCCCTACGCTCAGCTCAACGCAGCACGGCACACAGCCCCAGACACGTAAACGGCCCCCGCCGGGAACGCCATTCCCACCGCGAGGGCCTGACCACCAAGGAAGAAAAGGGCTTCCCGATGGACACCCAAAACACTAGCGTGCACCCGCACGCCCAGTCCCGTATCGACGGGAAAAACCACCCCCGCCGACGCGCCCACGCGAAGGGTCACCCCGGCGGAGTCATCCACGACAACACCCGCCACACCGCCCGCTTCACGGTGATCGGCAACCACCTCACCCAGCACCCTGACCTCTCCCTGCTGGCGATCGGACTGGCCTGCCACATCCAGTCCCTCCCCACCGGCACCCCCGTCGACATCAAGACCCTGGCCGCCCGCTTCCCCGAGGGCCCGACCCGGATCGCCGCCGCCCTGAACGAGCTGGAGGCCCACGGCTACCTGCGCCGCATCCGCGAACGCACCCCGACCGGCCGCCTCGTCACCCGCACCGTCTCCTGCAACCAGCCCGGCCGACGCGACGCCGCCCCCGAAGCGAGCGAGAAGCCCAAGCCCCCGGCCCGCCGTGCGGCCACCGCTCCGCAGCAGGAACCCCCACGCCGCCGCGCCCTCCCCGCCGTACCGAAGCCCGCGTACACCTCCCCCGACCTCCTCCGGGCGGCCACCGACGTCCTCGCCGGCCTCCGCCGCGAGGACCCCCGCCTGCTGCTCTCCGCCACCGACGCCGAACACCTCGCCCCCGGCGTCGCCGCCTGGCTGGAGCGCGACCTACCCCCCACCGCCGTACGCGAGGCCCTGGCCGCCGGCCTGCCCCTGGAACCCCTGGTCCGGCCCGCCGCCTTCCTGGCGCACCGCCTGACGGCCAAACTGCCGCCCCTCCCGCCGTACCGCGCCCCCGAACCACCCGCGCCCGTCCGGCACCCCCTGCGCAACTGCGAAACCTGCGACCACGCCTACCGCGGCCCCGACCCCCACCACTGCCAGGGCTGCCTCGCACTCCGGCGACCGACGCCCACGACCCCCTGACGAGCCGGCCAGGACCCGGCCCCACCGAAGCCGTACTCACATCGATGACGACCGTTCTGCGGGACACACCGCAGAGCATCGCCGACCCGATCGTCGAACTCATCGCACAAGGCCTGGGCAAGCACCCGGCCGCACACCTGTGGAGGAAACTGGTGGCCGTGGACCTCTCCTTCTACAAGTCCGACCTCTCCGAGGGAATCCGCGACGAGGGCCGAGCCGAGGACGTCCTGCACATCCTGAAAGCGCGCGGCATGGACATCCCGGAAAGCGGTCCAGGAACGCGTCACCAGCTACGACGATCTCGAGATCCTGCGCCACTGGCTCGGGCGTGCCGTCACAGTCCCGACGGCCGAAGAGATCTTCGAAGACGAGTAGTCACGGCTGTCCAAGGGGGCCGCCCCGCGCTGCCTGTCGGGGAGGCTCGTCCTCGGAACGCCGTGAGGGGCCCGGGAAGGCGTCCCGGGCCCCTCACGGTCCGTGGCGCGCGGCGGACCGCGCGGTATTGGGTGCGCGAGGGCCGGGGGCTCGTGGTCTCCCGGCCCTCGCGCGTCTCGGGTGCTACTTGAGCACGCCCGCCCCCGTCGTCGCCAGCGACGTCGGCAGGTCGCCCGCCGAGGCCTCCAGGCCCGCCGTGAGGGCCGGGGTCCAGTTGACCGTGGTCTTCAGGTCCTTGGACGAGGCGGCGTTGTAGGCGGCGACGAGGTCGGTCACCGTGCCGTTGACGAGGTTGCCGGAGCCCTTGACCGAGCCGGTGCCGTCACCGCTGAGGAGCTTGGCGGCCTTCGCGCCGGACGGCAGCTTCCAGTAGTTGTTCTCCGCGACGACCTGGGCCTTGGCACGGGAGTTGATGCTGTACTGCGGCGCGTACCCGTTGAGGGGCGTGACGTCGTAGTAGTTGTTGTAGATGTGGATCTGGCCGATGCGGGCCAGCGGGGCGCGCTGCATGATGCCCTTCCACACGTTGTGGTGGAGGGAGACGCGCAGCTTGCCGACGCTGTCGGTGTCACTGCTGCCGATCAGCATCGTCTTGTCGTGGTTGGTGAACTGGTTGCGCGAGACGGTCACCAGGTCGGAACCCTTGGTGATGTCGAGGGCGCCGTCGTGGATCTGGTACTCGCGGCCGAAGTACTTCGGGTTGGCGCTGTCGAAGTGCGGCGCGTCGGTGAACGTGTTGTGGTCCGCCCACACGTGGGTCGCGCCGCGCAGGGACACCGAGTCGTAGTTGGAGTTCCAGTTGCCGTCGTCGCCGTCGGTCGGGTCCCACTGCGGGAAGCAGTCCTCGGTGGCGGCGAAGGTCAGGTTGCGGACGATGACGTTGTCCACGTTCTGGATCTGGAGCATGGCCCCGGTGAGACCGGCGTTCGTACCGGGGACGCCCACGATCGTCGTGTTGGCGGGGACCTTGAGGACGATGTTCTTGCCCTGCTTGGCCTGGGCGGCGGCGCGCGCCTTCTCCTGGGTGCCGGAGGGCAGCTTGGAGCGGCCGTAGGTGGCCGGGTCGTAGGCCTTGAGGTAGGCCGACAGCGAGTAGCCGGTGCCGGAGGCGTAGTCGGCGCAGGTCAGCTTCTTGCCGCTGTCGTCGGTGTTGGCGTCGATCACGCCGTTGACCTTGATGATGCGGGGCGTGGTGTCGGACACCGAGCCCAGTGCCTTCACGAGCTGCGCGCGGGTGGAGACGGTGAAGGTGTGGGCGGCGTCGGCCTTCGTGCCGCCGGTGGTGCCCGTACCGGAGGACGCCCAGCCGTCCTTCGCGGCGAGCGTCTGGTGGTACAGGTCCACGGTCCCGGCGTTGGCGTTCATCACGAAGACACCGGCGCCGGCGCCCGCGGCCACGACGGCCGCACAGACGACGGCGGCACGACGGGAACGGAGGGACCGGCGGTGGGAACGAGCAGCCACGGGGCTTCCTTACGAGGGAGGAGCGGGGTTACGTCCTGTCAGTGGCCGCCGCTCGGAGAAGGGTTGCCGCGTGCGGAGATTTTTTTCTTCCCCGCCTTTCCCTCGTCATCGGATCCTGGGCGTCGCCGTTGAGCGGGAAGGCGTTGGTCCGCCGATGCCGGGTTCGTCGGCGACGAGCATGACGATGCGGTCCACGCCGGGCGCGACCCTCTCCCCACGTATCGGAGGGGAGCCGGCCGCGTAACACGCTCGCTACAGCCGGGGCCCGGGAGAGGACAAGATCTTCTCCCGGACCCCGCCTTTTGCGAAGATCATGTGAAGACGGCCGAGATCCGGCCGTCGCCACTCACATGGGGGACTCGCTCCGATGGCACTCTTCGGCAACGCGCACACCGTCGACCCGGCCCAGGCACAGCAGGACTACGCCCGGCTGCTGGGCCACGGCGAGCAGGTGCACGCCGCGTTCCTGCTGATCCGCGACACCATCCTGTTCACCGACCGCCGCCTGATCATGGTCGACAAGCAGGGCATCACCGGCAAGAAGGTGGAGTACCACTCCGTCCCGTACCGCAGCATCACCCACTTCGCGGTGGAGACGGCCGGCACCTTCGACCTCGACGCCGAGCTCAAGATCTGGATATCCGGTTCCCCGACCCCCCTCCAGAAGACCTTCACCAAGGGCGTCGACATCTACGAGGTCCAGGCGATCCTCACCCAGTTCGTGGCGCGGTAGCCGCCCGCACGACGCGCGCCGGCGGGCCCGGAACCACCGTGTCCGGGCCCGGACACGGTGCGGGTAATGTCCGGAGGATGCCAGGACTCAAGGTCAGCGTCATCGTTCCCGTCTACAACACCGGTCAGTACGTCGACGAGTGCGCGCCGTCGCTGCTCGGACAGAGCCTGCCGGCCGACGAGTACGAGGTGATCTACGTCGACGACGGGTCGACGGACGACACGCCGGCCCGGCTGGAGAAGCTCGCGGCAGGACACCCGAACGTCCAGGTGCACACCCGGCCCAACTCGGGCTGGCCGGGCGCGCCGCGCAACTTCGGCATGCGGCACGCCAAGGGCGAGTACGTGCAGTTCGTCGACCACGACGACAAGCTCGGGACCGAGGCGCTGGAGCGGCTGTACGCGCACGCGAAGCGCAACGACGCCGACGTGGTGATCGGCAAAATGTCCAGCACGATGGTCCGCCCCCGGCGGCTGTTCCGGCACACGGTGGACGCCTGCACCATCGAGAACGACGAGCTGATGCAGAGCCTGTCGCCGCACAAGATGTTCCGGCGGGCCTTCGTCGAGGAGCACGGGCTGCGGTTCCCGGAGGGGCCGTGGATCCTGGAGGACCTGGCCTTCGTCACCGCCGCCTACCTGAAGGCGGAGCGCATCTCGGTCCTCGCCGACTACCCCTGCTACTACTGGATGAAGCGGGACGACGGCGGCAACAACACCCGGCACCGGTTCAACCCGCGGCACGGGTTCTGGCCCAACTGCCGCACGATCGTCCGGCAGATCAAGGACGGCACCACCCCCTCCGACGACATCGACGCGCTGCAGAACCGGCTGCTGCACCGCCTGTACCACGTGGAGGTCCTCTCCAGGGCCCGGGAGCCCGAGATCCTCCGCGAGGACCGGGCCGAGCAACTGCCGCGCTTCGAGGCGGCCCGCGCGGTGGCGCTGGAGGAGTTCCCGCCGGCCGTGCGGGAGGGACTGCCCGGGGTGTCGCGGGTCCGCGCCGAGCTGCTGGAGAGCGGTGACTTCGACGGGGCGCGGGCGTTCGCCGAGCGCGTCGGCGCGGTGAAGGCGCGCGGTGAGGCCGGCCCGCTGCGGTGGGAGGACGGCTGCCTGGCCGCCGACATCACGCTGGACCTGCTGCGCGGGGACGGCGAGCCGCTGGTCCTGGTCGAGCGGGACGGCAGGTGGTGGCTGGACCCGGAGCTGCTGGACGGCGTGCCGGGTGCCGAGGACGGGTACGAGGTGCGCGATCCGTTCCGGCTGGCGTACGCGGAGATCGTGGTCAAGGACCGGGCCCGGGAGGACTGGTGGTACCCGGAGGGTGACCTGGAGGTGCGGCTCGAACCGGCCGGCGACGGACGGTCCCGGCCGGTCGCGTCCGGGCGGCTGCGCATCGACCCGGAGCGGCTGGCCGGCGGCGGGCCCCTGGGGCGCGGGGTGTACGACGTGTGGGCGTTCGTCCAGTTGCTGGGCGTCGACCGGATGGTCCGGGTGACCGGTGACGGCGCCCCGGGCAGCCCGGCCGCGGGCCCGGCGCTGACCGGTGGGCGGCTCGCGCTGCCGTACTGGACGGCCGGCGGCCAGCTCGCCCTCGACCTGGACCAGCGGCAGCGCCGGTTCGGCCCCGACACGGCCGGGGCCGCCGCCGCCAACGACACGCGCGCCGGACGGTCGCTGCCGCTGCCGTACGTGACGGCGGCGTCCGGTGGCCCGGTGCGCGTCAAGGCCGCGGTGTCCGCGCTGACGGTGAACGCCGAGCTGGTCCCCGCCGCCGACGGGACGGCGGTGCGGCTGCGCCTCCCCGCCCGCCTCGGCCTCGCGGACGGACGCCACCCGGTCGCCTTCCCGAAGGCGGACACCCCGGTCGCGTACGCCGTCGTCAGCGACGGGGAGCTGCTGCGGCTGGAGGGCCCGGCCTACGCGGCCGGCACCGGGCGCCGGCTCCTCGACGCGGTCGCGGGCGACCGCCGGGCCCGGCGCGTACGGAACCGGCTGGGCCGGCGGCCCTGACCCCGCCCGGCCGCGCGCACGGCGAAGGGCCCGGAACCGGTGCCGGTTCCGGGCCCTTCGCCGTGGCCGGGGTTACTTCGGCTGGGGCTTGCGCACCGTCAGGTGCAGCTCCTTCAGCCGGGCCTCCTCCAGCTCCGTCGGCGCGCCCATCATCAGGTCCTGGGCGTTGCCGTTGAGCGGGAAGGCGATGGTCTCGCGGATGTTGGGCTCGTCGGCAAGGAGCATGACGATGCGGTCCACGCCGGGCGCGATGCCGCCGTGCGGCGGGGCGCCGAAGCGGAACGCGCGGAGCATGCCGGCGAACTTCTCCTCGACCGTCTCGCGGTCGTAGCCCGCGATCTCGAACGCCTTGAGCATGATCTCCGGCTCGTGGTTCCGGATCGCGCCCGAGGACAGCTCGACACCGTTGCAGACGATGTCGTACTGCCAGCCGAGGATGTCCAGCGGGTCCTGGGTCTCCAGGGCCTCCAGGCCGCCCTGCGGCATCGAGAACGGGTTGTGCGAGAAGTCGATCGCGCCGGTCTCCTCGTCCTTCTCGTACATCGGGAAGTCGACGATCCAGCAGAAGCGGAAGACGTTCTCCTCGAACTGGCCGGCGCGCTTGGCGGCCTCGACCCGCACCGCACCCATGATCTTGGAGACCTCGTCGAACTCGCCCGCGCCGAAGAACACCGCGTGGCCGGGGGCCAGGGAGAGCCGCTTGGTCAGCTCCGCGACGTTCTCCTCGGTGAGGAACTTCGCGATCGGGCCGCTCAGCGCGCCGTCCTCGCCGACGCGCACCCAGGCCAGGCCCTTCGCGCCCTGGGAGACCGCGTAGTCGCCGAGCTGGTCGAAGAACTTGCGGGGCTGGCCGGACACGTCCGGCACCGCGAGGGCACGGACGTGCTTGCCGGCGAAGGCCTTGAACTCCGAGCCCTCGAAGACGTCGGTGATGTCGACGAGCTCCAGCTTGGCGCGCAGGTCCGGCTTGTCGGAGCCGTACTTCAGCATCGCCTCGCGGAACGGGATCCGCGGGAACGGGGACGTCACGTGACGGCCGTTGCCGAACTCCTCGAACAGCTCGGTCATGAGCTTCTCGATCGGCTGGAAGACGTCCTCCTGCTCGACGAAGCTCATCTCCACGTCGAGCTGGTAGAACTCGCCCGGCGAGCGGTCCGCGCGGGCGTCCTCGTCACGGAAGCAGGGTGCGATCTGGAAGTACCGGTCGAAGCCGGAGATCATCAGCAGCTGCTTGAACTGCTGGGGGGCCTGGGGGAGGGCGTAGAACCTGCCCGGGTTCAGACGGGACGGGACCACGAAGTCGCGGGCGCCCTCCGGGGAGGTGGCGCTCAGGATCGGCGTCGCCATCTCGTTGAAGCCCAGCGCGGTCATCTTGTGGCGGATCGCCGAGATGACCTGCGTACGCAGCATGATGTTGCGGTGCATGCGCTCGCGGCGCAGGTCCAGGAAGCGGTACTCCAGGCGCCGCTCCTCGTTGACGCCGTCCTCGGCGTTGATCGTGAAGGGGAGCGGGGCGGCGGCGCCCAGCACCTCGACCACGGAGACCTCGACCTCGACCTCGCCGGTCGGCAGCTCGGGGTTGATGTTCTCCGCGCCGCGCGAGACGACCTTGCCGTCGACGCGGACCACGGTCTCCTTGGAGAGCTTGTCCAGCGCGTCGTACGCCTCGGTGCCCGGACGGGCCACGAGCTGCGTGATGCCGTGGTGATCGCGCAGATCGATGAAGAGGATGCCGCCCAGGTCGCGCCGATTGTGCAGCCAGCCGCTCAGCCGGACGTCGGTGCCGACGTCAGAGGCGCGGAGCTCGCCGCAGGTGTGGGACCTGTACCGATGCATCGTCGTTCATCCAGCCTTCGTGGATCGGGGTCGTTGTTTCACGTGAAACTCCCCCAAGCCTACCGGCCGGGCCGAGATCGCTTCTCCGTCATTACCGACCGGACACAGTGGCAGTTTTCGGCACCCTCTTCATAAGGTGGTGCAATGCGCACTGGTGAGCCCTTGCCCGCCCTGGGAGACGTCCTCGCCGCCCTCGACACCGGCCTGTGGCACTGGGACACCGCGTCCGGACTGGTCACGGTCGACGCCGTGGCGGCACGGCTGCTCGGACTCCCCGCCGAACAGGCCACCCTCACGGAGGCCCGGATCCGGGCCCGGCTGCACCCCGTCGACTGGAACGAGATCACCGGAGTGGTCCAGCTCGCCGTCGCCGAGGGCACCCTCGCCGAGGTACGCATCCGGATCATGGACGACCAGAACCGGGTTGTCCGGGTGGTGCGCAGCCGCTCCAAACCCTCCTTCGACCGCGCCCGCAAGGCGTACGTCCTGACCGGCAGCCTCCAGGAGGTCACCGAGCCCACCCCGGGCACGCCCGCCGGGCGCAGCGCGGTCACCGGCGACTGGCGGCGCTCACGGGAGGCGTTCCTGCTGGACGCGGGCCGGGCGCTGGCGGAGGCGCGGTCGACACAGGAGGTGCTGCGGGTCGCGGCCAACCTGTCGATGCCGGGCTTCTCACCGGACGGACTGGCCGTGTTCGGTGTGCAGGGCGACCGGCTCACGATCATCGGCCACCACGGCCACGAGCCCGGCGACGACAACCCGTTCACGTACATGCCGCTGGACACGGACTACCCGGCCGCCGAGGTGGTGCGCACGGGCCGCGCGGTCTACCTCTCCTCCCCGGAGCAGTACAAGGCCCGCTACCCGCTCACCTGGCCGCTCGCCCGGCGCTTCGGCCGCCAGTCCTGGGCCTTCCTGCCGCTGACCGTGTCCGGCCGCACGATGGGCGCCTGGCTGGCGGCCTTCGCCTACCCGGTCGCGTTCACCCCCGACGAACGTTCCGTGCTGACCACGGTCGCCCGGATGCTGGCCCAGGCGCTGTCCCGCGCGGGCACGGCCGAGAATCAGCGGGAACTGAGCGAGGGCCTGCAGCGCACGATGCTGCCCGAGCTCGGTCCGGGCATCCCGGGCATGAGCATCGCCGCCCGCTACGTCCCCACCGGCGGCGGCCTGCAGGTCGGCGGCGACTGGTACGACGTGATCCCACTGCCCTGCGGACGGTTCGCGCTGGTCATCGGGGACGTCCAGGGCCATGACGTGCGGGCCGCGGGGCTGATGGGCCAGCTTCGGATAGCCCTGCGGGCGTACGCCTCGGAGGGGCACCGCCCCGACGCCGTACTGTCCCGCGCCTCCCGCTTCCTGCACGGGATCGGCGAGGCGGACCCCACCGAACTGCGCTTCGCGACCTGCCTGTACGTCGAGGTCGACCCGGTGAGCGGAATACTGGAGGCCGCCCGCGCCGGGCACCCGGAACCGGTGATCCGCATGGCCGACGGAACGGTGCTGACCCGGCCGACGGCGGGCGGACTGCCACTGGGCGTCGATCCGGACGCCGACTATCCGACCACCCGCTTCGTCCTGGAGTCCGGCGAGACCATGCTGATCTGCACGGACGGGCTGATCGAGACCGGCGGCCACGACCTGGAGACCGGCTGGCAGCGGCTGCGCGGCATCCTCGAGGAGCACGAGGGCAACCAGGAGGAACTGGCCGACGCCCTGGTGCATGCGGTGCACGGCCCCTCCTCCCACCACACCACCGGCCCGCTCGCCGACCGCCGCGAGGACGACATCGCCATGATGCTGCTGTCCCGGGAGGGCGAGGGCTGCGGCTGCGGCGTGGGGCCGGACACGGTGGATCAACCGGTGCGCCGCACGGCGCTGACGGTGGCGCAGGCCGAGCCCGAGCGGGTCTCGGTGGCCCGCCAGCAACTGCGCGAACTCCTCCACGACTGGTCCTCGCCGGACCAGGTGGACTCGGCGGTGCTGCTGCTGTCGGAGATGCTCACCAACGTCCTCGTGCACACCGACGCCGACGCCCTGCTGCTCGCCGAGGTCACCGGCGGCGGCGACGGCCGCCGGATGCGCATCGAGGTCACCGACGCCGGCGACGACCTGCCGCACCTGCGCCGGCCGGGCGAGCTGGCGTCCTCCGGACGCGGCCTGGTCCTGATCGAACTCCTCGCCCACACCTGGGGCGTCGACCCGCGCGGCAGGGGGAAGAGCATCTGGTTCGAGCTGTACGAGAAGGACGGAACCGGCCCGCGCTGAACTCCCCTCATCCCGCGAGGGGATCGCCGTGCCCGGGCAGCCGGCCGCCCGGCGGCACGTACCGCACCCGTCCGCCCGGCTCGGTCACCGGTGTCAGCCCGGCCGCCCGCAGCACGGCGGTCTGCTTCTCCCGGTAGCGCCGGTTGGCGATGACCCCCACGGGCAGGAGGGCCATCAGCGCGGCCCAGACGGTGCCGACGACGACAAGCCCGGTGGTGTGCGCGCCGACCTTGACGGCGACGGCCAGGGCCAGCACGGTGAAGGCGCCACCCGACAGCGCCACCCTCTGCTTCTCGGTGTACCGAGTGGCGAGGTCGTAGCCGATGCGGGCCTTGAGCAGCTCGATCTCCTCGGGCACGGGGCGCGGCAGCTCACCGCCGTCGGCGGCCCTCGGGTACCGCGCCCGGTTCCGCGCGGCCCGCTCACGGGCCGCGGGGCCGGGGTCGGGCACGAGCAGCATCACGAGCCCCTTGCCCTGGGCCCCGCCCCCCTGTCGTACGTCCGCGTACTCGTATCCGAACTGCCGGGCGAAGAAGGCGAGCCGTGCGAGCTTCTTCATGGAGCCCATGGCGCTGACGACCCGAACGGGCTCCCCACTCGCCATCTGTCGCAGCGTCTTCCGTACCCGGCGCTCACCCATCGGTACCCAGCCCCCCTCGACGATCCGGCCGCGTACGGACATCATCGGGTCCGTACGCGGCCGGGTTCACTGCCGGGGCCGGGCAGTCTTCAGGCGCCGTTGTTGCCGACCGCGGGTCCGCCCTCCGACATGCCGTGCACGGCGGGGACCGTGCCGAGCCGGCCCTTCTGGAAGTCCTCGAAGGCCTGCTGGAGCTCGTCGCGGGTGTTCATCACGAACGGACCGTAGTGGGCCATCGGCTCCCGGATCGGCTTGCCGCCCAGCAGGACGACCTCCAGGTCCGGGGTGTGGGAGTCCTGCCGCTCGTCCGCGCGGACGGTCAGCGAGGAGCCGGCCCCGAAGACCGCCGTCTGGCCCAGGCGGACCGGACGCCGCTCGGCGCCGACCGCGCCCTTGCCCGCCATGACGTACGCCAGGCCGTTGAAGTCCTCGCGCCAGGGCAGGGTGATCTCCGCGCCCGGCGCCAGCGTCGCGTGCACCATCGTGATCGGCGTGTGCGTGACGCCCGGACCCTCGTGACCGTCCAGCTCACCGGCGATGACGCGCAGCAGCGCGCCGCCGTCGGGGGAGGTGAGGAGCTGGACGCTGCCGCCCCGGATGTCCTGGTAGCGCGGCGCCATCATCTTGTCCTTGGCGGGGAGGTTCACCCAGAGCTGGAGCCCGTGGAAGAGCCCGCCGGACATGACGAGCTGCTCCGGCGGCGCCTCGATGTGGAGCAGACCGCTGCCGGCCGTCATCCACTGGGTGTCGCCGTTGGTGATGGTGCCGCCACCACCGTGGCTGTCCTGGTGGTCGAAGATCCCGTCGATGATGTAGGTGACGGTCTCGAAGCCGCGGTGCGGGTGCCAGGGCGTGCCCTTCGGCTCCCCGGGCGCGTACTCCACCTCGCCCATCTGGTCCATCATGATGAACGGGTCGAGATGGCGGTAGTTGATCCCGGCGAACGCCCGGCGCACCGGGAAGCCCTCGCCCTCGAAACCGCTCGGCGCGGTCGTGACGGTGAGCACGGGGCGTGCCACGGCGTCGGCGGGCGCGGTCACACGGGGCAGCGTCAACGGGTTCTCGACGGTCACTGCAGGCATGTCGGTACCTCCTCGGGTACACCCATTTTAGTTGAGCATTGAACTTCCTGCCACCCCGAACGACGAAAGCCCGGAGGACATTCCCTCCGGGCCCGGCGTTCAGGGGTGACAGGGGTCAGCCGTACATGCGGCGCATCGCGAACTCGACCATCTGCTCCACGGCCTTGGCGTCGAACACCATCCGGTGCTCGCCCTCCATGTCGAGCACGAAGCCGTACCCCGTGGGCAGCAGGTCGATCACCTCGGCGCCGGTGATCACGAAGTACTTGGACTCCTTGCCCGCGTACCGCCGCAGCTCCTTCAGCGAGGTGAACATCGGGATCACCGGCTGCTGGGTGTTGTGCAGGGCGAGGAATCCGGGGTTGTCGCCGCGCGGGCAGTAGACCTTGGAGGTGGCGAAGACCTGCTGGAAGTCCTCGGCCGCCATCTGCCCGGTGGTGAACGCGCGCACCGCGTCGGCGAGCGAGGGCGCGGACGGCTCCGGATACAGCGGCGCCTGCTGCCCGTACCCGCCCTGCATCTGCTGCTGCGGCGGGACGTAACCCTGCTGCGCCCCCGCGCTCTGGTCGTAGCCGTACATGCCGCACAGACTACTGATCCGGCGGGAGGGCTGGGTCACAGATGTCCGGATCGGGGTTGCTTCTTATTACCGACGGGTAGCATCATCGTGGCTACTTGCCGGTACGTGAATCATGTGAATCAGTCGCGAGGAGTCAGCGCCTCGCCGATACCTCTCCAACGGAGCCGTCGCCATGGGGCACTACAAGTCGAATCTCCGCGACATCGAGTTCAACCTCTTCGAGGTGCTCGGACGCGACAAGCTGTACGGCACGGGTCCGTTCGAGGAGATGGACGTCGAGACCGCGAAGAGCATCCTGGAGGAGCTCACCCGCCTCTCGGAGAACGAGCTGGCGGAGTCCTTCACCGACGCCGACCGCAACCCGCCGGTCTTCGACCCGGAGACCAGCACCGCGCCGGTCCCGGCGTCCTTCAAGAAGAGCTACCAGGCCTTCATGGACTCCGAGTACTGGCGCCTGGGCCTGCCCGAGGAGATCGGCGGCACCACCGCCCCCCGCTCCCTCATCTGGGCCTACGCCGAGCTCATCCTCGGGGCCAACCCGGCGGTGTGGATGTACTCCTCCGGCCCCGCGTTCGCCGGCATCCTCTTCGAGGAGGGCAACGAGGTCCAGAAGCACATCGCGAAGATCGCCACCGAGAAGCAGTGGGGCTCCACGATGGTGCTCACCGAGCCGGACGCCGGCTCGGACGTGGGCGCCGGCCGCACCAAGGCCGTGCAGCAGGAGGACGGCTCCTGGCACATCGAGGGCGTGAAGCGGTTCATCACCTCCGGTGAGCACGACATGTCGGAGAACATCCTCCACTACGTGCTCGCCCGCCCCGAGGGCGCCGGACCCGGCACCAAGGGCCTGTCCCTCTTCCTCGTCCCGAAGTACGAGTTCGACTTCGAGACCGGCGAGCTCGGCGAGCGCAACGGCGTCTACGCCACCAACGTCGAGCACAAGATGGGCCTGAAGGCCTCCAACACCTGCGAGATGACCTTCGGCGACCGCCACCCCGCCAAGGGCTGGCTGATCGGCGACAAGCACGACGGCATCCGCCAGATGTTCCGCATCATCGAGTTCGCCCGCATGATGGTCGGCACGAAGGCGATCTCCACGCTCTCCACCGGCTACCTCAACGCGCTGGAGTACGCCAAGGAGCGCGTCCAGGGTCCGGACCTGGCCGACTTCATGGACAAGTCGGCCCCCAAGGTCACCATCACGCACCACCCGGACGTCCGCCGCTCCCTCATGACGCAGAAGGCGTACGCGGAGGGCATGCGCGCCCTCGTCATGTACACCGCCTCCGTCCAGGACGCCATCCAGGTCAAGGAGGCGAACGGCGAGGACGCCTCCACCGAGCACGCGCTGAACGACCTGCTCCTGCCGATCGTCAAGGGGTACGGCTCCGAGAAGGCCTACGAGCAGCTCGCCCAGTCGCTGCAGACCTTCGGCGGCTCCGGCTTCCTCCAGGAGTACCCGATCGAGCAGTACATCCGGGACTCCAAGATCGACACCCTGTACGAGGGCACCACCGCGATCCAGGGCCAGGACTTCTTCTTCCGGAAGATCGTCCGCAACCAGGGCGCGGCGCTGAACTCGCTGGCCGAGGACATCAAGAAGTTCCTGGCGCTCGGCGAGGGCGGCGAGGAGCTCGGCACGGCCCGCGAGCACCTGGCCAAGGCGGCCGTCGAGCTGGAGGCCATCGTCGGCCTGATGCTCACCGACCTCGCGGCCACCGAGCAGGACGTCAGGAACATCTACAAGGTGGGGCTCAACACCACCCGCCTGCTGATGGCCTCCGGTGACGTGATCGTCGGCTACCTGCTGCTGCGCGGTGCCGCGATCGCCGCCGAGAAGCTCCCGACGGCCTCCGCCAAGGACGTCGCCTTCTACACCGGCAAGATCGCGGCGGCGAAGTTCTTCGCGGCCAACGTCCTGCCCGGCGTCACCCTGGCCCGCAAGGTCGCCGAGGGCGTCGAGCTGGACCTGATGGAGCTGGACGAGGCGGCCTTCTAGCCCCTTCCGGGACCTCCCGGGACCCTCCCGGACCTCCCCGGACAGACCCCACGAGATCCAGCCGGACCCCGCCCGAGGGCCCGCTCCCGCACCGGGAAGCGGGCCTTCGTCCTCGTTAAGGTGAACCCATGAGCGCACCCTCCCGCTTCGACCGCGGCCACACCGACGACCTGATGTCCTTCCTGGCGGCGAGCCCCACGCCGTACCACGCCGTGGTGAACGCCGCCGAGCGGCTGGAGAAGGCGGGCTTCCGGCAGGTAGCGGAGACGGACGCCTGGGACGGGTCGGCAGGCGGCAAGTACGTGCTGCGCGGCGGTGCGATCATCGCCTGGTACGTCCCCGAGGGCGCGGACGCGCACACCCCCTTCCGGATCGTCGGCGCCCACACCGACTCCCCCAACCTGCGCGTCAAGCCCCGGCCCGACAGCGGGGCGCACGGCTGGCGCCAGGTCGCCGTGGAGATCTACGGCGGGCCGCTGCTCAACTCCTGGCTCGACCGCGACCTGGGCCTGGCCGGCCGGCTCTCCCTGCGCGACGGTTCCACCCGGCTGGTCAACGTCGACCGCCCCCTGCTGCGGGTCCCCCAGCTCGCCATCCACCTGGACCGCTCGGTCAACGCCGACGGCCTCAAGCTCGACAAGCAGCGGCACATGCAGCCGGTGTGGGGCATGGGCGACGACGTGCGCGACGGCGACCTGATCGCCTTCCTGGAGGAGACCGCCGGGCTCGCCTCCGGCGAGGTCACCGGCTGGGACCTGATGGTGCACTCCGTCGAAGCGCCCGCCTACCTGGGCCGCGACCGCGAGCTGGTGGCCGGCCCGCGCATGGACAACCTGCTCTCGGTACACGCCGGCACGGCCGCGCTCGCCGCCGTGGCGGGCCGGGGCTCCGGCCTCTCCCACATCCCCGTCCTCGCCGCCTTCGACCACGAGGAGAACGGCTCCCAGTCCGACACCGGCGCGGACGGCCCGCTGCTCGGCGGCGTCCTGGAGCGTTCGGTGTTCGCGCGCGGAGGATCGTACGAGGACCGGGCCCGGGCCTTCGCCGGCAGCGTCTGCCTCTCCTCCGACACCGGTCACGCCGTCCACCCCAACTACGCGGAGCGGCACGACCCGACGCACCACCCGCGCGTCGACGGCGGCCCCATCCTCAAGGTGAACGTCAACAACCGCTACGCCACGGACGGTTCCGGACGGGCGGTTTTCGCGGCGGCCTGCGAGAAGGCGGGCGTCCCCTTCCAGTCCTTCGTCTCCAACAACGCGATGCCGTGCGGCACCACCATCGGCCCGATCACCGCGGCCCGGCACGGCATCCGGACCGTCGACATCGGCGTGGCGATCCTGTCGATGCACAGCGCCCGCGAACTGTGCGGCGCGCAGGACCCCTTCCTGCTCGCGAACGCGTTGACGGCGTTCCTCGACGGCTAGTCAACTGCCGTGCCGCCGACGGCGCATGGGTGCCGCCCGCCCGGGTACCCGGTCCACACCGGAAACACCGGACAGGGAGGCGACACTCATGGGCCTCGGCGGATGCATCATCCTCATCGCCGTGGGAGCAATCCTCACGTTCGCGACCGACTGGGACATGCAGGGTGTCAACCTTGACCTGGTCGGCGTCATCTTCATGATCGTCGGTCTGATCGGCGTCGCGACCTTCAGCAGCATCGCCCGGCGCAGGCGGGTCGTGGTACCGCCCACCACGCCGGTCGTCGACGACACCACCCGCCCGCGCACCCGCGACGGGTACAGCGACGGGTACGGGGTGTAGGGCCACGGCGGCCCGCACACCCCGGCCGTCCCACCCAGGAAGGTTTTCAAGGAAACACCCAGCCATCTCAGCAAGTAACTCAGTAATGTACTGAGTTATGGACTTCACCGTTATCGCGCACGCTGTAGAAGTAGATGACGGCATCAAGCGGCTCTCGATGCGCTTCATCAAGAAGTACGCGGCGCCGGAGCGGCAGCGGCTGAGCGCCGAGCTCTGCGAGGAGATCGCGAAGGAGCTCGGCAAGCTCGGGCTCATCACGCTGCCCCAGCGGCTGCCTACGTCCGAGAACGCGCTCGTATTCGTGATCAAGAAGGACAGCGCTCTCGGCCAGACCGTGGCCGTCGCGACGGCCCTCGCCGCCCTCGACAGACTCGGCCAGAACCCGCTCCCCTGGCTTTTCGAAAACTACCCCGAAGTGCGCACCCAGTTGACCCCCTGACACCCGGACTGGATCGTTTCTGACCGATATGAATCGGAGTTCGGTCAGATGTCGGAATCAACTTGGTGAGGCCCCCTCGGATCAGTAGTTTTATCGGCGCGCGAAGCGAGGCGCCTGCAACGCGCGAGCACCGCCGTTGCAGCGGAGGCTCCCCGACATCCTTTGCCACGCAATGGAGTTGAGCCTTGAACGCTTCCGAGAAGCACTCTGTCGCCCCCGCCGCCGGCGACGGGACGGATCACATACCCCATACATTCACGAAAGCGAATAACCTACCCCGAAGCGTCTATGTCGTCGCCCTGTCCGGCGGCCCGGACATGGCCGTCGCCGGTTGGCTCCAGATGTCGTACGAGGCTCTGGAGTCGAAGGACCCGGTCAGCACCTGGGACGAGTTCCGCGAGGAGCTGTACGCGGACCCCGCGCTGAACGTCAGACGCGGTGACACGCTCCGCGCGAGGAAACTCGCGGCCGGACAGGGCAGACCGCGCCTCACGTCGGTCCAGCGCGGTCCGAGCCGGGCCGAGCAGTGGGGTTACCGGCATGTCCTGCGGCGCGGGCTGAAGGTCATCGCCCGGTTGCCCGGGACCACGGTCGGCACCGCCCTCGGAGCCGGGATGAGTACCGCCGCGACGACCGCGGCCCTCCTCGAAGGGCTGTCGTCCCGCCACCGCAAGGACGGCTCGGCCGCCCTGGTGCTCATCCGCGCCCACACGAGCGTCACCCACTGGTACGAGCTCACCCCCCCGCCCGGCCCCGGCAGCCCCGGACCTGCTCCAGGGCTCGCCGTATGCCCTGGCCGCAGCGGACGGCCTGCTGGAGGCCGCCGAGTTCGTCGCGTACTGCGCGTACCAGCACCACGCCCGGTCCCACAACCGCCGGTTCCTGTGGGAGTGGTTTTCCGAGCTGCTCCCGGGTGCCCTGCGCCCCCTCCGGATCTGACGCCCGCCGCGTTCGACGAGCGTCACCGGCCGGGCATCGGGCCGACGCCGGAGGAGACTCCGGCGTCGGCCCCGGCTGTCCGGCGCCGGAGTTTCCTCCAGGCGGTGGGCCTGTGCGGTCCACCCCTGTCACTTCCCGTCCCTGGCCTCGCCGGCCTGCCCTGTCCGTTCCCGTATCCGGAGGTCTTGCCCATGCCCGTTCACGCCCCCCGCTCCTTCAACGTGCAGTGGGGTTCCGAATCCGTACTGGTGTCCAACGTCGAGCCCGAGCTGCCGGTCGCGACCGCGGACGCGGACCTCACGAAGGTGGTCGAGGCGGGCCGGGCCAATCCGATGACGCTGCTGCCGGAAGCCGCCTGGCAGGCCGTCGCCCGCGCCACGACCAGCCCCGACGGCGTCGCGGTGCAGCTACGGCCCACCGCTGCCGAGCCCGCCGGACTGCTGATGGCGGAGAATGTCGACGGCGCGACCCTGCGCTCGGTCGTCACCCGCGTCCACCTCAGCGAGATGCTCCCTGGCATCCAGCCCCGCACCGGGATGGAGGTCATGGAGATCCCGGACCCCCAAGTCCAGGGGATCACGGATGCCGACCACCCCTGCGCCATCGTGCGCTACCGGTACCAGGACCCCACCCACCTGCGGAACCACGTGTGGCAGACCATCCACGGCACGCTGTCGCTCAACAGCTACGCACCCTCCATCCTGGCCCGTAAGGTCACCCGCAACCTCATCGCACACCCCGTCGAGATCACCTTCGAGGACGGCACCGAGTCCTTTCACGCCCTCGTCGTACGGGACGGCATCACCCGGCTCGCGAGCGCCTGGTCCGTCCTCGCCGGGCCGGACGCGGACGCGGCGGAGACCGCCGAGCTCGCGGTGGACTCCCTTTTCGGCAAGAACATCGCCGTAACGGCGGCGCAGGGCGGCAGCCCGTTCGGGCAGCGCCTTGCCGCAAGCCGGGAGAAGTGGCGCCGGACACTCCGGGAGGAGTTCGACCGGGGCATCGCCGAGCAGCAGCCCGGGACGCGCACCGCCCAGATCGCCCAGACCTCTGTTCTCCCGGCCCAGATCGCCGTCGGAGCGGAGGGGCACCCCGGGCACCTGCTGGCCGCCGAGGACATCTTCGACGACGCGATCCGCTCCGTACTGGCCTCGGTGCACGTCGAGTTCAAACAGTGGGACACGGCCGCCCAGAACGTCGAGGTCGCCACGCGTGCCCTCAAGCGCGTGATCCAGCTCGGTGACTCCCTGGTGCCCAAGGACGATCTCCAGACCGTCTACGGTCTGGCCGTCGGCCGCATCCCCGTGGAGGAGCTGCCGAGGGTGTTCGCCGGCGACGCAGGCTCCGAGCCTCCCGGCACCGCCCTGTGGCGCAGCGTCTACCTGGTGCACGCCCTGACCCGACCGGAGCTGCTGGAGCCCTTGAAAGACCAGGCCAAGGCCATCAAGGGGGGCAAGCGCATGGGCCTGAAGGGATTCGCGGAACTGCTCGGTCCGCTGATCGACCTGCCGTGGCGCTCGCACAAGAAGCACGTCACCACCCAGGCGCGCAACGCCTGGAACAACGGCGGTGTCCTGACCTCCGACGTCATCCAGGAGTGGGAGCCGTGCCCCACGGACGACTTCACGAGCCTGGTGAAGCCCGCCCTGGCCGGTGACACCGACGCGCGCTGCACCCTGGCCGTGGCCGGAGGCGTGGCGCTGATCGCCGACAAGCTCCTCACCCGGAACGTCGGTTCGGCCCTCATGGCCGCCAAGGAGAAGGGCGGCGTTCCGTTCCGCGCCGACGTCAACCAGGTCGTCGAGGACCTGTCCCAGCAGCACAACGAGCTGGGACTGTGGACCCTCGCGCTGGCCGCGAACCGGTTCCGCAGCGACGCCCTGCCGGAGAACGCCGTGACGATGCGCCAGCTCATCCACAAGCAGAAGACGGAGGGCGATCCCGGCACGCCGTACGTGCACTTCAAGGTCGACCTGGACAGCCCCGACCGGATCGAGCGTGATGCCGACGGGGTGCCCGTGACGCTGTACCAGTGGGATGTCGTCTGGGCCTCAAACCCGGAACGCGCCCTCAAGGCGCACCCCCCGAAGACACCCCTCGTTCCGCGCCCGTCGGGCCCGGTGACCGGCTCGGCGCCGGAGGCCGCCGGAAGTGGTTCCGCGGAGGCAGACGGGAGTACGCCGGGCGGGGCCCACGACGACACGGACCCCGGTACGAGCGCCCCGTCCCCGGACCCGAACGGACCGCACGCGGCGCACCGCCCCGCCAGCCAGCGCGCCGCCGAACACCGGCTGGTCCTGCGGCAGAGCATCACGGGCGCCCGGGACTCCCTCGACCGGCTGCTCCTCCTCGAACCAGAGGTCGGCAACCACACCCCCATCGTCCCGGTGAGCGTCCTGGACGAGCTCCACACTCTGCTCATCGGCCTGCAGACGGACGTGGAGAACCTGCGCCGGAGGGCCACCCGGGAAGAGACGGTGCCGGAGGACGAGGAGGATCCGGAGGAAGTGGGGGCATGAGCTCCCGCCGTGCCTCGCCCATGCGCATGAGGACCAGCAGCCCTTGCCGGTCGACCCGGAGACTCTGGCGCGGGCGCGGGCGCGGACACGGACGCGTCGGCAGGGTGGGAACGTGAGGACGGCATCGTTCATACTTCGGACCTGCCGGCCGTAGTACGAGGGCCGGGATCGTACGCGTGCGGCACGGGCAAGGGGGCGACGGGTGACCGCGAACGGGAACGGGACCACCGAGGACGGAACGGCGCGGGAGTTCCAGGCGCTGCCGGGACGCACGGAGGACCAGTGGGAAGCGTTCTCCAGGCGTCTGACGGACGTGGTCCGGCTCCTCGGGCTGGATGTCCCCCCGGTGCCGGATCCCTCTGACCGATGGACTTGGGAGCGCCGCGTCCGGACCGCGTTGCGTGAAGCCTGCCACCGAGGCGTGAACCTGTCCGAGGATGCTTTCGACGTGCTGATCGAGGCGGCCGTCCACGATCCCGATCCGAGCTTCAACCGTCAGTTCGTCGAACCGGCGCTGAACGCGTTCGGGCAGCGCCGCGTCCAGGCCGCGCTGCTCGACTGCCTGCGAACGGGCACGAATGCCGAGCGGGCGGGTGCCGCGCGGGCCTGGTACTGGTCGGCCTTGCCCGCGCGGATGCCTCTCGTACGTGCGGAGGACCCCGATGCCGCCGAGCGGGCGGAACCCGATGAGGACGCGGACATCCCGGCCGAGTGGCGGGAGGCCGCGCTGCGTGAGTTCGTGAGCAACGAGCACCTGGACGTCCGGCGTTGTCTCCTTCCCGGACTGCCCCTGTGGAAGTCGGCCCATCCGCCGGAGCTGCACGACCTGGTGGACGCGGCGGTGAGGATCGCCCGGTCCCATCCGGACGCGTACATCCGCCACCGCGTGGAACACCAGGTCGGCGGCTGACACCCCGCACCGCCGGTCAGCCGAGCGCATGCCCCGTCGTCGTGTCCACGTGGGCCGGGACCTCGTCGTGGCGGTCGCCGGTGGTGAGGGTGCCGGTGGGCTCGAAGAGGAGGATGGCGGTGGGGACGGGGGCGTGCGGCTTGTGCTCGGTGCCGCGGGGGACCGTGAACACGGAGCCCTTCGGGAGGACGACCGTGCGCTCGCCGGCCGGCTCGCGCAGCAAGATGTGCAGTTCGCCGTCGAGGACGAGGAAGAACTCGTCAGTATGGTCGTGCACGTGCCAGACGTGCTCGCCCTCCACCTTGGCGACGCGTACGTCGTAGTCGTTGACGGCGGTGACGATGCGGGGGCTCCACCGCTCCGTGAAGGAGGCGAGGGCGCGGTCGAGGGAGACGGGTTCCTGTGCCATGCCGTCAGCGTCGCCGATGCGTCGGCACCGGGCCAGTGCTAGAAATCGCGCATGCCGCAAGAATCCTCTCAGTCTCCGGGAACCCACCGCGTCGCCGTGATCGTCGACGAGGGCACCAACCCGTTCGAGGTCGGCGTGGCCACCGAGCTGTTCGGACTGCCCCGCCCCGAACTGGGGATGCCGTACGCGCCCTACCGGGTGACGTTGTGCACGCCCACGCCGGAGGTGCCCATGAACCACGGCTTCTTCACGATGACCGGGGTGGCCGGACTGGACGCCGTGGACGACGCCGACACCCTCGTCGTGCCCGGGCGGCCGGACAACGTCGTACCGCGCGGAGAGGCGGTCCTCGACGCGATCCGGCGCACCCACGCGCGGGGCGCCCGTCTCGTCAGCTTCTGCACCGGCACTTTCGCCCTCGCCGAGGCGGGTCTGCTCGACGGGCGCCGCGCCGCGACGCACTGGATGTGGGTGGACGCCTTCCGGGAGCTGCACCCGAAGGTGCTGCTGGAACCGGACGTGCTGTTCGTGGACGACGGGGACGTCCTCACCGCCGCGGGCAGCTCGGCCGCCCTGGACCTGGGGCTGCACCTGTGGCGCCGGGACCACGGGGCCGAGACCGCCAACGCGGTCTCCCGGCGCCTGGTGTTCGCCGCACATCGGGACGGCGGGCAGCGGCAGTTCGTGGAACGGCCGGTTCCGGCCGTGCCGGACGAGTCGTTGGGGCCGTTGCTGGCGTGGGCGCAGGCACGGCTGGGCGAACCGCTGACGGTGGCGGACCTGGCGGCGCGGGCGGCGGTGAGCCCGGCCACCCTGCACCGGCGGTTCCGCGCGCAGCTCGGCACGACGCCGCTCGCGTGGCTGACCGGTGAGCGCGTGGCACTGGCGTGCCGGCTCATCGAGCGGGGGGAGCGGCGGCTGGGCGTGGTGGCTGCGCGCAGCGGCCTGGGGACGGCGGCGAACCTGCGGGCGCGGCTGCGGCGCGAGACGGGACTCAGCCCGTCGGCCTACCGGCGGCGTTTCGGAACACCCGACGGGGAAGCCCTCGTGCCATGAGATTCCTTGTGCGGGACCGGATCCTCGGGATCGGGGACGACTACTGGATCGAGGACGACCACGGGAACAAGGTCTTCCTCGTCGACGGCAAGGCGATGCGGCTGCGGGACACCTTCGAGCTGAAGGACACCGAGGGGCGCGTCCTCATCGACATCCGGCAGAAGATGTTCGCCCTGCGGGACACGATGGTGATCGAGCGCGGCGGCGAACCGCTGGCGACGGTCCGGCGCAAGCGGCTGTCGCTGCTGCGCAACCACTACCGGGTCGCCCTGGCGGACGGTGACACCGAGCTGGACGTCAGCGGCCGGATCCTCGACCGGGAGTTCGCCGTCGAGTACGACGGCGAGCTGCTCGCCGTGGTCTCCCGGCGGCTGCTGACCGTACGGGACACCTACGCCGTCGACGTCGTGCGCGAGGACGCGGACCCGGCGCTGCTGATCGCGGTGGCGGTGTGCGTGATCCATCTGGCGGAAAAGGAACGGGAGGGGTAGCGGGGGAAGACGGGGGCCGCTGGTGCCGCCGTGGTGCGGCGGGCCCTCCTTCTGGGCATTCATCGCAGATGACCGCGCAGTGCCACGACAGAAGGGCGGACGGATGACGACCGGCGGAATACGCGGCGGACGCGGAATGGGCGGACGTGGAACGGGGACGGGTGGACGTGGAACGGGAAAGGGTGGGCGCGGCGGCGCGCGGACGGTGGTGCTGATGGCCGTGACGGCGTTGCTCTCGACGCTGGTCGGCGCGGCACCGGCCATGCCGGCGGCCTCCTCCGGCCCGTCCCGGGCGAGCGGCACTCCAGCGCACTCCGGCTGGCACACCGTCTGGGCCGGCTCCCAGCAGCGGCTCGCGCAGACCACCCTGGACGACCAGTCGGTGCGGTCGATCGCCCGCCTGAGCCAGGGCGGGAACGCCGTACGGGTGCGTATCCAGAACGAGTTCGGCACCGAGCCGCTGAGGATCGGGCGCGGCACGGTCGCCCTGAGCGACGACGGGAAGAGCGCCGCGGTCCGCGCCGGCACCGTCCGGCCCCTCACCTTCCACGGCCGTGCGTCCGTCACGGTGCCGGTCGGCGGCGACGTGTGGAGCGATCCGGTCACCCTCACGACGGCACCGCAGAGCGACCTCGCGGTGAGCCTCCACGTGCCCGGCAGCGTGCGCCCCGGCGAGCACAGTGCGGCGTACCGCGACAACTACCTCACCGAGCCCGGCAGCGGTGACCACGTCGCCGACACGGACGCGGCGGCGTACACGAGGACGGTGGGGTCCACCTACCTGGTGAGCGCGGTGGACGTCCGCAACCCGCGGCTGCGCGGCACGATCGTCGCGTACGGAAGCTCCGTGGTGGACGGCGCGGGCAGCACCGACTGCGGTCCCGGGTGCGACGGGAACGGCGACAACAGCCGCTGGACGGACGTCCTGGCCCGCCGCATCACCGAGGAACTGCCCGCGCGCCAACAGCTCGCCGTGGCCAACGCCGGCATCAACGGCACCCACAGCGCGGCCGGCTGCCCGGACGCCCCCGCGCCGGTCGCCGGACTCGAAGCCGGACCGCGCCTGCGGCGCGACGTCCTGGCACTGCACGGCGTGACCGGGGTGATCTACTTCTACGGCACCAACGACCTGCAGAACGGGTGCACGTCGGACCAGATCATCGAGAGCTACAAGGACGTCTTCGCACGGCTCCACGAGGCGGGCATCGCGGTGTACGTCGTGCCGAGCACCCCGCGCCCGATCTACACCGATCAGATGAACCGCTACCGCTGGGACGTCGGCGCGTACGTGGGCGACGAGGGCGGCTGCGGCGGTGAGTGCGACGGCGTCGTCGACTTCGACCACGCCATCCTGGACCCGGTGAACCCCAACAGCATCAACGGGGCGTACGACGTCGGCGACGGGATCCACGTCAACAAGGCGGGCCACGAGGCCGAGGCGAGGACCGTCCCGCTGCGCATGCTGCTGTCCTCGGCCCGGCGCTGACCGGCACGTCTCCAGGTGACCGGCACGTCTCCGGGCGACCGCCCCGCCCCGGGCCTTCTACGGCGGGGCGGCCTATCCGGTGACGGGCCGGGGAGCGGCCAGGCCCAGGACGCGGTCCTTGAGGGCCGGGAAGCGGTCGCGGGTGCCCGCCACCGTGGCCGGGTCGAAGTCGACCGTGAGGACCTGTTCGCCGGGGCCCGCCTCGGCCAGGACCTCGCCCCACGGATCCACCACGATCGAGTGACCCGCCTGGGGAACCCCCGCGTGGGTCCCGGCCGTTCCACACGCGAGGACGAACGCCTGGTTCTCCACCGCCCGTGCCCGGGCCAGGAGCGTCCAGTGGGACCGGCGGCGCTCCGGCCAGCCCGCCGGGACGACGAGGGTCTCGGCACCGGCGTCGACGAGACCGCGGAAGAGTTCGGGGAAACGGAGGTCGTAGCAGGTCGCCACACCGACGACGGTGTGCGGCAGACGGACGGTCACCAGCGCGTCGCCCGCCCCCATCAGCACGGCCTCGCCCTTGTCGAAGCCGAAGCGGTGGATCTTGCGGTAGGAGGCGGCCAGGTCGCCGGAGGGGGAGAAGACGAGGGAGGTGTTGTAGAGGGTGCCGTCAGGGGCACGCTCGGGGATCGAGCCCGCGTGCAGCCACACGCCCGCGTCGCTCGCGGCCTTGGCCATCGCCTCGAAGGTCGGCCCTTCGAGGGGTTCCGCCTCGTCGGCGAACCGCTCGTACGCGAACGCGCCCGTGGTCCACAGCTCCGGCAACACGACGAGATCGGCCTCGGCCTGATCCCGTACCGTCCCGGCGACCCGCAGCCGACGCGATTCGACCGATTCGTCCTCGTTCACGGCGACTTGGAGCAAGGAAGCGCGCACACTACCACCGTCCTGGCATTCGACCCGCGCACACGGGCCTACGATCGTCACACGAAAGCACTGCCGGGGTGCCTCACAGCAGCGTAACTTAGCGTCCCGAGACACCCGCCGAGTGCAGCCACCGCCCACTGGCACCGCCGCCACAACCTGCCCGTGTACCGACCGCCGAGGGGTCCCGTTTCCGTGAGCCTGCATCCCACCCTCCAGCCCTACGCCGACGCCTGGACCCACTCCATCGAGGCGATATCCGAGCTGGTGCAGCCGCTCCCGGAGGCCGACTGGAACCGGCGGACGCCGTGCCCGGGCTGGTCGGTCCGCGACATCGTCTCGCACGTCATCGGCCTGGACTCCGAGATGTACGGCGACCCCCGCCCCATCCACACCCTGCCGCGCGACCTGTTCCACGTCACCAACGACCACCAGCGGTACATGGAGATGCAGGTCGACGTGCGCCGCCACCACACGGCGCCGGAGATGACCTCCGAGCTGGAACTCATGATCATCCGCCGCAACCGCCAGCTGCGGAACGAGAACCGCGCGCCCGGCACCACGGTGCGCGGCCCGCTCGGCACGGAGCTGACGCTGGAGGAGTCCATGCGCCGGCACGCCTTCGCCGTGTGGGCGCACGAGCAGGACCTGCGCACGGCCCTCGGCCGCCCCGGCAACCTCGACTCCCCCGGCGCGTACATCGCCCGGGACGTGCTGCTCGCCGAGCTGCCGCGCGTGGTCGCCGAGCTGGCGCAGGCGCCGCGCAGCTCGGCCGTGGTCATCGACGTCCACGGTCCGGTGGAGTTCCTGCGCACCATCCGCGTCGACATCCAGGGCCGGGGCACCCTGGAGACGGCCCCGGCCCTCGGCCCGGCCGCCTCCCTCGCCCTCGACTGGGAGACCTACGTCCGCCTGGCCTGCGGCCGGGTGACGGCGGAAGCGGTGACGGACCGGGTGAAGACGGAAGGCGACCCGGACCTGGCGGCGGCAATCCTGAGGTACTTCGCAGTCACCCCGTAACCGCGCGTCCGCGCGATCCGCGATCCGCGATCCGCAATCCGCAATCCGCAATCCGCGGGCAATCGTGCCGCAGGGCGGCACGGGTGGGCGCGACGGCACCCTGCAAGCGCCGGGCCGCGCGACCCACCCCCGCCCAGCAACGACACCGGGCACCTACACAGGCACCTGCACCGTCACACAGGCACGTGCACCGAACTCACCCGGCTCGCGACCAACCGCTCCCGCTCCCTGCGCACCGCCCGCCTCCGCAACCGCAGAATCTGGGTGACACCCAACACCTGCAGCACGAACACGGACGAGAAGGCGACGCCGTAGTCGTCCCCCGTCGCGTCCAGCAGCACTCCGACCGCGAACAACGTCGTCATGGAGGCCACGAAGCCCCCCATGTTCGTGATCCCCGACGCCGTCCCCTGCCGCTCGGCCGGATTCGCCGGCCGAGCGAAGTCGAACCCGATCATCGACGCCGGCCCGC
This sequence comes from Streptomyces sp. NPDC014676, assembly GCF_043084105.1. Lineage (NCBI taxonomy): Bacteria > Bacillati > Actinomycetota > Actinomycetes > Kitasatosporales > Streptomycetaceae > Streptomyces > Streptomyces sp. NPDC014676. The sequence continues at coordinate 166,777 of NZ_JBIBZI010000004.1, read as the reverse complement.
AGGCCCCCAGCACCACGCACAGCACCACCAGCAGCCACATCGGCGCCGTGTCCGCCGGCCAGACCAGGGTCGCGGCCCACAGCACCGCCGTCGCCGCCACCGTCCCCAGCGCCAGCGGCAGCCGCGCCCCGTGATGCCGGGCGATGATCTGGCCGTAGACGAGCCCGAAGGCCATATTGGACAGCACGACGAGAGTCAGCAGCTCACCGGCGGCCGCCCGCGACAGCCCCTGCGCCTCCACCAGGAACGGCATCCCCCACAGGAGCAGGAACACCATCGCCGGGAACTGGGTCGTGAAGTGCACCCACAGCCCCAGCCGCGTCCCCGGCTCCCGCCAGGAGGCGGCGATCTGACGGCGTACATAAGCGGCCCCCTGGTGCGGCACCGGCTCCGGTTCGTACCCCTCGGGATGGTCCTTGAGGAAGAACAGGAGCAGCACGAACACCACGGCACCGGCCACCGCGCTCCCCGCGAACGCCGCCGTCCAGCCGACGCCGTGCAGCAGCCGTGCGAGGACCAGCGTGGAGACGAGGTTCCCGGCCATTCCGGCCAGCCCCGCCATCTGCGCGATCAGCGGCCCGCGCCGGGCCGGGAACCACCGGGTGCCCAGCCGCAGCACGCTGATGAACGTCATCGCGTCACCACAGCCGAGCAGGGCCCGCGAGGTGAGCGCCATGCCGTACGACGGGGAGAACGCGAAGCCGAGCTGCCCGGCCGTGAACAGCACCACGCCGATGCCCAGCACCTTCTTGGTGCCGAGCCGGTCGACCAGCAGTCCGACGGGTATCTGCATGCCCGCGTAGACCAGCAACTGGAGGATGGAGAAGGTGGACAGGGCGGAGGCGCCCACGTCGAAGCGGTCGGCGGCGTCGAGACCGGCCACACCCAGCGACGTACGGAAGATGACGGCGACGAAGTAGACCGAGACGCCGATCCCCCACACGGCGAGGGCGCGCCGTCCGCCGGGAGGATCCCCGGGCAGCGTGCCGCTCATCGCACCTCGCCCCGGGCCAGGTGGGAGAACCAGCCGACGTGCCGGTGGACGACCTCGACGGCCGCCTCCGCGTCGCCGGAGCGCAGCGCCTGGAGGATCTCCCCGTGCTCGGCGAGGGTCTTGGCGATCCGGTCGGGGTGGGAGTGCATCACGGCGACGCCCATCCGGAGCTGGCGGTCGCGGAGCTGGTCGTAGAGGCGGGAGAGGATCTCGTTGCCGCCACTGCGGACGATCTCGGCGTGGAAACAGCGGTCGGTGACGGACGCCGCGGCGAAGTCACCGGCCGCGGCCTGCTCCTTCTGCCGGGCGAGCAGCTCCTCCAGCCGCTCGATGAGACCGGGCGGCGCGGGTACGGCCTTCCTGGCGGCGTGCTCCTCGACGAGCAGCCGGGTCTCGACGACGTCGGCGATCTCCTGCGCGGAGACGGGCAGGACGAGGGCGCCCTTCTTCGGGTAGAGCTTGAGCAGCCCTTCGGCCTCCAGCCGCAGCAGCGCCTCGCGCACGGGGGTCCGCGAGACCCCCACGGCCTCGGCCAGTTCGCCTTCGGTGAGCAGTGTCCCGCCCTCGTAGCGGCGGTCCAGTACGCCCTGCTTGACGTGGGTGTAGACGCGGTCGGCGGCGGGGGGTTGCTTCACAGGGGCCATGCTGGTCATGCGGACAGGATAGATACAACACGCACGCACGGAAGAATCCATCCACGATGCGGACTCCGGTACGGGCTTCGATGCGGGCCCGGACGCGGACCCGGAGAAGTCGGAAGTGGTCCCCGATCCACGCACAACCATCCGCACACGTCACGAGTCAGACAGACGCGGCCCCTTCATGGGCCGCGCCTCAACTTGGCCGCAGGGTAAGGCCATTCCAGGTAATCGGGGTATTCGACTTGAAGATCGACATTCAGGGCTTCCGTGTCCGCAGAGCCGTCGGCGTCGCCATGACCACCGGCGCCCTGCTCGCCTCCGGGGCTCTCTACGCCGCGCCCGCGCAGGCCGCCGCCGCGCCGTCCATCGTCGCCAAGGGCGGCTTCGTGATGAACAACGCGAACGGCAAGTCCCTGTACACGAAGGCGGCGGACACACGTCGTTCGACCGGCTCGACGACGAAGATCATGACCGCGAAGGTGGTGCTGGCGCAGAAGAACCTGAACCTCGACACCAAGGTCACGATCCAGAAGGCGTACAGCGACTACATCGTGCGGAACAACGCCTCGTCGGCGCGGCTGATCGTCGGTGACAAGGTCACCGTGCGCCAGCTCCTGTACGGGCTGATGCTGCCGTCCGGCTGCGACGCGGCGTACGCGCTGGCGGACAAGTTCGGCTCGGGCACGACGCGTGCGGCCCGCGTGAAGTCGTTCATCGGCAAGATGAACTCCGAGGCGAAGAAGCTGGGCCTGAAGAACACCCACTTCGACTCCTTCGACGGCATCGGGAACGGCAGCAACTACTCGACGCCGCGCGATCTGACGAAGATCGCGAGCAGCGCGATGAAGAGCTCCACGTTCCGCTCGATCGTGAAGACGAAGAAGTACACGGCGAAGACGACGACGAAGACGGGCAGCACCCGCACGATGGCGCCGTGGACCAACACGAACACGCTGCTCAGCAGCTACAGCGGCACGATCGGCGTGAAGACCGGCTCGGGCCCGGAGGCCAAGTACTGCCTGGTCTTCGCCGCGACCCGGAACGGCAAGACGGTCATCGGCACGGTCCTCGCCTCCTCCTCCGCCACCCAGCGCGAGAAGGACGCGAAGAAGCTCCTGGGCTACGGCTTCGGCAAGATCTGACACCACCGAACCGGGAAGGGGCCCACCCGCACGGGTGGGCCCCTTCCGCATGCCTCGCACGGCCTTCGGCACGGGGCTACGAGAAATGTCCGAGACCGTGACCGGAAGTCACGGTCTCGGCGTTTGCGCAGGTGGGAGCGGTGCTGAGAAATGTCGTCGCGCCGCCGATCCCGCCCGCCCCGGGCACTCGCCATACACGTCGTCATAAGCCGACACAGCAGCTTCCATTCACGTTCGCTCGCAGTCGTGAACATCATCGAACTGGCTGGGCGAGGGTTCGTACTCTCTCGACGAGGCCGAGGTGCAGTCACCCGAACCCGGCGCCCCCATCGCCTACGCCGTGCCGGAGCAGGTCGCCGAGGCCATCGTCCGGCTGGAGACGCACAACCTTCGGTTGGACGAGAAACTGGCCGCCGGGCAGCGCGAATCGATCGCTTTGCAGAAGGAGACGGTGACCCTGCAGAGGGAATTACTGGTCACCCAGCAGGCCACCCTCGCCGTGCAGCAGGCCATGGTCCGGGCGGTGGAACGCATCACGGACCGGTTCGACACCCTCGTCCTCGAACGTCGGACGCCCACGTCCCTCCTCACCGCGCGGCCCACCACCGAGTCGGTGCTGGCCGACTGGCGGCAGCGGCTGTCCGTGACCGAGGACGTATGGGCGGTGGCCGTGGTGATCGCGCCGGTGCTCGTCGAGCAGGGTGAGCTGTGCGAGCCGCTGGAGTCGATCGCCGCCCGTACGGGGCTCTCCGTCCGACGCGTCAACGACTGTCTCCGGCTGCTGCGCAAGCACGCCTGCATCCGCTCGCAGGGCGGGGCCGAGGACGGGGCACCGGTGTACGTGCTCTCATAGGCCGGCCGGCACACAGCAGGAGGGGCGCCGCAATCCGGACTTGCGGCGCCCCTCCTGTCTCATGAACCTAGCGGTTCGCGGGCGTCAGGCCCAGCTGATCAGCCGCTTCGGCTGCTCCAGGATCGCCGCCACGTCGGCCAGGACCTTGGAGCCCAGCTCGCCGTCGACCAGGCGGTGGTCGAAGGAGAGCGCCAGGGTGGTGACCTGGCGGGGCTTCACCTTGCCCTTGTGGACCCACGGCTGGGGCTTGATCGCACCGACCGCGAGGATCGCGGACTCGCCGGGGTTGAGGATCGGCGTGCCCGTGTCGACGCCGAAGACGCCGACGTTGGTGATCGTGACCGTGCCCGCCTGCATGGCGGACGGGGAGGTCTTGCCCTCACGGGCCGTGGACACCAGTTCCCCCAGGGACTCGGCCAGTTGCGGCAGCGTCTTGGCGTGGGCGTCCTTGATGTTCGGCACGATCAGGCCGCGCGGGGTGGCCGCCGCGATGCCCAGGTTGACGTAGTGCTTGACCACGATCTCCTGGGCCGCCTCGTCCCAGGAGGCGTTGATGTCGGGGTTCCGCTTGATCGCGACCAGCAGCGCCTTGGCGATCAGCAGGAGGGGGTTCACGCGCAGACCCGTGAACTCCTTGTCCTGCTTCAGCTCCTCGACCAGCTTCATCGTCCGCGTCACGTCCACCGTCACGAACTCCGTGACGTGCGGCGCCGTGAACGCCGAGCCGACCATCGCCGCCGCCGTGGCCTTGCGGACCCCCTTGACCGGGATACGGGTCTCGCGGGCGGTGTCGTACGACACCGGGGCCGCGGGTGCGGCAGCCGGTGCGGCGGCGGCCGGGGCGGTCTCCCGCGGAGCCGGAGGCGCCACCGCCGCGTGGACGTCCTCGCGGGTGATGATGCCGTCCGGGCCGGTCGGGGTGACCGTCGTCAGGTCGACGCCCAGGTCCTTCGCCAGCTTGCGCACCGGGGGCTTCGCCAGCGGGCGCTCCTGGGAGACGGCGGGGGCGCTGTGGCCGTTCAGCTCCTGCTGGACCGCTGCCGCCGCCTGCTGGACGGCGGTGTCCGGGGCCGGCGCCTTGCGGGGGCGGCGGCGCGTCGAGGACGTCGCCACGCCGTAGCCGACCAGGACCGGCTGACGGGCCGCCGGCTGCTCCTCGGGCGTCGCGGGCTCCTCGGCGGGAGCGGGGGCGGGTGCCTCCTCCACCGGCGCCGCGCCGCCCGCCACGTCCACCGCGATGATGGACGTGCCCACGTCGACCGTGGTGCCCTCGGGGAAGTGCAGCGCGCGGACCACGCCGTCGTAGGGGATGGGCAGTTCGACGGCCGCCTTCGCCGTCTCGACCTCGCAGACCACCTGGCCGTCGGTGACCGTGTCACCGGGCTGGACGTACCACTTGAGGATCTCGGCCTCGGTGAGGCCCTCGCCCACGTCCGGCATCTTGAACTCGCGTACGGACGCGTTCGTCATCGTCGTCACGACCCTCTCCTCAGTACGCCAGCGAGCGGTCGACGGCGTCGAGCACCCGGTCCAGGTCCGGGAGGTAGGACTCCTCCAGGCGGGCCGGCGGGTACGGGGCGTGGTAGCCGCCCACCCGCAGCACCGGGGCCTCCAGGTGGTAGAAGGAGCGCTCCGTGATCCGCGCGGCGATCTCCGCGCCGGAGCCGAAGAACACCGGTGCCTCGTGGACCACGACCAGGCGGCGCGTCTTCTCCACCGACGCCTGGATGGAGTCGAAGTCAATCGGGGAGACCGAGCGCAGGTCCAGCACCTCCAGGGAGCGGCCCTCCTCGGCCGCCGCGTCCGCGGCCTCCTGGCAGAGCTTCACCATCGGGCCGTACGCCACGAGCGTCAGGTCCGTGCCCTCGCGCACCACGCGCGCGGTGTGCAGCGGGCCCGGGATCGCCTCGGTGTCGACCTCGCCCTTGTCCCAGTAGCGCCGCTTGGGCTCGAAGAAGATCACCGGGTCGTCGCTCTGGACGGCCTGCTGCATCATCCAGTACGCGTCCGACGCGTTCGACGGCGACACGATCTTCAGGCCGGCCACGTGCGCGAACAGCGACTCGGGGGACTCCGAGTGGTGCTCCACGGCGCCGATGCCGCCGCCGTAGGGGATGCGCACGACGACGGGGAGCTTGACCTTGCCCAGCGAGCGGGCGTGCATCTTCGCGAGCTGCGTGACGATCTGGTCGTACGCCGGGAAGACGAAGCCGTCGAACTGGATCTCCACCACCGGGCGGTAGCCGCGCAGGGCCAGCCCGATCGCCGTGCCGACGATGCCCGACTCGGCGAGCGGGGTGTCGATGACACGGCTCTCGCCGAAGTCCTTCTGCAGGCCGTCCGTCACCCGGAAGACGCCGCCGAGCTTGCCGACGTCCTCACCCATGACGACGACCTTGGGGTCCGCGTCCAGGGCGTGCCGCAGCGACTCGTTGATCGCCTTGGCCAGGGCCATCTTCTCCGTCATGTCACTTACCCCCGTCCGCGTCCGCGAACGACGCCTGGTACGCCGCGAACTGCGCACGCTCCTCGTCCACGAGCGCGTGTCCGTCCGCGTACACGTTCTCGAAGATGGCGAAGTGGTCCGGGTCCGGCATGGCACGGACCGCTTCGCGCACTCGTTTGCCCAACGCCTCGCTCTCGGTCTCCAGTTCCGCGAAGAATCCCTCGTCCGCGTGGTTTGAGGCTTCGAGGTAGCGGCGAAGGCGCAGGATCGGGTCCTTGGCCTCCCAGGCCAGGCGCTCCTCGTCGCCGCGGTAGCGGGTCGGGTCGTCGGAGGTGGTGTGCGCGCCCATGCGGTACGTGAACGCCTCGACCAGCGTCGGGCCCTCACCCGCGCGGGCCCGCTCCAGGGCCCACTTGGTGACGGCCAGGTTCGCCAGCACGTCGTTGCCGTCCACGCGGACGCCCGGGAAGCCGAAGCCCTGCGCGCGCTGGTACAGCGGCACGCGGGACTGCTTCTCGGTCGGCTCGGAGATCGCCCACTGGTTGTTCTGGCAGAAGAACACCACCGGGGCGTTGTAGACCGCGGAGAAGGTGAAGGCCTCGGCCACGTCGCCCTGGCTGGACGCGCCGTCGCCGAAGTAGGCGATGACCGCGCTGTCCGCGCCGTCCTTGGTGACGCCCATCGCGTAGCCCGTGGCGTGCAGGGCCTGCGAGCCGATGACGATCGTGTACAGGTGGAAGTTGTTGCCGTTCGGGTCCCAGCCGCCGTTGTTCACGCCGCGGAACATGCCGAGGAGATTGGTCGGGTCCACCCCGCGGCACCACGCGACACCGTGCTCACGGTAGGTGGGGAAGACGTAGTCGTCGTCGCGCAGCGCCCGGCCGGAGCCGATCTGCGCCGCCTCCTGCCCGAGCAGCGAGGCCCACAGGCCCAGCTCGCCCTGGCGCTGGAGCGCGGTGGCCTCGGCGTCGAAGCGGCGGGTGAGCACCATGTCGCGGTAGAGACCGCGCAGGTCGTCGGCGGTGATGCCGTCGACGTAACCGTCGAACTCGGCGTTCTTGACGCGCTTGCCCTCGGGCGTCAGCAACTGGACGAGGGCGGGCTCGGCGCTCTTCCCGGCGCCGGTGGCCTTCTTGGTGGTGCTGGTGGTGCGCTTGGTGCCGGTGGTGCCGGCCTTTGTTCCGGCGCTGCGTCGCGATGTGCGCGCGGCAGTGCTCTCCACGGTCACGTGTGCTCCTCCGTCGGTCCGACCCCCGGGGTTGCCGGTGGGCCAGTGCGGCTCACCTGTTCTCGACCACCGGGCACGGGGTGGGTGCCACTCGGCCGGGAACAGGCGTGACAGGTGCCCCGGCGAGCGCCCTGCAAGAGGCACGTTACCCAGTGCTCCACATCTCTGTGAAACCCCTCTGACCTGCGATTTTGCTTGGATTTCCAAGTAAATCGGGGAAGGCGCCGAAGGTGTGCTGGTCACAGCCTCGCAGGAGGCCGGAGCAACGGCACGTTATCCCGGCCACCCCGGACTCGGGAAGGGTCGAGTTTCGCGGCCGGAAGTGGTACGCCGCGCGGGGTGGGCGGGGGTGCGCCCGGTACGGCCGGAGCCGGCCGGGGTCAGCCGGTCACGCCTTCGATGCTGCCCGTGCCGGCGTTCTCGCCGCCCGTGTCCGTGCCGCCGTTCTCCGTGCCACCGTTCTCCGTGCCACCGTCACCGGTGCCGCCGTCCCCGGTACCACCGTCTCCCGTACCACCGTCTCCGGTGCCGCCGTCCCCGGTGCCACCCGTCTGGGTCGGCTGCGCGGACGTCGGCGGGATGCTCGGCGCCTCGCTCTCGGTCTCCGTGTACGTCGGCTCCTGGGACGGCGTGTACGGCTCCTCCCAGTTCCCGCCCGATCCCGAGCCCGGGTCGGTCTCGGTCTCCGTGCCGGGGTCGGTCGTCTCCTCGGTCGCCTCGTCGCTCGGGCTCTCGCTGGCCTTCTCGTCCCCGGTGCTCTGCGTCACGGACGGAGACTGGTCGGTCTTGCCCCCGCCCCCACCGCCGCCGTTGTTCAGCGCCAGCGCCACACCCGCCGCGACGGCGATCACCGCGAGCACCGCGAGGACCCACAGCTTGCCGCGGCCGCTGCCCTTGTTGCCGTGGCCCTCGAAGCCGCCGTCGTCGCCGCCGTACCCACTGCCGTACCCGGCGGGCAGGATCGGCTGCGGGATCGCCGCCGTACCGGAGACGTCCGGGTGCGGCATCGCGGTCGTGCCCGCGAAGCCGGCCGCCGGGGTGCGCGGACCCTCGTGCATCTCCACCGGACCGGTGTTCCAGGTGCCGGTGTGACCGCCCTGCTCGTAGAGCATCTGCAGCGCGTACTGGATCAGCCCGCGCATCTCCTCGGCCGTCTGGAAACGGTCGTCGGGCTCCTTGGCGAGGGCGCGCATGACCATGCCGTCCAGCTCCGGCGGGCAGGCGTCCGAGGCCTCCGACGGGGGCGTGGGGATGTCCTGGACGTGCTGGTAGACCACCGACAGCGGCGTCTCGCCCGTGAAGGGGGGCCGCAGCGCCAGCAGTTCGTACAGCAGGCAGCCGGTGGCGTACAGGTCGGACCGGTAGTCGACGGCCTTGCCGAGCGCCTGCTCCGGGGAGAGGTACTGCGGGGTGCCCATGACCATGCCGGTCTGGGTCATCGTCGTGGACGCGCCGTGCAGCGCGCGGGCGATGCCGAAGTCCATCACCTTCACGGCACCGTTGTGGGTGATGATGACGTTGGCCGGCTTGATGTCGCGGTGCACGATGCCGTGCTGGTGCGAGTAGGCGAGCGCCTCCAGGACACCGGAGACGATGATCAGCGCCTGCTCGGGGCCCGGGGCCTCGGCGTTCATCAGCAGGTCGCGGATGGTGCGGCCCTCGACCAGTTCCATCACGATGTACGGCACCGACTGGCCGCCGACGACGTCCTCGCCGGAGTCGTAGACGGCGACGATGGCGTGGTGGTTGAGACCGGCCACCGACTGCGCCTCGCGCGTGAAGCGCGCCTTGGACACGGGGTCCTCGGCGAGGTCGGCGCGCAGCAGCTTGACGGCGACCGTGCGGCCGAGACGTACGTCCTCGGCGGCGAACACCTCGGCCATGCCGCCCCGGCCGAGCCGGTGGGTCAGCCGGTACCGGCCGTCGCCGACGAGCCCGCCGTTGCCCCAGTTGTCCGGCGCGTCCGAGATGCCGCCGCCAGTCGCCTCGGGGTCGGACGGGCCCTGAGCGCGCTGCTGCTGTGCCATCAGTCCTCGCCGTCGTTTCTGCCCGCGGTGCGCGCGGTGTTGTTACGGTCTTCGTCGGCCACGCTACAGCCTCAGCGCGTGCCCCCGGTCCGGGACGGGCTCCCAGGACCGGCACGAGACGGACCGGCCATGAAACCCGTACTCCGTACTGTCGTGCAAATCCCGTGTACCGGTAGTACGACCGCTGTAACGCTTCCGCGACGCTTCCTTCGCGTACGGTCACGGAACGGGCACCGCGCTTGACGTGTCAGTGGCCTGGGGCAGACTTGGCCGGGAATAGAGCATGGGATCTACGGCGGATCGGCCACCGGTACGGCGGCGCCGGAGAGGCTACGGGGGAAGCGGAACATGAGCCAGCACGGCGCACAGGGCCACAACGCGGGGCGGGCGCTCGCCGGCGGACGCTACCAACTGCGGGACCTGCTCGGCCAGGGTGGCATGGCCTCGGTCCACCTCGCCTACGACAGCGTGCTCGACCGCCAGGTCGCCATCAAGACGTTGCACACGGAACTGGGCCGGGAGCAGGCCTTCCGCGAGCGCTTCCGCCGCGAGGCCCAGTCCGTGGCGAAGCTCACGCACACCAACATCGTCTCGGTCTTCGACACGGGCGAGGACGACGTCGACGGCATGACGACGCCGTACATCGTCATGGAGTACGTCGAGGGCCGCCCGCTCGGCTCCGTGCTCGACGAGGACGTACGGCAGCAGGGCGCGATGCCCGCCGACAAGGCGCTGAAGATCACCGCGGACGTCCTGGCGGCCCTGGAGATCAGCCACGAGATGGGGCTGGTCCACCGCGACATCAAGCCGGGCAACGTGATGATGACCAAGCGCGGCGTGGTCAAGGTCATGGACTTCGGCATCGCCCGCGCCATGCAGTCCGGTGTGACGTCGATGACACAGACCGGCATGGTCGTCGGCACCCCGCAGTACCTCTCCCCGGAGCAGGCGCTCGGCCGGGGCGTGGACGCCCGCTCCGACCTGTACTCGGTCGGCATCATGCTGTTCCAGCTCGTCACCGGGCGGCTGCCGTTCGACGCGGACTCGCCGCTGGCCATCGCGTACGCGCATGTGCAGGAGGAGCCGCCGGTCGCGTCCTCGATCAACCGTTCGCTGCCGCCGGCCGTGGACGCGCTGATCACCCGCGCGCTGAAGAAGAATCCGAACGAGCGCTTCCCCAGCGCGGAGTCCATGCGCGGGGAGTGCCTGCGGGTGGCGCAGTCCTTCCAGCCGGCCCCGCCGAGCATCGTGCCGGGCACGCAGGCGCAGAGCGGCGCGGGCGTCGGTTCCGCGGTGTTCCCGCCGGTCGGCCAGGCGCCGCAGGCACCCGCGGGCAACGTGCAGACGCCGTACCAGCCGGCGCCGCACCCGTACGGCACCCCGGCGCCGTCCGCGCCGTCACCCGCGTACGGCTATCCGCAGCAGGGCGGTTACCAGACGCCCGCCCCGTCGCCGTACGCGCCGCAGCCGGGGCAGGGGCCGGGGACCCCGCCGCCGTACAACATCACGCCTCAGACGTCCGGCTCGGGCAGATCGGGTGGTGGCCGGAACAAGTCGGTGGTCATCGGGTCGGTCGTCGTCTCCCTCGTCGCCGTCGGCGGGCTGATCGCGGCGCTGATGATGAACGGCGGCGACGAGGATCCGCAGGCCGGCGGAGGCGGCGCTTCGGCGTCGGCGACCAAGGCGGAGGGCTACCGCGGACCCGACACGTCGAAGAAGATCGACAAGGAGAAGTGCGAGGAGCCGTACGAGTCGGCCAACGACCCCGACAAGATCCAGCTCCCGGACTTCAAGTTCAAGTACATCCAGTCGGTGAAGGAGTGCTTCCAGGCCGCCGGCTGGGGAGACTTCAAGATCATCGAGGTCGATGAGAACACCTACGGCGAGGGCTCCGTCAGGGAGCAGTTCCCGCCGGCGGGCACGGACGTCGACCCCGAGAACATGCCCGAGATCACCCTCAAGGTCTCGACGGGCAACCCTCCGTCCTGACCCCGGGACGGACGAGGCGTGACGAAGGGGCCCGGCATCGGATGCCGGGCCCCTTCGCGGTGTTCGGACAGGGACGTCGCGCGGTCTACAGGTACGGGCCGCCCGAGCGGCCGCCCGGGTGCGGGTCCTCCGAGCCGTCACCGACGCCGGGCGGGAGGGCGCGGCGCATCTGCTCCAGTTGGGCGCGCGCGGCCATCTGCTGGGCGAAGAGCGTGGTCTGGATCCCGTGGAACAGGCCCTCCAGCCAGCCCACCAGCTGGGCCTGCGCGATCCGCAGTTCGGCGTCGCTCGGGGTGTTCTCGTCCGTGAAGGGCAGGGAGAGCCGCTCCAGCTCCTCGACCAGCTCCGGGGCCAGGCCGTCCTCCAGTTCCTTCACCGAACTGGCGTGGATCTCCTTGAGCCGGACCCGGCTGGCCTCGTCCAGGGGAGCCGCGCGCACCTCCTCCAGCAGCTGCTTGATCATGCTGCCGATCCGCATGACCTTCGCCGGCTGCTCGACCTGCTCCGTGAGCGGGGTCTCGCGGGAGTCCTCGTCCCCGGCGCCGCCGCTGAGCGCCATGCCGTCCTGGCCGACGACCAGGATCTGCGGATTCTCCGGCGATCGTTCGTTCCTCGGCATCTCCATGCCGCCATTGTCGCGCACGGCCGGGTGCCGTTTCGGCGGTGCCCCCGGAAGCGGGGTCGTTCGGCGGGGGTCCGTCCGACGGCCGTATCCGGAATGCCGGGAGCACCCTGGAATGCCAGGCTGTTTGGCGTCCATCCGGCCCATCTTGCCGGCGGTGCGACCGAGCACCGGCCGGCGCGGGAGGTCACGGTCGTGGCTCCATGGCTGCGTGTAGCGGGGACGGCGGTTGTTCTGGTCACGGGGACGGCGGTGGTGCCGTACGGCCCTGCCGTGGCGCCCCCCGGCACGGGGGTGGCGTACGGCGCCGCCCCCTCGCCCCCGTCCCCCTTGTCGTCGTCCTCGTCGTCCCTCTCGTCGTCGCCCTCGTCGTCGCCCTCCGGGGAGCCGTCGCGGGCCGGGAGCCGGCCGGGCGAGGGCCGGGAGCGGCCGGGGCGGCACGAGAGGGCCGAGAGGGAGCCGCGGGAGCGGGAAAGGAAGCAGGAACGGGAGCGGGAACGGGAGCGGGAGCGGGAGCACGGCGACCGGGACGGTCCGGACGACGGGGGCGCGGGTGCCGTGCCGCGGAAGCCGGGGCGTGCCGAGGGGGTGGGCGAGCGGCCCCCGCGGCCGGGGGACGACGGGGCCGTGTCCCGGGCGCCGGGCGCGGGCGACACCGCCCCGCGGACACCGGCGTCCCAGGCGGCGGTCCCCGTGCCCTCCGCGACCTCGCGGGCGGCGGAACCGGACGCGATCGCCTCCTCCGCCGAGCCCGTACTGCGCATCCTGCCGCTCGGCAGCGGCCTGATGCTCATCGGACTCGGCTTCGGCCTCGCCTTCGTCGCGCTGCGCATGCGTCAGGGGCGCGGCGCGTCCTGAGCCGGCGAAATCCCCTGCCGGGAATCTCCCGGCAGGCCGCGGCGGCACTCCGCGCACGGCTTCCCAGGACCCGGGCCGTAGTGGCACCGCCGCCGGGTGGGCTGCCTGTCAGGACGTGAAGTCCGGGGGCCCGCCCCCGGTTCCGGGCCGTCTCCCCCTGCCGCACCGAGTGGGACACGCACAGGGCGGTGCCGTACCCGGGCGGGAGCCCGCCCCCGGTGGACGCGGCCGGCGGGCCGCGCCGGAGACGGGAACGGCCCCCGCCCTGCCGGCCGGCTCAGTTCGGTGTCACCAGCAGGACCTTGCCGATGTGGCCGCTGTCCTCCACGACCCGGTGGGCGGTGGCCGCGTCCGGCATCGGGATCTCGCGGTCGATGACCGGGCGGACGTGGCCGCCGGTGACGAGCGGCCAGACGTGTTCGCGTACGGCCGCCACGATCGCCGCCTTCTCCTCCAGGGGCCGGGCGCGCAGCGAGGTCGCGCTGATGGCGGCGCGCTTGCCGAGCAGGGCACCGATGTTCAGCTCCCCCTTCACCCCGCCCTGCATGCCGATGATGGCGAGCCGGCCGTTGACGGCGAGGGCCTGGACGTTGCGGTCCAGGTACTTGGCGCCCATGTTGTCGAGGATGACGTCGGCGCCGTGGCCGTCGGTGGCCCGCTTCAGCTCGGCGACGAAGTCCTGCTCGCGGTAGTTGATCAGGATGTCGGCGCCGAGTTCGGCGCAGCGCTCCAGCTTCTCCCCGGTGCCGGCGGTGACGGCGACCCGCGCGCCGACGGCCTTCGCGAGCTGGATCGCCATCGTGCCGATGCCGCTGGAGCCGCCGTGCACGAGGAGGGTCTCGCCGGGGCGGAGGTGGGCGACCATGAAGACGTTCGACCAGACCGTGCAGACGACCTCCGGGAGCGCCGCGGCCTGGTCGACGGTGAGTCCCTCGGGGACGGGCAGGAGCTGTCCGGCCGGGACGGCGACCTTCTCCGCGTAGCCGCCGCCGGCGAGCAGCGCGCAGACCTCGTCGCCGACGGCCCAGCCGCTCACCCCCTCACCGAGCGCGGCGATCCGTCCGGAGCATTCGAGACCGGGGTGGGGGGAGGCGCCGGGCGGGGGGTCGTAGAAGCCCTGCCGCTGGAGGATGTCGGCCCGGTTGACGGCACCGGCCACCACCTCGACCAGGACCTCGCCGGGGCCGGCCACGGGGTCGGGGACCTCGTCCCACACCAGCGCCTCGGGCCCACCGGGTTCGGGAATCGTGATCGCATACATGAGGGGGACGGTACTCCTGGGATGCCGGGGGCCCGGCACACCGCGGGCCTACGACCCGGGTCGCCCCCTTCTCGGCCGTAGGACCGGTCCTGTTCCCGGCCGTAGGGCCGGTCCCGGCGGAAATCCCCGTGCGGGAGCGATGAGTTTGCGCGACGGTGAAGGTCTGTCCCTGCGTAGCCCGAGCATGCGGAAGGACCCGAAGCATGAGCACGCAGACGTCCGGCCTGGCGATCGAGACCGCGGGCCTGGTCAAGACCTTCGGTGAGACGCGGGCCGTGGACGGTGTCGATCTCGCCGTGCCGGCCGGCACGGTGTACGGGGTCCTCGGGCCGAACGGCGCCGGCAAGACCACCACCGTGAAGATGCTCGCCACCCTCCTGCGGCCCGACGGCGGCGAGGCCCATGTCTTCGGGCACGACATCGTGCGCGAGGCCGACGAGGTGCGCGGCCGGGTGAGCCTCACCGGCCAGTACGCCTCCGTGGACGAGGACCTCACCGGCACCGAGAACCTGGTCCTGCTGGGCCGGCTCCTCGGCCACCGCAAGCCCGCCGCCCGCACCCGCGCCGCCCAGTTGCTGGAGGCCTTCGGACTCACGGACGCGGCCGGGAAGCAGGTCAAGCACTACTCCGGCGGCATGCGGCGCCGTATCGACATCGCCGCGTCCATCCTCAACACCCCCGACCTGCTGTTCCTCGACGAGCCGACGACCGGCCTGGACCCGCGCAGCCGCAACCAGGTGTGGGACATCGTGCGCGCGGTCGTCGCCCAGGGCACGACGGTGCTGCTGACCACGCAGTACCTGGACGAGGCCGACCAGCTGGCGTCCCGGATCGCCGTCATCGACCACGGCAAGGTGATCGCCGAGGGCACCAAGGGCGAGCTGAAGGCGTCCGTCGGCGCCGGGTCCGTCCATCTGCGGCTGCGGGATCCGGAGCAGCGGCCGCTCGCCGCCGACCTGCTGCGCCGCGCCCTCGACGCGCGGGTGCAGCCCGAGCCCGACCCGGTGGCGCTGACCGCCCGCCTCGCCGCCGCGAGCCACGACACGGCCGCCGAGCAGGCCGCCCGTGCGCTGAGCGAGCTGGCCCGCGCCGGTGTCACCGTCGACAACTTCTCGCTCGGCCAGCCCAGCCTGGACGAGGTGTTCCTGGCCCTCACCGGCCACGACACGCACGTGCCCGACGCATCCGGCCAGGACGACTCCCACGACCCGAAGGACGAGGTGGCGGCATGAGCACCACGACGACCACCGAGAGCGCCGAACTCGCCCCGGTGCGCACCGACTCCCTCGCCGAACTGCTGGTCGCCAAGGAGCGCCCGCCGCGGCCCAGCGCCTGGTCCGCCTCACTGACCTTCGGCTGGCGGGCGGTCCTGAAGATCAAGCACGTGCCGGAGCAGCTCTTCGACGTGACGGCGTTCCCGATCATGATGGTGCTGATGTACACGTACCTGTTCGGCGGGGCGCTGGCCGGGTCGCCGAAGGAGTACATCCAGTTCCTGCTGCCGGGAATCCTGGTGATGTCGGTCGTGATGATCACCATGTACACCGGGGTCTCGGTCAACACGGACATCGAGAAGGGCGTCTTCGACCGGTTCCGCAGCCTGCCGATCTGGCGGCCGTCGACGATGGTCGGCTATCTGCTCGGCGACGCCCTGCGCTACACCATCGCGTCCGTCGTGATGCTGACCGTGGGCATGATCCTCGGCTACCGTGCCGACGGCGGGGTCCCCGGAGTGCTCGCCGGGATCGCGCTGCTGGTGCTGTTCTCGTTCGCCTTCTCGTGGATCTGGACCATGTTCGGGCTGATGCTGCGCACCGAGAAGTCGGTGATGGGCGTCAGCATGATGGTGATCTTCCCGCTCACCTTCCTGTCCAACGTCTTCGTCGACCCGCGCACCATGCCCGGCTGGCTCCAGGCGTTCGTCAACAACAGCCCCGTCACCCACCTGGCGTCCGCGGTGCGCGGACTGATGGCGGGTGACTGGCCGGCCGACGAGATCGCCTGGACGCTGGGCTGGGCCGGACTGTTCGTGGCGGTCTTCGGGCCGGTCACGATGCGGCTGTACAGCCGGAAGTAGCCGGTCCCGGCCGCGGTTTCGACCACGGTCCCGGCGCGGTCCCAGCCGTGCGGTCCCCTCTGTGGTCCCAGCCGTGCGGTCCCCTCTGCGGTCTCAGCCGCGGAACGGGCGGACGTCGGGCGCGATCTGCGTGCCCGGCGTCGCCCGCACGATCGTGATCAGCCGGTCCGTCAGCTCCAGCGTTCCGACGTCCCGGTCGTCGTAGCCGAGCACCCGGTGCCCGCGGACGACGCTCACCACCAGGTCGCCGATCTCGCGGGGTGTCTTGCCCACCTCGGCCTTTATGACCGGCCGCTCCACGATGTCGAGCCCGGAGCCCTGCTGGATGAGGTCCTCCATGACCATGCCGGCCGAGGGGCTGAGCACGGACAGCCCGAGCAGCCGCCCGGCCGCGCTGGCGCTGGTGATGACCGCGTCGGCGCCCGACTGCTTCAGCAGCGGGGCGTTCTCCTCCTCGCGCACCGCGGCCACGATCTTCGCGCCCCGGTTGATCTGCCGCGCCGTCAGCGTCACGAGGACGGCCGTGTCGTCGCGCTGCGTCGCGATGATGATCTGCCGTGCCCGCTGCACCTCGGCCCGCTTCAGCACCTCGCTGCGCGTGGCGTCCCCTATGACGCCCGCGTAGCCGTCCGCCGTGGCCGCGTCGATCGCCTTCGCGCTGGGGTCGACGACCACGACCTGCTCCTTCCGGAGCCCGGTCGCGCAGACGGTCTTGATCGCGGACCTGCCCTTGGTACCGAATCCGACGACGACGGTGTGATCGCGCAACGCGGACCTCCAGCGGTTCAGTCGCCACTCCTCCCGCGTGCGTTCGGTGAGGGCCTCGAGGGTGGTGCCGACCAGGATGATCAGGAACAGCACGCGCAGCGGCGTGATGACGAAGATGTTGGTGAGCCGGGCGGCGTCACTGACCGGTGTGATGTCGCCGTACCCGGTGGTGGAGAGGGTGACGGTCGCGTAGTAGAACGCGTCGAGGAGATCGATGGACCGGTCGGAGTTGTCGTTGTAGCCGTCGCGGTCGGCGTACACGACGACCGCCGTCACCACCAGCACCACCAGGGCCCACGACAGTCGTTTGGCGACCTGGCGGACCGGGTGCTCCACCAGTTTCCTCGGGAGTTTCACCCGATGGGTCACCAGGTGTTCGTCCGCCTGGCGAGCGATGGCGTCCTGGCCCGGAAGTTTCACGTGAAACACACCCCGGTTCCTCCGGACGTCCAGGGCAGGTCGAGCAGTTCCGTCTCCTGGCCGGGCCGTGCGCCGCCGGGGGGTACGACGGCGAGCGCGTCGGCCGCCGCGATGCCGCGCAGCATGGCCGGGCCGTTGTAGAGCAGCGGCAGCGCCCGGTCGCCGCGCAGGGCGACCGGGACCAGCCGGGTGTCGTACGGGTGTCCCTGCACACCGTCCCGCAGCGGCAGCGTGTACGGCTCGGGAGCGGGGCGGGCCGCGAGGGTGCGCAGCAGGGGCTCGGCGAGCGTGAGCAGGCCGGAGACGGCGGCGAGGGGGTTGCCCGGCAGGCCGACGAGGTACTGGTCGGCCTTGGTGCGGGCCAGGAGCATGGGATGGCCGGGGCGCACCTTGACGCCGTCCACGAGGAGTTCGGCGCCGATGCGGCGCAGCGCGGGGTGCACGTGGTCGACCGGGCCGGCGGCGGTGCCGCCGGTGGTGACGACGACATCGGCGCCGGATGCCGTGATGGCCTCGTACAGCGCCTGTTCGGTGTCGCCGACCCGGCGTACGGCGGTGACCTCCGCGCCGAGTGCGCGCAGCCAGGGAGGCAGCAGCGGGCCGAGCGCGTCCCGGATCAGCCCGTCGTGCGGCAGGCCCTCGCCGAGCAGTTCGTCGCCGAGGACGAACACGTCGGCGCGGGGGCGGGGGACGGCGGTGAGCGTGTCGTATCCGGCGGCGGCGGCCATCCCCAGGACGGGCGGGGTCACCGGGGTGCCCACGGGCAGCAACTGGTCGCCGCTGCGGCACTCCTGGCCGCGGGGGCGGATGTCCTGGCCGTGGGTGACGGTGTGCGGCGGCCGGGTGGCCGCGGTGACGTGCAGCCGGCCCTTGTCGTCGGTGCGGCCGTGCTCGCTGCGGAGTACGGCGGTGGTGTCCGGGGGGACACGGGCGCCGGTGGCGATGCGGACGGCCTCGCCGTCGGTGAGCGGGGGGTGCGCGGAGTGCCCGGCGAGGACGCCCTCGTCCCGCACGGACCAGGGGCCTGGTCCGGAGACCGCCCAGCCGTCCATCGCGGAGGTGTCGAAGGAGGGCAGGTCGGTGAGGGCGGTGAGGGGGGCGGCGAGGGTGAGGCCCAGGGCGGAGGCGAGGGGGACGGCGACCGGGGTCAGGCAGCCGGTACGGCCTCCGGTGCGTCCGCCGGTGCCGTGGCGCGGGGCGTCCTCGGCGATGGCGCGGGCGTCGGGCCAGGCGGTGGCGTCGTGGCGCGGGTGCGTGGGGCGGGGGGTGTCCGTGGTGCCGCCGGGGTGTTTCCTCACGAGAGCGAGCGCCTCCTCGACGTCGAGGTCGTCGGCGTTCCCGTCGGCCCGGGCGGCGCGCGCGGTCATCAGGCGTCCGGGCGGGTGTCGGGAGCTTCTGGGGTGGCGTCGGGGGCCTTGGGGGTGACGTCGGCGGTTTCCTCGTCGGCCCAGCGCAGGGCGAGTGCCGCGGCCTTGCGGGCCGCCTCGGCGACGGCCTCCCGGTCACCGCCCGCCCGCGCGGCCGCGTAGCCGACGAGGAAGGTGGTCAGCGGCGCGGCGGGCCGGGCCACACCGTGGGCGGCGTCACGGGCGAGGTCGAGCAGTACGCCGGTGTCGACGTCCAGGTCGATGCCCAGTTCGTCCTTGACTGCGGAGATCCATTCATCCAACACGTGTCCATGCTCCCTGATGCGTGCCCTGGCAGTGGCGATGTCGTCCCAGGTGTCGCAGTCGAAGGACGCCACCGGGTCGGAGATACGGGTGAGGTCGAGCGAGCCGGTCAGCCGGCGCAGGGGCAGCCCGGCCAGCTCGCCGTGCCGGCCGGTGAGCACGGCCAGCCCGCGGCGCAGGGCCTCGGCCCGGTACGCGGCGACCAGCGGCTGGTCCCGGCCGTCGGAGTCGGTCAGCAGCACGCCGTCCGCGGTGCCGTGCCGAAGGGGTGCCAGCAGTCCCCGCACCGTGCGGCGGTCGAGGAAGGGCAGGTCGGCGGAGAGCAGGACGACCTGGTCGGCCGTGGTGTGCCGGAGTCCGGCGGCGAGCGCGGCCAGGGGGCCGCCGCCCGGGGGTTCCTCACGGGCCCAGATCACGGGCCGCGCGGTGGGGCGGGGACCGGCGACGACCACCGTGGTCCGGGCGTCGGCGCAGGCCGCGAGCACCCGGTCGAGCAGCGCCCGGCCGCCCACCCGCACCCCGGGCTTGTCCGCGCCCCCGAGCCGCCGGGCGGCGCCACCGGCGAGCACGACGGCGTCGTACGCGGGGCCGGGGCCCTCGGAGGGGTCGCCGGAGGGATCATCGGGAGGATCGCCGGAGGGATCACCGGAGGGATCGCCGGGTGGCTGATACTCGGTCACCCTCCGAGTATGCGTGCCCCCGCGATCACAGGGAACGCGGGGGCACCGAGACGCGGCCGGGAAGACCGGTGGCTCGAAGTGGACTCACAGCGTCCGCAGCAGCACCGCCGGCTGTTCGACACAGTCCGCCACGTACCGCAGGAAGCCTCCCGCGGTGCCGCCGTCGCAGACCCGGTGGTCGAAGGTGAGCGAGAGCTGCACGACCTGCCGCACCGCCAGCTCGCCCTCGTGCACCCATGGCTTGGGGACGATGCGGCCGACGCCGAGCATGGCGGCCTCGGGGTGGTTGATGATCGGTGTGGAGCCGTCGACGCCGAACACGCCGTAGTTGTTCAATGTGAAGGTGCCGCCCGTGAGTTCCGCGGGCGTCAGCGTGCCGGTCCGGGCCGCCTCGGTCAGCCGGGCGAACTCGGCCGTCAGCGACTCGGCGTCCCGCGTGTGCGCGTCCCGGACGACGGGGACGACCAGCCCCCGGTCGGTCTGCGCGGCGAAGCCGAGGTGCACGTCGCCGTACCGGACGATCTCCCTGGCCTCGGTGTCCACCGAGGAGTTGAGCTCGGGGAAGCGGGCGAGCGCGGCCGTGCAGACACGGGCCAGCAGCGCGATGACGGATATCCTCGGCCCGCCCGCCGCGTTCATCGCGGCCCGTGCGCGCATCAGTTCGGTCGCGTCGGCGTCCACCCAGCAGGTCGCGTCGGGGATCTCGGTACGGCTGCGGGAGAGCTTGTCGGCGACGGCCCCGCGGATGCCCTTGAGGGGGACACGGGTCACGCCCGAGGTGTCCGCGACCGGCGCCGGCGCGCCCGCGCCCGCCCGGCCGGTCCGCGGTTCGCCGGCCGTCGTGCCCGTACGGCCCTGGGCGGCGGCGGCGCGCAGGGCGTACTCCACGTCCGCGCGGAGGATCAGCCCCTCGGGTCCGGAGCCGGTCATCTCCCGCAGGTCCAGGCCGTTCTGCCGGGCCAGCCTGCGCACCAGGGGGGAGATCACGGGGACGGGGCCGTCCACCGCGCCCGGGGTGCGGGCCTGCGCGGCGGCGGGCCGCGCGGTCCTGGACCGTCCGTTCGCCATGGGTGGGGAAGGGACGGCGGGGGCCGTCTGCGGCGGACGGACGCGGCGGCGCCGGGCCGGGGCCTCCGCGGTGCCGTAGCCGACCAGGACGTTTCCGGAGCCCTCGGTGGCGGGGGCCGTGCCGCGCGCGCCCTCGGATTCCGCGGGCTTCGCGGGGCTCGCGTCCCCGGCCGGGCGGCCGTCGGCCGGCTCGCCCACCGCCACCGTCAGCAGCGGGGCGCCGACGGGCAGCTCCGTGCCCTCCGCGCCGAAACGGGCCGTGACGACACCGCCGTAGGGGCAGGGCACGTCCACCATCGCCTTGGCCGTCTCGACCTCGACGACCGGCTGGTCCACGGCGACGACGTCACCGACCTCGACCAGCCAGCGCACGATCTCCGCCTCGGTGAGCCCCTCACCGAGGTCGGGCAGCTTGAACTCCAGCACCTGTGCCATCAGCTCTCGGCCTCCCATTGCAGACGCCCCACGGCGTCCAGGATCCGGTCCACTCCGGGCAGGTGGTGGCGCTCCAGCATCGGCGGCGGATACGGCAGGTCGAACCCGGCCACACGCAGCACCGGCGCCTCCAGGTGGTGGAAGCAGCGCTCCGTGACCCGGGCCGCGATCTCCCCGCCCGGGCCGCCGAAGCCACCCGACTCGTGGACGACGACCGCGCGCCCCGTCCGCCGTACCGAGGCGCACACCGTCTCGTCGTCGAACGGCACCAGGGAGCGCAGATCGACGACTTCGAGGTCCCAGCCCTCGGCCCGGGCCGCCTCGGCCGCCTCCATGCAGACGGGCAGCGACGGCCCGTACGTGATGAGCGCGGCGCTCCGCCCGGAGCGCCGCACCACCGCACGGCCTATCGGTTCAACGGCCGTCGGGTGCTCCGGGTTCCAGGAGTCCTTCGACCAGTAGAGCCGCTTGGGCTCCAGGAAGACGACCGGGTCGTCGGAGGCGATGGCGGCGCGCAGCAGCCCGTAGGCGTCGGCGACGGTGGCGGGCGTGACGACGTGGAGCCCCGGGGTCGCCATGTAGTACGCCTCGGAGGAGTCGCTGTGGTGCTCGACGCCGCCGATGCCGCCGCCGTAGGGGACGCGGATGGTGAGGGGCAGCGGCATCTTCCCGCGCGTGCGGTTGCGCATCTTCGCGACGTGCGAGACGAGCTGCTCGAACGCCGGGTAGGCGAACGCGTCGAACTGCATCTCCACGACCGGGCGCAGTCCGTACATGGCCATGCCGACGGCCGTGCCGAGGATGCCCGCCTCGGCCAGCGGGGTGTCCGTGCAGCGGTCCTCGCCGAACTCCTTCGCGAGTCCGTCGGTGACCCGGAAGACACCGCCGAGGGTGCCGACGTCCTCGCCCATGACGTGCACGGACGCGTCGGCGGCCATGGCGTCGCGCATGGCGCGCGTGAGGGCCTGCGCCATGGTGGCCGGCTTGACGGCGACGGTGGTCATCACTGTGCCCCTTCCGGCTCGGCCTCGGCCGCCAGCTCGGCCCGCAGCTGCTCACGCTGCTCCAGGAGCTGGGGGGTGGGCTCGGCGTAGACGTGGGTGAAGAGGTCCATGGGATCGAGCGCCGGGTCCTGGTTCATGCGGGCGCGCAAGGAGGCGGCCATGGCCTCGGCGTCCTGGCGGGCGGTCTCGGCACCGGCCTCGTCGAGCAGTCCGCGCCCGGTCAGCTCGTGCTCCAGCAGGGCGATCGGGTCGTGCCGCTTCCAGGTCTCGACCTCGGCGTCGCCCCGGTAGCGGGTGGCGTCGTCGGCGTTGGTGTGGGCCTCCACGCGGTACGTGATCGCCTCGACCAGGGTCGGACCGCCGCCCGCGCGGGCACGGCGCACGGCGTCGGCCAGGACCTCGTGCACGGCGACGGCGTCGTTGCCGTCCACCAGGCGGCCGGGCATGCCGTAGCCGACGGCCTTGTGGGCCAGCGACGGGGCCGCGGTCTGCTTGGCGAGCGGTACGGAGATCGCGAAGCCGTTGTTCTGGACGAGGAAGACCACCGGGGCCTGCCAGACGGCGGCGAAGTTCAGCGCCTCGTGGAAGTCGCCCTCGCTGGTGCCGCCGTCGCCGACCATGGCGAGCGCGACCACGTCGTCGCCCTTGAGGCGGGCGGCGTGCGCGAGACCGACGGCGTGCGGCAGCTGGGTGGCGAGCGGGGTGCTCAGCGGGGCCACGCGGTGCTCGTGGGGGTCGTAACCGGTGTGCCAGTCGCCGCGCAGCAGGGTGAGTGCCTCGACGGGGTCCACCCCGCGCGCGACGACGGCGAGGGTGTCGCGGTAGCTCGGGAAGAGCCAGTCCTGGTCCGCCAGGACGAGCGCGGCGGCGACCTCGCAGGCCTCCTGGCCGGTGCTGGAGGGGTAGACCGCGAGACGGCCCTGCTTGGTGAGGGCGGTGGCCTGCGCGTTGTAGCGGCGGCCCTTCACCAGCTCCGCGTACAGCCGGCGCAGCAGCTCCGGGTCGGCCCCGGCGGCCGCCTCGGTGCCGAGCACGCGGTACGGCTCCGCGTCGGGCAGCAGCGGCACGGGGTCGGTACGGGGCTGCCAGGCGGGCGGCGGGGTCGGCCGGTAGGCCCCCCGCTGCTCCATGACCGTCATGACGGCACCTCCTCGTGGGACGTCGGAGGCGCGGCGTCTGTGACACGCCTCACCAACCGATTGTTCGGTCGCCGGCACATTTTGGCTACGGGTGGCACCAGGCTGTGGACAAACGGTTCTCCACAGCCTGAGATGGACGCAGGACGTCCACGGCGGAGAGGTGGGGGCGGGTGGCATCTGAACAAATGGCCGAGGGCCAGGAGGGGACCGGGCCGCTCGCTCCCGCGCGGCCCCTGGACGCCATCGACCAGGACATCCTGCGGATGCTCCAGGCGGACGGCCGCGCGTCGATACGGTCGGTCGCCGAGCGGGTGCACGTCTCCCGCGCGAACGCGTACGCGCGCATCAACCGGCTGGTCGAGGACGGTGTCATCCGCGGCTTCGGGGCCCGCGTCAACCATGAGCGGGCCGGTCACGGGACGTCCGCGTACATCACCCTGAAGATCGTCCAGAACACCTGGCGCACGGTCCGCGAGCATCTCCGGCAGCTCCCGGGCGCCTCGCACATCGCGCTGGTGGGCGGTGACTTCGACGTCCTGCTGCTGGTGCACACGCCCGACAACCGGGCGCTGCGCGAGCTGGTGCTCACCCGGCTCCAGGCGATCCCCGAGGTGCTGAGCACGCGCACCCTGCTGGTGTTCGAGGAGGAGGACCTGGAGCCGCAGGGGTGAGGCGAGGGCCTCAGGGCGCCTTGCGCAGCCCTCCGAAGGCGAGCCGCACCACCGCGTCGGCCACCTCGAGCTCGTTCATGCCGCGTCCGTCCGGCCGGTACCACTCCACGATCGAGTTGATCATGCCGAAGACCAGCCGGGTCACCAGGCGCACCTCTATGTCCTCACGCACGTCCCCGTCGGCCGCCGCGGCCTTCAGCAACTCCGCCACCCGGTGGTCGAACTCGCGCCGCCGCTCCAGCGCCCACCGCTCGGTGCCCGTGTTGCCGCGCACCCGCAGCAGCAGCGTCACGTACGGCAGTTCGGCGATCAGCACCTCGACCATGCGCCGTACGACGTACTCGAGGCGCCCGGCGGCGCGCCCCACGCGCGCGTGCTCCTCGTCGAGGATGCCGAAGAGCCCGTCCAGGGCCCGGCTCACCGCGCGGCGCAGCAGTTCCTCCTTGCCGGCCACGTGGTGGTAGATCGACGACTTGGAGATGCCGGCGGCCTTGGAGAGGTGCTCCATGGAGGTGCCGTCGTAGCCGCGCTCGTTGAACACCTGGACGGCGACGGACAGCAGCGTCTCCGGGGTGTACGTGTCGCGCCTGGCGGTGGTCACGGGGTGTCCTCCCTCTCGCGGGTGGCGCACGCGTACTGGTAGAGCGCGAGGGAGGGCGCGTAGCGGCCGGACGGGTCGATCTCGTGCATCTCGTCCAGCAGGGCGCCGGCCCAGCCGCGGCCGAGGCGGCGGCTCCACTCGAAGGGCCCCAGGGGGTAGTTCACACCCAGCCGCATCGCGGTGTCGACGTCCTCCTCGGTGGCGACGCCCTTGGCGACGGCCTCGACCGCGAGGTCGATGATCCGGGCCACCGTCCGCGCGACGATCATTCCGGGGACGTCCCCGATGACGCTGACCTTCTTGCCGAGCGCCTGGAACAGCCCGGTGGCCTCGGCGACGGTCCGCGCGGGAGTGTCCTGGCAGTGGGACAGGGCGATGCGGGTGGCCGCGCGGTAGTCGAGGGCCAGGTCGAAGTAGACGACGTCGCCGAACTCCACGGAGGCCTGGCCGTCGGCGAGCACCAGCTGTCCGCCGCCGGGCAGCACCAGGCGGGTGCCCTCGTCCTCGGCCTCCTCACGCACCTCGATCCCGGCCTCGCGGATCAGGGCGAGCAGCTCGGAGGCGGGCCCCAGGTCACCCTCGGCGACGACGTACGCGGGCGGTCCGGCGGGCTCGGCGGTGTGCGGTTCGGGACGCTCGGCGCCGACGCCGTGGTCGTACCAGCCGTGCCCGGTCTTGCGGCCGAGACGGCCGGACTCGACCAGGCGGCGCTGGGCGAGCGAGGGGGTGAAGCGGACGTCCTGGAAGAAGGACTCCCACACCGAGTGGGTGACGGACTCGTTGACGTCCTGCCCGATGAGGTCGGTCAGTTCGAAGGCGCCCATGCGGAAGCCGCCGGACTCGCGCAGAACCGCGTCGATGGTGGCCGGGTCGGCGCCCTGGGACTCGTACACCGCGAAGGCCTCGGCGTAGAAGGGCCGGGCGACGCGGTTGACGATGAAGCCGGGGGTGTCGGCGCAGGCGACGGGCGTCTTGCCCCAGGCGCGGGCCGTCTCGTACGCGCGCGTGGCGTACGCGACGTCGGTGGCGAAGCCGGAGACGACCTCGACGAGCGGCAGCAGCGGCGCGGGATTGAAGAAGTGCAGGCCCACGAAGCGGCCGGGCGTGCGCAGGGCGCCGCCGATCGCGGTGACGGAGAGGGAGGAGGTGTTGGTGGCGAGCAGGCAGTCGTCGGAGACGATGTCCTCCAGCGCGCGGAACAACTCCTGTTTGACGTCCAGGCGCTCCAGGACGGCCTCGACGACCAGGGCGCAGTCGGCGAGCTCGGCCAGCTCGCCGGCGGGCCGCAGACGGGCGCGGGCCGCGTCCCGCTCGGCGGCGGTGAGGCGCTCCTTCTCCACCAGCCGGTCGAGCCGGGCGCCGATCGCGTCGGCCGCCTGACGGGCCCGGCCGTCAGCGGCGTCGTACAGCCGCACGGGGTGGCCCGCGACCAGCGCGACCTGGGCGATTCCCTGCCCCATGGTGCCGGTGCCGACCACGGCCACGGGACTGCTGAGGTCGAGTGCTGTCATGTGCGCGATCCTCCCGCACGGGGTTTTCCACAGATGCGGCGGACCCCCTTGTCCCGACCGATCGTTCGGTTACTCTAACTCTGACCGCCCGTTCTGACTACGTTTCCGCACAGGTCCATGAGCTCGACGAAGAGTTCCTGAGACGAGGAGTTGGTCCCGCATGGCCGCCGAACCCACGGCGCACGAGCTGATCGCCCGCCACCGTCCCACCCTGGACCGGGCGCTGGAAGCGATCCGCACGCGCGCGTACTGGTCCCCGCACCCCGAGCACCCCAAGGCGTACGGGGAGCACGGCAGCCTGGACATGGCGGCGGGCAAGGCCGCCTTCGACGCCCTGCTCGGCACCCGCCTCGACCTCGGCCAGCCCGGCACGGACGGCTGGGTGGACGGCGAGACGTCCCCGTACGGCATCGAGCTGGGCGTGAGCTACCCGCACGCGGACCCCGACGAGCTGCTGCCCGCCATGAAGGCGGGGATGCGGGCCTGGCGGGACGCGGGCGCGGAGACCCGCGCGGTGGTCTGTCTGGAGATCCTCAAGCGGATCAGCGACCGGACCATGGAGTTCGCCCAGGCGGTCATGCACACCTCCGGCCAGGCGTTCATGATGGCGTTCCAGGCGGGCGGCCCCCACGCGCAGGACCGCGGCATGGAGGCGGTGGCCTACGCGTACGCGGAGCAGACCCGCACGCCCGGCACCGCGGAGTGGACCAAACCGCAGGGCAAGCGCGACCCGCTCGCGCTCAGCAAGGAGTTCGTCCCGGTGCCGCGCGGCATCGGCCTGGTCATCGGCTGCAACACCTTCCCGACGTGGAACGGCTACCCGGGCCTGTTCGCCTCCCTCGCCACCGGCAACGCGGTCCTGGTCAAGCCGCACCCCCGCGCGGTGCTGCCGCTCGCCCTCACCGTCCAGGTGGCCCGCCAGGTGCTCACCGAGGCCGGCTTCGACCCGAACCTGGTGGCGCTGGCCGCCGAGCGGCCCGGCGAGGGCATCGCCAAGACCCTCGCCACCCGTCCCGAGATCCGGATCATCGACTACACCGGCTCCACCGGGTTCGGCGACTGGCTGGAGCACAACGCCCGCCAGGCGCAGGTGTACACCGAGAAGGCCGGCGTCAACACGGTGATCGTGGAGTCGACCGACGACTACCAGGGGATGCTGGCCAACCTGGCGTTCTCCCTGTCGCTCTACAGCGGCCAGATGTGCACCACCCCGCAGAACCTGCTGATCCCGCGCGACGGCATCACCACCGACCAGGGCCCCAGGTCCTTCGACGAGGTCGCCGCCGATCTGGCGAAGGCGGTCGACGGCCTGCTCGGCGACGACGCCCGCGCGAACGCGCTGCTGGGCGCGATCGTCAACCCGGACGTCAAGGCCCGCCTGGAGGCCGCCGCCGGGCTCGGCGAGGTCGCCCTCGCCTCCCGTGAGATCACCCACCCGGAGTTCCCGGGCGCGGTGGTGCGCACGCCGGTGATCGTGAAGCTCGACGGCGCCAAGCCGGACGCCGAGGCCGCCTACATGAGCGAGTGCTTCGGCCCGGTCTCCTTCGCCGTCGCCGTCGACTCGGCCGCCGACGCGGCGGAGCTGCTGCGGCGCACGGTCCGCGAGAAGGGCGCGATGACGGTCGGCGCGTACACGACCTCCCCGGAGGTCGAGGAGACGGTGCGGGAGGTCTGCCTGGAGGAGGCCGCCCAGCTCTCCCTGAACCTCACCGGCGGGGTGTACGTCAACCAGACGGCCGCCTTCTCCGACTTCCACGGCTCCGGCGGCAACCCGGCGGCCAACGCGGCCCTGTGCGACGGCGCGTTCGTGGCCGACCGGTTCCGGGTGATCGAGGTGCGCCGGGAGGCGTAGGACGCCGTTTCAGGAGGGTGCGCCCCCGGTGGCGCTCCAGTGGTACAGCGTCATGGCCACACTGGTCGCGAGGTTGTAGCTGGAGACCTGGGGGCGCATCGGCAGCGCCACCAGGTGGTCGGCCCGCGCGCGGAGCTCCGCCGACAGTCCGCTGCGCTCGGAGCCGAAGGCGAGCAGCGCGTCGTCCGGGAACCTCAGCGAGCGGATGTCCTCGCCCTCCGGGTCGAGCGCGAAGACCGGCCCGGGCGGCAACTCCGCCACGGGCAGCCGTTCCACGGCGGTGGCGAAGTGCAGCCCCGCCCCGCCGCGTACGACGGTGGGGTGCCAGGGGTCGAGCGTGCCGGTGGTGACGACCCCGGTCGCCCCGAAACCGGCGGCCAGCCGGATCACCGCGCCCGCGTTGCCGAGGTTGCGCGGGTTGTCCAGGACCACCACGGGGGCGGTGCGCGGGGTGTGCGCCAGCTTCTCCAGGTTGCCCGCGCGGGAGGGGCGTACGGCCAGGGCGGCCACGGCGGTGGGATGCGGGCGCGGCACGAGAGCGGCGTACGTCCCGTGGGGCACCTCGGTCAGCAGTTCCGCCAGCGCCTCCCGCACGTCCCCGGCCAGTTCGCCGGCGAGGGCGAGCGCGCCGGCCCGGTCCGCGGTGAGCGCCACCGGGACCTCGGCCCCGAAGCGCACGGCGTGCTTGAGGGCGTGGAAGCCGTCGAGCAGCACGGCGGTGCCGGCCAGGCGGTGCCAGGCGGAGACGGGGTCGGCCGGGGTCTCGGGAGCGGGGTCGGTCATGGCACGCAGCCTACGTGCGCGCACCCGGCACTCCGCCGGGCGCCGGGGCGGCCTCCACCGGGTCCTTTCCCGCCGGGCGGCCGGCCGGGGGCCATGGCCGCGGGACCGGCGTCCCGCGCGGACGCAGCCGCCCACGCGCGCGTGCCGCGAGGTTCCCGAGGCGGCGCAGGAAGGCCGTCGGCAGGAAGACCGCGTCCGCCGCGATCATCGCCAGGGAGAAGAAAGGAAGTCCGAGCACGACGGCGATGACCGCGTGCTCCAGGATCATGAAGGCCAGCAGGACGTTCTTGACCCGCCGGTTGAACAGCGTGAACGGGAAGGCGACCTGCACGGCGACCGTCGCGTAGGTCACCAGCATCACCATGGTGCCGCTGGCCGACAGCAGGTCCGCGAGGGCCGGCCAGGGGGAGAAGTACTCCAGGTGCAGCGGGTAGTAGACGGCGGTGCCGTCCTGCCAGCGGGAACCCTGGACCTTGTACCAGCCGGCCGTGGCGTAGATCAGACAAGCCTCGGCCATGATCACCAGCAGCGCGCCGTTGTGCACGACGTTCGCGACGACGTCCAGCAGGATCCGCGGCTGCCCGGTCTCCGCGCGGCGCCCCACCAGCCACCACAGCGCCTGCGCGAGCCATACGGTCCACAGCAGCGCCGGTATGAACCAGTCGCCGTCCATCCGGCCCGCCAGTGTCGCCAGGAGCAGCAACAGGCCCAGCACGCCCCACAGCACCGGGCCGGTCCGGTCGCGCGGCCACTCGCCACGCGCGCGTGCCCCGGCCGCGCGGCGCGCACGGCGCGCGTCCAGGGACCAGACCCGGCCGCAGCGCGTGAACACCAGGTAGACCGACATCAGGTGCAGGACGTTGTCGCCGCCGTCCCCCATGAAGACACTGCGGTTCTGCAGCGCCAGCACACCCACCATGAACAGCACCGACATGGTGCGGGTGCGCCAGCCGAGCAGCAGCAGGAGGCTCCACAGCACGGCGAGCGCGTAGACGGCCTCGAACCAGACCTGGCTGTCCGACCACAGCAGCGGCGTGAAGGCGTCGTTCACCGCGACCAGCTGGTCGGCGAGGTCCCAGCTCCAGGGTCCGTCGGGGCCGTACAGCTCCTGACGGTGGGGGAACTCGCGCAACAGGAACAGCAGCCAGGTCAGGCTGAAGCCGATGCGGATCACGGCGGTCTGGTAGGGGCCGAGCGCGGAGTCGGTGACGCGGGCGATCGCGCGGGACAGGGCCAGCGAGCAGCGGTTCACCCCACGCCTCCCCGGGCCTCGTCCCCGGGCAGCGACCACCAGGGCAGCGTGCGGTACACGGGTGGGGTGGAGATCTTCTCCCCGCTCCACTCGGGCGGCGGCACGCGGGTGGTCCGTGAGCGGATCTGGACGCGCTCGACGGCACCGCCCGGCCCGGCAGCGTCCGCGCGGTCGAGGCGCAGCACCGTGATCCGGCGCAGATACGTCTCGGACAGCGCACCGCGCAGGCCCACCGGCCGGTTGTCGTCGTCGTGCGTGGCGGTGAAGAAGTCCCAGGCGCGGCGTAGTTCGTTCTGCTGGGTGTGGCTGGGCAGGGGGTTGCCGTCGATGGCGCGGCCGTCCTGTGCGGACAGGTCGTACCAGCCGGTGGTCCGCGTCCCCCCGTCCGCCGTACGGATCTCGGCACGCACCTGGACGGCGATGTCCTGCTGCAGCGGGTTCGGCGCGAACAGCTTCCAGTTCTGCTCGAACTCCGGGTAGATCCAGTTCCCGATCGTCTCGCCGTGCTTCTTGCTGACCGTGTTCACCGGTGCGACGTGCAGGAATGTCATGCCGAGGTGCACACAGACCGCGACCGCGACGACCGCGAGCGCCACCGCGGCGCCGATCTGATAGCGCAGGGAGAGCGCGGCCACCCCGGTACGGGGCCCGGCGGGCGGGCCGGGGGCGGCGTGGGGGCCGGTGTCGGGATCGGCGTCGGGATCGGCAGGGGGGAGATCGTCCGGGCGGCCGGTACCGGGCGGCAGGGCTGCTGGTCCGGGTGAGCCGGCCGGGGTGGCGGGCTCGGCCGGGGTGGCGGGCTCGGGCAGGGCGGCGCCCGGTTCCGGTCCGTCCGGCTCGTCCGGCCCGGCAGAGGGCCCCGCAGGGCCGTGCCGGGCGTCCGAGCCCTTGTCGTACGCGTCCATTCCGCCCCGCTCCCCGATCCCGGTCCGTCGCCGCGCCCTCCCGGCCACGAGAACGGCGTTCCGCCCCGCACGACCGCTCCGCCGTGCCGCACGGAACGGTACTCAGCACCGGCCCCCCGAGCACAGTCCCGCCGGGATCCCGTTCCGCGTCCGTATCCACAGCACGGCCCGAGCCCTCGTTGTCCACAGGCGGTCTCCGCAGGTTATCCACAGCGGTTGACACCTCGCGGCGCCCGTCCCACCATGGAATCGCACGAACCGAACGATCGGTCGGGAGCGTGCTCCGGGAAGCATCCAGTCGAGGGGGACCTCATGGCGACAGCAGCCGCCCGCGATACGGCCGGCAGCCAGGCGTACGACGCACCGGCCGGCGCCGGCGACACCGTCGGCCACGAGCGCGCCTTCGACGCGGCCGTCGCCGCCGACGAGCGGATCGAGCCGCGCGACTGGATGCCGGAGGCCTACCGGGCCACGCTCGTCCGGCAGATCGCCCAGCACGCGCACTCCGAGATCATCGGCATGCAGCCGGAGGCCAACTGGATCACCCGCGCGCCCTCGCTGCGCCGCAAGGCGATCCTGATGGCCAAGGTGCAGGACGAGGCCGGGCACGGCCTGTACCTGTACAGCGCCGCCGAGACCCTCGGCACCAGCCGCGAGGAGCTGCTCGACAAGCTGCACTCCGGCCGTCAGAAGTACTCCTCGATCTTCAACTACCCGACGCTGACCTGGGCGGACGTCGGCGCCATCGGCTGGCTGGTGGACGGCGCGGCGATCACCAACCAGGTGCCCCTGTGCCGCTGCTCCTACGGCCCGTACGCGCGCGCGATGGTCCGCATCTGCAAGGAGGAGTCCTTCCACCAGCGCCAGGGCTACGAGCTGCTGCTGGCCCTCAGCAAAGGCACCCCGGAGCAGCACGCGATGGCTCAGGACGCGGTGGACCGCTGGTGGTGGCCGTCGCTGATGATGTTCGGTCCGCCCGACGACGAGTCCCAGCACTCCGCGCAGTCGATGGCCTGGAAGATCAAGCGGCACTCCAACGACGAGCTGCGCCAGCGTTTCGTCGACATCTGCGTCCCCCAGGCCGAGTCCCTCGGCCTGACCCTGCCCGACCCGGACCTGAAGTGGAACGAGGAGCGGGGGCACCACGACTTCGGGGCGATCGACTGGTCGGAGTTCTGGGACGTCCTCAAGGGGAACGGCCCGTGCAACGAACAGCGGCTGACCCGGCGCAGGCAGGCCCACGAGGAGGGCGCCTGGGTCCGGGAGGCCGCGGCGGCCCACGCGGCCAAGCACTCGAACGGCGAGACAGGAGCTACGCGAGCATGACCCACACCGACTGGCCCCTGTGGGAGGTCTTCGTGCGCTCGCGCCGGGGCCTGTCCCACACCCACGCCGGCAGCCTGCACGCCCCGGACGCGGAGCTCGCCCTGCGCAACGCCCGCGATCTGTACACCCGGCGCGGCGAGGGCGTCTCCATCTGGGTCGTCCCGTCGTCCGCGATCACCGCCTCCTCACCCGACGAGAAGGACCCGTTCTTCGAACCGGCCGCCGACAAGCCCTACCGGCACCCGACGTTCTACGAGATCCCCGAGGGGGTGCGGCACCTGTGACCACGCCCCCCGCCAAGGACACCGCCCACGTGACGGCCGCGCTCGCCCTCGGCGACGACGCGCTGGTGCTCTCCCACCGCCTGGGCGAGTGGGCCGGCCACGCCCCCGTGCTGGAGGAAGAGGTCGCCCTCGCCAACATCGCGCTGGACCTGCTGGGCCAGGCCCGCGTGCTGCTGTCGATGGTGGGCGACGAGGACGAGCTGGCCTATCTCCGCGAGGAGCGCGCCTTCCGCAACCTCCAGTTGGTGGAACAGCCCAACGGCGACTTCGCCCACACCATCGCCCGCCAGCTGTTCTTCTCCGCCCACCAGTACCTCCTCTACGGCGAACTGGCCGCAGGGGACGGCCCGTTCGCGCCGCTGGCCGGCAAGGCGGTCAAGGAGACCGCCTACCACCGCGACCACGCCGAGCTGTGGACGCTGCGGCTCGGCGACGGCACCGACGAGAGCCGTGCGCGGATGCAGCGTGCCGTGGACGCGCTGTGGCGCCACACCGGCGAGATGTTCCAGCCCGTCGAGGGCCTGGACGTCGACTGGAGCGGCCTGGAGACGGCCTGGCTCGCATGGGTCTCGGAGGTGCTGCGCCGGGCCACCCTGACCGTGCCCGACGGCCCGCGCACCGGGGCGTGGACGGCCGGCGCCGGCCGTCAGGGCCTGCACACCGAGCCCTTCGGCCGGATGCTCGCCGAGATGCAGCACCTGCACCGCAGCCATCCGGGGTCGACGTGGTGACCACCCTCACCCCGCTGGAGGCCGAACTCCTGGAACTCGCCGGTTCGGTGCCCGACCCCGAACTGCCCGTACTGACCCTGCGCGAACTGGGCGTCGTGCGCGCGGTGCACGCGCGTGGCACGGACACCGTCGAGGTCGAGCTGACCCCGACGTACACCGGCTGCCCGGCCGTCGAGGCGATGAGCCTGGACATCGAGCGGGTGCTGCGCGAGCACGGGGTGCGCGAGGTCACCGTGCGCAGGGTGCTCGCGCCCGCCTGGTCGACCGACGACATCACGGACGAAGGACGCCGCAAACTGCGGGAGTTCGGCATCGCCCCGCCCCGTGTCCGGACGGCCTCCGGGCCGGTCGGGGTGGAGCTGGGCCCGACGCGCATCCGCGCGACCCGGCCGGAGGACGAACCGGCGCCCGTCCGCTGCCCGCACTGCGGCTCCGTCGGGACCGAACTGCTCAGCCGTTTCTCGTCCACCGCGTGCAAGGCGCTGCGCCGCTGCCTGGCCTGCCGTGAACCGTTCGACCACTTCAAGGAGTTGTGATGGCCCGCTTCCACCGGCTCCGGGTGGCCGCGGTCGACCGGCTCACCGACGACTCCGTCGCCCTCACCCTCACGGTCCCCCCGCACCTGGCCGAGGAGTACCGGTACGCACCGGGCCAGCACCTGGCCCTGCGGCGCGTCGCGGACGGCGAGGACGTCCGGCGCACCTACTCCATCTGCTCCCCCGCACCCGACGGCGAGGCGCCGAGCACCCTCCGGGTCGGCGTGCGGCTGGTCGAGGGCGGTGCCTTCTCCACGTACGCGCTCAAGGAGATCGGCCTCGGCGACGAGCTGGAGGTGATGACCCCGGCCGGCCGGTTCACGCTCCTTCCCGCGCCCGGCCGGTACGCGGCGGTCGTCGGCGGCAGCGGCATCACGCCGGTGCTGTCGATCGTCTCGACCCTCCTCGCGCGTGAGCCCGGGGCCCGGTTCTGCCTGATCCGCAGCGACCGGACGGCCGCCTCGACGATGTTCCTGGAGGAGGTCGCCGACCTGAAGGACCGCTACCCCGAGCGGCTCCAGCTGGTGACGGTGCTCTCCCGGGAGGAGCAGCAGGCGGGGCTGCCGTCCGGCCGGCTGGACCAGGAGCGGTTGACCGGGCTGCTGCCGGCCCTGCTGCCCGTGGAGCAGGTGGACGGCTGGTTCCTGTGCGGGCCGTACGGCCTGGTCGAAGGGGCCGAGCGGGCGCTGCGCGGACTGGGTGTGGCGCGTTCCCGCATCCACCAGGAGATCTTCCACGTGGACGCCGGTACGGCGACCGTCACCACGGCGCCCGCCCTCACGCACAGTACGGTCACCGCCCGGCTCGACGGACGCGGCGGGACCTGGCCCGTCCAGGACGGCGAGTCCCTGCTGGACACGGTGCTGCGCAACCGGCCCGACGCGCCCTACGCCTGCAAGGGCGGGGTGTGCGGAACCTGCCGTGCCTTCCTCGTCTCGGGCGAGGTACGGATGGACCGCAACTTCGCGCTGGAGTCGGAGGAGACGGAGGCGGGCTACGTCCTGGCCTGCCAGTCGCATCCGGTGACGGAGCGGGTGGAGCTGGACTTCGACCGGTAGGAGCCCCCGGCCCGCCTTCGCGGGCCAGGGGGGTACTCCGGGGTCGCTCCAGGGCCACTCCGGTGCAGGTCCGGCCGTCCAGTGCCGCTCTCCGGTGCCGGCCCGGTCGTCCGGTACGGCTTCCCGATGCCGGTCCTGCCCTTCGGTGCCACGCTCCGGAGTCACTCCGGCGCAGGTCCGGTCGCCCGGCGCCGCTCTCCGGTCGTCCGGTGCCATGCTCCGGTGCCGCCGGGTGTCCGCAGGGGCCGCGCCCGGCGGGCCGGCCGCGCGGGCGTCCGCGGGACGGGTCTACAGAACGTGCCCCGGCGTTCCGTCGTCCGTGACGACGGAACGCCCGGCGGCCTCCCACACCTGCATGCCGCCGTCCACGTTCACGGCGTCGACGCCCTGCTGGGCCAGATACATGGTGACCTGCGCCGACCGTCCGCCGGAACGGCAGATCACATGGACCCGGCCGTCCTGCGGGACGGCCTCGGTCAGTTCGCCGTAGCGGGCCACGAACTCACTGATGGGAATGTGCAGCGCCCCTGCGGCGTGGCCGGCCTTCCACTCGTCGTCCTCGCGGACGTCCAGCAGGAAGTCGCCGTCCTCGATGTCCGCGACCCGGACCGTGGGCACACCAGCTCCGAAACTCATGCCCCCGACGCTACCCGACCGGGCGGCCCCCGGCTCAGGCCAGCAGTGCCGCCAGCTCCGCCTCGCGCTCGGTCACCTGGGTCCGCAGCTGCTCGGCGATCTCCTCCAGGAGCCTGTCGGGGTCGTCCGGGGCGAGGCGGAGCATCGAGCCGATGGCGCCGTCCTCCAGCTCCCTGGCGACCAGCGTGAGCATCTCCTTGCGCCGGGCGAGCCATTCGAGGCGGGCGTAGAGCTCCTCGCCCGCGCTCGGGACGCGCTTCAGCTCCGGGCCCTTGGCCCACTCCTCGGCGAGTTCGCGCAGTTCGTCCTCGTTGCCGCGGGCGTAGGCGGCGTTGACGCGGGTGATGAACTCCTCGCGGCGCGCCCGTTCCTTCTCCTCCTGCGCCAGGTCCGGGTGGGCCTTGCGGGCGAGGTCGCGGTAGAGCTTGCGGGCCTCCTCGCTGGGCCGCACCCGCCGCGGGGGCCGCACCGGCCGGTCGGTGAGCATGGCGGTGGCCTCGGGGAAGAGGCCGTCGCCGTCCATCCACCCGTTGAGCAGCTCCTCGACGCCGGGGATGGGCATCAGCCGGGCGCGCGCCTCGTCGGCCCGGCGCCGGTCCTCGGGGTCGTCGCTGCGGGCGGCCCTGGCCTCCAGGATCAGGGCCTCCAGCTCCTCGAGCCGGGCGTACATCGGGCCGAGCTTCTGTTCGTGCAGCCGGGAGAAGTTCTCGACCTCGACGCGGAAGGTCTCCACGGCGATCTCGAACTCGATCAGCGCCTGCTCGGCCGCGCGTACGGCCTGCTCCAGCCGCTCCTCGGGCCGCGCCGCGCCACCACCGCCGGGGATCCGCTCCGCACCGGCGCCGCCACTCTGCTCACCTTCCGAGGTCGTCACCCGGACAGCGTAGGCCACCCGCCCGGCCGGTCGCCCCGCCGCGGCGGCGCACTCCCCGGTCAGAGGCGCGCGCCTGGCCCGGACGCCCGCTCACACCCCTGTCTCCGCCGCGATCCGTCCCGACCGCACCGCGGTCACCAGGTCGGTGTGGTCGGCCTCGGTGCGGTCGGCGTAGGTGACGGCGAAGGCCGCCACCGCCTCGTCCAGTTCGTCGTTCTTGCCGCAGTACCCGGCGATCAGGCGGGGGTCGGCGCTGTGGGAGTGTGCGCGGGCCAGCAGGGCGCCGGTCATCCGGGCGTAGTCGTCGATCTGGTCGGTGGCCAGCGCGGCCGGGTCGACACTGCCCTTGCGGTTGCGGAACTGGCGCACCTGGTAGGGGCGGCCGTCGACCGTCGTCCAGCCCAGCAGGCTGTCGCTTATCACCTGCATCCGCTTCTGGCCGTGAACCACCCGTCTGCCCTCGTGGCCGGCCTCGGGGACGTCGAACCCGGCCGCCGGCAGATGCGGCGCGAGGGCCGAGGGGCGGGCCTCCTTCACCTGGAGGACCAGGGGCTCGCCCCGGTGGTCGAGGAGCAGCACGACGTACGAGCGGGTGCCCACACTGCCGGTGCCGACGACGCGGAACGCCACGTCGTGCACCGCGTGCCGGGCCAGCAGCGGGTGGCGGTCGGGCGGGAGCGTGCCGAGGTACTGCTCCAGCGAGGCGGCCACCCGGGCGGCCTCGTCGTCTGGTATCCGGCGCAGGACCGGTGGCGCGTCGACGAAGCGGCGTCCGCCGTCCCCGGTCGGCTCGGTGGACTTGGCCGCGAACCGGCCGCTGGTGTTCGCGCGGGCCTTCTCGGAGACCCGCTCCAGGGTGCCCAGCAGGTCGTGGGCGTCGGTGTGGGAGACCAGTTCCTCGTCCGCGATGGCGTTCCAGGCGTCCAGCGCCGGCAGCTTGGACAGCAACCGCATCGTGCGGCGGTAGGCGCCCACGGTGTCGTGGGCCGCGGCGCGGCAGGTGTCCTCGTCCGCGCCGGCCTCGCGCCCGGCGAGCACCAGGGAGGTGGCGAGCCGCTTGAGGTCCCATTCCCAGGGTCCGTGCACCGTCTCGTCGAAGTCGTTCAGGTCGATGACCAGTCCGCCGCGCGCGTCGCCGTAGAGGCCGAAATTCGCCGCGTGGGCGTCGCCGCAGATCTGGGCACCGATCCGGGTCACCGGCGTGCGGGCCAGGTCGTACGCCATGAGACCCGCCGATCCGCGCAGGAAGGCGAACGGGGTCGCCGCCATCCTGCCCACCCGGAGCGGTGCGAGCTCGGGCAGCCGGCCCCGGCTGGACTCCTCGACGGCGCTCACGGCGTCGGGGCGGGAGGCGTCCGCGTCGAAGGCGGCGTGTGCCGCGCGGGGAACCCGACCGCGCAGGGCCTTGCCCTCCTCCCTGGGGCTGCCCCCGGTGGACGGCTCGGCGAATCCCGGCACCCGCGGCAGCCGCCGCACCGGGACCGCACCGCCGGTCCCGGTCGCACCGGCGGGCTCATGAGTCCCGGACATCACGGCAACAGCTTCCTTCACGGCGACCGCCTCCCCCGTACACATACGTGCCGTACACACGCGTCGACATCGATCGTGCCGACCGTACCGCCGGTGGCCGAAACACGTCAGACCCTGTGGACAACTCTTCCGGTGTGGAGAAACCCGAGCCCGGCCCGGTGCGGACGAGGTCCGGTCCCATCCGGTGCGGACGAGGGCCGGCCCGCGACCAACGTCTTGTCGGCGGGTTCGGTCAGTCCCGTCCGGTGCGGACGAGGCCCGGCCCCTACCCGACCTCCGCCACCTCTTCCACCGCCGGCAGCAGCCGTCCCTCGGCGAGCAGCCGCCCGGCGCGGTCCTGGGAGATGTCCAGCCGGGCCAGCACGGCCGGAACGGCCACGCCCGGCAGCATGTGGTGGAAGAGCACGGCGACCCGGTGCTCCAGGTCCTGCCGCTGGCAGCGCAGCTGCGACAGGAGCTGCACCCCGGAGAAGCTCGCGACCAGCAGTTCCGCCGTCTCCGTCGCGTCGACGTGCGGCAGCAGTTCGCCTCCCGCCTTGGCCTCGGCCAGGGTCCGGGTGGTCTGGTCGATCCACATGCCGAACGCCGGAGTGCGGTCCAGCCCCAGCGCCCCCTGGTCCAGGGCCAGTCCGACACTGGCCCGCACCAGCGGCTCGGTCCGCAGCCGCAGCGCCAGCACCAGGCCGGAGTCGACGAGTTCCTGCAGTTTGCTGGACTGGGGCGGCAGGGAGATCGCGAGCTGCTCCTCGAACACGCCGAGCGCCAGCTCCTCCTTGGAGCCGAAGTGGAAGTACAGCGCGCCCTTGGTGACTCCGGCCCGCTCCAGGATCTCCCCGATGGTCGCCGAGGTGTAGCCGCGTTCGTCGAAGACGGCCGCCGCCGCCTCCAGGATGGTCCGCCGGGTGCGGATCGCGCGCTCCTGTCGCGCCATCGGGTGCCTCCTGATCTGGGTGGATCTCGTGGGTCGCACCGCGCGGTCGTCGTGAAGCTGCCGTGGAGCCGCCGTGAAGCCGCCGTGCGGTCTGTCGTGTCGTGCGGGGCGCGTGGGCTCGTCTCCGGCGGTGTGGATCACCCTTGGAAAAAAACCAACTCGTCCGTATCTTAGTGCGAGCCGCCCGGAGGTCCGATGCCCGATCCCGGGTGTTCCTCATGCCGCCACCGGATTCCTGGAGCGCCCCCATGGAGGATCAGACCGGACAGCGGGTCC
Source organism: Streptomyces sp. NPDC014676 (assembly GCF_043084105.1). Taxonomy (NCBI): domain Bacteria; kingdom Bacillati; phylum Actinomycetota; class Actinomycetes; order Kitasatosporales; family Streptomycetaceae; genus Streptomyces; species Streptomyces sp. NPDC014676. Next base: position 127,698 of record NZ_JBIBZI010000004.1, on the reverse strand, counting down.
CGCCCGCAAACACCGCCGGCAGACCCGGTGCCCGCACCCGCGTCACCACCGAACTCGCCCACCGCCCCCGCGCGGCGGACGTCTTCCCGGTCGAATGGGTCCGGCTCTCGGACGTCCGCTTCCGTGTCACCGCGCGCTGGCCCGCCGGCCACGCCTTCTTCGGCCCCGTCGACGACCGCCACCAGGATCCGATGATCGTCGGTGAAACGTTGCGCCAGACCACGATGGCTCTCGCCCACGCGGAGTTCGGCGCCCCCGCCGACACCCACTTCGTCATGCGGGACCTGGACGTGCTCACCGACCCGGACCGGCTGCTGCTCGCGGACGCGGACGAGCCGGTCACCGTCGACGTCGTCTGCTCCGAGGTCCGCCGCCGGGGCCGGGGCCTGAACGGCATGCGCACGACGATGGAGTTCCGCCGCGCGGGACGCCTCGTCGCCCGGGGCACCGGCAGCACCGGCTGCACCTCCCCGGCCGCCTACCGCCGCCTGCGGGAACGCCAACTGGCCGCCCAGGGGGCCCGAATACCGCTGCCGGAACCGGTGTCGCCCGAACTGGTGGGACGCCACCGCGCGGAGGACGTCGTCCTCGCCCCTGCGGACCGGACCGGCTCCTGGTTGCTGCGCGCGCACACCGGGCACCCGGTCCTCTTCCCGCGCCCCAACGACCACGTCCCCGGCATGGTCCTGTTCGAGGCGGCCCGCCAGGCCGCGACCGCGGCGTCGGGCCGGCTGCCCTTCCTGCCGTCCGAACTGTCCGTCTCCTTCAGCCGCTACGCCGAACTGGACAGCCCCTGCCGCCTCGACACCGAAGTGCTCGACAAGGGCGAGGGCGAGGTGACGGTGCGGGTGTCGGGCACACAGGACGGCCGGCCCGTCTTCGCCGCCACCCTCACCTGCGCGCCCATGGCCCCGGTGCGGTCCCTGCCTTGACCGTCGACCTCCTGATCACCGGCGCGACGGGCTTCATCGGCAGCCGGGTCGCGGCAGCGGCCCTCGAACGCCCCGGGGTCCGCGTCCGGTCGCTGTCCCGCCGTGCGCCGTCCGGGCGGCCGGACTCCGAGGCGGTGCCCGGCGACCTCGCCGACCCGCGCACCCTGCACGGCACGTGCGTCGGCGTCGACGTCCTCGTCCACTGCGCCTCCCGCGTGAGCGGTGACCCGGAGTCCGTCGCCGCGGTCAACGACCTCGGCACGAAGGCCCTGGTGGAGGAGGCCGTACGGAGCGGAGTGCGCCGGATCGTGTACGTGAGCACCGCCGCCGTCCACGGCCGGGGCCCCTTCCGGGGCGTACGGCCCGGCGAGGCCCCGATCGCGCCCGCGTCCGCCACCAGCCGCACCCGCGCGGCGGCCGAACGGCATGTCCTCGACGCGGGTGGCCTGGTGCTGCGCCCGCACCTGGTGCACGGCGAGGGCGACCGCTGGGTGATCCCCGGACTGGTGGGACTGCTGCGGGAGTTGTCCGCGTCCGTGTCCGGCTGCGAGGCGCTCCATTCGATGATCGACGTCGACACCCTGGGCCGGGCGGTCGTCGCCGCGGCACTGTCCCCCGGCCACGGACCCGGTGCCCACTACGTCGCGCACCCGGACCCCGTCCCCGCCTCGGAACTGCTCGCGGCCGTGTGCGAGCGGGTGGAACGGCCCGGCGGCGCCTCGGTGGACGCGGACACCGCCCTCGCCCGGGCCGCCGGGTCCCCGCGCGCGCTGCATCACCTGGGCATGCTCACCGTGGACCACTGGTTCGCGGACGACGGTTTCTGGAAGGACCTGGACTGCTCACCGGGCGAGGGGTTCGCCCGTGCGTTCGCGCGGTCGGCGCCTTGGTACCGGTCGTACATGATGACCGGCCGATAAAAAACCGTTTGGTCGGTTTATATCGCCACAGCCGGTCACGCGTAGTCACGCCTGGTCACGCCCGCAGATAAGCCAGCACCGCGAGGACCCGCCGGTGCGTCTCGTCCGTCAACGGCAGGTCCAGCTTCGTGAAGATGCTGCCGATGTGCTTGCCGACGGCGGCCTCCGACACCACCAGCTCCCGGGCGATCGCGCCGTTGGACTTGCCTTCCGCTATCAACGCCAGCACCTCCCGCTCCCGCGGGGACAGCCGCTCCAGTGGATCACGGCGATGGCGCAGCAACTGCCGTACGACCTCGGGGTCGACCACCGTGCCGCCGTCCGCCACCTGGCTCAGCGCGGTCACGAACTCCTCGATCTGGCCGACCCGGTCCTTGAGCAGATAGCCGATGCCGGTGCCGTCGCCGGAGTCCAGCAGGTCGGAGGCGTACCGGCGCTGCACGTACTGGCTGAGCACGAGGACGGGCAGTGTGGGCCGCTCGGCGCGCAGGCGCACGGCCGCGCGCAGGCCCTCGTCCTGGAAACCCGGGGGCATCCGGACGTCCGTCAGCACGATGTCGGGTTCGTGTCTCCCGGCCTCGGCGATCAGCGCCTCGGCGTCGCCGACCGCCGCGACGACCTCGTGCCCGCACTGCTGGAGCAGGCCGATCAGGCCCTCCCGCAGCAGCACACTGTCCTCGGCCAGCACGACGCGCAGTGCTCGGCCGTCCGTCAGGGGGAGCAGGGGGCGCAAGGGATCTCCACACGCAGCAGGGTCGGTCCACCCACCGGGCTGGACAGGATGAGTCTGCCATCGAGCACCGACACCCGGTCGGCGAGTCCGGTCAGTCCGCTGCCCGCCCCGGCCCGTGCGCCGCCCCGTCCGTCGTCACGGACCTCCAGCAGCAGCCGCCCGTCATGGTGCCCGCCGGCCACCCGCGCGCGGCTCGCCCCGCTGTGCCGGGCGACGTTGGCGAGTGCCTCGCACACCACGAAGTACGCGGCGGCCTCGACCGGCGTGGGCAGTCGGCCGGTGAGGTCCAGGTCCACGTCCACGGGTACGGCGGACCGGTCGGCGGCGTCGGCGACCGCGGCCTCGAGACCGTAGTCGGCGAGGACCTGGGGGTGGATGCCGTGGATGAGCTCCCGCAGCTCCCCGAGCGCCCGGCCCGCCTCGTCGTGGGCCTTGGCGAGCCGGTCGGCCAGCGGTCCGGGCGGCGCCTCCAGGCGGGCCAGGCCCAGCGTCATCGTCAGGGCGACCAGACGCTGCTGGGCCCCGTCGTGCAGATCCCGCTCGATGCGCCGCCGCTCCGCCTCGAAGGCCTCCACCAGCCGCACCCGGGACCGGGTCAGTTCGGTCACCCTGGCGTCCAGGGCGGTCTCGCGCGGGGCGATCAGCAGCCGGGTCAGCCCCGCGCGGGCACCCGCCGCGACGCCCAGCAGGTAGGAGCCCAGGGCGAGCAGGACGATCCCGAGCAGGGCGGCACCGGCCGCCGCCGGCCAGGTGGTGACCGTCCACAGTTTGAGGACCTTCGCCTCCTCGCCGTCCCCGGCCGTGGCCATCAGCAACGGGGTGGCGGTCACGGCCGCCGGGAAGAGCAGGCCGGCCGTGAGCGCGAGGGCGTCGACCGGCCACAGCAGGCCCGCGAACAGCAGGGCGTGCCCGAGCTCCCGCCAGGTGGTCCGCTCCCGCAGCCGGAAGGTCAGCCAGGCCCGCAGGCCGGGGGCGGCGGGCGGCAGGTGCGGGTCGGGTGCCGGATCGCGGTCGGCCAGCCGCAGCCGCCACCGCTCCAGCCGGGCCACCGGTATGCCCGCGAGGGCGGTGCCGAGCAGCAGCACCAGCCCCACCAGGACCGGCGCGAGCACTCCGCCGGCCACCACCGACACCACGACGCCCACGAGCACGACCACGCCGGTCACCGCGCCGGTGAGCAGGTATCCGGCCGAGCGCCACGGCCACACCGACAGCGCGTAGCCGGGACGGGACATGGCCTGCCAGGGATTTCGAGGGTGCATGCGGATCACGGTAGAAGCCCGCGCCGGACGCGGCCATGGGCCTGGGCGGAGGCTTCGGGGTATGCCTGGCCCTACCCCTTTTCTCACCCCTGCCGCACTGCGCCGACCGGCTCCCGGACGGTTTCGTGGTCGCAGGTGAACAGCCCGGAACGGCCGGGCCGGACATGGGGAGCGGGGCACATGAGCCAGAGGAACGGTGACGCGGTCACCTTGCGTCGGGTGAGCCGGCGGTACGGGTCGGACGACGGTGCGGTGAGCGCGCTGGACGAGGTCTCCCTCGCCTTCCCGCGGGGGAGTTTCACCGCCGTGATGGGCCCGTCCGGCTCCGGCAAGTCGACGCTGCTGCAGTGCGCCGCCGGACTCGACCGGCCCACCTCGGGATCGGTCACCGTCGGCGGCACCGAGCTCACCGGGCTCGGTGAGAGACGGCTGACCCTGCTGCGCCGCGAGCGCGTCGGCTTCGTCTTCCAGGCGTTCAACCTGCTGCCGGCGCTGACCGCCGAGCAGAACGTCGCCCTCCCGCTGCGGCTGGCCGGCCGGCGCGTGCCGCGGGCCCGGATCCGTGAGGCGCTCCACCAGGTCGGTCTCGGTGACCGCGCCCGGCACCGGCCCGCCGAGCTGTCCGGCGGTCAGCAGCAGCGCGTCGCGCTGGCCCGTGCCCTGGTCACCCGCCCCGAGGTGCTGTTCGCCGACGAACCGACCGGCGCGCTGGACTCCCGCACCGGACACGAGGTGCTCACGCTGCTGCGCGGCATGGCGGACCGTGAGGGACAGACGGTCGTCATGGTGACCCACGACCCGGTGGCCGCCTCCCGCGCCGACCGCGTGGTCTTCCTGGTCGACGGCCGCGTCCACGACGAGCTGACCGGGGCAGGCGCCGACGTCGTCGCCGCGCGGATGACCGGTCTGGAGGCCACGCCGTGCTGAGCCTCGCCCTGCGCACCCTGCGCGCCCGGTGGATCACCTTCGCCGGCAGCTTCACCGCCCTCGCGCTGGGCGTGGCCCTCCTCACCGTCATGGGACTCGCCCTCGCCTCCTCCCTGGACGCCCCCGTGCGGGAGCCGGAGCGGTTCGCCGCCGCCCCGGCCGTGGTCAAGGGCGCGGACACCCTGCGCGTACCGACGCCGAACGGCGAGAAGACCGCGGAACTGGCACACCCGCGCGCGGTGCCGGCGGCGACCGTCGCGAAGCTGCGCCGGCTCGGCACGGTCGTCGAGGACCGCTCCTATCCCGTCCGCGTGGAGGGCGCCCCCGGCGAGCTGACCGGCCACCCCTGGTCCACCGCCGCGTTCGCCCCGTACGAGATCGAGGCGGGCCGTGCGCCCCGCGCGGACGACGAGGTCGTCGTCAGCGGCGACTGGACGCGGCCCGGCGCGCGGATGCGCACGGACCACGGCACCGTACGGGTCGTGGGCACCGTGGCCGGCCGCGGCTTCGAGCGCGCCGTCTTCCACACCGACGCGCGCGCCGCCGAGCTGTCCCCGGCCGTCACCCAGCTGGTCGTGGACGCCGACCCGGCGGCCGTACGGGAAGCGGTGCGTGGAGCCGAGGGCGTCCGGGTCCTCACCGGGGACGGCCTCCGGTACGCCGACGCGGCTCCCGAGCGGGACAGCGAGGCGCTGACCGCGATGAACGCCCTGTTCGGCACGGCGGGCGGGGTCTCCGCCTTCGTCTCGGTGTTCGTGGTGGCGTCCACCTTCGCCTTCGTGGTCGACCGGCGGCGCCGGGAGTTCGGACTGCTGCGCACCGCGGGGGCCACGCCGGGTCAGATACGGCGCACGGTGGCCGCCGAGGCCCTGCTGGTCGGGGTGCTCGCCTCGACCGCCGGCTGCGCGTTCGGCGGGTACGCGGCGCCCTCGCTGGCCGCGTGGGTGGCCGACGTGGAGCTGGCGCCGGACTGGTTCACGATCGGCGACGCGGTCTGGCCGTATCACGTGGCGTTCTGGACGGGGCTCCTCGTCGCCCTGAGCGGTGTCGTCGTCGCCTCCTGGCGGGCGGGGCGTACGGGCCCCGTCCAGGCGCTGCGCGAGGCGTCCGCCGACAGCGTGGCCCTGACGCGGGGGCGGTGGCTGTGCGGCGCGGCTCTGCTGCTGACCGCCGGGGTGACGCTCGCCGTGGCGCTGCTCGGCGATCCGGGCGACCTGCTGCACCGCAAGACCTACGTCAGCCGGCCCATGCTGCTGATCACCGCCGGCGCGCTGCTCGCCCCGCTCGTCGTCCGCCCGCTCACGCGGCTGCTGACCCGGTCTCCGGGGGTGATCGGCATGCTGGTGCGTGAGAACGCGGCCGCCGGGGTGCGCCGTACGGCCGCGGTCGCGGCGCCCGTGCTGGTCACGGTCGCCCTCGCGGGCTCGTTGCTCGGCGCCACCGCCACCCTGGACCGGGCCGGGGCCCTCGAGGCGCGGGAACGGACCACCGCGGCGTTCGTCGTCACGGCCGCGGGTGACGGGGCCTTCGACGCGCGGACGCTGGACCGGCTGCGCGCGGTGCCCGGCGCGCGGGTGTCGGCGAGCGCGCCGAGCGCGGTGTACGTCCTGGAGGAGGGCGTGGCGCTGGTCAGGTCCGAGGCCCGGGCCGTCGATCCCGGGGCGCTGGCGGCCACCGCGCGGTTGCCGCTCACCGCGGGGGAGGTCACCGACCTCGACGACGGCTCGGTCGTCGTCAACGAGGAGTGGGAACGGCACACGGTGGGGCAGCGCGTGCGGGTGTGGCTCGGGGACGGCACGGAGCGGACGCTGCGGATCGCCGCGGTGATGACCACCGGCACCGGCGACAACGGCGTCTACGTCACCCCGGCCAACGCGCCGGGCGCCCGCGCGGACCGGGTGGACGTCGCCCTCGTGGACGGCGCCGACGCGCGCGTGGTGGCCGCCGGGCTGGAGCGGGCGGTGCGGCCCGCCGGCGGTCGTGTCCTCACCTCGGAGCAGTGGCTCTCCGCCACGGCCCCCGGGACGGAACGCACCACCCGCTACGGCCTTCTGCTGGTCCTCGGCATCGCCCTGCTGTACACGGGCATCTCCCTGGCCAGCACCATGGTCATGGCGACCTCCGACCGGGTGCGCGACCTCGCGGTCCTGCGGCTGGCCGGGGCCACGCGGTGGCAGGTGCTGCGGATGGTGGGCGCGGAGTCGCTGACGGTGGTCGTGGTCGGCGCGCTCCTGGGCCTGACCGTGGCCGCGCTCGACCTGGCCGGCATGTGGGGAGCACTGGTCCTGCTCTCGTCCCCCGCCACGATCGTCCTCCCCTGGTCCACGCTCGCCGCCGTCACGGCCGCCTGCGCCGTGCTCGCCACGGTCTCCGCGGTCGTCACCGCCGCCCTCGCCCTGCGCCGGCCCGCGCTGGAATCGGCGGGTGTCCGCGAGTGAGCCCCTCGTCACCCGCGTTGAAATCGGCGGGCCTGCGCGGGTGAGCCCGCGCGGCCCGCTCCAAAGGCCCCGCCGGCACCCTCCCCGCTCTCTTCCGGGGTCTCCCCGGAGGCCTCGGAAGGACGGCCTCGGAGGGGGGCGGCACACCACTCCACGACGAAAAGGATCATGAGATGTTCCTCACACGTCATCCCGCCGCCGCATCCACCGCGAGCACGCGAAACGGGCGGCATCCGATGGATGCCGCCCGTTTCGACGGAGTGCGCGAGGGGGGAGTTGAACCCCCACGCCCTTGCGGGCACTGGAACCTGAATCCAGCGCGTCTGCCTATTCCGCCACCCGCGCATTGGGTGTGTCTTCCGGGCCCTGCCCCTTGGGGCCTTGCGCCTTCCGACACCCAGAACATTAGCACGCTGGCCGGGGTGGGTTCACATCCCTTTCCCCGCGACCACTCCCACCACCCCCGCCGCCCCACCGGCCCCGACGAGCCCGCATCGCCCCGGCCGGCCTCCCCGAGCCCCGGATGTCGCGACGCCGACTGATTCACGTATCAACCTCGTACCGGTAGTCCCCGTCTGTCCAGGAGCAGGATGGAGTCCACAGCCGGGTGCGGGACACTGGTCTGCGGCCCCCTCTACGATCCATGGCAGAACGACGGGCACGAGCACGGCCGAAGGAGTTCGCCGAAGGAGTTCGAAGAGGGGCTCCGGAGGGAACTTCGTCAGGCGTCGACACCCGTCGACCGGGCCGACAGGGGGAACCAGCCGATCGACCGGCGCGTGGATACGATCAGTAAGCAGTACCAGGTAGGCGGTGCGCGAAACGGTGTGCCGGGCAGTACACAGGACGGCAGCTACGGAGGAGGTGCCCCATGGGAGTCCTGAAGAAGTTCGAGCAGCGCCTCGAAGGTCTGGTCAACGGCACCTTCGCCAAGGTGTTCAAGTCCGAGGTGCAGCCCGTGGAGATCGCGGGAGCGCTCCAGCGGGAGTGCGACAACAACGCCACCATCTGGAACCGCGACCGCACCGTCGTACCCAACGACTTCATCGTCGAGCTGAGCACCCCGGACTTCGAGCGGCTCAGCCCGTACTCCGGCCAGCTCGGCGACGAGCTCGCCGGCATGGTGCGCGACTACGCCAAGCAGCAGCGCTACACCTTCATGGGCCCCATCAAGGTGCACCTGGAGAAGGCGGACGACCTCGACACCGGCCTGTACCGGGTCCGCAGCCGCACGCTCGCCTCCTCCTCCGCCGGCCAGGCCCCCGGCGGCGCACCGCCGGCCGGCCGCCCCGGCGGCTACGGCTACCCGCCGGCCGGCCCCGCGGGCGCCCCGCCCATGCCGGCCGCGCCGCCGCCCGGCGGTTACGGCTACCCGCAGCCCGCGGGCGGCCAGCGGCCCCCCGCCGCCGGCGGACGCACCCGCTACTGGATCGAGATCAACGGCACCCGCCACCAGATCTCCCGCGCCACCCTCGTGATGGGCCGCAGCACCGAAGCCGACGTACGGATCGACGACCCCGGCGTCTCCCGCCGGCACTGCGAGATCCGGACCGGAACGCCCTCGACGATCCAGGATCTCGGATCCACCAACGGCATCGTGGTGGACGGGCAGCACACCACCCGCGCTACGCTCCGCGACGGCTCGCGGATCGTCGTGGGCAGCACCACCGTTATCTATAGGCAAGCCGAAGGGTGAAGCGGGGGCAATGTCAGAGCTGACCCTCACGGTCATGCGGCTGGGTTTCCTGGCCGTACTGTGGCTGTTCGTGATCGTGGCCGTGCAGGTCATCCGGAGTGACCTGTTCGGCACTCGCGTCACCCAGCGCGGATCACGGCGTGACGCCGGCCGGCCGCAGCAGGCCGCCCGCCAGGCACCTCCGCAGCAACGCCAGCAGTCCGGCGGCGGGGGCCGCCGCGGCCGGAACACCCCCACCAAGCTGGTCGTGACCGAAGGCACCCTCACCGGCACCACCGTCGCCCTCCAGGGCCAGACCATCACCCTGGGCCGGGCGCACGACAGCACGATCGTGCTGGACGACGACTACGCCTCCAGCCGCCATGCCAGGATCTACCCGGACCGCGACGGCCAGTGGATCGTCGAGGACCTGGGCTCCACCAACGGCACCTACCTGGATCGGAACCGGCTGACGACCCCCACACCGATTTCGCTGGGCGCGCCGATCCGCATCGGCAAGACCGTCATCGAGCTGCGGAAGTAGTGCTACACCAATGAATGAGCGCGAGCGGAGCGAGCACGCAGCGGGGGTCCCCGACCAGGGCCCCGGCGCGCTCCCGACCGGAGGGTGGGCAGTGTGGCTCGACACGACCGGCTGTACCCGGAGCCGACGGGCGAGGTGCGCATGAGTCTGTCCCTGCGCTTCGCCGCCGGATCGCACAAGGGCATGATCCGGGAGGGCAACGAGGACTCCGGTTACGCCGGTCCCCGCCTGCTCGCGATCGCCGACGGCATGGGCGGCGCCGCGGCCGGCGAGGTCGCCTCCTCCGAGGCGATCTCCACCATCGTCGCCCTCGACGACGACGTCCCCGGCTCCGACGTGCTCACCTCGCTCGGCACCGCCGTCCAGCGGGCCAACGACCAGCTCCGCATGATGGTCGAGGAGGACCCCCAGCTCGAGGGCATGGGCACCACCCTGACCGCCCTGCTGTGGACCGGTCAGCGCCTCGGCATGGTGCACGTCGGCGACTCCCGCGCCTACCTCCTGCGCGACGGCGTCCTCACCCAGATCACCCAGGACCACACCTGGGTGCAGCGTCTGGTCGACGAGGGCCGGATCACCGAGGAGGAGGCCACCACCCACCCGCAGCGCTCCCTGCTGATGCGGGCCCTCGGCAGCGGCGAGCACGTCGAACCCGACCTCTCCATCCGCGAGGTCCGGGCCGGCGACCGGTACCTGATCTGCTCCGACGGCCTGTCCGGCGTGGTCTCCCACCAGACCCTCGAGGAAGCCCTGGCCAGCTACCAGGGCCCCGAGGAGACCGTCCAGCACCTGATCGAGCTGGCCCTGCGCGGCGGCGGCCCCGACAACATCACCGTGATCGTCGCCGACGTCCTGGACCTCGACACCGGCGACACCCTCGCCGGGCAGCTCTCCGACACCCCGGTCGTGGTCGGCGCCGTCGCCGAGAACCAGAACCAGCTCTCCGACAACGGCATCATGCAGACCCCCGCCGGCCGCGCCTCCGGCCTCGGCAGGCGGCGCAAGGAGGGCGGCGGAGGCGAGTTCGGCCCGCCCGGCAGCGGCGACATCACCGGCTTCATCCCCACCGACGGCTTCGCCTACGGCGACGACGACTTCGTCAAGCCCGGCAAGAACCGCCGGTGGCTCAAGCGGTCCGTCTACAGCCTGCTCGCGCTCGCCGTCCTCGGCGGCGGCCTGTACGGCGGCTGGCGCTGGACCCAGACGCAGTACTACGTCGGCACCAACGGCGAACACGTCGCCCTGTACCAGGGCATCAGCCAGGACCTCGCCTGGGTCTCCCTCTCGGAGATCGAGAAGGACCACCCCGAGATCGAACTCAAGTACCTGCCGCCCTACCAGCGGAAGCTGGTCGAGGCGACCATCGCCGAGGGCGACCTCTACGGCGCCCGCGCGAAGATCGAGGAACTGTCGGTACAGGCCTCCGCGTGCAGGAAGCAGGCCGAGCGGCGTTCCGCCGAGACCGAGAAGAACGCGAAGACCGGCGAGGGCGAGGCCGGGGGCACCACGGGAACCACACCCGCCTCCTTCACGTCCAAGGCCTCGCCGACGCCGGACCCCTCGGGTTCGGCGAAGGCACCGGAGCAGTCCACGCCCCCGTCCACGACCGCACCCACTTCCAGCCCCGGCCCCAGCCTCTCGGAGGAGGAGCAGAAGGTCGTCTCGTTGTGCGGTAAGCAGTAGGCAAGCCGTGAGAGGCCCTGTCACACGATGAGCAGTACTACCAACCCGTCGACGCAGCACACGTCCACGATCGGCGCGATCGGCGCACCCAGCCGCCGCAACACCGAGCTGGCGCTCCTGGTGTTCGCCGTCGTCATCCCGGTCTTCGCCTACGCCAACGTAGGGCTGGCCATCAACGACGAGCTGCCCACCGGGCTGCTGAGCTACGGCCTGGGCCTCGGCCTGATGGCGGGCGTCGGCCACCTCGCCGTACGGAAGTTCGCCCCGTACGCGGACCCGCTGATGCTGCCGCTGGCCACCCTGCTCAACGGCATCGGCCTGGTCGCCATCTGGCGCCTGGACCAGTCGAAGCGGCTGCAGGCCAGCAGCACGTTCGTCGAGGCGGCGCCACGCCAGCTGATGTACTCCGCGCTCGGTGTCGCCCTGTTCATGGCCGTGCTGTTCTTCCTCAAGGACCACCGCGTCCTGCAGCGCTACACCTACATCTCCATGGCCGGCGCGCTGATCCTGCTGCTCCTGCCACTGGTCCCGGGCATCGGGCACAACGTCTTCGGCGCCCGGATCTGGATCAAGATCCCCGGACTCGGCACCCTCCAGCCCGGCGAGTTCGCCAAGATCGTCCTCGCGGTCTTCTTCGCGGGCTACCTCATGGTCAAACGTGACGCCCTGGCCCTCGCCAGCCGCCGCTTCATGGGGCTCTACCTCCCCCGCGGACGCGACCTCGGCCCGATCATCGTCGTCTGGATCATCTCCATCCTGATCCTGGTCTTCGAGACCGACCTCGGCACCTCGCTGCTGTTCTTCGGCATGTTCGTGGTCATGCTGTACGTCGCCACCGAGCGGACCAGCTGGATCGTCTTCGGTCTGCTGATGTCCGCGGTCGGCGCCGTCGGCGTGGCGAGCTTCGAGTCGCACATCCAGACCCGTGTGCAGGCCTGGCTCGACCCGATGCACGAGTTCGAGCTCAGCCGCGCCGGGGTCCAGGACGGCATCGTCCACTCCGAGCAGGCCATGCAGGCACTGTGGGCCTTCGGCTCCGGCGGCACCCTCGGCAGCGGCTGGGGCCAGGGCCACTCCGACCTCATCGGCTTCGCCGCCAACTCCGACTTCATCCTCGCCACCTTCGGCGAGGAGATCGGCCTGGCCGGCGTCATGGCACTGCTCCTGCTCTACGCGCTGATCGTGGAGCGCGGCGTGCGCACCTCCCTCGCCGCCCGCGACCCGTTCGGCAAGCTGCTCGCCATCGGCCTGTCCGGCGCCTTCGCGCTCCAGGTCTTCGTCGTGGCCGGCGGCGTCATGGGCCTGATCCCGCTGACCGGTATGACGATGCCCTTCCTGGCGTACGGCGGTTCCTCCGTCATCGCCAACTGGGCACTGATCGGCATCCTGCTCAGGATCAGCGACACCGCCCGCCGCCCGGCGCCCGCCCCCGCCACCAACCCCGACGCCGAGATGACCCAGGTGGTCCGCCCGTGAACAAGCCCCTGCGCCGGGTCGCGATCTTCTGCGGCCTGCTCATCCTCGCCCTGCTCATCCGGGGCAACTGGCTGCAGTACGTCCAGGCCGACGAGCTGGCCTCCGACGACGAGAACCGCCGCGTCAACATCGAGCGCTACGCCACCCCGCGCGGCAACATCATCGTCGACGGCAAGGCCATCACCGGGTCCGTCGAGTCCAAGAGCGGCGACTACAAGTTCAAGCGCACCTGGACCGACGGTGCCATGTGGGCGCCGGTCACCGGCTACTCCTCGCAGGCCTTCGGCGCCAACCAGCTGGAGAAGCTGGAGGACGGCATCCTCACCGGCAACGACGACCGGCTCTTCTTCCGCAACACCCTCGACATGATCACGGGCCAGCCGAAGGAAGGCGGCAGCGTCGTCACCACCCTCGACGCCGCCGCGCAGAAGGCCGCGTACAAGGGTCTCGGCGACAAGAAGGGCGCCGTCGCCGCGCTCGACCCGGAGACCGGCAAGATCCTGGCACTGGCCTCCACGCCGTCGTACGACCCGTCGAAGTTCGCCGGGACTTCCGACGAGGACGCCAAGGCCTGGCAGAAAGTCCAGAAGAAGAACAACCCCGACGACCCGATGCTGAACCGGGCACTGCGCGAGACCTACTCGCCGGGCTCCACCTTCAAGGTGGTCACCGCCGCGGCGGCGCTGGAGGAGGGCTTGGTCGACGACATCGACGCCAAGACCGACACTCCGGAACCGTGGATCATGCCGGACACCACCACGCCCCTGCGCAACCACGGGAACATCCCCTGTGAGAACGCCACCCTGCGCGTGGCCCTCCAGTACTCCTGCAACAGCGTCTTCGGCAAGCTCAGCCACGAGGTCGGCAACGAGAAGATGATCGAGTACGCGGAGAAGTTCGGCTACAACAACCCCGAACTGGACACCCCCGTCCGCGCCGCCGAGAGCATCTTCCCCGAGGACAACAGGTCGCAGAACGCCATGGCCGGCATCGGCCAGGCCTCCAACCGCGCCACCCCCCTCCAGATGGCCATGATCACCGCCGCCATCGCCAACGACGGCAAGCTGATGAAGCCGTACATGGTCGACCAGCTCAAGGCCGCGAACCTGGACACCATCGAGACGACCGAACCGCAGGAGCTGTCCCAGCCCCTCTCCTCGGAGAACGCCCAGAAGATCCAGGAGATGATGGAGACCGTCGTCGAGGACGGCACCGGAGGCAACGCCAAGATCGACGGCGTCACCGTCGGCGGCAAGACCGGCACCGCCGAGCGCGGCGTCAACAACAGCGGCAAGCCCTACGCCTGGTTCATCTCGTACGCCAAGACCGACCAGGGCTCCCCGGTCGCCGTCGCCGTCGTCGTCGAGGACAGTGCCGCGACCGGTGCCGACATCACCGGCGGCGGCCTGGCCGCACCGATCGCCAAGGCCGTCATGGAGGCGGTCCTCAAGGACAAGCAGTGACCCCCGTCACGTCCGCTTCACATCGGTGCACGTTGCGGTACCGGTCCCATATCGGCTGACGCACTTGGCCAGGTCACACAAAAAGAGCCGGGTACGGTAGGCCCGGACGGCAGCCTCCGGCGGCACGCGTGTGCCGCCCGGGACCGACGGAGAGGGCTGGTAGTAGCTATGGAAGAGCCGCGTCGCCTCGGCGGCCGGTACGAGCTGGGCCCGGTGCTCGGCCGTGGTGGCATGGCGGAGGTTTACCACGCGCATGACACCAGGCTCGGACGCCAGGTGGCGGTGAAGACGCTGCGCGCGGACCTCGCGCGCGACCCGTCCTTCCAGGCCCGGTTCCGCCGGGAGGCCCAGTCGGCCGCCTCGCTCAACCATCCCGCGATCGTCGCGGTCTACGACACGGGCGAGGACTACATCGACGGGGTCTCCATCCCGTACATCGTCATGGAGTACGTCGACGGCTCCACGCTCCGTGAGCTCCTGCACAGCGGCCGCAAGCTGCTGCCGGAGCGGACGCTGGAGATGACCATCGGCATCCTCCAGGCCCTGGAGTACTCCCACCGGGCCGGCATCGTCCACCGCGACATCAAGCCGGCCAACGTCATGCTGACGCGCAACGGCCAGGTCAAGGTCATGGACTTCGGCATCGCCCGCGCGATGGGCGACTCCGGCATGACGATGACCCAGACCTCGGCCGTCATCGGCACCGCGCAGTACCTCTCGCCGGAACAGGCCAAGGGCGAGCAGGTCGACGCGCGTTCCGACCTGTACTCCACCGGCTGCCTGCTGTACGAGCTGCTGACCGTCCGGCCGCCCTTCGTGGGCGACTCCCCGGTCGCGGTCGCCTACCAGCACGTACGGGAGGAACCGCAGCCGCCGAGCGTCTTCGACCCCGAGATCACGCCCGAGATGGACGCGATCGTGTTGAAGGCGCTGGTCAAGGACCCCGACTACCGGTACCAGTCGGCCGACGAGATGCGCGCCGACATCGAGGCCTGCCTCGACGGCCAGCCCGTCGCGGCGACCGCCGCCCTGGGCGCGGTCGGCTACGGCGGCTACCCCGACGACCAGCCGACGACGGCCCTGCGCCAGGACGCCGGCGCCGCGGCGGCGACCTCGATGCTGCCGCCCGTGAACCCGGACGACGGCGGCTACGGCTACGACGACCGCCAGAGCCGCCGCCGCCAGCCGAAGAAGAACAACACCTCGACGATATTGCTGGTCGTGGCGGGTGTCCTGGTCCTCATCGGCGCGATCCTGATCGGCCGCTGGGCCATCAGCGGTGGCGGTGGCGTGGACAACGACAAGGTCGCGACCCCGAACTTCGTCGGCGAGACCAAAGCGGACGCCGAACAGCAGGCCATCAACGGCGACGTGAAACTCACCTTCAAAGAAGCACCCTGCGAGGACCAGAGCAAGGGCAAGATCTGCGACCAGGATCCCGACGCGGGCACGAAGGTCGACAAGGACTCCACCGTCACCCTGACGGTGTCCACCGGGGCACCGAAGGTGACGGTGCCCGACGTGCAGGGTCTCACCTATGAGAAGGCGAAGTCCCAGCTCGAGGAGAAGGGCTTCACGGTCGAGCAGGAGACGGAGGTCTCCGACCAGACCCCGGGTGTGGTCATCGGGCAGGACCCCGAGGGCGACACGGAGCAGGAGAAGGGCAGCACGATCACCCTCACCGTCGCCAAGGAGGCGGACAAGGCCACCGTGCCCGACGTCACCAACAGGACCTGCGACGAGGCCAAGGCCCAGATGACCGCCAACGAACTCGTCGGCAACTGCGTCCAGGTGGAGACGGACAACCCGGCTCTGGTCGACAGGGTCATCGGGACCGACCCCGTGCAGGGCACCCAGCTCGCCAAGAACTCGCCGGTGACCATCCAGATCGGCAAGGCCAAGGAGAACCAGCAGGTCGCGGTCCCGAACATCAATGGGCAGACCCTCAAGGACGCCCGGAGGATGATCGAGGAAGCCGGACTCGTGGTCGGCAACATCGGTGGCTCGCAGGACGAGAACTCCCGGGTCATCGCCTCCAACCCCGGTCAGGGCAACCCGGTCAACAAGGGAACGGCGATCAACCTGGTCACCGTGGACCAGGGCGGCAACAACGGAGGCATCTTCGGCGGCCTCACCGGCGGCCGCGACGACGACTGACGCGGCGTAGCACCCCGTACGACAGGAGCCCCGGCACCCTCTTCGGAGGGGATCGGGGCTTCCGTCATGAGCCCGTCCCGCACACGCGTCCTCGCTTCGCTCGTGCCTTCGCTTGTCACCACTCGTTGATCGGGTGGGGTGGGACATCCGGAGTTCTGCCCCGGCCACGAAAACGAAAGGGGCAGAAGGTGATCAACGAATCCGCACTCCTGGAGTCGAAGACTCTGCGCAGCGGCGTGCTGGACCGGACGGACGTCCTCGACAGGGTCAAGGCCCTGTCGCTGCTGCCGGACGGGATGCATGTGACGACGGCGATGGTGGCGGCGTACTTCGAGGTCACGGTCGAAGTCGTCCGCCAGTTGGCCAAGCGCCACCGTGAAGAGCTCGAAGTCAATGGAATGGCGGTACTCCGAGGCTCTGACCTGCGCCAATTCGAGAGTGACAACGTGTCACTCTCACTGGCGAGTTATCCACAGGCCCGTCGGAGTCTCACCATCTACTCCCGGCGAGCCGTCCTCAACGTCGCGATGCTCCTCCGCGACAGCCATGTCGCCCGTCAGGTACGCACATACCTGCTCGACATGGAGCACCTGGCCCGCACACAGCCTGTGGAAAACCCTCCGCGGCCCGACACCGCCCTGCTCGACGACCGCATCGACCAGCGCATCACCCGCATCCTCGGCACGACCGTCGTACCGATGTTCAACGCCCTGATCGCCACCTCCGGTGAACACCGCCGCGAACTCATCGAGCTCCGCGAGGACATCGAGAACGTCGAACGCACGCTGTGCCGGCACCACCGCCGGATCAGCGGTCTGGAGGAAGAGATTCCGACGGGCCGGGCCAGGGACTCCATCGCGTCCATGACCTGGCAGGCGTTCGATCGTCACGTGGCCGGTCTGCTGCGCCGGGACGGCTGCCGCGACGTCGTCGTACGACAGGCCTGCATCGACCGGGGCATCGACATCACCGCACGCACGGCCGACGGCCGTACCGTCGCCGTCCAGTGCGAGAACCGGGCGGGCCACCGCCACGTGCCGAGCTCGGACATGCAGAGGTTCGCCGGAGCCGCACGAGCCGTCGAACGCGTCGACGTCGCCCTGTTCGTCACCACGTCCTACTTCAGCCACGAAGCACAGGCGATCGCCGACCTGAGCGGAGTCCTCACCGTGAACCGTGCGGAACTGGAGGCGTGGAGCGCGGGAGCACGGCTGAAGGCGCTGCGCCAGGCCCATGAGCAGAAGGCCCGAAGCCGCAGAAGGAGGTTGCGGCTTCGGGCCTTCGCCATATTAGGCAACCGACTCCCTCGACAGGGAGATTCAGCGCAGCTCCGCCGGCGGTGTCCGCTCCTCGTCCACCTTCTCCGTGCGGACCAGTTCACCCCAGACGATGTAGCGGTACTTGCTGGTGTACACCGGCGTGCAGGTGGTCAGCGTGATGTAGTGGCCGGCCTTCTTCTTCCCGGACTCCTTCGGGATCTTCCCGAGGACGTCGACGTTGTACTTCGAGGTCTCGGGGAGGATGCCGTAGACCTTGTAGACGTACCACGTGTCCTTCGTCTCGAAGACGATCGGGTCGCCCTTCCCGATCCTGTGGATGCCGTGGAACTTCGCGCCGTGCCCGTCCCGGTGGGCGGCGAGGGAGAAGTTGCCCTTCTTGCCGGAGGTCGGCAGGGTCGCCTTCACGGGGTCGGTGTAGTAGCCGGCGACGCCGTCGTTGAGGACCTTCATCGACGTGCCCTTCTCGACGAGGATCTCGTCACCGCTCATCGCGGGCACGTGCAGGAAGCCGATGCCGTTCCTGCTGTCGTAGGAGGGGGGTCCACCGCTGCCGCCGCCGTCGCCGCCGGACTCCTGGGACCAGGAGTCGCGGACCTTGTCCGCCTGCTTGTCCGCCGCACGGTCGGCGACGACGTTCGTCCACCACAGCGAGTAGACGACGAACAGGCCGAGCACCAGGCCCACGGTGATGAGGAGTTCCCCGAAGAAGCTGACCGCCATCGCCACCGGCCCCAGGCGGCGGCGCCCCGGTGGCGGCGAGGACGCGGGCGCGTCGGCGTGTTCTTCGGTGTCGTCGGCGGTCGCTGCCACGTTTCCTCTGCCCTTAACTGACGAGCGCATCCGGCTTGCCCTTGCTGCGCGGCCGTTCCTCGACCATCTTTCCCCAGACGATCAAGCGGTACTTGCTGGTGAACTCCGGTGTGCACGTGGTCAGCGTGATGTAGCGGCCGGGCCCGGTGAAGCCCGATCCCTTCGGCACCGGGTCGAGGACGCTCACATTGCTCGGCGACGTCACCGGCAGGATCGACGCCATCTTGTAGACGAAGTACTCGTCCTGCGTCTCCACCACGATCGGGTCGCCCGGCTCCAGCCGGTTGATGTACCGGAACGGTTCCCCGTGCGTGTTGCGGTGGCCCGCGAGTCCGAAGTTGCCGGTCTTCGCGTCCGGCATCGCCGTCTTCAGCGCGCCCTCCGCGTAGTGCCCCACCATGCCGCGGTCGAGCACCTTCTTGCTGCTGATGCCCTCCGCGATCGGCACCACCACGTCCAGCTTGGGGATGTGCAGCAGCGCGAAGCCCTGCCCCGGCTCGAACGCCCCCGGCTTGCGCTCGCCGCTGGCCCAGTCGTCCTGGAGGTCGCTGACCTCCTTGCCGGCCTGCGCGTGCGCCCGCACGTTCGTCCACCACAGCTGGTAGGTGACGAACAGCAGCATGAGCAGACCGCAGGTGATGAACACCTCGCCGATCGCCCGGCTCGCGACGACCGCCGGACTCGCCTTGTGCGCCCGTGCCTGCCGACGCGCCTCCACCCGCGACAACGGAGCCCGTGAGGCCCCCTCAGACGCCTCTGACGCCCCTTCCCGGCCCACGCCCGCACCGGGGCCCTCCACGGCCTTGTGGGAGCCTCCACGGCGCCCGTGGCGCTTCCTGGCGGCCTTCCTGCGGGCCGCACGCCCGCCCGGTGCCGCTAAAGGAGCCGACGCGGACTCCTCGCCTGCCGTCCGCGCCGTACGCTCCGGCGGCTCGGGGATCCGCAGCGCCACCGTCTCCTCGTCGGCCGGCGGCAGATACGCGGTGCTCCCGGCAGCGCCGCCATAGGAGTCGGACGCCGTGTCGCCGTACCACCCGTCCCCGTACGCACCCGGCGCTCCGTACGGCTGCCCGCCGTACGAGGTGCCCTGTTCGCCGGCGCCGCCGTAGGCGTCGGCGCCGGACTCGCGCTCGGGACGCAGCGCGGTCACGCCGTGGCCCTGCCCACCACCGGGGCGAGCCCCGCCGACCTCGCCACCGCGCCCTCGTCGCCGCACTCCACCAGCCAGTTGGCCAGCATCCGGTGGCCGTGTTCGGTCAGTACCGACTCGGGATGGAACTGCACACCCTCGACCAGGAGTTCACGGTGCCTCAGCCCCATCACCATGCCGTCCGGCGTCCTGGCCGTGACCTCCAGCTCCGCCGGCACCGTGGCCGGTTCGGCGGCCAGCGAGTGGTAGCGGGTCGCCGTGAACGGGGAGGGCAGGCCCGCGAAGACGCCCTTGCCCCCGTGCTCCACCGGCGACGTCTTGCCGTGCAGCAGCTCGGGCGCACGGCCTACCACACCGCCGTACGCCACCTGCATCGACTGCATGCCGAGGCAGACGCCGAACACCGGCACCCCGGTGGACGCGCAGTGCCGCACCATGTCCACACAGACGCCGGCCTCCTCGGGAGTGCCGGGACCCGGCGACAGCAGCACCCCGTCGAAACCGTCCTGAGCATGCGCCGTCGACACCTCGTCGTTGCGCAGGACCTCGCACTCGGCGCCCAGTTGGTAGAGGTACTGGACCAGGTTGAAGACGAAGCTGTCGTAGTTGTCGACGACGAGAATGCGCGCGCTCACTGGTTGTCCACCGTCACATCGTTGAAGGGCAGCAGCGGCTCGGCCCACGGGAAGACGTACTGGAAGAGGACGTAGACCACGGCGATGATCAGCACCAGTGAGATGAGTGCCCGCACCCACCCGTTGCCCGGCAGATGCCGCCAGATCCAGCTGTACATGCCGTCCCTTCCGTCGTACCACGGCACCAGACCCACGCCGTACGCCAACAGACTAACGGCGCGACCCCTCCGTTTTCCCGGCCTCCACAGGCTGTGTGAGGTCGGGGCGGGCCCGGCCGCGTGCACCCACGCATACGTGGTTCGGAGCCGATCGCCTCGATGTCCGGGGATGTTTCACGTGGAACCCGGAAGGACCGCTACTCCACGGGCTTCGCATAGTGCAGGTCCACCGTGCCCGAGTAGCCGGGCAGCGTCACCGTCCCGTTGTCCTCGACCTGCCAGCCGAGCCCGTAGACGTTGACGTACACCATGTAGTTCTGGATCGCCGGCGAGGCACTGAGCGCCTTCTTCAGCTTCTCGGGATCACCGACCGCCGTGATCTTGTACGGCGGTGAGTAGACGCGGCCCTGGAGGATCAGGGTGTTGCCCACACAGCGCACGGCGCTGGTGGAGATCAGCCGCTGGTCCATGACCTTGACGCCCTCGGCGCCGCCCTGCCACATCGCGTTCACCACGGCCTGGAGATCCTGCTGGTGGATGACCAGATAGTCGGGCTGTGGCTCGGGATAGCCGGGGAGCTTGGCGGTGGCGTCCGGCGGCGCGTCGTCGAGGGTGACCGTGATCGCCTCGCCCTTGAGCTTCTGCGTGCCGGCGCGCTTCTCCAGGGCGGCGAGCTTGTCGTCCTCCGCCTTGGTGCTGCCGTCGTCACGCTCGGCGAGGGACTCCACGTCGTCGCGCAGCGCTCCGTTGGACTCCTCCAGCTCGCCGTTCTTGCGGCTGCGCTCGTGGATCAGGTCGGAGAGCTTCAGCAGCGAGGCATCCGTGCGGATGTTGGTGCCCTTGGCCGTGTCGAAGCTGGTGAAGAAGATGAGTCCCGCCAGAGCGAAGACGCCCGCGGTGAGGATCCGCACGGGCCGGAGACGGCGCCGGCGGGCAGCACTGGATTCCTTCCCGGGGAAGTCGGCAGAATTGCTCAACGTACCCTTATCTCCTTCGGCGCCGTGGAAGCACTACGCTAACGGACGCCCGGGGGAGTGCTCGGAGTCCCCTTGTACGCTGCCCCGAGCCCGACCCAGTTCCCTGCGCGGCCACGCAGCGCATCGACAGGAGAGACCCTCGTGCCGAAGTCACGTATCCGCAAGAAGGCCGACTACACGCCGCCGCCGGCGAAGCAGACGACCGCGCTCAAGCTGACCAACCGTGCCTGGGTCGCGCCGGTGATGCTGGCCATGTTCCTCATCGGCCTGGCCTGGATCGTCGTCTTCTACGTCACCGACGGTTCGCTGCCCATCGACGCCCTGGGCAACTGGAACATCGTGGTGGGCTTCGGGTTCATCGCCGCCGGGTTCGGCGTCTCCACCCAGTGGAAGTAACGCTCACCGCACGGTGAGCGCTCCCCTGCCCAGGGCTGTCCATCAGCTCTGGGCAGGGTTGTCCTCTGAGTTATCCACAGCCCTTGTCCACATGTGGATAGGAGACCCGATCTGTGGATAACTTTCGGGGCCTTGACGCCGGTGTGACAGAAATACCAGTAACCGAAAATCTGTTCGTACGCCGCCTGAACTGCGGAAACGCTGGTCGATCACCCAGCACACACCCCTCAGGGCACCCTGTGCACAAGATCCGCCACCGACTGTGGACAACTCGGTGCTCAGGTGAGCTGCGCCGTCCTCAGCAGGGTCACCAGGACGACCACGGCCAGCACCAGCGCACAGGTGCCGTACTGCACCAGCGACCGCCGCTCGCGCGGGGCGTGCACCATGGCGTACCCGATCACGACACCGGCGACGAGTCCGCCGACATGGGCCTGCCAGGCGATGTTGCCCCAGCCGAACGTGATGATCACATTGATCACCAGCAGGGCGATGACCGGACGCATGTCGTAGTTGAGCCGGCGCATCAGTACGGCGGTCGCGCCGAACAGCCCGAAGATCGCGCCGGACGCGCCGAGCGAGGCCGTGGTGCCCGCGGCCAGCAGATACGTCAGCGCGCTGCCCGCCAGGCCCGAGATCAGATAGAGCGCCAGATAGCGGGCGCGGCCGAGGGCCTGCTCCAGCGGTCCGCCGAGCCACCACAGACCGAGCATGTTGAAGCCGATGTGCCAGATCTCCTCATGCGTGAACATCGAGGTGAACAGGCGGTACCACTCGCCCTCGGCCACCCCCTCGGTGGGGAGGAACGGCGCCGGCGGCCAGACGCCGACCAGCACGAGGTGGTCCAGCAGGGACGACCGGACCTGTACGGCGATGAACACCGCGAGGTTGATCCCGAGGAGGATCTTGGTCAGCAGCCGGGGATCGGCGGCGACGGCTCCACCGGCGAGCGTGCGGGGCAGGGAGGCCGTCGGCGCGTGGCCCGTGCCCGAGCCCTTGCGGACGCACTCCGGGCACTGGAACCCGACCGAGGCGTCGACCATGCACTCGGGGCAGATCGGCCGCTCGCACCGGGTGCAGCGGATGCCGGTCTCGCGGTCCGGGTGGCGATAGCAGACGGGGACGCGCTGGGCGTCCTGCGGAGTGCCGGCTGCCTGGTCGTCCATGGGATCCCCTAGGTCGTGTGGAAAAGCCCCGCCCCGCCCATCCTTACGGATGAGCGGGGCGATCGGTTCCCTTCGGGGGCTTTCGCGCTCCGGGGGCGGGGTGTCAGCCCTTGGTGATCTCGCCGATCACGACCGACTCGATCACGACGTCGTTCACCGGGCGGTCGGTGCGCGGGTTGGTCTGCGTGGCCGCGATGGAGTCGATGACCTTCTGGCTGGCGGCGTCGGTGACCTCGCCGAAGATGGTGTGCTTGCGGTTCAGCCAGGCCGTCGGGGCGACGGTGATGAAGAACTGCGAGCCGTTGGTGCCCGGTCCGGCGTTCGCCATCGCCAGCAGGTAGGGCTTGTCGAAGCGCAGGTCCGGGTGGAACTCGTCCTCGAACTGGTAACCGGGACCACCGGTGCCGTTGCCCAGCGGGTCTCCGCCCTGGATCATGAAACCGCTGATCACCCGGTGGAAGACCGTACCGTCATAGAGCTTGTCCGTGGTCTTCGCACCGGTCTGCGGGTGGGTCCACTCCCGCTCGCCCTTGGCGAGCTCGACGAAGTTCTTGACCGTGATCGGCGCCTGGTTCGGGAAGAGCCGGACCTGGATGTCGCCGTGGTTGGTCTTCAGGGTGGCGTTGAGCTGCTCAGCCACGATGTGCCTTCCGTTGTCTTTCCGTGACTCCCTGATCCTCGCACGGACGGGGCGCGCAGTCGCCCGGCGTCCGCTCACAGGTGACGAACCGGGCCGTTCCCCTTGCGCGGAACCGGGTGGGCGGTCCCGCGCAAGGGGCACATGGCGGCGATCCGTGGCATTGTCGACGACAAGCTCCTGTTGCCCGGTTTCATCCGCCATCACAGTCGATATCACCATCGATCACGTTCGTCGGCACCCGGATGCCCGTCCGCGCATGCCGCGCGGTGACCCGGCAGGCATGATCCGTAAAAGGGTGGAAAGTCGAAATACCGTACGCCACCGAGGAGGAGGAACCCGTGACCCGCATCGACAGCGTGCGCGCCGCGACCGGTTCGGCGAAGGATAGCGTGCTGCACGCCGCGGAAGCGGTGGCGCCCTACGCCGACACGGCCAAGGTCAGGGCCGCGCACTACGCGCAGGAGGCCCGCGTACGGCTCGCGCCCATGGTGACGCAGGCCGCAGGCCAGGCCCGCGTTCAGTACGGCGCCCATGTGCAGCCGTATCTGGAGCAGGCCCGGACGCATGTGCCACCGAAGGTCGACCTGGCCGCCCACCAGGCCGCCGACCGCACCCGCAAGGTCGCCCGGCAGGCAGCGGACTACTCCCGTCCGAGGATCGAGCAGGCGGTGGCCGCCGCCGGCCCCATGACGGAAGAGGCCGCTGCCCGTGGCGCGGCGGCGCTGGTCGCGCTGCGCGGTCAGGTTCCGGCGCGGCAGATCCAGAAGCTGGTCCGCAAGCAGCGGCGGCGGGCGAAGGCCGGCCGTGCCGCGAGGGTGGTCCTGATCGTGGGCGCCGTGGCGGGCGGTGCCTTCGCCGCCTGGAAGTGGTGGGACAAGCAGGCCAATCCGGACTGGCTGGTGGAGCCGCCGGCCGCGACGGATGTGTCGTCGGGGTCGGCCAGGCTGACGTCGGTGGACGGCAGCAGCGGGGCCACGCTCGACCCGGAGGTCGAGGCCAAGGAGGCCGAGGAGGCCGCCCGGCGCGACGACCAGACCTGACGCGCGGCGACGTCAACGGCGCGGTGGGGCAGGAGACTTGGACGTCTCCTGCCCCACCGCGCCGTTTCACGTGAAACAAGGAACCCCTCCCGCCACGTTTCCGCAGCTGGGAGGGGTCCGAATGTGGAGCCTAGGGGAGTCGAACCCCTGACATCTGCCATGCAAAGACAGCGCTCTACCAACTGAGCTAAGGCCCCGGAGGAAAGCGTCCACCTGCGGGAACCGCATCCCGGTGGGCGCCTGGGACCAGAGTACCGGGTCCCCCGGGGGATTCCGCAAAAAGATTGGGGGTCCCCGTGACCAACCACTCTCCGTAAGATGCTCGGACGTGGTTCGCTACAGCGAACCACGGTTCTTGGGGAAGCGATGGGGAGACGCAATGGACGCCGCACAGCAGGAAGCCACCGCAAGAGCGCGGGAACTGCAGCGGAACTGGTACGGGGAGCCGCTGGGGGCGCTCTTCCGTAGGCTCATAGACGACCTGGGCCTCAACCAGGCTCGTCTCGCGGGGGTGCTGGGATTGTCCGCACCGATGCTGTCGCAGCTGATGAGCGGTCAGCGGGCGAAGATCGGAAATCCCGCCGTGGTGCAGCGGGTGCAGCTGTTGCAGGACCTGGCGGGGCAGGTCGCCGACGGCAGTGTGAGCGCGGCCGAGGCGACCGAGCGCATGGACGAGATCAAGAGGTCCCAGGGGGGCTCGGTGCTCAGCAACACCACGCAGACGACGAGCAGTTCGGGAGCGCCCACGGTCAAGCGGGTGGTCCGTGAGATCCAGTCCCTTCTGCGTTCGGTGGCCGCCGCCGGCGACATCATCGAGGCCGCCGACACCCTCGCCCCCACGCACCCCGAACTGGCAGAGTTCCTCCGGGTCTACGGCGCGGGCCGCACCTCCGACGCGGTCACGCACTACCAGTCCCACCAGAACTGATTCCCCGCCCGGCGGCCGGAGGGGGGTCCGGCCGCCGGGGACGCGCGGAAGACGGGGGACACCGCAGGGGAGGGGCGACGCACAGCGATGGGTGAGGTCTTCGCCGGCCGGTACGAGCTGGTCGATCCGATCGGGCGCGGGGGTGTCGGTGCCGTCTGGCGTGCCTGGGACCACCGCCGCCGCCGTTATGTGGCCGCCAAGGTCCTGCTGCAGAGCGACGCCCACTCCCTGCTCCGTTTCGTGCGCGAGCAGGCGCTGCGGATCGATCACCCCCATGTCCTGGCGCCCACGAGCTGGGCCGCCGACGACGACCAGGTCCTGTTCACCATGGACCTGGTCGCCGGCGGTTCGCTGGTCCACCTGGTCGGCGACTACGGCCCGCTGCCGCCGGCCTTCGTCTGCACCCTGCTCGACCAGTTACTGGCGGGGCTCGCCGCGGTGCACGCGGAGGACGTCGTGCACCGTGACATCAAGCCCGCCAATGTGCTCCTGGAGGCCACCGGCACGGGCAGGCCGCGGCTGCGGCTGTCGGACTTCGGCATCGCGATGCGGCTGGGCGAGCCCCGGCTGACCGAGACCAACCTGGTGGTGGGCACGCCGGGTTATCTCGCGCCGGAGCAGCTGATGGGCTCCGAACCGGACTTCCCCGCCGACCTGTTCGCCGTGGGCCTGGTGGCGCTGTACCTGCTGGAGGGCGCCAAGCCGGATGCCAAGGCCCTCATCCAGTACTTCGCCGACCACGGGACGCCCGGTGCGCCCCAGGGCGTCCCCGAGCCGCTGTGGCAGGTGGTGGCCTCGCTGCTCCAGCCGGATCCACAGGCGCGGTTCCGTACCGCCACGGGGGCGCGGAAGGCGCTCGCGGCCGCCGCGGAGCTCCTTCCGGAGCCCGGCCCCGACGACGAACTGATCGAGATCTTCGACCAACTGGGCCCCTTGCCCCCGGGGTTCGCCGCGGACGGTCCGCTGAAGCGGGCTTCGGGCGTGGTGCGTACGGTCCCGGAGGAGGAGCGGGGTTCTTCGACCGGCTCCGGATCCGTCCGGGACACGGGTGGTGCGGACGCCTCCGGCGGTACGACCGGCCCCGGATCCGTCCGGCCGGCCACGGCGGCGGGTGCCGGCACGAACGCCGGAACCGGCTCGGGGGAGCACGGTGCGGGCCCGGACGGGGGCGGGGGCGTCGTACCCGCCGATCCGCGTCCGGGCACCGCGTCCGGCGCCTCCCCGCGGCCGCCCGGCATGTCGGACACCGGGAGCTTCCCCCTGCCGCCGCCCCGGGCCACGCTCACCTCCTCCCCCGCGCCCGCTCCGCCGCCCCCCGAACAGGCCCCCCGGGTGCCGGTGCGGCACCGGCCGGCCGACGCCGTACCCTCCGTGTTCCCCCACGACCCCACTCACCGGCTGCGCTCCCCCCTGCCGCGGCCGGCCGCACGGCCCGACGCCTCCACCGCGGAGTACACCGCCCAGGCCCCGCCCGCGGGCGAAGCACGGTCACAGCGCGGGCCCACCGCCCCCCGGACCCATCGCCGGCGCAGCCGGCGCCCCGGTCCTCCGGCACAGGTGGTCGTTCCCCTGCTGCTCCTGGCCCTGGCCTGCTACGCCGTGGGGTTCTGGGCCCTCACGCGCCTCTGACCGCCGCTGTCCGAGCCGTCCACGGCCTACGGAACGGCCCGTCGCCGGACCGCCAGCGTCCACACACCGAGCCCCGCCAGCAGTGCGGTGCCCGTGCCGATGCCGCCCACGGCGAGCGCCCGGAAGGCGGTGTCGTCGCCCGCGTCCCCGCCCCCGGCCGCCGCCTCCCGGTCCTCCTCCGTGACCGTGAAGACGTCCGGCGGCACGGACTCCCCCGTGTATCCGGGTCCGTCCTGTGCCGCACCGTCCAGCCGCACCTTGAGCGTCAGCGGGACGGGTCCGTCGCCGAAGTCGTCCGCCACCGCGGCCGAGAGGTGTGCGACGAGGTAGTAGGAGCCGGCGAACCGCATCGCCCCGGCCTGGCGGCCGGCGGCGTGCCGGTTGGCGTACGCGACCGGCGGGAGGGGCGCGAGGCTCTCCGCCTTCCGGCCGCCGTCGTAGCCGACGCCCACGTCCACGACGCGACCGCGTACGGGGTTGTAGAGGTCCAGGTCCAGCGCGGCGGCGGTATAGCCTCTGACGCCCTTGCCCGAACCGCCCAGTTCGGCGGTGGCGTAGAGCTGCCGGCCCCAGTCGACGGGGACCTTGTAGAAGAGTGTCTGGCCGGGGCGGATGTCGTCCCGCCAGACCCCCTGGCCGACGGGGGTGGCCCGGGAAAAGCCCGCGCCTCCGGAGCGCCGTTCGGGCTTCCCGGTGAGGGCCTGGGGAGGGGCGGAATTCCACTCCTTCGGCGCGCTCGGTGCACCGGCCTGCTCCACAGGGGGTTCCGCCACCGCGGTGAGCTCCATCTCCCAGGGGCCGGGGGAGGAGCCCTCCCCGGCCGGGTCGACGCGTTCGACGCTCAGGTAGTACGTACCGGCCTCCTGGCAGAGTGATCTCCCGGGTGAGATCTCCCGCATGGCCCACGCGGCGACCGGATGCCTGCTGCCGGCGGTGCCGAAGCTCGCCGTGTCCACGTCGCAGGAGCGGCCCTCGCCGTCCTGCACGGACACCTTGACCCCGTCGATGACGGAGGCGGTGCGGCCTGCCGGGGGCGCGGCGGTGGCGGAGACGTAGGTGCTCGTGGCGGCGTCGAGTTCGAGGCGGTAGTGGACCGCGCCGCTCGCCGGGAGGGTGCTCCGGTAGGTGCGGCCGGGCTCCAGCTCCACGGCGTCCGCGGTGCTCGCGGTGCCGTCGATCCTCCGCGCGTCCTCGGCGAAGGCATAGGCCCCGGTGTCGTCGGCGGCCTCGTCCGCGGCGGCCACCCGCCCCGGCAGCACACCGGCCAGCGCCAGCACCGTCACGGACGCGAGCGTCACCACGCCCGCGCGTCCACCGGCCGGGGGCCCGACGCGCCCAGCCCGGGCCCTACCCCGCCGTCCTCTCACGCGCCACCCCTCGTCGTCGCCCGGACGTCGCACCGCGCCCACATCCTGCCCCGCGGACGAGGCCCTCGGACAAGTCCCCGGCACACACAAAACCCCGACCGCGTGGGCGGCCGGGGTCTGTTCAGCGTCGGATGTCGGTACTCACGAACCCGTGGGCACGGAGTCAGTCGCCTCCGTCCACAGATCCTGCTCGGCGCGATCCGCCTGGATCTGGCGGTACACGAGGAGCCCGCCGATGGCGGCCAGTGCGACCAGGAGAAGCTTCTTCACCGCGCGACCTCGTCTTTCCTTGACGTAGGGGACCTCTGCCGCCCGACTATACACACCGGTCGATACCGATCGGTGACCTGCGTCGGCTCCGCCAACTGCCCTCCGGGACGGCGCAGTAGAAGCGGAGTACGGCGATCCGGCCAGAGGGTGATCACATCCGCACGGACGGTCACTTTGGCGACTTCCCTGCCGCCTTCACATCTTTTCTCCGCCTATGCACCCATCTGTGTGGTGTTCATCTGAACATCCACGCGCCACGAGCGTCGGTCCACCACTTCGCGAGCCCCATACACATCATGAGGAAAGTACGCAAATCGCCCAACCCGAAAGTGAGGGGCCGTGGCCCGGAACAAGGTCATGAAGCTGTGGAACGCCATCGTCACCGCCTTCCTCGCGCTGTGCACGGCGCTCGGACTCATCACCACGACCGCTTCCGCGGCCGTACCGCAGACCGACAAGACGCGCAACAGCGACAGCACCCCGAACATGTCGGCGCCGACGACGCCCCTGCGGCCCCGGTCACTGGCCAGGGCCCTGCCCCCCACGATGAAACAGCGCATCCACGCCGAGGCCCACGGCAAGTCTCCCAGTTGTCGGCACCGTCCGCTCTCGGACACGACGGCGGAGCCCGGCTCCGCGGACTGTTCCGACGACACGACGTCCACCCGCACGGAACCCGCCGCCGGCCGCATCCCCCTCCAGCGCTGATCCCAGGGCCTCCGCCACCTCCTCCTCGCGCCGTCGCCGCCTCCCCGAGTCCTGGCGAACTCGCGTACGGCACCACGGCCCGAGCCGGCACCAGAAGACCCCGGTCGACATCCGACCGGGGTCTTCTTCGCTGTCCACGGCAGGGGACGGACGTCAGCCGCCGCGATCACTGCTGTAGGTTCCCGCTACGGGGCGGGCGGACGGACCGGGGGAGTCATGGCAGCACTCGGGTTCGTCTTCATCACCCTGCCGTGCCTCGCCATCATCGGCTTCACCTGCTTCGCGGCGTGCCGGGCCCAGAAGCACGAGGCCTTCAAGGTGCTGGCCTACGCATGCCTGGCCTTCGGCCTCGCGTGTGCCCTCGTCCCCGTCGGGGTCGTCGTCTGGATCTCGTCCCTCTGAGCAAGGTACCGGGGCCGCTCACCGGCCGATGCCACCTGCGGACGCCGAAGACCCCCAGTCGGTACCGACTGGGGGTCTTCGTGCTGGTGGGGCTAACAGGATTTGAACCTGTGGCCTCATCCTTATCAGGTCGATCATGGGACCCTGCCGCCCCTGGCTCTCGGTTGCTCGGCGGCCTTCTGCCGGTCGTCCTGGTGCGCCTCGATCCGGCGGTGTACGGGGCTGTTGGTGTCATCCACTGGTGTCAGACACCAGTGGGCCGCTTGACAACCACCGCTTGGGCAGCTCAGTGACGGCCGCCCCGATGCCAGGTTGCGCGTACGCCAACCCCGCCTTGCGCAGCTCCGTCAACTGCAGTCGCCCTGCCGCCGACGCTAAGGGCTCTCAGAGCGACAGAAGGAACAGACCCACCGCCAAGCTCACCAAACCGACGACGGGATATATCTTCAGGTTTCTACTTCTTTGCGAATCAGCATGGTTGAAGAAGTCCACAAATGCCCCGAAAGCGCAGAACATGGCGATCCCGACAAACGGTACCGCCATGAAGAAATACCAGACGTCCATGCTTCCCCCACTCCTCCGCTTGCGGCGGAAGGTTACAGGCGCAGCGTCGCTCCTACAGCTCAGCCCACCACTCACCCAGCTCCCATCCCGTCCGCCGTCGACCCACACACCGTGGAGCGGGCGTGGTTCCTGGCGTCCAGGTGGAGCGCGCTACTGTACGAACGACCTGGACGCCAGGGGCCGCGTCTGCTCGGCTCTGCCTGGGTCGGCGGTGGACGGGATGGGAGCTCCCCACGCACGCCACCTACAGGCCCGCAGTCGGCGATGGCGCCCCCTCCATCCCGGTGCCGGCCGATCCCCCGCCGGAGGCATTGCCTTGACCGTCACCGCGCTATGCGGGCTCTACTCTCGGGCCGTTGCTTTGCTGCGGCCCCATGGGCCGGCCCCGGCGCCGAAGGCGCAGAGGGGCCGAGCCCAAGGGGCCAGCCCGCGCCTCGCGCGGGCCTTGATGAGGTAGAGAAACCTGTAACAGCTCTCGCCCTGGCCTGGGTCAAGCCGAAGGTACGTCGGTGGTCAGGAGTCGGCTCGTGAATCCGGCTTGGCACAGGCGCTCGTATGCCTCGAGCACGTTGGCGGGTACCGGTTGGCTGATCATGAATCCCTGCTCCGGGTAGATCATCAGCCGCTGGAGCGCACCGACCAGCATGTCGATCACCAGGCGGGCGTCACCGATGGAGTCGACGTACTCGTCGAGCGTCATCGGAGTGGAAGCGCTGACGATCTCGACTTCGGGCCAGAGCTTGCGTGCGGTGGCGTACGCTCGCCGCTCCTCGTAGGGCTTGCTGATCAGGAGCACCGAGGACACCTCGATGCCGGCCTCTTCCAGCACCTCGCGTGAGAAGCGGATGTTCTCGCCCGTGTTGCGGGCGCGTGGTTCGACGAGAACGGCCGTGCTGGGGACACCGAGCTCCAGTGCCCGTTCCTGGTAGTGGACGGCTTCACCGCGGGGCATGCGTTCCCGTGTCGTGGGGCTGGTGGCGCCGGTGAACAGGAGTAGGGGTGCCATGCCTCGCTTGTACAGGTCCACTGCGGTGTCGGCCACGCCCAGGTCGTGACTGCCGAGTCCGATGGCAACCGAGCACGGCCGGGGTGGGTGGCACATCTGGTGGTAGTCCCACACGCGCCGGGCGTCTGCCCAATCCTGTGTCGAGATCACTGCTGTCCTTCCCCGTCCTTCGCCGAGTCGGGCACCTTGAAGTCGTACTCCCACGCGAAGCGCGATGCCGCGTGTACCCCGATGGCGAACTCCACGACGGTGCCGTCGGCCGTGTAGGTCGTCCGATGCAGCTCGACGACCGGTTCGCCCGGCGGTAGCTGGAGCTGCTTCACCTCGTCCGGGGTGGCGGCACGGGCGAACAGTCGCTCCCTCATGTGATCGATCTCGTAACCCGCGTCGTACAGCACGCGAAATCCGCCGCCTCGGCCGGCGGGCCCCGGCGTGGGGTCCACCAGTCGCGTGCCCTCCACGTGTTCGGGCCGGTAGTAGCTGGTCAGGGTGTGCGTCGGCTGATCGCCTTCCTTGACCAGCCGCGCGCGGGCGTAGACCTCGGCGCCTTCGGGGAGTCCGTGTGCGGCTGCCACCTCCGGTGGCGCTACGACGCGGCTGACCGTCTGGGTCTGCTCGTTCCGGCGGTACCCCCGTCCGGAGGCCACGCGGTCCGCGATGAAGGCGACCTCGTCGCCGTCCCGCCACTTGGCCTTGTCGTAGCGGGCGATACCCAAGCGCTTGAGGGGAACTTGCTGGCGCACGACGGTGCCGTGGCCACGCGACGAGGTGACCAGGCCTTCGGCTTCCAGCGCCTTGTAGGCGGCATGCACGGTGGACTTGGAGCCTTCGCCTGCCTCGACAAGCGTTCTGATGTGCGGAAGCTGCTGGCCAGGGGCGTATTCACCCCTTCTGATCTGCTCGGCCAGCTTGTCCGCCAGCTCTCGCCACTTGGGCGCCATCTAGAACCCCTCTCGACGAAGTCTAGTGAAACATAGTCCCAGGACTGTTGACAGTCCTGGGACTGCGATGCACTATCTCTCCCAGTGGCTCGCAGTCCTAGGACAGCGGGCATCCTGCGGCCCTATCGGGCTGCTCCGACATCAACGCTGGGAGTACTGATGCCGTCCTTCAAGATCGACCTTTCGACCGCCGTGGTGTTCGTGGCGACCGCGCCGGAACCGAAGATGGCGAACAAGAAGACCGGGGAGCGGGCCTTGGACCGGGAGACCGGCGCGAGCCTGTCGACCGTGGGCCTGCTGGTCTCGGACGAGGGTGAGGGCAACCTCTACCAGGTGACCGTCCCGGAGACGGGTTACCCGGAGGGTCTGACGCCGGGCATGCCGGTGCGGGTGGTCGGCCTCAAGGCCCGCGACTGGGAGAACACCTTCAACGGCGAGAAGCGGCACGGGATCTCGTTCCGCGCGGTCGCGATCACCCCGGCGGCCTGACCATGGCTGACCTGACGATATGGCTGGAGGCCACGGGAGCCTTAGCGGGCGCCGGCGGCCTCGGGTACGCCAAGGTCCGGGCTCCGCGCGTGTACTGGTCGCTGGTCGGGATGCCGGTCACCTGGGGCCGGTTCACCTTCTCCTACCGGTCGACCATGGACGTGTGCGGGTTGACGGTGCAGCCGTCCGGCCTACGAGCGTTCGTGACCCGTAACGTCGCCCGTCGCGAGGTGCAGCCGGTACCGCCAAAGATCCGCCGGGTTCGTCCCACCTCGACCGGCCTGCGGGTCACGCTGCGTCTTCCGGCCGGGCTGGAGCCCGCCGACGTGATCGCCTCCTCGGAGCGGCTGCGGCACGCCTGGGGCGTGCACTCCGTGACCGTGGTGGAGACCAAGCCGGGGTTCGTGGAACTGCGCATGACCGGCTATGACGTGCTGCGCCGGGTGCGCATGCCGCGCCATGCCGCTCCGCACGACCTGGTGGTGCCGGTGGCACTGCGGGAGGACGGGACCGCCTTCGAGCGGGACTACCGCAAAGCCCCGATGGCGCTCACCCTGGGCGCGAACCACTCGGGCAAGTCGATGTACCTGCGGAACCTGATCAAGGGCCTGGCTCAACTGCCTGTGGCGCTGGTCGGGATCGACTGCAAGCGCGGTGTCGAGCAGCGGGCGCTCGCTCCGCGGCTGTCGGCGCTGGTCACCACCCCCGATGACGCCGCCGCGCTGCTCGCGGTGCTGGTGTCGGAGATGGAGGACCGCTTCGACCTGCTGAGCGGGCACGGCGTCTCCGACGTGTGGGAGCTGCCCGCCGGTCTGCGGCCGGTGCCGGTTGTGGTCCTGGTCGACGAGGTGGCGGAACTGTTCCTGATCTCCTCGAAGAAGGACGAGGAACGCCGCGAGAAGATCGTAACCGCGTTGATCCGGCTGGCACAGATGGCCCGCGCGGTCGGTATCCACCTGGAGATCTGCGGGCAGCGCTTCGGCTCCGACCTGGGCAAGGGCGCCACCATGCTCCGCGCCCAGCTCACCGGCCGCGTGGTGCACCGCGTCAACGACAAGCAGACCGCCGAAATGGGCCTGGCCGACGTCGCCCCGGACGCGGTGCCGGTCGCGAGCCTGATCCCGATGGAGCGTCCCGGGACGGCTGTCGCGGCGGACTCCACGGGCGGCTGGTCGAAGATCCGCACCCCGAACACGTCCCGCGCGGAAGTCGTCGCGACCTGCCGAGAGTTCGCCCACCTGGTGCCGGACTTTCCCGCCCTCGAACCGTTCCGCCCCTACGCGCCCGTCGAGGCGCCGGCGACCGGTCCGTCGCTGGTCAAGCCCCGCCCGGTCACCGACTGACACCGCCCGGGGCTGGGCGGCCGGACGCCTGCTCCCCGCCCGCCCCTGGCCCGACACCCCCTCGAAGGGAGGTGCCCCATGCCCCGCTCGATCCGCCCAGACGCCGTACTCGTCCAAGCCGTCATCGCCGGTGCGCTGTCCTTCGCCCACCTGCACGACCTCGCCGCCGCTGCCGGACAGACCGGCTGGAAGGCCTGGGCCTACCCGGTCTCGGTCGACCTGCTCCTTGTCGCCGCCTGGCGCCGACTGCGTACCGCCCGCCGGGACCGCTCGGCCTGGACCTGGTTCGTCATCGCCCTGACCGCATCCCTCGGCGCGAACGTTGCGACCGCCGGACTCCTCGACCTCGACCATGTGCCCGCCTGGCTGCGCATCCTCGTCGCGGGCTGGCCCGCGCTGGCCTTCCTCGGCGGAACCCTCCTGGTCCACACTCCCGCCGAACCGGCCGCCCCCGCACAGCCCGTGGACGACGAACCGGCCGCGCCGGAAGTCGAGATGCACCGCACCGACGAACCCGACCCCGCTCCGCCCGCGGCTCCCGCGCCGGAACTCTCACCGGCACCACCGCCACCCGTCCCGGCCGCCGTACCGATCGTCCCGGCCGCGTTGCTCGACCACGCCCGGAAGATCGCCGACGCACACCGTGCCTCGACCGGCGCACCGATACCCGCCGACGTCCTGTCGGCCCGGCTCGGCCTACCCGCCCCGATGACCGACGCCATCGCCGCGCAACTCCAGCTCACCTGATCGGAAAGGAACTCGTCTCATGTCCCGGTCCTTCGACTGCGCCGCCGACTTCATCGATGCCGCCCGCGAGATGGCAGTCACCGGCCGTCCTGCCCTGGCCCGGCTGCTTGCCGAGGAAGCCGCCGACCGCACCCCGGACGCCGACGCCGCCGCCCGCATCCTCGCCGCGTTCCCCGGCCCCAGCCTCCGACAGGAGGGCTGACCTCATGGCCGTGTACCGCCGCTTCCGTGACCGCGTCCGCATCGGCCCCGTGCAGGTCGCCACGTATTACGACGGCCGGGGCCGTGACCGGCACACCGCCGCCTGCACCGCCCCCGGCTGCGGCTTCTCCGCCAACTACCGGGACCGCGCCGGCGCCGAACTCGCCGCCCGTACCCACCGCTGCAAGGCATAGGAGGACCGCGCGTCATGGACGTTCCGCTCTGGCTCGCCCTGCTCGCCGTCGGCTTCCTCGGCGTCAAGCTCATCCGCCCGCCGTGGTGGCTCGTGGCCGTGCTCCTCCTGGGCGGCTACCTCCTCGCCGACAGCATCCTCGCTCCCGCCCTCGCCACCGTCGTCAAGTAAGGAGACCCGCTCATGTTCCGACCCAAGCTCCCGTCCATGCCCCAGCCCACCGGCCGGGTCACCCCACCCGCGGTCGTCGTCGAGCCGACCACCATCACCCCCGGCACTCCGACCTCGCCGCCTGCACCGGTCACCCCGGCTCCGGTCGCGTCCCGGCCCACGGTCCAGCTCACCCCCGGCAGCGCGCTCGCCCTCGCCGCCGGCGGTGGTGCCGTGGTCCTGGTCGTCGGCGCGGTCCTGGTCTCCATGCTCCTCGCGGTCGCCATCACCGGCGTGTCCGTCGCCCTGGTCGCCGTCGTCCTGCGCCTGCTCGTCAACGACATGCACAAGGGGCGGTGAGCCATGGAAACCGTGATCGCCGCCGCGTTACCGGCGCTCGGCTGGGCCGTCCACGGCGGACTGCTCCTGCGCCGCCTGGCCACCGCTCGCCGCGACCCGCTGACCGGCCTGCACACCCGCGCCGGATGGACCGCCCGCGCCGAACACCTGCTCACCCGGCACCCGGCCGCGCTGGTCGCCCTGATCGACCTGGACGACTTCAAGGCCATCAACGACACGTACGGCCATGCCGCCGGTGACGCCGTCCTCGCCGCGACCGCCCGCCGACTGCGCGACTGGTGCGGACGCCACGGCGTCGCCGCACGTCTCGGCGGAGACGAGTTCGTCGCAATCGTCACCGACCCCGCTCACACCCCCGGCGCGACCGCGCTGCAAACGGCCCTCGCCCGGCCTGTGGCCCATGACGGGCGCCTGCTGCCGGTCTCCGCCTCGGTCGGCTTCTGCCACCGCACCGACCTGCCGGTCGCTGCCCTCACCGACGCCCTGTCCCACGCCGACGCCGGCATGTACGCGGCCAAGGGCCACGGAAGGCGCAACGTCCACAACTGAACGGCCCCCGGAGCGGCCTCGGTCGCCAAACTTCCGCCGCTCCGGGCGCCTGCACCCATTCCAGATCCAACGGACCCGAAAGGGAGACCTCATCATGCCCCAGCACGCCCGGAACATACGTGTCTGCCGCGACTGCGACGGTTTCGCCACCGCCTCGATCACCACCGGCACTCGCCACGCCGACGGCACCCGCGCCACCCTCCGTGTCGCCTGCCCCGCCTGTAAGGGCACCGGCCACACCGCCCCCGCCGGTGTCGTCCGGGTCGGGAGGTGACCGCGTGACCGACGCCGCCACCATGGCGGGCCTGGACCCGGCCACCCTCGCCGACGTGCTGAGGCTGGCCGGGTCCACCGGCTTCGACCGCCTCCAGGACCAGATCCGCCGTACCGGCGGCTGCTCCGACCCCATCCACCTGATGGGCTCGACCGTCACCCGCGACGCTGCCACCGGGCACGTGCTGCACGCGTACTCGACCGACACCGAACCCGGC
Organism: Streptomyces sp. NPDC014676; assembly: GCF_043084105.1. Taxonomy (NCBI): domain Bacteria; kingdom Bacillati; phylum Actinomycetota; class Actinomycetes; order Kitasatosporales; family Streptomycetaceae; genus Streptomyces; species Streptomyces sp. NPDC014676. The sequence continues at coordinate 90,898 of NZ_JBIBZI010000004.1, read as the reverse complement.
GGACGGCTCCGCGTCGCCTGCGGCAACCGCCGCGCCTCCCGCTGCCCGTCCTGCGCCTGGACCTATGCGGGCGACACCTACCACCTGATCCGCGCCGGCCTCGTCGGCGACCCCGCCAAGGGCACCCCGCACACGATCCGGGACCACCCGCGGGTCTTCGCCACCCTCACCGCGCCCTCGTTCGGCCCGGTCCACAACCGGACCGGAAACCGGCCCTGCCGCTGCGGCACCCGCCACAGCGAAGACGCTCCCGAGCTAGGCACCCCGCTCGACCCCGACACCTACGACTACGCCGGCGCGGTGCTGTGGAACAACCACGCCTCCGAACTGTGGCGCTACTTCACGATCTACCTCCGCCGCGAGATCGCCAAGCGCGCCGGACTCACACAGAAGGACGCCCGCGAACAGTCCCGCGTCTCCTTCGGCAAGGTCGCCGAGTACCAGAAGCGCGGGGCGGTGCACTTCCATGCCGTGATCCGCTTCGACGGACCCGACGGGCCCGACGACCCCCCGCCCGCGTGGGCCACCCTCGACCTGCTCACCGACGCGATCCATGCCGCCGCCGCCCGCGTCGGCGTCGACGTCCCCGCCGCCGGGGACCAGCCGGCCCGCACGCTGCGCTGGGGCACCCAGCTCGACGTACGACCGATCCAAGCCTTCGGCGACGGTGAAGAGATCAGCGAACAGGCAGTCGCCTCCTACGTCGCCAAGTACGCCACCAAGGCAGCCGAGACCACCGGTGCCACGGACGCCCCCGTGCACTGCCGTACCTGCCGGGGCACCGGCCGTTCCCCCCGCTACGACCGCGCCGGCTCAGCACTCGGCCGCTGCGCCACCTGTCAGGGCACCGGGCTGGGCGAAGACCTCGCACGCCTGGAGATCCCCGAGCACGCCCGGCGCCTGATGGCCGCGTGCATCGACCTCCAGCCGCTCTACCGCGATCGGCTGCTGGCTCAGTGGGCCCACATGCTCGGCTTCCGCGGCCACTTCTCCACCAAGTCCCGCAGCTACTCCACCACTCTCGGCGCCCTGCGCCAGGTCCGCGCCGACTACCGCGCCACCCAGCAACGCGCCGCCCTCGGCCTGCCCGACCCCGACGACGAGGAAGCAACCACCCTGACCCTCGCCCACTGGACCTACGCCGGCCACGGCCACACCCCCGGCGAGTCCTGGCTCGCCGCCAACATCCGCCGTGACATCCAGTACAACCGCGAAACCGCCCGCGAGGAACTACCCGCCCTGCTCGACCTGGAAGGAGCCGCCGCATGACCACCGTCGTCCCCGAACTGCTCACCGTGCCGGAGGTCATGGCGCGGCTGAAGGTGGGCAGGACCAAGGTCTACGACCTGATCCGCACTCACCGCCTGGCCTCCATCAAAGTCGACGGCTGTCGGCGTATCCCGGCTGACTCGGTCGGTGACTTCATCCGAGGTCAGATCGAGAGGGGCGCCTGATGGCCAAGAGGCGTCCCAACGGCGGAGGCACGATCTCAAGGCGGGCAGATGGCCGCTACATGGGCCGCGCGTACGTCACCGACACGGACGGCAACCGCGTCCGCAAGACCGTCTACGGTGCCACGTGGGACGAAGCCAACGAGAAGCTCGGCAAGCTCCAGGACCAGGAGCGCAACGGCATTCCGGTGCCTTCCCGCTCCTGGACGCTCGGCGAGTGGCTGTCGTACTGGCTGGAGCACATCGTGGCACCGGAACGTGAGCACAACACGTACGTCAAGTACGAGTCGAAGGTGCGGCTGTACCTGCTGCCGCATCTCGGCAAAAAGCCACTGGTCAAGCTCACCCCGGCGCAGATCCGCGCCTTCATGGCCGCGCTGAGACGTGAGCAGGTCGGCGCCTCCGCCCGCTTCGAGGTCCTCCGTGTCCTCCGCAACGCCCTCAACCGGGCCATCCGGGAAGAGCTGGTCACGCGAAACGTCGCCCTCCTGGTCGACATGCCCAAGGTCACCAAGGACAAGGGCACGGCGTGGAACGCTCGGGAGGCGATCGCCTTCCTGCGTTCGGCTCGTGCCCACCGGCTCTACGCGGCCTGTGTCCTCGTCCTGGTCCTCGGCCTCCGTCGCAGCGAGGTGCTCGGGCTGCGCTGGCAGGACATCGACTTCGAGGCCGGCCACTTCACCCCGGTCAAGCAAGTGCAGCGCGTCAAGGGCGTCGGCCTGGTCCTCAAGGACCTCAAGACGGAGTCCTCACAGGCCGTGCTCCCGCTTCCGGAGTTCTGCGCCCGTGCCCTGGAGGAGCGCCGGGAGCTGCAGGAGCTGGAACGGAAGATCGCCGGTGAGCACTGGTCGCAGGAACCTGACCATGACCTGATCTTCTCCTCCGAGCATGGCGGCATGATCGACCCGGTGGGCTTCTCCCGGACCTTCGAGCGGCTCGTGAAGCGCGCCGGCGTCCGCCGGATCACGGTCCGCCTCGCTCGGCACACCTGCGGGACCCTGCTCGCCTTCCTGAAGGTGCACCCCAAGGTCGCACAGGCGATCCTCCGGCACAGTCAGATCAGCATGACCATGGACGTGTACACCCACGTGGTCGGCGACAGTGAGCGGGAAGCGGTCGGCATGCTCGCCGAGCTGCTGGAAGATCCACTCATCGGCTGACCGCCGTTGGTGTCAACCGCTGGTGTCAAAAGACCCCCGGCCTGATGGCTCGGGGGTCTTTTCGCTGGTGGGGCTAACAGGATTTGAACCTGTGGCCTCATCCTTATCAGGGATGCGCTCTAACCAACTGAGCTATAGCCCCGCCGCGCTCTGCGGTGTGTGTCCCGCGCGCTGACTCCTGAAGATTAGCGCACGACCGGGGCAGTCCCAAAATCGGTTGTCGCGGGGCCCTCAGAACGGGCGGGGAGGCCGCTGTGAGCAGCTCACTCGTCCTCGGCCAGCGTCAGCTCGACACCGCCCACGAAACCCGCGGAGAGGTTGTAGATGAACGCGCCGAGCGTCGCCAGCGCCGTCGCCAGGACGACGTCGATGACCGCGATGATCGTCGTGAACATCAGGACGTTGGGCAATGACAGGAACGACTGGAGGTCGAAGCCGTTCGACTCGTTGGAGCCGGTCGCCTCGGAGATCGTGCTGCCGACCGTCGAGAACACGCCCATGGCGTCCATGACCATCCACAGCACCGCGGACGCGACGATCGTGCAGATGCCGAGCGCGATGGAGAGCAGGAAGCTGACCTTCATCACCGACCACGGGTCGGCCTTCGACACCCGCAGACGCGCCTTGCGCACGCGCGGGGTGGTGCGCGCCCCCGTGCGGGGACGCCGTACCGCGCCGGTCTGGCCGGCCGCCGTGCCGGCCTGCGCCGCGTAGGCCTGCGGCGGGTGGTACGGGCCCGCCTCCTGCTGCGACTGCCGTTCCCCCGGCAGCGGCGAGGCCGCCTGAGCGGCGGCGCCCTGGTCGGGCGCGGCCTGCTGCGGGCCTCGGGTGTCCGTCACGGTCCCCCCCTGGGATCCCTGCCTGCTGGACGAGGAGACACCCTTGACGGGCGCCTTGATCGCTTTGAGATTGGTCGTGTGCGGATCGGCCGCCGGCGCGGCGGAGCCACGGCCGCCGCCGTCCGTTCCCCTGTTGGTACCGGCCGGTCCGGCGCCCGTGGCTCCGCTCACGCTGACTCACTCCTCGTGCTACTCGGACGAGGGCGCCTCACCCTCGTCCGTGCCGGCGGTCGCGTCCCCGTCGGCGGTCTCGTCCACGGCCACGTCGCCGTCGACTTCCTCCGCCTCGCGTCCAGCCTCGGCGTTACGGGCGATGCCGACCACGGCATCGCGCTTGCCCAGATTGATCAGTTGGACGCCCATGGTGTCACGGCCGGTTTCCCTGATCTCGTTGACTCGCGTACGAATCACACCACCCGACAGCGTGATGGCGAGGATCTCGTCGGTCTCCTCGACCACCAGCGCGCCGACGAGGGTGCCGCGGTCCTCGACAATCTTGGCAGCCTTGATGCCGAGGCCGCCGCGACCCTGGACGCGGTACTCGTCGACGGCGGTCCGCTTCGCGTACCCGCCGTCTGTGGCAGTGAACACGAACGTACCGGGTCGAACAACATTCATCGAGAGCAGCTCGTCCCCTTCGCGGAAACTCATGCCCTTGACGCCTGAGGTCGCACGGCCCATGGGACGGAGTGTGTCGTCGGTCGCCGTGAACCTGATCGACTGCGCCTTCTTGCTGATCAGCAGCAGATCATCGTCGGACGAGACGAGTTCGGCGCCGATCAGTTCGTCGTCGGAACCGTCCTCCTGCTCCCGCAGGTTGATCGCGATCACACCGCCCGCACGCGGGGAGTCGTAGTCCTTCAGCGGTGTCTTCTTCACCAGGCCCGCCTTGGTGGCCAGGACCAGGTAGGGCACCGCCTCGTAGTCCCGGATCGCGCGGATCTGGGCGATCGTCTCGTCCGGCTGGAAGGCCAGCAGGTTCGCCACGTGCTGCCCGCGCGCGTCCCGGCCGGCGTCGGGCAGCTCGTAGGCCTTCACCCGGTAGACCCGGCCCTTGTTGGTGAAGAACAGCAGCCAGTGGTGGGTGGTGGACACGAAGAAGTGGTTGACGATGTCGTCTTCCTTGAGCTTCGTGCCGCGCACGCCCTTGCCGCCGCGCTTCTGGGCCCGGTAGTCGTCGGTCTTGGTGCGCTTGATGTAGCCGCCGCGCGTGACCGTGACGACGATGTCCTCCTCGGCGATCAGGTCCTCGATGGACATGTCGCCCTCGTAGGGGATCAGCTTCGTCTTGCGGTCGTCGCCGTACTTCTCGACGAGCGCGGCCAGCTCCTGGCTGACGATGCCGCGCTGGCGGACCGGGGAGGCGAGGATCTCGTTGTACTCGTTGATCCTCGCCTGGAGTTCGTCGTGCTCCTGGACGATCTTCTGGCGCTCCAGGGCGGCCAGCCGGCGCAGCTGCATCTCGAGGATGGCGTTGGCCTGGATGTCGTCGATCTCCAGGAGGTCCATCAGGCCCCCGCGCGCGATCTCCGCGGTGTCACTGCGCCGGATCAGCGCGATGACCTCGTCGATGGCGTCCAGGGCCTTCAGCAGGCCGCGCAGGATGTGCGCCCGCTCCTCGGCCTTGCGCAGCCGGAAGCGCGTACGGCGGACGATGACCTCGATCTGGTGGTTCACCCAGTGCCGGATGAACGCGTCCAGGGAGAGCGTGCGCGGCACGCCGTCGACCAGCGCCAGCATGTTGGCGCCGAAGTTGGTCTGCAGGTCGGTGTGCTTGTAGAGGTTGTTCAGGACGACCTTGGCGACCGCGTCCCGCTTCAGCACGATGACCAGGCGCTGGCCGGTCCGGGACGACGTCTCGTCGCGGACGTCGGCGATGCCGCCGATCTTGCCGTCCTTCACCAGGTCGGCGATCTTCTGCGCGAGGTTGTCGGGGTTGGTCTGGTAGGGCAGCTCCGTGACCACCAGGCACTGGCGGTTCTGGATCTCCTCGACCTCGACCACCGCGCGCATGGTGATCGAGCCGCGGCCCGTGCGGTACGCCTCCTCGATGCCCTTGCGGCCGACCACCAGGGCGCCGGTCGGGAAGTCGGGGCCCTTGATGCGCTCGATGAGCGCGTCCAGCAGCTCCTCGTGCGAGGACTCGAAGTTCTCCAGGTACCACTGGGCTCCGGCCGCGACCTCGCGCAGGTTGTGCGGCGGGATGTTGGTCGCCATGCCGACCGCGATACCGGCCGAACCGTTGATCAGCAGGTTCGGGAAGCGGGCCGGCAGGACGGTCGGCTCCTGGGAACGGCCGTCGTAGTTGTCCGTGAAGTCGACGGTCTCCTCGTCGATGTCGCGGACCATCTCCATCGACAGCGGCGCCATCTTGCACTCGGTGTAGCGCATGGCCGCCGCCGGGTCGTTGCCCGGCGAGCCGAAGTTGCCGTTGGAGTCGACGAGCGGCATCCGCATCGACCAGGGCTGGGCGAGGCGCACCAGGGCGTCGTAGATGGAGCTGTCGCCGTGCGGGTGGTAGTTGCCCATGACGTCGCCGACGACGCGGGCGCACTTGTAGAAGCCGCGCTCGGGGCGGTAGCCGCCGTCGTACATGGCGTACAGCACGCGGCGGTGCACGGGCTTGAGGCCGTCACGGACGTCCGGCAGCGCGCGCGAGACGATGACGGACATCGCGTAGTCGAGGTACGAGCGCTGCATCTCCGTCTCGAGCCCGACGGGCTCGACGCGCATGGCCAGGGCGTCGCCCTCGGGCGTCGTCACAGGAGTGTTCTCGTCGGTCATTGCTGGTGAAGGTCCTTCCTGGTGCGGTCAGCTGAGACCGACTCAGATGTCGAGGAAGCGGACGTCCTTGGCGTTGCGCTGGATGAACGCGCGGCGGGCTTCGACGTCCTCGCCCATGAGGACCGAGAACAGGTCGTCGGCCTGGGCGGCGTCGTCCAGGGTGACCTGGCCGAGGACCCGGTGCTCCTGGTCCATCGTGGTGACGCGCAGCTCCTCGGCGTTCATCTCACCGAGACCCTTGAAGCGCTGGACGGAGTCCTCGCGGACGCGCTTGCCGGCGTTGCGGCCCATCTCGATCAGCGCGTCGCGCTCGCGGTCGGAGTACGCGTACTCGAAGTCGTCCCGGCCCCACTTGATCTTGTAGAGCGGCGGGCGGGACAGGTACACGTGTCCGGCCTCGACCAGCGGCCGCATGAAGCGGAACAGGAAGGTCAGCAGCAGGGTGTTGATGTGCTGGCCGTCGACGTCGGCGTCCGCCATCAGGATGATCTTGTGATAGCGGAGCTTCTCGATGTCGAAGTCCTCGTGCACACCGGTGCCGAACGCGGAGATCATCGCCTGGATCTCCTGGTTCTGCAGGATCCGGTCGATGCGCGCCTTCTCGACGTTGAGGATCTTGCCGCGGATCGGGAGGATCGCCTGGTACTGCGGGTTGCGGCCGGACTTGGCCGAACCGCCCGCGGAGTCACCCTCGACGATGAAGATCTCGCACTTGGTGGGGTCGTTCGACTGGCAGTCGGACAGCTTGCCCGGCAGCGACGCCGACTCCAGCAGGCCCTTGCGGCGGGTCAGGTCACGCGCCTTGCGGGCCGCCACGCGCGCGGTGGCCGCCGCGATGCCCTTGCGGATGATGTCCGCGGCCTCGTTGGGGTTGCGGTCCAGCCAGTCGTTGAGGTGCTCGTAGACGACCTTCTGGACGAAGGTCTTCACCTCGGTGTTGCCCAGCTTGGTCTTGGTCTGGCCCTCGAACTGCGGCTCGCTCAGCTTGACCGAGATGATCGCGGTCAGACCCTCGCGGATGTCGTCACCCGTGAGGTTGTCGTCCTTCTCCCGCAGCAGCTTCTTGTCCCGCGCGTACTTGTTGATGAGCGAGGTGAGCGCCGCGCGGAAGCCCTCTTCGTGCGTACCGCCCTCGTGGGTGTGGATGATGTTGGCGAAGGAGTACACACCCTCGGTGTAACCGCTGTTCCACTGCATCGCGATCTCGAGGGACAGGTGCCTGTCCTTGTCCTCGGCCTCGAGGTCGATCACGGTGGGGTGCACCATGTCTCCCTTGCGGGAGTTGAGGTACTTCACGAAGTCGACGATGCCGCCCTCGTAGTGGTACGAGACGGCCTTGACCTCGTGCTTCTCGTCCTCGCCCGCCTCGTCCGCACCGGCGGTGGCCTTCGCCGACTCGCGCTCGTCGGTGAGGTTGATGCGCAGGCCCTTGTTGAGGAACGCCATCTCCTGGAAGCGCCGGGAGAGCGTCTCGAAGGAGTAGTCGGTGGTCTCGAAGATGTCGCCGTCGGCCCAGAAGGTGACCGACGTCCCGGTCTCCTCGGTGGCCTCGTGCCGGGCGAGGGGCGCGGTGGGGACACCCAGCTTGTAGTCCTGCGTCCAGCGGTAACCGTCGGTCCTGACCTCGACGGCGACGCGCGTCGACAGCGCGTTGACCACGGAGACGCCCACGCCGTGCAGACCGCCGGAGACCGCGTAACCGCCGCCGCCGAACTTGCCGCCCGCGTGCAGCACGGTCAGCACGACCTCGACGGCGGGCTTGCCCTCGGAGGGGACGATGCCCACCGGGATGCCGCGGCCGTTGTCGACGACGCGGACGCCGCCGTCCGCCAGGATCGTGACGTCGATGGTGTCCGCGTGACCGGCCAGCGCCTCGTCGACCGAGTTGTCGACGACCTCCTGCACCAGGTGGTGCAGTCCCCGCTCGCCGGTCGACCCGATGTACATACCGGGTCGCTTACGGACCGCGTCCAGGCCCTCGAGGACGGTGATGGCACTCGCGTCGTACGACGTGGCGCCCTCGCCGGTCGGGGCGCTCGCCGCGTCGCTGACGCCGGTGTCGGTGGACGGGATGTTCTCGTTGGGGTTGCCGGAATCGGCCACGAAGCGCCCTTTCTGGCACAGCACGAGCCGGGCTCGTCGGCAGGTTGCCGGAGCGGCTGCGGCATGTTGCGTTGGTAAGCCTTGATCAGCGTTGCTCAGCTTTTCCCGGGCGGTCCCCACGTTCGGGGCGGGATTGTCTTCCATTCTACCGGTAGCACTGACATCGATGGGGGTTTGCCGGTACCTGAGTCCGCATGTGCCGCCCTCAACCGGTCTCGCCCGACTCCCGATATACGGATGGGGGCTCCAAGAGCCCCACAAGGGCACTCAGCGCTTCGGGCCGTCAACCCTTGGCTACTTAGGAGTCAGGTGGCGATTCGCAACCGTGTGCGATGCCGCGACGAAACGGGCATCGACGGCCGGACAGCACCGCCGAGACGCATGATGTGATGTCCATCACGTAGGGCTGAAGGGTCCGAAACGGGCGCCCGATCACCCGTACGTGTCCCCGGGACCCGTGCTTCCCGGAGCGCGCAGAGGCCCGAAACGACGGGCGGGACCACCGGGGCCGACGACCTTGATCAGCCGCACGGTGCCATGCCCGAGGTCCTCGTTCAGACGCGCGACCAGGGTCGGCGCGAGCAGCCGCAGATTCGTCGCCCACGCCGTGGAGTCGCAGCGCACGACCAGCACCCGCTCGTCCTCGTCGTACCGCTCCGGCTCACAGTGCTTGGCCACGTCCTCGCCGACGATCTCCGGCCAGCGCCCCATCACGCCGCCCACCGCGGCCGGGGCCTCCCAGCCGCGCTCGCTGAGCAGCCGGCTGATCGCCGAACCCAGCGCCATCGGATCGCGCCGGTCGGCGCGCGCACCGGAGCGCAGGCCGCCGCGCCGCGCCTGCTTCCGCTGCTGCGCCGCGTCCCCACGCGCGCGTGCCGCCTCCTTGGCCGCGCGCAACGCCACGCGCGCGAGGTCGACACCGGACGGCTCGGGTGCCTTCCCGGCACCACTGCCGGGCGTGCCCTGCTCGGTCATACGCGCTCCACCGTCCCCTCGGACACGGCGAACCGCGCGCCCGCCAGCACATGGGGTACGTCGTCGTCGACCGCCGCGGTCACCAGAACCTGCTCGCCGGGCGCCACCAGCTCGGCCAGCCGCTCGCGCCGCCGCGCGTCCAGCTCGGCGAAGACGTCGTCGAGCACCAGCACCGGCTCGTTGCCCTCCGCGCGCAGCAGGTCGTAGGAGGCCAGCCGGAGCGCCAGCGCGTACGACCAGGACTCGCCGTGGGAGGCGTAGCCCTTGGCGGGCAACTGCCCCAGCTTGAGCAACAGGTCGTCACGGTGCGGACCGACCAGGGTGACGCCCCGCTCGATCTCCTGCTTGCGCGCCTCGGCGAGCGCGGCCATCAACTGCTCGAAGAGATCCTCGCGCGTATGGGCCTCACCGGGCGCGGACGGCCTGTACTCCAGGGCGACCGGTCCGCCACCGGGCGCGAGCTGCTCGTACGCCTTGTCGGCCAGCGGCTGGAGCGTGGCGATCAGGTCCAGCCGCTGCGCCAGGAGCTCGGCGCCCGCACGCGCGAGGTGCTGGTCCCAGACGTCGAGCGTGGACAGGTCCATGGTGCGGCCGCCGTGCCGACGCGCCAGCGCGGCCGACTTCAGCAGGGTGTTGCGCTGCTTGAGCACCCGGTCGTAGTCGGAGCGGACACCGGCCATGCGCGGGGAGCGCGCGGTGATCAGCTCGTCCAGGAACCGGCGCCGCTCACCGGGGTCGCCCTTGATCAGGGCGAGGTCCTCGGGCGCGAACAGCACCGTGCGGACGATCCCCAGCACGTCCCGGGGCCTGACCTGCGAGGACCTGTTGATGCGGGCACGGTTGGCGCGGCCCGGGTTCAGCTCCAGCTCGACGAGCTGCTGTCGCTCACCCTGACGGACCTGGGCCCGGACGATCGCACGGTCGGCGCCCATGCGGACCAGCGGGGCGTCGGAGGAGACCCGGTGGCTGCCGAGGGTGGCGAGGTAGCCGACCGCCTCGACCAGGTTCGTCTTGCCCTGCCCGTTGGGCCCGACGAAGGCCGTCACCCCCGGGTCGAGCGGGACCTCGACCCGGGGATAGGACCGGAAGTCGGCCAGCGACAGATGCGTGACGTGCATGGTCGTTCCGCCGATCTCCCTGACGTCGCGGACCGTGGAAACGGTCCTGGATGCGGTCCTGTGGATACGGGACGTGCCCTGTGGACTACTTCTTCTCGACCGCGTGGCCGCCGAACTGGTTCCGCAGCGCCGCGATCATCTTCATCTGCGGCGAGTCCTCCTGACGGGAGGCGAACCGCGCGAACAGCGAGGCGGTGATCGCCGGCAGCGGGACCGCGTTGTCGATGGCGGCCTCCACCGTCCAGCGTCCCTCACCGGAGTCCTGTGCAAAACCCCGGAGCCCGTCCAGGTGCTCGTCCTCGTCCAGGGCGTTCACCGCGAGGTCGAGCAGCCAGGAGCGGATGACGGTGCCCTCCTGCCAGGAGCGGAACACCTCCCGGACGTCGGTCACCGAGTCGACCTTCTCCAGGAGCTCCCAGCCCTCGGCGTAGGCCTGCATCATGGCGTACTCGATGCCGTTGTGGACCATCTTCGCGAAGTGGCCCGCGCCGACCTTGCCCGCGTGCACCGAGCCGAAGTCGCCCTCCGGCTTGAGGGCGTCGAACACCGGCTGCACCTTGGCGACGTTCTCCTTGTCGCCGCCGTACATCAGCGCGTAACCGTTCTCCAGGCCCCAGACGCCGCCCGAGACGCCGCAGTCGACGAAGCCGATGCCCTTGGCCGCCAGCTCCTCGGCGTGCTTCTCGTCGTCCGTCCAGCGGGAGTTGCCGCCGTCCACGACGACGTCACCCGGCTCGAGCAGCTCGGCGAGCTCGTCGATCGTGGACTGGGTCGGCCCGCCCGCCGGAACCATCACCCACACCACACGGGGGCCGCTGAGCTTGTCCACAAGCTCCCGCAGGCTGTGGACATCGGCGAGGTCCGGGTTGCGGTCGTATCCGAGGACGGTGTGACCCGCGCGGCGAATCCGCTCGCGCATGTTGCCGCCCATCTTGCCGAGGCCGACGAGACCGAGCTCCATCAGTTGTGATCCTTAGGTATGCGACGTGGCGTGTCGGCACGTACGTGCCGACGCCCGAGCCTAAACCCGGACGCCCGCGCACATCTGTGGGCATACGCGCTCATGCGCAGCCCTCACCTGCGGCTTTGCTCGGGATACCGGTCAGCCGCTGAGCCGCACCGGCATGATCAGGTACTTGTAGGCGTCGTCCGCCTCCGCGTCCACCGCCGGACGGCCGCTGAGCAGCGCCGGCTTGGTGGACGTGGTGAAGGACAGCTGGGCCACCGGGGAGTCGATGGCGCTCAGGCCGTCCAGCAGGAACGTCGGGTTGAAGGCGATCGAGATGTCGTCGCCCTCCAACTGGGCGTCGACCCTTTCCACAGCCTGTGCGTCGTCGCTGGAACCGGCCTCCAGGATGAGCACGCCCTGCTCGAAGCTCAGCCGCACCGGGGTGTTGCGCTCGGCGACCAGGGCCACGCGCTTGACGGCCTCCACGAAGGGGGCGGTCTCGATCACGGCGACGCTGTTGAACTCGGTCGGGAACAGCGTGCGGTACTTCGGGAGGTCGCCCTCCAGCAGGCGCGTGGTGGTACGGCGGCCGGCCCCCTCGAAGCCGATCAGGCCCTCGCCCGCACCCGAACCGGACAGCGCCAGGATCACCTGGTCACCGCTGGTCAGCGCCTTGGCGGTGTCCTGGAGCGTCTTGGCGGGCACCAGGGCGACCGCGGAGACCTCCGGGTTCTCCGGCTTCCACAGGAACTCGCGGACCGCGAAGCGGTAGCGGTCGGTGGAGGCCAGCGTGACGGTGTCGCCCTCGATCTCGATGCGCACACCGGTGAGGACGGGCAGCGTGTCGTCACGGCCGGCCGCGATGGCGACCTGCTGCACGGCGGAGGCGAAGACCTCGCCGGGGACTGTGCCCGTCGCGTTCGGCATCTGCGGCAGGGCCGGGTATTCCTCCACAGGCAGTGTGTGAAGTGTGAACCGCGAGGAGCCGCAGACCACCGTCGCCCGTACACCGTCTGTGGAAATCTCCACCGGCCGGTTGGGGAGGGCGCGGGAGATGTCGGCCAGCAGCCGCCCCGAGACGAGGACCGTGCCCTCCTCCTCGACCTCCGCCTCCACCGACACCCGCGCGGAGACCTCGTAGTCGAAGCTGGACAGGCTCAGCTGGCCGTCCTCGGCCTTCAGGAGCAGGCCGGCGAGGACAGGGGCCGGCGGACGGGCCGGGAGGCTGCGCGCCGCCCAGGCCACTGCCTCCGCGAGTACGTCGCGTTCCACCCGGATCTTCACTGTTGCCGCCTCCTGCTGTTGCCGGCGCTTCTCGCCCTGCCTGGCTTTCGTCGTCTGACTCGGTGTCGTCGGCCCCGGTGAGGGGAAGGACACCGGGAACAGTCTGACGCACCGCACTGACAGTAGGTGCCCCTCGGGGTCAAGTCGTGACGAGTGGCAGTCGGGGCCGAGACACCGAGTTGTGCACAGGGCCTCCTTCGAAACGGATTCCTCGCTCTCTCTAGTTGGGAGTAGTAGTAGGGCCTGTGGATACCGTGGATAACCTCGTTTCCGCAGGTCAGGTCGGGGATTTTGTCCACCGGTCCTGTGGGTGGAGGCCGTGGACAACTGGGCGTCTCTGTGGAGAACGGAAAGTTCTGCACATCCCGTACACAGGGAGGGGCGAGTTCTCCCCAGCTCCGTCCCCAGGTTTGAGGCTCTTTCCCACAGGCCCCTCCGGCAGGTCGGTGTGACGCCTTTCACTCGCCACGGTGAGAGAGTGCGTCGTGTTGCCGAACAGTGGACAGACATGTGGAGAACCGGGCGATCACTGGGGACAACCGCCTCCAGCCTGTGGGTTGCCCGTGGACAACTCGGTGCACGGGTTGCGGACCTCCAGTTTTTCCACAGCCTGTGGAGATCGCTTTTCCACGTATCCACACCCCGCTGAACTGGCCCGATGACTCCTGGACAGGCTGCCCTGTGGACAAGATCGGGACAACTTCCCGGTCCCCAGGATGTGGACGGGAAAAAGTCACCGAATCTGTGGAGGAAGGCCGTAACCCGGCTTCGGAATCGAACAGCGCCGAGGTGCTCCACGAGGAGGCGAGGCGCTCCGGGAGACGAAGAGGGCGCCCTCGCATCGCTCCGGGACACGAAAAGGCGCCCCCGGATCGCTCCAGGGGCGCCCTCGACGAAGAACCGTCCGGCCCGTGGGCCGCCGCTCAGCCGGCCTTGATGCGGTTGGTGAGCTCGGTGACCTGGTTGTAGATGGAGCGCCGCTCGGCCATCAGATTGCGGATCTTCCGGTCGGCGTGCATCACCGTGGTGTGGTCACGGCCGCCGAACAGCGCGCCGATCTTCGGCAGCGACAGGTCCGTCAGCTCACGGCACAGGTACATGGCGATCTGGCGGGCCGTCACCAGTTGCCGGCCCCGGGAGCTGCCGCACAGGTCCTCGACCGTGAGGCCGAAGTAGTCGGCCGTGGCGCCCATGATGGCCGTCGAGGTGATCTCCGGCGTCGAGTCGTCGCCGCCGGGCATCAGGTCCTTGAGGACGATCTCCGTCAGGCCCAGGTCCACCGGCTGCCGGTTGAGCGAGGCGAACGCCGTCACCCGGATCAGCGCGCCCTCCAGCTCACGGATGTTCCGCGAGATCCGGGAGGCGATGAACTCCAGCACCTCCGGCGGGGCGTTGAGCTGTTCCTGCACCGCCTTCTTGCGCAGGATCGCGATGCGGGTCTCCAGCTCCGGCGGCTGGACGTCGGTGATCAGGCCCCACTCGAAACGGTTCCGCAGCCGGTCCTCCAGCGTGACCAGCTGCTTGGGCGGCCGGTCGCTGGAGAGCACGATCTGCTTGTTGGCGTTGTGGAGCGTGTTGAAGGTGTGGAAGAACTCCTCCTGCGTCGACTCCTTGTCCGCCAGGAACTGGATGTCGTCGACGAGCAGGATGTCCATCTCGCGGTACCGCTTGCGGAAGCTGTCGCCCTTGCCGTCGCGGATGGAGTTGATGAACTCGTTGGTGAACTCCTCCGAGCTCACGTACCGCACGCGCGTGCCGGGGTACAGGCTCCGCGCGTAGTGTCCGATCGCGTGCAGCAGATGGGTCTTGCCGAGCCCGGACTCCCCGTAGATGAACAGCGGGTTGTAGGCCTTCGCCGGTGCCTCGGCGACGGCGACCGCGGCCGCGTGCGCGAAGCGGTTGGACGCGCCGATGACGAACGTGTCGAAGAGGTACTTCGGGTTCAGCCGCGCGGTCGGCTCACCGGGGCCGGCCGCCGGTGCCGGCTGCGCCGCCAGCGGGCCGGGCGCGCCGGTGGTGGGCAGGTTCGGACCCACCGGGCCGCCGCGGTGGACGTGCCCGGAACCGGCGGGCGGATCGGGCAGCTCACGGCGCCTGGCGTCACGCTGGTCGTAGTCGCCGCGTGAGGTGTCGTAGTCGGATCGCTGCTGGTCGTAGGACGGCCGGTCCATGGGCTGCGGACGGTAGTCCTGCGTGGGCGGGCCGCCGCCGTAGCCGTCCTGCGAGCCGTACGAGTCCTGGGAGCCGTAGGCGTCCTGCGGGGGTGTGGCGTACGGGTCCCGCTCCGGGAAGCCGAGGCGCTGCTGCTGCCAGCCGTACTCCTCCTGCGCCGGCCGCGGCCAGCCGCCGGGCTCCGGGCGCTGGTACTCCGACGGGTAGGCGGGACGGGCGGTGGGCAGCTGGTCGCCGGAGGGGCCCTGCTGCTGGTCGGTACGGCGGCGGCCGTAGCTCTCGTAGCCGTCGTATCCCTCGTACGGCTCGCGCTCCTGCCGGTCCGGCCGGTCGGACCGCTCCAGGTGATCGGGGCGCTCGGGTCGTTCCTGGCGGACGGCCGGGAGCTCGGGCTCCTCGTAGCGCGGCTGGGGGCGGGGCGCCGGCGGGGGCTCGCCGACGGTGTCGTCGACGGTGATCGCGATGCGGATCGGGCGTCCGCACTCGCGGCTCAGGCTCTCGCTGACGACGGGGGCGAGGCGGCCCTCGAGCACGCCCTTCGCGAACTCGTTGGGTACGGCGAGCAGCGCGGTGTCGGCGACGAGTGCCAGCGGCTGGCAGCGCCGGATCCAGTGCTCGTCCTTGCCCTCGACCCCCTGTCCGCGGCCCTCCCCGAGGAGCTGCTCCAGTACGCGTGGCCACACTGCGGCAAGATCGGCAGGTACGTCAGCCACAGGGCACGCTCTCTCACAGGTCCTTCGATCGTGTGATGCGGAGGACGGGTCGGGATGTGAATCGGGTGGTGGGGGGATTAAGGAAACGACTCGTCAAGGGAACGAACCGGAGTCAAGCCACGGTAGTCAGCGCGGCCGGTACGGTTCAAGTTGTTGTCCCCAGGCTGTGGACAAGTGTCCCTCAGTCGTCGCCGGTTTGACCGAATGGCGCAGCCGCGCGTACCGTGACCAGGTCGAGTTGTCGATGGCTGCTGCCGCCTGCCTCCGATGGGCACAGATCACGCAAGGTGATCGGTCAGCGGTGCACTCGGGCGTAACGCGAGCTACTCGTGGGCGCACGGTGACAGCCAGGACGGCACCCCGCAAACACCGAGTCTTTCTGGAGCCCCCGAGTGAGCAAGCGCACCTTCCAGCCGAACAACCGTCGTCGCGCCAAGACCCACGGCTTCCGGCTGCGTATGCGCACCCGTGCCGGCCGCGCGATTCTCGCGTCCCGCCGTAGCAAGGGTCGCGCCCGTCTGTCCGCCTGATCCCGGTCAGGTCATGCCGTCGTGCTGCCCACCGAGAACCGGCTGAGGCGGCGCGAGGACTTCGCGACCGCGGTACGACGAGGGCGCCGGGCAGGAAGTCGGCATCTCGTCGTCCATCTTCGTAGCGGTGCCACGGACCCGCATGCGCCTGGGGAGAGCGCTCCCCCGTCGTGTGCGGGTTTCGTCGTGAGCAAGGCCGTGGGTGGTGCGGTGGTGCGCAACAAGGTGAAGCGCAGGCTTCGCCATCTGATGCGCGAGCGAGTCGACCAGTTGCCCCCCGGTAGCCTGGTAGTCGTACGAGCGCTGCCCGGTGCGGGTGACGCCGACCATGCACAACTGGCCCGAGACCTGGATGCCGCCCTACGACGGCTGCTGGGAGGGGGCGCGCGATGAAGTACCCGCTGCTGGTTCTGATCAAGATCTACCAGTGGACGATCAGTCCGCTGCTGGGACCGGTGTGCAGGTACTACCCGTCGTGTTCCCACTACGGCTACACGGCCATCGACCGGCACGGTGCCCTCAAGGGCACGGCGCTCACGGCCTGGCGCATTCTCCGGTGCAATCCGTGGTCGCCGGGTGGTGTGGACCATGTCCCACCGCGCAAGCGCCCGCGGTGGCACGAAATGCTGCGTGACGCCTGGCGTGCACGCGGGGGCGGGACCTCCGCCGCCGAACCGGCCACCGAGGGGCGGACCTCTCCCACAGGTCCGGCGAGCCCTTCGAGCCCGGCCGCAGAGACCCCGTCCCATGCCCAAGGAGCATGATTAGTGGACACGATTGCCAGCCTCTTCAGCTTCATCACGACACCTGTCTCCTGGGTCATCGTCCAGTTCCACAGCGTGTACGGCGCCATCTTCGGCCCTGACACCGGCTGGGCCTGGGGCCTGTCCATCGTGTCCCTGGTGATTCTGATCCGTATCTGCCTGATCCCGCTCTTCGTGAAGCAGATCAAGGCGACGCGCGCGATGCAGACGCTCCAGCCGGAGATGAAGAAGATCCAGGAGCGCTACAAGAACGACCGGCAGCGCCAGTCCGAAGAGATGATGAAGCTGTACAAGGAGACGGGCACCAACCCGCTCTCCTCGTGCCTTCCCATCCTGGCGCAGTCACCGTTCTTCTTCGCCCTCTACCACGTGCTCAACAGCATCGCGTCGAACGACACCATCGGCGTGATCAACGAGCGCCTGCTGGAGAGCGCGCAGAAGGCCCACATCTTCGGTGCCCCGCTCGCGGCGAAGTTCACGGACAGCGCGGACAAGGTCGAGGCGCTCAACTCCTCGCTGACCGATGTCCGGGTCGTCACGGCCATCATGATCGTCCTGATGTCGCTGTCGCAGTTCTACACGCAGCGCCAGCTGATGACGAAGAACGTCGACACCACGGTGAAGACGCCGTTCATGCAGCAGCAGAAGATGCTGATGTACGTCTTCCCCATCATCTTCGCCGTCTTCGGTATCAATTTCCCGGTCGGTGTCCTCGTCTACTGGCTGACCACCAACGTGTGGACCATGGGCCAGCAGATGTACGTCATCCACAACAACCCCACGCCGGGTTCCAAGGCCCAGGCCGCGTACCTGGAGCGCCTTTCCAAGAGCGTCTCCAAGCACGGCAGGACCCGCAGCCGCGGTGAGCGCGCCATCGTCAAGGCCATCGTCGCGAAGGGCCGGGACCGCAACGAGTACGAGCGCAAGTTCATCAACGGTCTGAACAAGGAGGGCCTCGCGGCCCAGGCCGACGGCACGGTGATCAAGAGCGAGAGCACGGCCGTCGCCCAGGCCGAGGAAGCGGCCGCCGTCAAGCGGCAGCAGCCCAAGCGGCAGACCAAGTCCCAGCGTCAGTCCGGTACGGCCAAGGCGGCCGGTGAGCCCACCTCGCTGACCAAGTCCGACGAGCCCGAGGATGCCAAGCCCGCCGGCCCTGCCAAGAAGGACAACGCCAAGTCCGCCGGCAGTACCCGCAGCAGGGCCCAGTCCGGGCAGCGCAAGGGTCCGCAGCGGCCCAAGTCCCCGTCCAAGAAGTAAGAAGGAGTCCATCCCGTGACGGAAGGCACCACCTCCGCCGCTGCCGAGGGCGCAGACACCCTGACCCGCCTGGAGCAGGAGGGCGAGATCGCGGCGGACTACCTGGAGGGTCTGCTCGACATCGCCGACCTCGACGGCGACATCGACATGGACGTCGAGGCCGACCGTGCCTCCGTCTCGATCATCAGCGACACGGGCGGCCGTGACCTGCAGAAGCTGGTGGGTCGTGACGGTGAGGTGCTGGAGGCGCTCCAGGAGCTCACGCGTCTGGCCGTGCACCGGGAGACCGGGGACCGCAGCCGTCTCATGCTCGACATCGCGGGCTACCGGGCCAAGAAGCGGACCGAGCTGTCCGAGCTGGGCGCCAAGGCCGCGGCCGAGGCCAAGAACAGTGGCAAGGCCGTGAGGCTGGACCCGATGACCCCGTTCGAGCGCAAGGTCGTGCACGACGCGGTCAAGACGGCCGGCCTGCGCAGCGAGTCCGAGGGCGAGGAGCCGCAGCGCTTCGTCGTCGTGCTTCCCGCCTGATCGGCTCTACGTTCCACCGGCCCCGTCTGTTGCGCAGACGGGGCCGAACTTTGTCAGCCTGATAGTTCTGTGGTTCTGGTGTCGGCGCCCCGTGTCGGCACGGTACGGAAGGACGGTCCCCCGTGACGGAGGCAGCGGAGCTTCCCCCCGCGCCCGAGCAGGCACGTGAGGTGTTCGGAGATCGCTTCGAGGACGCGGTCCGGTACGCGGAGCTGCTCGCCGAGGCGGGCGTGCAGCGCGGCTTGATCGGGCCGCGTGAGGTGCCCCGCCTGTGGGAGCGGCATCTGCTGAACTGCGCGGTGCTCTCGGAAGTCGTGCCCGAGGGAGTGACGGTGTGCGATGTGGGCTCGGGCGCCGGCCTGCCGGGCATCCCCCTGGCACTGGTCAGGGAGGACATCAAGATCACTCTGCTGGAGCCGCTGCTCCGGCGTACCAACTTCCTGACCGAGGTCGTCGAGCTGCTCGGGCTGGACCACGTGACGGTCGTGCGTGGCCGGGCCGAGGAGGTCATGGGGAAGCTTCCTCCGGTGCACGTGGTGACCGCGCGCGCCGTGGCTCCGCTCGACCGCCTGGCCACATGGGGCATTCCGCTGCTGCGGCCCTACGGCGAGATGCTGGCGCTCAAGGGCGACACCGCCGAGGAGGAGCTGAAGAGCGCGGCGACGGCGCTGAGCAAGCTCGGTGCCGTGGAGACATCCATCGTGCATGTGGGTGAGGGCATCGTGGATCCGATGTCCACGGTGGTGCGGGTCGAGGTCGGCGAGAGCCCGGGCGGTGTGCGGTTCGCGGCGAAGCGCGCGAAGGCCGCCCGCACGGGACGGGCCCGACGCCGGCGCTGAGGGCCGGACGTACTCCACACAAGCTGCCGAACCCCTCCATGCCGGAGTGTCGCGGCAGTGCCGCCTCGGCCGCTGTGCATCGTGTTTCACGTGAAACGTCGCTCACTGCTGCACGGCATCATCAGTCGGGGCCGCGCCGCGGCCGAACCCCGTGACCGGAAGCCCCTCGGGTCGCTTGGAGAGGCTTCTGTTCCCGACGAGACATTGGTCTCCTCAAGAGGTGTGGAGTTGTCCACAGAGGTGGATTTCTCCACAGAACGTCAGGGCTCACTGGTTCATGACCCCGAAGGCATGGGAGGCTCTGTTCATAGCGAGCCTGAAGTCGAGGAGAGTGAATCCTTGCGGTCCGACGCCAACATCGCGGGACCGATGACCGATCCGGTCCCCGGTCCCCGTACCGAGTCGACGGGAGCGGATGTTTCACGTGAAACACCGCCTCCGATGGACGACACTCCCATCGGTCGTGCTGCCCAACTGGCGGTGGAGGCTCTGGGGCGAGCCGGTGAGGGCCTGCCACGGCCCGAGCAGACCCGCGTCATCGTGGTTGCCAACCAGAAGGGCGGTGTCGGCAAGACGACGACCACCGTCAACCTTGCCGCGTCGCTCGCTCTGCACGGCAGCCGTGTCCTGGTGATCGACCTCGACCCCCAGGGCAATGCCTCCACAGCCCTGGGCATCGACCACCATGCCGAGGTCCCCTCCATCTACGACGTCCTGGTGGAGAGCAAGCCGCTCGCCGGGGTCGTCCAGCCGGTCCCCGACGTCGAGGGGCTCTTCTGCGCACCCGCCACGATCGATCTCGCCGGTGCGGAGATCGAGCTGGTGTCGCTGGTGGCGCGAGAGAGCCGGCTGCAGCGGGCGATCCAGGCGTACGAGCAGCCGCTGGACTACATCCTCATCGACTGCCCGCCCTCCCTCGGTCTGCTGACGGTCAACGCGATGGTGGCCGGCCAGGAGGTCCTGATCCCGATCCAGTGCGAGTACTACGCGCTGGAGGGGCTGGGGCAGCTGCTGCGCAACGTCGACCTGGTGCGGGGACACCTCAATCCCACTCTGCATGTATCGACGATCCTGCTCACCATGTACGACGGCCGGACGCGCCTCGCGTCACAGGTCGCGGACGAGGTGCGCACCCACTTCGGCGACGAGGTACTGCGGACGAGCATTCCCCGCTCCGTCCGTATCTCGGAGGCGCCGAGCTATGGGCAGACGGTGCTGACTTACGATCCTGGATCAAGCGGTGCCCTCTCCTACTTCGAGGCGGCACGAGAGATTGCGCTGAGGGGTGTCGGCGTCAGCTATGACGCATCGCAGGCACACCTCGACGTACGGCAGAACGATCCGAGCATGGTGGAGGGCGTCCAGTGAGCGAGCGACGGAGGGGGCTGGGTCGTGGTCTCGGCGCACTGATCCCCGCTGCCCCGACAGAGAAGACGGTGACGCCGTCCGCGGTGGGCGGCAGTGTCTCCACGTCTTCTGCGACGATGCCGATACTGCCGAACGATCGAGGGGTGGCCGCCGCGAAGGTGGCCACGCTGTCGGATGTTTCACGTGAAACGGATGAGGCCTCGGCTCATGGGGCTGTGGCCGTGCCGCCCATGGGTGCGCACTTCGCCGAGATCCCCCTCGATGCCATCACGCCGAACCCTCGGCAGCCGCGCGATATCTTCGACGAGGACGCGCTGTCCGAGCTCATCACCTCCATCAAGGAGGTCGGTCTCCTCCAGCCGGTCGTCGTACGGCAGGTGGGGCCCGCACGCTATGAGCTCATCATGGGTGAGCGCCGGTGGCGTGCCTGCCGTGAGGCGGGGCTCGAGGCGATTCCGGCGATCGTGCGGGCCACGGAGGACGAGAAGCTCCTCCTGGACGCGCTGCTGGAGAACCTGCACCGTGCCCAGTTGAATCCGCTGGAAGAGGCCGCCGCCTACGACCAGTTGCTGAAGGACTTCAACTGCACGCACGACCAGCTGGCGGACCGCATCGGCCGGTCCCGTCCGCAGGTGTCCAACACCTTGCGTCTGCTGAAGCTCTCCCCGACCGTTCAGCGCAAGGTCGCCGCCGGTGTGCTGTCCGCCGGACACGCACGCGCGCTGCTGTCCGTCGAGGACGCGGAGGAGCAGGACCGGCTGGCCCACCGGATCGTGGCCGAGGGGCTGTCGGTGCGGGCGGTCGAGGAGATCGTGACCCTGATGGGTTCACATCCCCAGAAGGACCGGCGGTCCAAGGGGCCGCGCGCCGGAGCCCGTGTCTCTCCGGCGCTGACGGATCTGGCGACGCGTCTCTCGGATCGCTTCGAAACGCGGGTGAAGGTCGACCTGGGGCAGAAGAAGGGCAAGATCACCGTCGAGTTCGCCTCCATGGAGGACCTCGAACGCATCCTCGGCACCCTCGCTCCGGGTGAGGGACCCGTTCTGCAGAAGAGCCTGGTGGACGACGACTCCGTGGAGACCGAGTCCTGACCCCTCGACGGGGTCGGTCGAACAGCCGACTGGGTGACCAGGGGCGGGCCGTGTCCGGTGTGTACCGGAACACGGTCCGCCCTTTGCCTTTTGGCGGTATCGATGGAATCGCTTCATGGATACGATGCGTTTGGACAGGGCGCATCCACCCGGCAGTACCTCTGAGAGCAAGGCAGGGGCCATGCGAATGACGAGCCGCACCGGACTGGTGAGCGCGGGGCTGGGGGTAGGTGCCGTCAGCGGCTTCATCGGTAGCCTGCTCAAGGAACGGAGCGCTCTGACAGCCGCCCGCGAGGCAGCGGGCGAAGGAAGCGAGGAACAGCCTTCATGGGCCGTCGGCTCGTACCGCTCACGCTGGACAACCTTCCGGACCTCCCCCAGCGCTGCCGCTCGTGCGTCTTCTGGGAACTCGACCCCGTCAGCGGCGAGGCAGCGGTAAAGGCGGGCACCTCCGAGGTCGAGAAGGAGTCATGGATCTCGGCCGTCCTCCTGGACTGGGGATCCTGCGGAAGGGTCGTCTACGTCGATGACGTCCCCGTGGGCTTCGTCCTCTACGCTCCCCCCGCCTATGTGCCACGCTCCACAGCGTTTCCCACCAGCCCCGTGTCGCCCGACGCGGTGCAGCTGATGACCGCGTTCATCATGCCGGGGTACCAGGGGCAGGGGCTGGGCCGGGTGATGGTGCAGACGGTGGCCAAGGACCTGCTGCGCCGGGGCTTCAAGGCGATCGAGGCGTTCGGCGACGCACGCTGGAAGGAACCGGCCTGCGTCCTGCCCGCCGACCATCTGCTGGCCGTGGGCTTCAAGACGGTCCGGCAGCACCCCACTCACCCCCGGCTGAGGCTGGAGCTGAGAACGACGCTCTCCTGGAAGGAAGACGTCGAGATGGCGTTGGACCGG
This sequence comes from Streptomyces sp. NPDC014676, assembly GCF_043084105.1. Lineage (NCBI taxonomy): Bacteria > Bacillati > Actinomycetota > Actinomycetes > Kitasatosporales > Streptomycetaceae > Streptomyces > Streptomyces sp. NPDC014676. The sequence goes on along the minus strand of NZ_JBIBZI010000004.1, from coordinate 68,073 downwards.
CTGCTCGGGGCCGTACAGAAGGAGCCGGCGCTACGTCCCCTCTGACGCTCTTCATGCGAATGGGCCGACCCAGATGGGTCGGCCCATTCGTGTTTCACGTGAAACACGCACCGCCAGCGAGGCGGTCGGTCATCACTTGGCGGCGGTGATGAACTCCTCGAGGTCGCGGACGATCGCGGCCTTCGGCTTGGCACCGACGATGGTCTTGGCGACCTCGCCGCCCTGGTAGACGTTCAAGGTGGGGATGGACATGACGCCGTACTTGGCGGCCGTGGCCGGGTTCTCGTCGATGTTCAGCTTGACGATCTCGATCTTGTCTCCGTGCTCAGCGGCGATCGCTTCGAGGGACGGAGCGATCTGACGGCACGGACCGCACCAGGCGGCCCAGAAGTCCACCAGGACGGGCTTGTCGTTCTTGAGGACGTCCTGCTCGAAGGAGTCGTCGGTCACATGCTTCAGGGTGCCGGCCACAGCGGGCTCCTTAACTGGTTGATGCGTGAGGAGGGTGGGGGTCAGACAGCGGTCTTCTCGGGCTCGGCCTTCTCCTCGTCCGCGAGAGCGGCGAGGAAGCGCTCGGCGTCGAGGGCGGCGGAACAGCCCGTACCGGCCGCGGTGATCGCCTGGCGGTAGGTGTGGTCGACCACGTCGCCGGCTCCGAAGACACCGGTGAGGTTCGTGCGCGTCGAGGGTGCCTCGACCTTCAGATAGCCCTCCTCGTCCAGCTCCAGCTGGCCCTTGAAGAGCTCGGTGCGCGGGTCGTGGCCGATCGCGATGAACAGGCCGGTCACTGCCAGGTCCGAGAGCTCGCCGGTCTTGACGTTGCGCAGCTTCAGGCCCGAGAGCTTCTGGTCACCCTGGACCTCGGCGACCTCGCTGTCCCAGACGAACGAGATCTTCGGGTCGGCGAAGGCACGCTCCTGCATCGCCTTGGAGGCACGCAGGGTGTCACGGCGGTGGACGATCGTCACGGACTTGGCGAAGCGGGAGAGGAAGGTGGCCTCCTCCATCGCGGTGTCACCACCGCCGATCACGGCGATGTCGTGGTCCTTGAAGAAGAACCCGTCACAGGTGGCGCACCACGAGACACCGCGGCCGGAGAGGGCGTCCTCGTTCGGCAGGCCGAGCTTGCGGTGCTGCGAACCGGTGGTGACGATGACGGCCTTCGCCTTGTGGACCGTGCCGGCGGTGTCCGTGACGGTCTTGATCTCACCGGTCAGGTCGACGGCGACCACATCGTCCGGGATGAGCTCGGCACCGAAGCGCTCCGCCTGGGCCCGCATGTTGTCCATGAGCTCGGGGCCCATGATGCCGTCCTGGAAGCCGGGGAAGTTCTCGACCTCGGTGGTGTTCATCAGCGCGCCGCCGGCGGTGACGGCACCCTCGAACACCAGGGGCTTCAGCGACGCACGGGCGGTATAGAGCGCCGCCGTGTAGCCGGCGGGCCCCGAGCCGATGATGATCACGTTACGGACGTCGCTCACGGCTTGTTTCCTCGTCTCTGGACTGCGTCGGTCGACCGGGGGAGCTTCTTTCGGAACTCTCACCCCGTCCAACGGATCCTAAGGGGCGCGCATTCCCGCCGTGCCCGGGCACACGGGCACGGCCCGCTGCCGGCAGGGAGAAGCGCACACCGTACGGGATACCACGCGGGAGGCGGACGAAGCGTCGGTCGTCAGGAGCGCGTGTAGGAGTGCTTCAGCAGGACCTTCGCGGTGGCGGTCGCGGACGGGTTGTCCACACAGGTCGCCTCGACGATGTACGCGGTCACACGGGTGTCGTCCGAGACGTCGGGAAGCACGACGAGCAGAGCGTCCTTCCCTTTGTAGGTGCCCTTCTTGGTGGCGAGCGCGGCGTCGTTGCGGCCGATGCCGTCGCTGACGCACTTCGGCACCGCGGGCTCCTTGAGGACCCTGGGACTGACGGCACCGGACTCCGACTGTGACCCGAGGGGGTGGACGGTACCGGGGCCCTTCACCTTCCCCTGGCTCTGTGCGAGGAGATCGGTGACCTGCTTCTCCAGCTTCCCTTCGGAGAAGGTGTCCGAGGCGGCCGTCCGGGTCCCCTCGTCCTGGCCGGTGCCGTCGTTCATGGAGGACAGCACCACGGACCCGAGCCCCAGAGCGGCGACTGTGAACACGGTTCCCAGGACGGCGACCCGGCGGCGCCCGCCGCGCAGACGGCCCTTGCGTCCCGGACCGGTCGTGGTGGAGCGGGGGCGTCCGGTCGGCCGGTCCTGGGGCACCGATGTTTCACGTGAAACATGCGCGGGCTCGTCGTCGGAGGACATGGGAGAAGCGCCGACGGGCTCCCCGGCGGCCTCCGGCTCCGGCGCAGTGGCGTGCAGCAGGGCCTCCGCGGCCAGTGCGGCGTCGATGCGGCCCGCCACCTCGGCGGGCATGCGGGGTGGGCCCGGCGCCGTACCGAGCAGGTCCCGGATCTCCTCGAGCGAGGCATGGACGTCCGCGCAGAGCGCGCACTCGTCCAGATGCCGGCGCACGTCGGCGCTCCGGGCGGACGGGAGGAGCCCCTCGGTCAGGTCGGAGATCTCCGCGACGTCCGGGTGCTCCGCCCTGTCTGTCGTCGACGTCACGCTCGCCCACCTCCGCCCTTCACCGCAGCCGGGTCGTTCGATCCTGGGTCCGGCGGATCCGCTTGCCGCGGGCCCGCTGCCGGTGGGACGGACGTCCCCTGCGTCCGGTTCCGTCCCTCCCTCTGTCTTCTGCTCTCACCGGGACCGTCCGGCCGCAGATGAGTGAGCAGGGGCAGGAGTCTGGCTCTGCCCCGCGCACAGCGGCTCTTCACCGTGCCGGTGGGCACATCGAGGATGCGGGCGGCTTCGGCGACCGGATAGCCCTGCATGTCCACGAGGACGAGCGCGGCCCGCTGATCGGGCGGGAGGGTGCCCATGGCCTCGATGAGCTGACGGTGCAGATCGTTGCGCTCCGCGGGCGCGGAGGCGGACTCGTGGGGTTCGAGCAACTGCTCCAGGCGCTCCGTGTCGTCGACCGGAGCGGTCTTGCGGGAGGCCGCCTTGCGGGCGCGGTCCAGGCACGCGTTCACCGTGATCCGGTGCAGCCATGTCGTGACGGCCGACTGGCCGCGGAAGGTGTGGGCGGCCCGGTAGGCGGAGACGAGGGCGTCCTGGACGGCGTCGGCGGCCTCCTCGCGGTCGCCGAGCGTCCGCAGCGCCACGGCCCAGAGCCGGTCACGGTGCCGGCGCACGAGCTCACCGAAGGCATCGGGGTCGCCCTTCACATGGCGGGCGAGGAGGTCCTGATCACTGACGTCGCCGTAGATGCTGTCGTCTGCCATCGGACCCCCTCCCTCTTCGGCTCCGTGGGTTCTCAGCCCTTGAACGTCACTTCGGTGATGGCCTGCTTGTAGCCTGCGCCGCTGTAACCGTCGGAGGGAGCGTACGGCGCAGCGGTGATCCACATCAGGACGTACCGGGTCTTGAGTGGCTTGGCTGCCTTGACCGTGAGTGATGTACCACTGGTGGTCGCGGTTCCGATCTCCTTCATTCCCTCGATCCCTGTCGAGGGCGACAGAGAGTCGGTGGCGTAGAGGTGCACGGCCGTGTGATCACCGGCGTACCGGAGGCCCATCGACGCGGTCGACAGTTCCTGAGGTGAACCGAGGTCGTAGACGATGCCGACGCCGGGCTTGTACGGCGCGAGTGTTGGGCCGTCGTTGTACTTCTTCGTGCGCCAGTAGGTGGAGTTGTCGCCGTCGTAGGTCTTGGCCACATCCTCCGGTGCCTGCGCTTCGCCCTTGACGACGTACTCCTGGGAGCCCTGGACGCTGATGGGCTTGGTCGGCTTGGGCTTGTCGTCGTTCTTGTCGCCGCCGTCCGTCGTCTGGGTCTGGTTGGTGTCGTCGGACTGCTTGTCCTGTTCCAGGAGCGCGTCCGCGAGCTGCCAGCTGCCCAGGCCCAGCGCGGCGATCAGCAGGGCCGAGACGGCCCACTTCAGGGCCTTGCCCGTGCGGCTCTGCAGGGGAGGAGGCGGAGTCGGCACCGGCTGGGTGACGCCGGGGTGCGGCGCCGGACGGCCGTAGGTGCCCTGCTGGTACGTCGTGCGCTGGTACTCCGGAGGAGTGGTGAACGCGGGCTCCGGCGGGCGGATGCGGGGCATCTCGCCGATCGCTTTCACCAGTTCCTCGGGCGTGGTGCACGCCGACTCGTGGCGCGAGGCCGTGGCTCCGTCGTTGGCGAGCGCCCGCATGGCCAGCTCGGACAGCCCGCGGTGGACACCGGCGCGCACCTGGTCGGGCGGGATCAGCCCGATGTCCTTCGGCAGTCCGGACAAGCCGTAGGCGTCGTTCTCGTAAGGCCAGCGCTGGGTGAGCGCCGCGTAGAGCAGGGCGCCGATGGACTCGGTGTCGGTGCGCTGCGGCGTGTCGGAGCTGATGCCACGCAGCGCGGCGTTCACCGCGAGGCCGCGGATGCGCCACTGACCGGTCGAGGTGCGCAGGACGGCGTTGGGGTTCAGACGGAGATGGGCGAGGCCCTCGCGGTGGGCCGCGGCCATGGCGGCCGAGACCTGACTGACCATCTGGTAGGCGTCGTACACCTCCAGCGGGCCGGCCGCCAGGAGCGTGGTCAGTTCGGTCGCGTCGGGGAGCCATTCGTGCACGACGTAGACGACGTCGTTCTCCTCGACGGCGTCCAGGACCTGGACGAAGCGCGGATCACCCAGCAGGGCGGCGGAACGGGCCGCGGCCAGGACCGACCGGGCGCGCGCGTGATCCGCGGGCAGGATGTGCACGCCGACGGCGCGGCGGAGTTTCTCGTCCACGGCGCGCCAACTGCTGAACCCGTCCAGACGGGTGACGCACTCCTCGAGGCGGTAGCGCCTGGCGAGTTTGTGACCGCTGTGCAGTTCGGGTGGCGAGGTCATCGCGGAACCGTCGGTCCCGGCGCCCTCCTGTGCCTCGTCGTTGTCCGTGTCCCGCTCCCGGTTCTGGGCCACCCCGTCGGCCGTGGACTGGTCCGCCTGTGCGGTCAGCGACTGCTCGCCGCTGTTGTCTGCCACGTCGACGGCAGCTGTGCTCCGTTCGGCCACCGTCGTTCCCTGCCTCCCCATCCCATGCGCGTCGGCCGGCGTCCGTCGCGCGCCGTTCGACGCCGAGACCAATTGTGCCCACAGTCCGCCGCTATGCACGACACACAGTGGCCGACGATGGTTGTGCGCCTACCCCCTGGCTCAGCGTCCAAGGCGTCCGCGCACCATACCGACCAGCGAGTTGACTTCCTCGATCCGCATCCGGCGGGCGGCCACGAAGAAGACTCCGAACAGTACGGCCCCGCCGGCCAGCAGTGCCGCGAACGAGCCCAGGACGCCCTGGCCGAGTGTCTGCACGACCCCGTAGCAGGCCGCGCCGCTGAGCAGCGCGGCGGGGACGGAGGCGATGCACAGCCGGGCGTAGGTCCGCAGCACCCGGGCGCCGTCCAGATCCCCGCCCAGCCGCTTGCGCAGCCGGCGCCAGGCGACACCGACACCGATCACGTAGGCCAGGCCGTAGGAGGCGGCCATGCCGACCACGGCCCAGCGGGCCGGGAGCACGACGTAGCAGACGCCCGAGGCGACCGCGTTGCCCGCGGCCACGATGACCGTGTTGTAGAAGGGGGTTCGGGTGTCCTCGTACGCGTAGAAGGCCCGCAGGACGACGTACTGCACCGAATAGGGGATCAGGCCGAGGCCGAAGGCCATCAGCATGTAGCCCATGTTGGTGGCCGCTTCGGTGCCGGAGGAACCGAACATCAGCGTGCACATCGGGATGCCGAGCGAGACGAAGCCGAAGGCGATCGGCACGATCGCGACGGCCGTGGTGCGCAGGCCCTGGGAGATGTCGTCCCGGATGGCACCGCTGTCGTTCTCGGCCGCCGAGCGGGAGATACGGGGCAGCAGGGCGGCCATCAGGGAGACGGTGATGATGGCCTGGGGCAGGCCCCAGATCAGCTGGGCGTTGGAGTAGGCACTGAAGCCCGTTCCCGCGATGTCCGTGTCCTTCACCGACGCGGTCGCCAGCTGGGTGACGACCAGTGCGCCCGCCTGGTTGGCGAGGACGAACAGGATGGTCCACTTGGCGAGCATCGCCGCCTTGCCGAGGCCATGGCCCTTCCAGTCGAAGCGCAGGCGGATACGGAAGCCGGTCTCGCGCAGGTACGGGATCATCGCCAGGGCCTGGACGACGAGGCCGAGGAGAACGCCGACACCCAGCAGCCGCAGACCCTCCGGCGGGATGTTCGTGACCTCCATCTTCGAGTCCGCGGCGGTGCCGTAGACCCAGATGAAGGTGCCGAGGGTGACGATGATGACGATGTTGTTCAGGACCGGAGTCCACATCATCGCGCCGAACCGGCCGCGTACGTTGAGGATCTGACCCATCACCACGTGAACGCCCATGAAGAAGATCGAGGGCAGGAAGTAGCGGGTGAAGGTGACGGCGACGTCGTTGGCCGCGGGGTCGGTGGCGACCGGGACCGACAGCGCGCGCACCAGGAGCGGGGCGGCCAGCCATGCGAGGGCGGTGAGCGCGGCCAGGGCCACCATCACCAGTGTCAGCAGGCGGTTGGCGTAGGCCTCGCCGCCGTCCTCGTCCTCCTTCATCGCTCGCACGAGCTGCGGCACGAAGACGGAGTTGAGGCCGCCGCCGACGGTCAGGATGTAGATCATCGTCGGCAGCTGGTAGGCGATCTGGAACGACTCGCCCAGCAGGGCGAGGCCGAGCGCCGAGACGATCATCGCGGACCGGACGAACCCCGTGAGGCGGGACACCATCGTGCCCGCCGCCATCACGGCGCTCGACTTCAGCAGTCCCCCGGCCCGGCCGCCCTTCTTCGGGGCGGGAGCCGGTTCGGGTGCGGGAGCCTCGGCGACGGGAGGCGGCGTGGCGCCCGCGTAGTGGCCGGGCGTCGAGGACGCCGGTCCCGGCACCGGCGCGTAAGGCTGCCCGCTGTTCATCGGCGGGTGGGCCGGGTGTCCGCCGCCGGGCTGCCGGTGGTACCCGCCCCCCTGCTGGTCGGGGAAGGCGCCGCTCTGCTGCTGGTCGCGGAAGAGATGGGCGAAGGCGTCCGGCTCGTGGTGCTGGTCGCCGGCCTGGCCGACCAGGTCGTCCACGCCCACGAACTGCGTGGTGCGCGGGTCGTCGCCGTACGGCAGGTACTGCGTCGGTCCGTCCGGTTCCGGTGCGGGGGTCCGGGCCCACACCCGTGGGTCGGGAGCGTACGGAGACTGCGGCGGCTGCCCGTACAGCGGCTGCTGAGGAGGGTAGGCGCCGGGAGGAGGCGGTGGGTGCGCCGCGCGGTCGTAGAGCGCCTCGGCGACCGGGTCCTGGGCGGCGAGGTCGTGTGCCCGGTAGGGATCCTGGTCGTAGGCGTCCTGGAGGTACGGATCGGCGGGAGGCTGCGGCACCTGGTCGTGCCCGGGCGGCGGACCCTGCGGGGGGTCCGACTCGGGATGGCCCGAGTTGTCCGCGGCATGGCCGCGGTCACCGTCGTACGGCGCGTTCATGGTTACCCCACCTCATCGTCCCGGGCCCACCGGCCACGACATCCTCAACGGTCCACTCTCTCACCCGTGCCGGACGGGTCGGCGTTCCCCGGAGCGGTGTCCGGTGCCGGGTCACTCGGCTGCTCCGGGTCGCCCGCCCCGGAGTCCTGAGTGGGACGCTCCCCGGCGGTTTCCGGGTTCTGCGGGTCGTCGGCGTCCTCGTCCGCCTCGTGGTCCCGCTCCTGGGCCTCGCGGGCCGCGGCCCGCTTGCGCTGGGTGTACATCCGGAAGCCGGCGAGGACGAGCAGCAGCACGCCACCGCCGATGACCAGCATCACCGTGGCGGTGATCTCGGTGACCTTCACGTCGAACGTGACGGGCTCGCCGTACTTCTGGCCGTCCTGCGTGTACAGCTGGGCGACCACCGTCGCCCGTCCGTTGGCGTTGGCGGACGTGGTGAACTTCACCGACTGGCTGTGGCCGCCGGAGACCGCGACGGGCTGCTCCGTGTAGGCGTCCCCGTCGATCTCGAGACGGGTCGGGTTGGTCGAGGTGAGGCGCAGCACCAGGTGCTCGACGCCCTGCACCAGGTTGTTCTGCACCGTCACGGGGATGGTGGCGCTGCGGCCGGAGAGTTTCGTCTCCGACTTGTCGATCAGTCTGACCTGGCCGATCAGCGTGTCGAGGTAGGCCTCGACGCCGCTCCGGTAGATCGCGGCCTCCGACTGCCGACCCCGCCAGGACACGGACATCTCCCGGTTCAGGGCGCGCCCGAACGGGGTCACCACCCGGGACTGGTCGGAGAGGATCACCTTGAACTTGTCGAGCTTGGCCTGGGTCCTGGCGATCTGCTCGAACGTCGTCCGTGGCAGCTCGTGCTTGCGCAAGGAGGAGGGGTACGCGGAGGCCGAGGGGACCTTGGTGGTGGCGGCAGGGTCCGGCTGGGCCTTGGCGGCAGCCACGAGGCCCTCGGGCTCGGACCAGGTGCCGTCCTGGAGGATCGTGAGCGCCTCGGCCATCGTCCGGGCCTGGCTCGCGGACGGCGTGCGCTGCGGCGCGACGACGACGCTGCGCTGCTTCCCCGTCTGCAGACCGAGGGCCAGGCTCTGGGCCAGGAACCGCTGCACCGCGAGCGTGGAGGCGGAAGCCTTGGACATGTCGCCCTGGAACACCGTGGACAGCCGCGCATCCGCGACGACGGCCGTGGTGCCGCCGCCGATGGGCCGGGGCGCGGAGGGCGTGTACGACAGGCCGGTCTCCTCGAAGGTGTCGCTGCGGGCGATCACCTTGTCGGCTCCGGCGGATGTGGCGACCTTGACGATGGAGGGATCGACGGCGCCGTCGACGGGCCAGGCGAAGTCCGTGCTGGGCTTGACGTGGAGGATCGCGTCGACGGTGCTGGAGGCGACGTCGGTGGCTTCCTTGAGGTGGCTCAGCGAGCCGCTGACGGAGGTGCCGTTGTGGGCGAGGGAGGCCAGGTCGGGGTCGCCGAACGGCAGCGCGACGACCTCCTTGTCCGCCACGGCCTCCTGCACCTGAGTGAGCCAGTGCTTGGCGACCGCCTGGTGGCCGCCGACGACGGTGTCGTCACCCTCGCCGGGGACCTCGTACCGGTCGGTCATGGCCTCGACGGACGCCAGCAGGTCCGGATCGATCACCCAGGTGACATCGAGGTCCTTGCCCAGCGCCACCATCCGGTCCAGCCGGCCGCCCGGGGAGATCTCCTTGGCCAGGTCGTCGTCGTGGAAGACCGGCGTCTGCTGCTCGTCCGAACGCGTCTCCGCCGTCATGTGGGAGGTGGAGACCAAAGGCCACATGAACGTCGTCTTCGTCTTCGTGCCGGCGTCGTCGGGCTGCCACGGCAGGAAGGTCCGCTGGACACCGAGGGTCTGCGGCCACGGCTGGGCGGAGGTCTCCCCGGAGAGTGCCACGGCCAGCTGGTAGACGCCGTCCTGCCCGAGGTCCAGCTTGTCCACCGGCACCGAGATGCTGAAGGGCTGCGAGATGCCGGGGGTGAGCTTGTCGAATTCCTCGGCGTACTTGTCGCCGACCTCCGAGCCGAAGACGTTCTGCACGTCGGTGCTGTTCTTGGCGACGCTGTCGATGCCCGAGCGGGTGTTCAGCAGCGGTCCCACACGCAGCCCCACGTGGGCGTCGGTGACGGTCTGCCTGCCCTTGTTGGTCACCGTTCCGGACACGGTGACCGTGTCGTCTTCGGTGGGGACGGCGGGGGTGAGGGTGTCGACCGAGACGGAGACCGAGCCCGCGCCGGAGGCGGCCTGCGTCGCGTCCGCCCCTGCGGCGTCCGCGGGGGGCGCGGCGGGCAGCTGGACGAGTCCCGTCAGCAGGGGCACTCCGGCGAGCAGGGCTCCGGTGCGCCGCAGCCAACGGCGGGCAGGTGAGGGACTCGTCCCCTGGAAGTCTGCCGCCTCGGCCACGCGCTCGCCCGTCCCTCGTCTTCGTCAGTGTTCGTCGGAATGTGCGTCCACGCATGGTAACGATGTGCGCTGGGAGGAAGTGCCGCGGACCGGTCCACAAGATCGGGGAACGTGGGCTTGTCCGTGTATCGGCCGGGGTGTCCGCGCGCGTTATGGAGGAGCCCCCGGCGGTTCGGGCCACGTACCCTCTTCTGTTGTGCCGAACGCCAACGAAGAGACCAGTGCCCTGAGCCAGGCGCAGGACCGCGCCGTGAGTGAACTGCTGCGGGTCGCCCCTGTCGCCGACGACCTCGCCCGCCGCTTCCAGGAGGCCGGGTTCTCACTCGCCCTGGTGGGCGGCTCGGTGCGGGACGCGCTGCTCGGACGCCTCGGCAACGATCTGGACTTCACGACCGATGCCCGCCCGCAGGACGTACTGAAGATCATGCGTCCCTGGGCGGACGCCGTCTGGGACGTCGGGATCGCCTTCGGCACGGTCGGCGCACAGAAGGAGGCCCGCGTCGGGGACGCCGCCCGGAGCTTCCAGATCGAGGTGACCACCTATCGCTCGGAAGCGTACGACCGCACCTCGCGCAAGCCGGAGGTGTCGTACGGCGACTCCATCGAGGAAGACCTGGTCCGCCGTGACTTCACGGTGAACGCGATGGCTGTCGCGCTGCCGGAGAAGCGGTTCATCGATCCGCACGGCGGTCGTGCCGATCTGGCCGCGCGGGTGCTGCGCACCCCGGGCACACCCGAGGAGTCCTTCTCGGACGATCCGCTGCGGATGATGCGGGCCGCCCGTTTCGCCGCTCAGCTCGACTTCGAGGTGGCACCCGAGGTCGTCACGGCGATGAAGGAGATGGCCGGACGCATCGAGATCGTTTCCGCCGAGCGCGTACGGGACGAGCTGAACAAGCTGATCCTCTCCACACACCCGCGCAAGGGCCTGTCCCTGCTCGTGGACACCGGGATCGCCGCATACGTGTTGCCCGAGCTGCCGGCCCTGCACCTGGAACGGGACGAGCACCACCGGCACAAGGACGTCTACGACCACACGCTGATCGTCCTGGAGCAGGCGATGGCCCTGGAGGAGGACGGCCCCGACCTGACCCTTCGCCTGGCGGCCCTGCTGCACGACATCGGCAAGCCGCGCACGCGCCGCTTCGAGAAGGACGGCCGCGTCTCGTTCCACCACCACGAGGTGGTCGGGGCGAAGATGACCAAGAAGCGCATGACGGCGCTCAAGTACTCCAACGAGCTGGTGAAGGACGTCTCGCGTCTCGTCGAGCTCCATCTGCGCTTCCACGGCTACGGCATGGGAGAGTGGACGGACTCCGCCGTGCGTCGTTATGTCCGTGACGCCGGACCGCTCCTCGGCCGGCTCCACAAGCTGACCCGTTCGGACTGCACGACCCGCAACAAGCGCAAGGCCGCGGCGCTATCGCGCGCGTACGACGGTCTGGAGGAGCGGATCGCCCAGCTTCAGGAGCAGGAGGAGCTGGACGCCATCCGCCCGGACCTCGACGGCAACCAGATCATGGAGATCCTCGGCGTCAAGCCGGGCCCGGCCGTCGGTCAGGCGTACAAGCATCTGCTGGAGCTCCGTCTGGAGAACGGCCCGATGGGATACGACGCGGCGGTGGCGGCACTCAAGGAGTGGTGGTCCGGGCAGCAGGGCTGAGAGCGTGCAGCGGGGTCATGTTTCACGTGAAACATGACCCCGCTGACATGACGAGGGCGGTGTTTCACGTGAAACACCGCCCTTCAAGTCTGCGTGGAAGTGTTACTTCACTTCCTTGAGGCAGAGGACCACGTTGTGGCTGCTGTCGCCCGTCTGGTAGTAGGAGATCGTCGCCTCCTTGACGGCCTCGCACTTCGAGTCGTCGCTGGTGTTGTCGAACTTTTCGACGACCTCGTACTGGGCGTCGCTCGAAGAGCAGTCCACCGTCTTGAGGTCCGGGCTGATCTGCGTGCCCTCGTTGTGCATGCAGCTGCCCACGGACGTGGTCTCAGCGTCGCTCTGGCCGAAGAACCACTTGCCCACACCGATGAGCACCGCGATGACGATGAAGCCGACGATGCGCAGCATCTTCTTGCTGAAGCGCCCGGCGGGAGCGGGCGGCGGGACCGGCGCGCCCGGCGGGGGGAACCCGGGCTGGCCTGCCTGCTGCGGGAAGGTGGCCGGGTTCTGAGGCTGGCCGTGGGGCTGCGTCTGGCCCTGTGCGAACGGATTGCCCTGGGGCGGCGGAGTGGTCACTTGAGGTCCCCCTGAAACATGGGTGCATGGCGCGAAAGACGCGTTGATAAGACGCACGTAAGCTACCGGCCCGCACTGACAAGTCCGTAGCCCAATAAGGCTCTGTGGCGTTGATGTGACACTTACTGACGCTCAAAACGTGCCATAACCCCAGTTACTGCTCCGTAGATAACGGCGATCGTTACCACCAGCGGAACCGACCGGCCGTCCGGCGGGAGCATCAGGGCGGCCACTCCCGCGGCGCCGACGAAGGCCACGTTGAACAGGACGTCGTACACGGAGAAGATCCGGCCGCGGAAGTCGTCGTCGACGCAGGCCTGGATGATGGTGTCCGTGGCGATCTTCGCGCCCTGGGTGGTCAGACCCAGGACGAACGCCCCGGCCAGCAAGGGGCCGGAGGCGAAGGGCAGACCGAACGCCGGCTCCAGAACGGCCGCCGCCGCGGCGCACACCATGATCCAGCGGCCGGGACCGAGCCGCCCCGCGGCCCAGGGCGTGAGGACGGCCGCGGCGAAGAAGCCGGCGCCGGACACCCCCAACGCCAGCCCCAGCAGGGCGAGACCCTCGTCGGTGGTCGACGTCAGGGCGTACCGGCAGAGCATCAGCAGCATGACGAGCATCGCGCCGTAGCAGAACCGCATGAGCGACATCGCGGTGAGCGCCCAGGCGGCCTCCCTGCGCCGGGGCGCGGCGAGGTGCCGTACGCCCGCCGTCAGGTCACGAGCGGTTCCGGTGAGTGCCGTGGCCAGCCGGGTACGTACCAGGGCCCGGTCGGGACCGAGCAGTTCCCTCGTCATGCGCAGCGATGCCATGGCCGCGCACAGGTACAGCACGGCGCCCACGAGTACCACGGCCGCGTCGGAGTCGGCGACGACCAGGCGGACGACGAAGGCGAGCCCGCCGCCCGCGGTCGCGGCGAGCGTTCCGGCGGTCGGGGACAGGGAGTTGGCGACGATCAGCCGCTCGCTGTCCACCACGCGCGGCAGCGCGGCGGACAGCCCGGCGAGGACGAAGCGGTTGACGCCCGTGACGCACAGGGCGGCGACGAAGAGGAGCCAGTCGGGCACCCGGCCGAGGATCAGGAGGGCGGTCACCGAGGCCATCAGGGCGCGCAGCAGGTTGCCGTACAGGAAGACCTGACGGCGGCGCCAGCGGTCCAGGAGGACTCCCGCGAAGGGACCGACCACGGAGTACGGGAGGAGCAGAACCGCCATCGCGGAGGCGATCGCGGCGGCCGACGTCTGCTTCTCGGGGGAGAAGACCACGTAGGCGGCGAGCGCGACCTGGAAGACGCCGTCGGCGCCCTGGGAGAGCAGCCGGACGGCGAGCAGGCGCCTGAAGCCCTGGAGACGCAGCAGGACGCGCAGGTCACGGACGACGGCCATGGGGCACAGCCTCACATACGGAGAGGGTCTCCGGGCCATGCGACCCGGAGACCCTCAACTGCCCACAGTGGGCAGGTCTTAGCGCTCGACCTCACCCTGGATGAACTTCTCGACGTTCTCGCGGGCCTCGTCGTCGAAGTACTGCACCGGCGGGGACTTCATGAAGTACGAGGACGCCGAGAGGATCGGGCCGCCGATGCCCCGGTCCTTGGCGATCTTCGCGGCGCGCAGGGCGTCGATGATGACACCGGCGGAGTTCGGGGAGTCCCAGACCTCGAGCTTGTACTCCAGGTTCAGCGGGACGTCACCGAACGCGCGGCCCTCCAGGCGGACGTAGGCCCACTTGCGGTCGTCCAGCCAGGCCACGTAGTCGGACGGACCGATGTGGACGTTCTTCTCGCCGAGGTCCCGGTCGGGGATCTGCGAGGTGACGGCCTGCGTCTTGGAGATCTTCTTGGACTCGAGGCGGTCGCGCTCGAGCATGTTCTTGAAGTCCATGTTGCCGCCGACGTTCAGCTGCATCGTGCGGTCCAGGACGACGCCCCGGTCCTCGAACAGTTTCGCCATGACGCGGTGCGTGATGGTGGCGCCGACCTGGGACTTGATGTCGTCACCGACGATCGGGACGCCCGCCTCGGTGAACTTGTCCGCCCACTCCTTGGTGCCGGCGATGAAGACCGGGAGGGCGTTGACGAAGGCGACCTTGGCGTCGATGGCGCACTGGGCGTAGAACTTCGCCGCGGCTTCGGAGCCGACGGGCAGGTAGCAGACGAGGACGTCGACCTGCTTGTCCTTGAGGACCTGGACGACGTCGACCGGGGCCTCGGCGGACTCCTCGATGGTCTCCCGGTAGTACTTGCCGAGACCGTCGAGGGTGTGGCCGCGCTGGACCTGGACGCCGCTGTTCGGCACGTCGCAGATCTTGATGGTGTTGTTCTCGGAGGCGCCGATGGCGTCCGCGAGGTCCAGGCCGACCTTCTTGGCGTCCACGTCGAAGGCGGCGACGAACTCGATGTCACGGACGTGGTAGTCGCCGAACTGGACGTGCATCAGGCCCGGGACCTTGGACGCCGGATCGGCGTCCTTGTAGTACTCGACGCCCTGCACCAGCGATGCGGCGCAGTTGCCCACGCCGACGATGGCTACGCGAACCGAACCCATTCCGGTTGCTCCCTGTGTGTACGAGTGAGGCCCTTCAGGGGTCTCACGTGGCGGTGTCGTCGGGCGTATCCGGCCGGGGGTCGTCCCCGGTCCGGGGCAGGTCGCCCGTCGCTCCAGATGTGGTGTCCTGCTGAGCGGGTCCCCCGGTGGCGGACCCCTTCAGGTCCCGCCCGGCCCGCTCGCTCTCGATGAGCTCGTTCAGCCAGCGCACTTCGCGCTCCACGGACTCCATTCCGTGGCGCTGGAGCTCGAGCGTGTAGTCGTCGAGGCGCTCCCGGGTCCGGGCCAGGGAGGCGCGCATCTTCTCGAGGCGTTCCTCCAGCCGGCTACGGCGGCCCTCGAGCACGCGCATGCGCACGTCGCGCGACGTCTGCCCGAAGAAGGCGAACCGGGCGGCGAAGGTCTCGTCCTCGTACGCGTCCGGCCCCGTCTGGGAGAGCAGCTGTTCGAAGTGCTCCTTACCCTCCGCCGTCAGCCGGTAGACGATCTTGGCGCGGCGCCCCGCGAGCGGAGCGGCGAGGGCGTCCTCGGTGGTGTTCCCCGGTTCCTCGATCAACCAGCCGTTGGCGAGCAGCGTCTTGAGGCAGGGATAGAGCGTCCCGTAGCTGAACGCACGGAACACACCCAGTGACGTATTGAGTCGTTTGCGCAGCTCGTAGCCGTGCATCGGGGATTCGCGGAGCAGGCCGAGTACGGCGAACTCGAGGATCCCGGAACGCCGGCTCATCGTCGCCTCCCCTCTGCCGCGGTCGTGCCGTGACGGTCTCGTGTGCGGCTCGTCGCCACCTTTATGCCGAGCTGATGTATCGACTCGATACATCACGACGATAGAACGGCCTTCCGGATGCGACAAGGGGCGGAAAAGTGAACGGGATCACATCGTCGATTGATAGGGAGCAAGTTGCCTGATTTGAGGTGAACTTCTGTGCTCGGCGGGTTTTGACGGTGCGTAGTCTGTGCGCCATGCATAGCACCGGGAACCGAGTGACGCCTGGGGACGTCTTGCTCCCCGGTGCGGTACGGGTGAATGCGGGAAGCACCGCATCCGTACTTCGGGGGGACCGGAAACCAGCCGCCGTTTCCAGGCGCGCAAGGGTGCGCCTGCCCGAGGAGTAGTCGTTCGATGAGCGAGCACCGTCGCAAACCGCCGCAGCCGCAGGGAGGCGGACGTGCCGCGGCCCGACGCGGCCAGTCCGGCTCGTCCTCCGGCCGCCGCGCGGCACCGCGAGGCGCCACCGGGTCTCCGTCCGATTCCTATGGGTCGGGCTCCCGTGGCCCCGGGGGTGAGGAGCATACGTACGGCAGCCGCGCCGAGGCACGACGTGCGGCACAGAGAGGCGGAGGCCGCCGAGCCGGCGCCGCCGGCCCCGGCCGGGGCGGGGGGCGCTCGGCCCCACCCGGAAAGAAGCGGATCATCGACTATCCGCGCTTCGACAAGGACGGCTGGCGCCGCTGGACACCGTCCTGGAAGCTCGTGTCCGGCCTGTGCATCGCGTTCTTCGGAAGCCTGGTCGCCGTGGCGGGGATCGGGTACGCGATGGTGAGCGTGCCCAGTGAGGAGAACGCCGCGGCGCGGTCCGAGAACAACGTCTACTACTGGGCCGACAAGACCCAGATGGTCGCCACCGGCAGCGGCCAGAACCGGCAGAACGTCACGATCGACCGCATCCCCGAGGCCATGCAGTGGGCGGTGATCTCGGCCGAGAACAAGAGCTTCTACGAGGACTCGGGCATCGACCCCATGGGTATCGCCCGGGCGCTTGGCAACATGGCGACGGGTGGTGACACCCAGGGCGGCTCGACGATCACCCAGCAGTTCGTGAAGAACACCTACCTGAGCCAGGACCAGACGGTCTCCCGGAAGTTCAAGGAGATGTTCATCTCGATCAAGGTGGGCACCAAGCTCACCAAGAAGGAGATCCTCCAGGGCTACCTGAACACCTCGTACTACGGTCGTGGCGCCTACGGCATCCAGGCCGCCGCCCAGACCTACTACGGCAAGGACGCGGTCAATCTCACGCCCAGCGAGTGCGCCTTCCTCGCCGCCCTGCTCAAGGGGCCGACGTACTACGACCCCGCGGGCAACGTGAACCTCGACTCCTCCGCCACCGCCGAGAAGAACCGCGAGCGTTCCGAGGAGCGCTGGAGCTGGATCCTCGAGCAGATGCACGCGGACAAGCACCTTTCGGGCGCCGAGTACCAGAAGGCGATCAAGGAGTACCCCGAGCCCCAGGGCCGTAAGGCGATCAAGGGCATGACCGGTCAGATCAGCTATCTCGTCGACACGGCGAAGCGCTACGTCCTGAAGAACTCCGACATCACGGAGGCGCAGTTCGACCAGGGCGGCTACCAGATCTACACGACCTTCGAGAAGGACAAGGTCGAGGCGCTGGCCAAGGCCGTGAAGAAGGTCGAGGAGGAGAAGCTCGACCCGAAGAAGAACGAGCTGGACCGGCACGTCCAGTTCGGCGCGGCGTCGGTGAAGCCCAATGACGGCGCGATCGTCGCTCTCTACGGCGGTGCCGGCTTCGAGAACGGCCACTTCAACAACAACGCGGACACCTCCGGTGTCCCCGTCGGCTCGACGTGGAAGCCGTTCGTGCTGGCCGCCGCGATGCAGCACGGAACGTACAAGACGAACGGTGAGGGCATCTCGCCGCAGAGCAAGTACAACGGCAATGATCACCTGCAGATCAGGAACAACGACGGTTCCCTCGTCCTCAAGAAGGACAACACGCCCTTCTACC
This sequence comes from Streptomyces sp. NPDC014676, assembly GCF_043084105.1. Lineage (NCBI taxonomy): Bacteria > Bacillati > Actinomycetota > Actinomycetes > Kitasatosporales > Streptomycetaceae > Streptomyces > Streptomyces sp. NPDC014676. The sequence continues at coordinate 50,610 of NZ_JBIBZI010000004.1, read as the reverse complement.
AGGAGAACGAAACCGACTACAAGTGGGGTTACATCACCCTGCACAAGGCGATGGAGCAGTCCGTCAACACCCCCTTCGTGCAGCTCGGCATGGACGTGGGGATGAAGAACGTGGCGGACCTCGCCGAGAAGTCCGGCATCCTGAAGCAAAGCTTCTCCGGGCAGCTGGAAGCGTCTTTCGCCCTCGGTACGTCGACTCCCAGCGCGATCCGCATGGCCGACGCCTACGCGACCTTCGCGGCGTCCGGCAAGCAGGCCGACCCGTACTCGGTGACTGCGGTCAAGCACAAGGGGACGGAGCTGCCCGGCTTCGAGAAGCCGCGCATCAAGCAGGCGATGCCCGAGAAAGTGGCGCACAACGTCACCGAGGTCCTCGAGAACGTGATCGAGAACGGTACCGGTTACAAGGCGCAGGAACTGGGGCGTAGAGCAGCCGGCAAGACGGGTACGACCGACAAGAACAAGTCCGCGTGGTGGGTCGGCTACACCCAGCAGCTCGCGACCTCGGTCGCCATGTTCCGCGAGGACCCCAAGGATCACAAACTGCTCTCCATGAACGGCACGGCGGGTGAGAAGTCCATCCACGGTGGTGACGTTCCCACCCAGATCTGGACCGAGTACATGAAGGTCGCCCTGGAGGGCGAGGAGGACCCCGGATTCCCCGAGGCCGAGGAGATCGGCAAGATCGCGGACGGGATCGGAGCGCCGTCTCCCACTCCGACCGCCACGGAGACCGAGGAAGAAGAGGAGAAGGAGACGCCGTCGGCGCCTGCGTCGCCCACGCAGACCGAGACCACACCGCCGCCACCGACCAACACCGCCACGTGCGGACCGTTCGACTTCAACTGTGAAGACGACGGTGAGGAGGAAACGGGCGGTACGGACAACGGCGGTACGGACAACGGCGGCACGGACGGAGGGGCGAGCAGTTCGCCGGATCCCACGTCCAGCAGTGACACCGGGAACAGCAGAGGCAACGGCAACGGAGGCGGTCTCTTCGGAGGCTCCACGGGCTGACCGGCGCACCGCTCCTCGCGTGTGAGATCGGTCTTCGGTATCCGCTTACGTGGATACCGAAGACCGATCTTTTCCTTTGTGCTGGAAAAGTGATGCGATGCCATGGATCGGATGGGTTCCCGTCGTTCGGTCGAATTGGTTTTCCTGCGAGATGTGCGGAGCTTTCGGTTGGTCGGTCCGGTGAGTCGCCGCTCGACGAGGTCGAGTCGGCAGGCGATGGCCGGGGCGATTCGCAAGAGGGAGTGCGGCGCCGCGGCAGGCGCTTGTGTGCGGGGTCTCTCGTGCGATTGGAATCAGCCAATCGACGGAAGAAGGGTCCATGCGCACCTTTTGCGCAGATCATGTTCCTTGCTTCCTCGTTCCGGCCGTGCGAGTCTGCTTCTCCAGGTGATCAAGAGATTTCTGGGAGGGGAAATGAAAAAGGCGGCGAGGTTCGGTCTTCCCATGGCCGGCGCCATGTTGTTCCTTGGAATGGCGACGAGCCCGGCACAGGCGGCAAGCTACTCCGCATCCTGTTCCACCACCGGTGCCACGGGGTCCGCTGCCATCAGCGGGTGGGAATGGGGGCAGGCCGGCATACCCGACGTCACTCTCAAGGTGAAGGACACGCTGGCCGACGGCCATCACGTGCGGGTGCGGCTGTATGTGGTGTACGCCGATGAGACGTACTACTTCCCCTGGCGTGAGAATTACGATGGAAACGGTGCCACTAAAACGTGGGACACGTATGTCTCGGGACCGGGCAATATTTTTGACGCCGGGGTTCAGGTTGCCCGCTATGAGGGGAACGACCAGCTCAACTACTGTACGCAGAGGATCAACCTGTAGTGAATCAGGGCACGAAGTCCGGCGACGGTAGTCGCCGGATGTGTGCTTCCTGGTGGCGATGAAGTCATCCGAAAGCACTGGCTCCTCGCTCCGAACGGGACTGGTGAGCATTGATGATCGGTGAGGGTTCCGCCGGTTCCGTTTCCTTCCGTGCTCCACGTGCCCCACGAATGCGTGGAGCACGTCTCATGACTTGCTCCCGGCCTCAGGGGCGCCGGGCCCGCACCAGGCGCCGACCGGTCCGGTCGACCGGGAGGTCGGTGTGCGGATCGCGCGCTGTGGAGGGCGGTTGCGGGCGGAGGGCGCCGAGACGGAGGAAGAGCGGTCCGTGCCCGTCAGTAGCCATGAGCCGCTGACGGGCACGGACACGGTTTTCCGCCGCGCCACAGGACACCGGCCTCAATGACGCATCCGCGAACGGCGTCGGCTGCGGACCTGAGCCTGGGGAGTCCCGGAGACTTACGGCAGGATGTGCGGCATGCCCAGTGGAGAATCGACGCAAGCGAGCGTCCACGAGCCGGAGCCGGTGCGGCCGACCGAGGAGGACCGGGTCGCCGCGGCCGGCAGCGAGCTGATCGGTGGTCCGCTCGGACGGCGTGCTCTGACCGGGACCTCCTGGTGGACCCCGGTGCGAGTGATCGCGCTCGTGGCGATCGGCATGTTCGCCCTCGGTCTGGTGCAGAAGGCACCCTGCTACAACGGCGCCTGGTTCTTCGGCGCGAGCTCCCAGTACACGCATGCGTGCTACTCGGACATCCCGCACCTCTACCAGGGACGCGGCTTCGCCGACGGACTGGTGCCGTACTTCGACAGGCTTCCCGGGGACATGGAGTACCTCGAGTACCCGGTGCTGACCGGCCTGTTCATGGAGGTCGCCGCCTGGCTCACCCCCGGCAGCGGCAGCATCCAGGACCAGGAGCAGTGGTACTGGATGGTCAACGCCGGGATGCTCATGGCGTGTGCGGCCGTCATCGTCGTCTGCGTGACCCGTACGCATGCGCGGCGGCCCTGGGACGGACTGCTGGTCGCCCTGGCACCGGCCTTCGCGCTGACCGCGACCATCAACTGGGACCTGCTGGCGATCGCTCTGACGGCCGCCGCGATGTTGATGTGGTCGCGGGGGCGCTCCCTCGCCTTCGGTGTCCTCCTCGGGCTCGCCACGGCCGCCAAGCTCTACCCCGTGCTGCTGCTCGGGCCGCTGCTGGTGCTGTGCTGGCGCGCGGGACGATGGCGGGCGTACGGCACGGCCCTGGGCGGCGCGGCCGTCGCCTGGCTCGTCGTGAACGGGCCCGTGATGCTCTTCGCGTTCGACGGCTGGTCGAAGTTCTACACGTTCAGCCAGGAGCGAGGCGTCGACTTCGGATCCTTCTGGCTGATCCTGGCGCAGAACTCGGACGACCCGCTGAGCACCGACACGGTCAACACGCTCGCCACGGCGCTGATGCTGCTGTGCTGCGTGGGTGTCGCGGCCCTCGCGCTCACGGCCCCCCGTCGGCCGCGTTTCGCCCAGCTCGTCTTTCTGATCGTCGCGGCGTTCATCCTCACCAACAAGGTCTACTCACCGCAGTACGTTCTGTGGCTGGTGCCGCTGGCGGCCCTCGCCCGGCCGAAGTGGCGGGACTTCCTCGTCTGGCAGGCCTGTGAGGTGGCGTACTTCCTGGGCATCTGGATGTATCTCGCCTACACGACCAGCGGGGACGCCCACAAGGGACTGCCCACCGACGGCTACCACTGGACGATCGGCGTGCATCTGCTGGGGACGCTCTACCTGTGTGCCATGGTCCTGCGCGACATCCTGAAGCCGGAGCGGGACCCGGTGCGCCGGTCCGGTGACGACGACCCCTCGGGCGGGGTGCTGGACGGGGCAGAGGACGTGTTCGTGCTCGGGCCGGCTGCTCGCCCCGCTCATCACGCGGCCCGCGTCGAGGGGCCTCCGGTCGAATGGGGCAGGACGGAAACCACCAGCGGTTCGCTCTGAGCGAACAAAACGGAGGGTGACGCCCCCTCAGGGCGCGGGAAAGGCCGTACACGGGAGAACCGTGTACGGCCTTTCCCGCTGTCAGCGCGTGGAGGGCCTTCTCGCCGTCAGCGGTCGACGAGCCGGTCGAACTGCGTGGTGGTGTGCCGGAGATGGGCCACCAGTTCCTCGCCCACCGTCGGCTCCGGCGCGTCCGCGGGCACGAACAGGATCGACACCTGCATGTGCGGCGGCTCGGCGAACCAGCGCTGCTTGCCGCCCCAGACGAACGGCGAGAGGTTGCGGTTGACCGTGGCGAGGCCGGCGCGGGCGACGCCCTTGGCCCGCGGCATGACGCCGTGCAGCGCCTTGGGGGCCTCCAGACCCACTCCGTGCGACGTACCGCCCGCCACGACCACCAGGTAGCCGTCGGAGGCGGCCTTCTGCTGCCGGTAGCCGAACCGGTCGCCCTTGGCGACGCGTGTGACGTCCAGGACGGCGCCCCGGTACTCGGTGGCCTCGTGGTCCCCCAGCCAGAGCCGGGTGCCGATCCGGGCGCGGAAGCGGGTCTGCGGGAACTGCTGCTGCAGCCGGGCGAGGTCGTCGGCCTTGAGGTGGCTCACGAACATGGTGTGCAGCGGGAGACGGGCCGCCCGCAGGCGGTCCATCCAGCCGATGACCTCCTCGACGGCGTCCGAGCCGTCGGTGCGGTCCAGCGGCAGGTGGATGGCGAAGCCCTCCAGCCGGACGTTCTCTATCGCGGAGTGCAGCTGAGGCAGGTCCTGCTCGCTGATGCCGTGCCGCTTCATCGAGGACATCACCTCGATGACCACCCGGGCGCCGACCAGGCCGTACACGCCGTCGACGGACGACACCGAGCGGATGACCCGGTCGGGCAGCGGCACCGGCTCCTCGCCGCGTCGGTACGGCGTCAGCACCAGCAGGTCACCGCCGAACCAGTCCTTGATCCGGGCGGCCTCGTACGTCGTGCCGACGGCGAGGACGTCCGAGCCCAGCCGGGTGGCCTCCTCGGCCAGCCGCTCGTGGCCGAAGCCGTAGCCGTTGCCCTTGCAGACCGGGACCAGCCCCGGGAACTGCTCCTGCACGTGCTTGTGATGCGCCCGCCAGCGCGCGGTGTCGACGTAGAGCGTGAGCGCCATGGCCGGACCTGGAACCTTTCTCGTGGCTGCGGTGTATCAGAGGTATGGGAGCGAATGGAGCCGCCGGAGCGGCGCAGCAGAGGTCAGCGGCGCGACATGTAGATGTCGAGCGCCTTGTGGAGCAGCTTGTTCAGCGGGAAGTCCCACTCGCCGAGGTACTCGGCGGCCTGGCCGCCGGTGCCCACCTTGAACTGGATCAGACCGAAGAGGTGGTCGGTCTCGTCCAGCGAGTCGGAGATGCCGCGCAGGTCGTAGACGGTCGCGCCGAGCGCGTAGGCATCGCGCAGCATCCGCCACTGCATCGCGTTCGAGGGCCGGACCTCGCGGCCGATGTTGTCGGAGGCGCCGTAGGAGTACCAGACGTGCCCGCCGACGATCAGCATCGTCGCCGCGGACAGGTTCACGCCGTTGTGCCGGGCGAAGTACAGCCGCATGCGGTTGGGATCCTCGGTGTTGAGGGCCGACCACATGCGCTGGAAGTACGACAGCGGGCGGGGCCGGAAGTGGTCGCGCACGGCCGTGATCTCGTACAGCCGCTGCCACTCGGGCAGATCGTCGTAGCCGCCCTGGACGACCTCGACGCCGGCCTTCTCCGCCTTCTTGATGTTGCGGCGCCACAGTTGGTTGAAGTTCTTGTGGACATCTTCCAGGGCGCGGTTGGCCAGCGGCACCTGGTAGACGTAACGGGGCTGGACGTCCCCGAAGCCGGCGCCTCCGTCCTCGCCCTGCTGCCAGCCCATGCGGCGCAGCTTGTCGGCGACCTCGAAGGCGCGGGGCTCGATGAAGTCGGCCTCCAGATCGCGCAGGCGCTTGACGTCCTGGTCCTGAATGCCGCGCTTGATGGTGGGGGCCTCCCAGCGCCGGATGATCACGGGCGGACCCATCTTCACCGAGAACGCGCCCTGCTGCTTCAAGTGGGCGAGCATCGGCTCGATCCATTCCTGGAGATTCGGCGCGAACCAGTTGATGACCGGGCCCTCGGGCAGGTAGGCGAGGTAACGCTTGATCTTGGGCAGCTGCCGGTAGAGCACAAGACCCGCGCCGACCATCTCGCCGGTCCGGTCGTCGAACCAGCCGAGGTTCTCCGAGCGCCATTCCGCCTTGACATCAGCCCAGGCCGGGACCTGCATGTGACTCGCCGACGGCAGACTCTGGATATAGGCCAGATGCTGCTCTCGACTGATGGTCCTCAGGGTCAGGCTCATTCGGGGCGCTCCTCGGGCTGGTGTGTCCCCATGGGTTCAGGGGCTCCGGCTCTCGCGCGAAGCCTACTGCGCCTCGGGGGCGCCCCGGTTGGGCGCACGGGACCTTCGCCCCGGCCCGTCGCCGACCGAGGCGTTCGACGATGTTCGGAAGAGGGGGTGCCCGACGTCAGCCGAAGAGGCCCCCGTGCGCCATGCCCAGGAAGAACCCGACCGCCGCGGCACCCAGACCCAGAACGAGGCCGAATCGCTCGCGGGTCGTCACCGAGATCCACTGGCCGTACGCGCCGGTGAGGATCCCCACCAGGCCGGTCCAGGAGCTGAGCAGGTGCAGGTGGTGGAACATCGCCGTGATGAAGGACGTGATGCCCAGCGCCAGGGTCACCGCCATGAGGGTGTCCTGGAGCGGGTGGGGTTTGCCGTCCGTGGCGAAAAGGCCTCCGGCGGTGTTGGGTCGCAATGCCTGTGCCATGGGGCACCTCCTGCGAAAGGCGGCGGATCGTAGCGCCGTACACACCCGATGTGTACAGATTGACTGTCCCCGCGGCCGGATTTCAACCGGAAGCCGCTGTGCGGGTACTCTGTACCGTCCGCACCGGTCTCTGTCCGGACAGAGCCAGGCAAGCCGAGGAAGGGCCACGGTCCGCCCCGGCCGGCCTGGGAGATCGCCGCCCGACCTCGATTGTCAGTGGCGGCTGTTTTACTGACAGGCATCGTTGCGGCAACGCATCACGACCCTCCTGCCACGGAACGACCGTGGCCGCTGAGTCCAAAGGAGGTGGGTTCCACATGCGTCACTACGAGGTGATGGTCATCCTCGACCCCGACACCGAGGAGCGCGCTGTCTCCCCGCTGATCGAGAACTTCCTCTCTGTCGTCCGTGACGGCGGCGGAAAGGTCGAGAAGGTCGACACCTGGGGCCGTCGTCGTCTCTCGTACGAGATCAAGAAGAAGCCCGAGGGCATCTACTCGGTCATCGACCTGCAGGCCGAGCCTGCGGTCGTCAAGGAGCTCGACCGCCAGATGAACCTGAACGAGTCGGTCCTCCGGACCAAGGTCCTCCGCCCCGAGACCCACTGAGCTCTCCCGCTCAGTTGATCCCGGGACTCGAGTAGCAGCACAAGCAGCCAGCAGCAAACCCGCCGAGAGGTTCCCCATGGCAGGCGAGACCGTCATCACGGTCGTCGGCAATCTTGTCGACGACCCCGAGCTGCGCTTCACCCCGTCCGGTGCGGCCGTCGCGAAGTTCCGTGTCGCGTCGACCCCCCGCACCTTCGACCGTCAGACGAACGAGTGGAAGGACGGCGAGAGCCTGTTCCTGACCTGCTCGGTCTGGCGTCAGGCGGCGGAGAACGTCGCCGAGTCGCTCCAGCGAGGCATGCGCGTCATTGTGCAGGGCCGGCTGAAGCAGCGGTCCTACGAGGACCGTGAGGGCGTCAAGCGCACGGTCTACGAGCTGGACGTCGAGGAAGTCGGCGCCAGCCTGCGCAACGCCACGGCCAAGGTCACCAAGACCGCCGGCCGCGGTGGTCAGCAGGGTGGTGGCGGCTACGGCGGCGGTGGCGGCCAAGGTGGCGGCGGCTGGGGCGGCGGCCCCGGCGGTGGCCAGCAGGGCGGCGGCGCTCCTGCCGACGACCCGTGGGCGACCGGCGCTCCCGCCGGTGGCCAGCAGGGCGGCGGCGGCTGGGGCGGTGGCTCCGGCGGCAACAGCGGCGGCGGCTACTCGGACGAGCCCCCCTTCTAGGCGGGGCCGTACCCACACTTCTTGATCACACAGGAGAAACATCATGGCGAAGCCGCCTGTGCGCAAGCCTAAGAAGAAGGTCTGCGCATTCTGCAAGGACAAGGTCACGTACGTGGACTACAAGGACACGAACATGCTGCGGAAGTTTATTTCCGACCGCGGCAAGATCCGTGCCCGCCGCGTGACCGGCAACTGCACGCAGCACCAGCGTGACGTCGCCACGGCCGTCAAGAACAGCCGTGAGATGGCGCTGCTGCCCTACACCTCCACCGCGCGATAAGGGAAGGGTGACCGACTCATGAAGATCATCCTCACCCACGAGGTCTCCGGCCTCGGTGCCGCGGGCGACGTCGTCGACGTCAAGGACGGTTACGCTCGCAACTACCTGGTTCCGCGGAAGCTCGCGATCCGCTGGACCAAGGGCGGCGAGAAGGACGTCGAGCAGATCCGTCGTGCTCGCAAGATCCACGAGATCCAGACCATCGAGCAGGCCAACCAGGTGAAGGCCCAGCTCGAGGGCGTCAAGGTCCGCCTGGCCGTCCGCTCCGGCGACGCCGGTCGTCTCTTCGGTTCCGTCACCCCGGCCGACATCGCTTCGGCGATCAAGGCCGCCGGTGGTCCCGAGGTCGACAAGCGCCGCATCGAGCTGGGTTCGCCGATCAAGACGCTGGGCGCTCACGAGACGTCCGTGCGTCTGCACCCCGAGGTGGCCGCCAAGGTCGCCATCGAGGTCGTCGCCGGCTGAGTGCCGCGCTCGCTGAAGCAGTGAGCATGGGGGCCGCATCCTTCGGGGTGCGGCCCCCATCGCCGTGTTCCACGTGAAACGGTCAGCGTGCGGCGCCCGTGACGATCCAGCGGCCGGAGCGGGTGCGGAGCCACAGGGTCAGCATCCGCACGGTCATCATGAGCGTCATCGTGGCCCACAACGCGGTGAGTCCGCCCCCGAGTGAGGGGACCAGCAGGGCGGCGGGAGTGAACACCGCGAGGGTCAGCAGCATCGCCCAGGCCAGGTACGGCCCGTCGCCCGCGCCCATCAGGACTCCGTCCAGAACGAAGACGACGCCGCAGATCGGCTGGGACAGCGCCACCAGCACCAGGGCGGGCAGCGCCGCGTCCGTGACCGTGGCATCACTGGTGAACAGGGGCAGGAACACTGGCCGGGCGAGCACCACCAGGACGCCGAGGACGACACCGACCGCGATACCCCACTCGACCATGCGGCGGCATGCCTCACGGGCACCCCGGTCGTCGCCGGCGCCCAGATAACGCCCGATGATGGCCTGTCCGGCGATGGCGATGGCGTCCAGCGCGAAGGCGAGCAGGCTCCACAGGGAGAGGATGATCTGGTGGGCCGCGATCTCGGAGTCGCCGAGACGGGCGGCGACGGCTGTCGCGATCATCAGGATCGCCCGGAGTGAGAGGGTCCGGACCAGCAGGGGGACGCCCGCCCGGGCGGACGCCCTGATCCCGGCGGCGTCCGGGCGCAGCGACGCCCCGTGCCTGCGTGCTCCGCGCAGCACCACGGCCAGGTAGGCCGAGGCCATGCCGCACTGTGCGATGACGGTGCCCCAGGCGGAGCCCGCGATGCCCAGGCCGGCGCCGTAGACCAGGGCGACATTGAGCACACCGTTGGCGGCGAAGCCGGCGATGGCGACGTAGAGCGGTGTTCTGGTGTTCTGCAGTCCGCGCAGGACACCGGTCGCGGCGAGCACGACCAGCATGGCCGGTATGCCGAGTGTGGAGATCCGCAGATAGGTGGTCGCGTGAGGAGCCGCTGTGCCGGAGGCGCCGAAGAGGTTCACGAGGGCGGGTGCCGTGGGCAGGACGACGGCCATGACGGTGGCGCCGAGGAGCAGGGCCAGCCAGATTCCGTCCATGCCCTGACGGATGGCCGAAGGGAGGTCGCCGGCTCCGACGCGCCGGGCGACGGCGGCCGTGGTGGCGTAGGCCAGGAAGACGAAGACGCTGACGGCGGTCATCAGGAGGGCTGAGGCGACGCCGAGACCGGCGAGTTGTGCCGTGCCCAGATGGCCGACGACGGCGCTGTCCGCCATGACGAAGAGCGGCTCGGCGACGAGGGCGCCGAAGGCGGGGACTGCCAGCATGACGATTTCACGGTCATGCCGCCGTCGAGCGGCTCCGGGCCGCGCGGGAGCCTGTGTCATGTGCACCAATCTAATCGTCCACAGGTAAGAGATGCAAAGCTTTGTAGACCCTTACTTTGCGGCTCCGGGTGTGGGCTCGGGTACATCGCATGAAGCGATCTTGAGCCGACTGGGCAACTTTTTCTTCTGCACAGCCGGTGGATGATGAAAATGCAGGTCACAGCCCTGTGGATGTCAAAAGTTTGGGCTTGTTCACAGGGCTGTCCACCGGCTCGTGCACAGGTTTCGCGGAGTTCTCCACAGCATTGGGCCGGTCGTCCACAGGGCCTGTGGATAACCAGATTGGCTGACGGTGCCGACGGGCCTACGGTGGTCCGGCGCTCGCTCCGTCCACCGGTTTCAGAAACGCCACAAATCCGGCGCGCGACAACTGGAGTTGGGCCTCTTAATTTGTCAGTGCCGTGCCGTAGAACAGAGAGGCACGGCGAGGTCCGTTCCGGCGGACGGGAGGAGGTGGCTCGGTGAGCATTTCCGAGCCCTTGGACGACCCGTGGGCCGAGAGCGGACCCAGTGATCGTCTGCCCGCCTCCCGTCGCCGCGAGGACCGGGGCAGGGGCCGCGACGAGCAGCACGACCGCGGCCGGGACAACGGCGCGTGGGACGGCGGGGGCTCCGCGTTCGAAAGGGTGCCACCGCAGGACCTCGATGCCGAGCAGTCCGTGCTGGGCGGCATGCTGCTGTCCAAGGACGCCATCGCCGACGTCGTCGAGATCCTCAAGGGCCACGACTTCTACAAGCCGGCCCACGAGACCATCTACACGGCCATCCTCGACATCTACGCCAAGGGCGAGCCGGCCGACCCCATCACCATCGCCGCGGAGCTGACCAAACGCGGTGAGATCAACAAGGTCGGCGGGGCCTCGTACCTGCACAACCTCGTCCAGACGGTTCCCACGGCGGCCAACGCGGCCTACTACGCGGAGATCGTGCACGAGCGCGCCGTGCTGCGCCGCCTGGTCGAGGCCGGCACGCGCATCACACAGATGGGATACGCGGCCGACGACGACGTCGACGAGATCGTCAACCGCGCGCAGGCGGAGATCTACGCGGTCACCGAGCAGCGCACCAGCGAGGACTACCTGCCGCTCGGCGACATCATGGAGGGCGCCCTCGACGAGATCGAGGCGATCGGATCGCGCAGTGGCGAGATGACCGGTGTGCCCACCGGGTTCACCGACTTCGACTCGCTCACCAACGGCCTGCACCCGGGGCAGATGATCGTCATCGCCGCGCGTCCCGCGATGGGCAAGTCGACGCTCGCCCTGGACTTCGCACGGGCCGCGTCCATCAAGAACAACCTGCCCAGCGTCATCTTCTCGCTGGAAATGGGGCGCAACGAGATCGCGATGCGCCTGCTCTCCGCCGAGGCGCGCGTCGCCCTGCACCACATGCGCTCCGGCACGATGACCGACGAGGACTGGACACGTCTGGCGCGCCGGATGCCGGACGTCTCCGCGGCACCGCTCTACATCGACGACTCCCCGAATCTGTCGATGATGGAGATCCGCGCCAAGTGCCGTCGCCTGAAGCAGCGCAACGATCTGAAACTGGTCGTCATCGACTACCTCCAGCTGATGCAGTCCGGCGGGTCCAAGCGGGCCGAGAGCCGCCAGCAGGAGGTCTCGGACATGTCCCGTAACCTCAAGCTGCTCGCCAAGGAGCTGGAGATCCCGGTCATCGCGCTCTCCCAGCTCAACCGTGGCCCCGAGCAGCGCACGGACAAGAAGCCGATGGTCTCCGACCTGCGTGAGTCCGGGTCCATCGAGCAGGACGCCGACATGGTCATCCTGCTGCACCGCGAGGACGCCTACGAGAAGGAGTCCCCGCGCGCGGGTGAGGCGGACCTGATCGTGGCGAAGCACCGAAACGGTCCGACGGCCACGATCACGGTTGCCTTCCAGGGCCACTACTCGCGCTTCGTGGACATGGCGCAGACCTGACCTGTTCCTGCTGAACTGAGGGCATGACGACACCTCATCAGGAAGAACTGCTGCCCGGTACGCGTCGGGCGCTGCTGCACAGGATCGCCGTCGCCCAGAGCGAAGGACGCGCGCCGTCGCTCGTGGCGGCCGTGGTGCGGGGCGGGAAGACCGTGTGGGCGGGGGCGCGGACGTCGGTGGAAGGACACGCTCCGGACGAGCACGTGCAGTACCGGATCGGTTCGATCACCAAGACCTTCACGGCCGTTCTGGTGCTCCGGCTGCGCGACGAGGGAGCGCTCGATCTCGCCGATCCGCTGGAGAAGCACCTGCCGGGTACGGGCGTGGGCGACGCGACCGTCGCCGAACTGCTGGCCCACAGCGGCGGGTTGGCCGCCGAGACGCCCGGCCCCTGGTGGGAGCGGACCCCTGGTTCCCTGCGCCCCGGCCTCGCCGACGTGCTGGGCGAGCGGCCCCTGCTGCATCCCGCCGGTCGGCGGTTCCACTACTCGAATCCCGGATACGCGTTGCTCGGCGCCCTGGTCGAGAAGCTGCGCGGTGCCTCGTGGGAGGAGGTGCTTCGGCGCGAAGTGCTCGTACCTCTGGGCCTGCGTCGCACGACCGTGCGCGCGGAGGCGCCGCACGCGGGTGGCTGGGCGGTGCATCCGTGGGCCGATGTGATGCTGCCCGAGCCTCTGGAGGATCTCGGGGTGATGGCGCCCGCCGGTCAGCTGTGGTCCACCGCAGCCGATCTGGCGCGTTTCGCCGCCTTCCTGACCGAGGGCGACGAACGGGTGCTGAGCGCCGAGTCGTTGCGGGAGATGAGGACGCCGGCCGCGCCGGTCGAGGCGGCGGACGTGGCGAGCGGCTACGCGTACTGCCTGGGCATGGAGATCCGTCACCAGCACGGACGTTCTCTCGTCGGGCACACGGGCTCGCTGCCGGGCTTCCTCGCCTGCCTCACGATCGGCGTGGCGGACGATGTGAGCGCGGTGGTCCTGGCCAACTGCACGTCCGGGCCGGCGCCGTTCACGGTCGCCGCCGACCTCGTCCGGATCGTCGCCGAGGCGGAACCGCGTATCCCGGCTCCCTGGCGGCCGCTGCGAGAGGCGGACCCGGCGGTACTGGAACTGGTGGGGCAGTGGTACTGGGGGACGTCCGCGTTCGCGCTCCGGCTCCGGGCCGACGGTCTCGTCTCGTTGGAGCCGCTGTCCGGCAACGGCCGGCGCTCACGTTTCCGTCCGGCGGAGGACGGCACCTGGGTGGGCCTGGAGGGCTACTACGCCGGAGAACTCCTCAAGCCCGTACGGCGATCGGACGGCTCGCTGAGCCATCTTGACCTGGGCTCTTTCGTGTTCACGCGTCAGCCGTACGACGAGAAGGCTCCTGTGCCGGGCGGAGTGGACCCGCAGGGGTGGCGGGGTATCGGTTAGCGTCCAGGAATGCGTGCGGGGCCCTGTTTCACGTGAAACAGGGCCCCGGGCCTTTGGTCACAGCGGCAGTTTGAAGCCCATGTGAGAGGCCGTGAAACCGAGGCGCTCGTAGAAGCGGTGGGCATCGGTCCGGGTGTTGTCGGAGGTCAGCTGGACCAGTTGGCAGCCCTCGCGGCGGGAGACGTCGATCGCCCACTCGACGAGCCGGCTTCCCAGGCCGCTGCCGCGCTCGTCCGCGTGGACGCGGACCGCTTCGATGATCGACCGGGTGGCGCCGCGGCGGGAGAGCCCGGGAACGACCGTGAGCTGAAGTGTGCCGACGACGCGGCCTTCGCGGACCGCGACGACCAGGTGCTGGTTCGGGTCGGCGTCGAGCCGCTCCAGAGCGGTCAGGTACGGGCTGAGGTCATCCGGCGACTCGCGCCGCGCGCCCAGGGGGTCGTCCGCGAGCATGCCGACGATCGCGGGGACGTCGTCGGCGACCGCGGCGCGTATTTCCAGATCGTTCATGTCGGCACCCTACGCGGGCACCGGTGCCTTCAGCGTTTCCACGGCCCGGACCAGGGGAGCGAGGTCGGGGTCCTCCGCCGCCGTGTCGAGGGCCTCGCGCAGGGCCGTGTCATTGGTCGGCCGCGCCTCGTCCAGCAGCTTGAGACCGGCCTCGGTGACGTTGGTGTAGATGCCCCGGCGGTCGGTGGGGCACAGGTAGCGCTCCAGCAGTCCGCGGTCCTCGAGACGGGTGACCAGGCGCGTGGTGGCGCTCTGGCTGAGCACGACCGCGTCGGCGACCTGCTTCATCTGCAGATGGCCCCCGTCGCCGTCGTGCTGGCGGCTCAGTACGTCGAGCAAGGAGTACTCCCGCACGCTCAGATCGTGCCGGGCCTGAAGGGCGCGCTCGATGTGGGCCTCGATCCTCCCGTGCAGCAGGGAGAGTGCGCACCAGCCCTGAGCGAGGGCGGTGAGTGCGGGATCCGTGGCTGTCATGGGCGTTCCCTCCGTCCAGGAGCTGCTGACACCAGGGTAGAGCAAGCACGCAATATACGGCGCTTGCAAATAGTCGGCGTCTGCAATTATTGTTAAAGCACGCAAAGCGCTCCTGCAATCTTCTGGGAAGGTCTGTCCTCCATGCCTCTCGCGCTTCTGGCCCTCGCGATCGGGGCCTTCGGCATCGGAACCACGGAGTTCGTGATCATGGGCTTGCTGCCCGAGGTCGCGGGTGACTTCGGTGTCTCCATCCCCACGGCCGGCTATCTGGTGACCGGCTACGCGCTGGGCGTCATGCTCGGCGCCCCGCTGATGACCGTGCTCGGCACCAAGGTCTCCCGCAAGCGGATGCTGATGCTGCTGATGGGGTTGTTCATCGTGGGGAACCTGCTGTCCGCGCTGGCTCCGTCCTTCGGCCTCATGCTGACCGGGCGGGTGGTCGCCTCACTGGCGCACGGCGCCTTCTTCGGTATCGGCTCGGTGGTCGCGGCCGACCTGGTCGCCCCGGACAAGAAGGCCGGAGCCATCGCCCTGATGTTCACCGGACTGACCGTCGCCAATGTCGTCGGTGTTCCGCTGGGCACGCTCATCGGCCAGTCCATCGGCTGGCGGGTCACCTTCGGCATCGTCGCCGCCCTCGGCGTCGCCGGCCTGGCCGGTATCGCCAGGCTGGTCCCCGACATGCCCAAGGCCGAGGGCGTACGGCTGCGTCATGAACTGGCAGCCCTGAAGAACGTCCAGGTCCTGCTCGCCATGGCGATGACCGTTCTCGGATTCGGGGGCGTCTTCGCGGCCATCACCTACATCGCGCCGATGATGACGCACGTCGCCGGTTTCGCCGACGGCTCCGTGACCTGGCTGCTGGTCCTCTTCGGCCTCGGAATGGTCGGCGGCAACCTCATCGGCGGCAGGTATGCGGACCGCGCCCTGATGCCCATGCTGTACCTCTCCCTGGGTGCCCTCGCCGTCGTCCTCGCGCTCTTCACCCTGACCGCGCACAACAAGATCGCCGCCGCCGTCACCATCGCCCTCATCGGCGCCCTGGGATTCGCCACGGTGCCGCCCCTGCAGAAGCGGGTCCTCGACCAGGCGCACGGAGCCCCCACCCTGGCCTCGGCCCTGAACATCGGCGCCTTCAACCTCGGCAACGCGTTGTCCGCCTGGCTCGGCGGCCTCGTGATCGGGGCCGGCCTCGGCTACACCGCGCCCAACTGGGTCGGTGCCGTTCTCGCCACGAGTGCCCTGGTGCTGGCATTCGTCTCGGCCGCTCTCGAACGCCGCGACACCCAGCCCGGCACCGTGCTCGCCGACCCGGTGCCCACCGAGCGGCGGACCGCCGTCCCCCACTGACCCACAGGGCCGGCAGGTACGGGGCCAGGGCCGTCCCCGCATCCGCCGGCTCCTCACTCCGGCACTACCGACGTCACCCGCACCACAAGGAGAAGCACCTCATGAGCACCACCACCGCCGTCGCCCCGCTCACCATCGCGGAAGCCGAAGCCCTGGTCACCACCGCACGTCAGGCCGCCGAGGCGGCCGGTGTCACGGTCAGCGTCACCGTCCTCGACGCGGGCGGACACCTGCTCGCCTTCCGCCGGGACGACCGCGCCGTGCTGATCTCCGGGGAGACCAGCACCCGCAAGGCGTACACCGCGCTCCAGTTGAACGCGCCGACCGTCGACCTCGTGGACGCCGTGCAGCCCGGAGGGCTTTTCCACACCCTGCCCACCGCACTCGACCGGCCGCTGCTGTTCATCGCCGGGGGCGTGCCCGTCCGGCGTGACGGGCGGCTGATCGGTGCGATCGGTGTCGGCGGTGGCGCCCCGGAGCAGGACCATGCCTTCGCCACGGCCGCCGTGGAGGCCCTCGTCTGACGACGACGTCCACCGGATGTGACGACGCCGACCCCGAAACACGGGGTCGGCGTCGTCACATCCGATGGTGGTCAGGCCGCAGCGACCGTCACCGGGGCGAACCGCCGGCTCCAGTCTCCGGGCAGCTCTGTGATCCCGTACGTCATGACGGCATTCGACACGACGGATGCCAGCCCGTGTGCCTTCGCCCAGTTCAGCAGCTCTTCATGCCGCACATCGATGTCGGTGCGCAGCGGCCGGTCGGTGTGGGCGGCGAGCGAAGCGAGCAGTGCCTTGGCCGTCGCCGTGTCGCGGGCGATGAGCGGGCCCACCACATGGGTGTCCATGTTGGGCCAGGCGGCCGCGTAACCGATGATCCGTCCGCCCTCCTCGGCGACGCGCAGCTGATCGGCGAAGGCGGGCAGACGGGTGACGATGTGCGTCCGGTCGGCACCGAACACCTCCTCGTCGAGCCGGACGACCGAGGGGAGATCCTCCGCGGTCGCGGCCCGGGTGGCGACCTCCGGCCGGTCACCGGTGGGGACGAAGTGACCGCGCAGCATCTCGGCACGGCCGGTGACCTTGAAACCGAGTTCTTCGTAGAGGGGCCGGCCGAAAGGGGTCGCGTGCAGGGTGAGGGGTGTGGTGCCCATCGCGGAGACGACGTGACGCATGAGCCGGCGTCCCACGCCCCGGCGGGCATGCCGTTCGGCGACCAGGACCATGCCGACGGCCGCGAGAGAGGGCTGTTCCCGCGGCCCGTACTCGGTGACGACACAGGCGGCCACCAGGCCGCCGTCGGGATCGTCGATCCCGTAACCTTTCCCGGCCGTGAGGAGGAGGCCCCACTTGTACTCCTCCCGTGACCACCCCCGGTCCTCGGACAAATCGGCGCAGGCGGTGAGGTCGCGGAGCGTCAGGCGGCGGATGGGCAGAGAGGCAAGGGAAGGTGTCGGCACGCAGGTCAGGCTGTCTGACAGAAGGCTTCGGCGTCCACCTGTTTCAGGAGACTCGTGCGAGCTTTTGGCCATACCGCGATCACGGAGGGAGCACGGACACGGGCGCGGGATGTTTCACGTGAAACATACGGGAACGGCGCGTGGCTGCTTCCTCCGGGCGAAGGAAGCAGGAGCCGTTAACCTCGTCGCTCATGGCGAGGCTTCATCTCTTCGATCTCGACGGCACCCTGCTCCCCGGCACCTCGGCTCCCGTGGAGATCTCGCGGCAACTGGGACTGGAAGCCGAGACAGCGGCCCTCGACCGGGCGATCTCGTCCGGCCTGATCGGACCACCGGAGTACGCCACACAGGTGCACACGCTCTGGGCGGGCCTCACGGAGGCGCATGTGGCGGCGGCGTTCGAAGCGGCTCCGTGGCTGGCCCGTATCCGCGAGGTCTGGGCGGAGCTCACCCGGAACGGTGACTACTGCGCCGTGGTCTCACTGTCCCCGTCCTTCTTCGTGGAGCGGCTCACCGACTGGGGCGCGCACGCGGCGTACGGCTCTCGCTTTCCCGCCGTGCCGTTCAGGGAGCCTGTGGACCCGGCCGGCGTCCTCAACGCGGCGGCCAAGGTCCGGATCGCCGATCGTCTGTGTGCGGAGTTCGGGGTGACCCGCGCGGACTGCGTCGCCTATGGCGACTCGCTGTCGGACAAGGACCTGTTCGGTGCGGTGCCGGTCTCCGTCGCGGTCAACGCGGACCGGCATCTGACCGGCCTCGCGACCCACTCCTACATGGGGCGGGACCTCTGGGAAGCCTACGAACTGGTGCGGGCCGCGTAAGGGTCGGCGTTATCCCAGGTCGGGGGCGTGCATGGCACGTACGCCCTCGATGTTGCCGTCCAGGTAGTGCCGCAGCGACAGCGGTACCAGGTGAACGGAGGCGATCCCGACGCGGGTGAACGGCACACGGACGATCTCGTACTCGCCGACGGGTTCGTCGACCTCCGGGCCGTGGCGCAGGGACGGGTCCATGGACTCCAGGCGGCATACGAAGAAGTGCTGCACCTTCACGCCGGTGGCGCCGCCGTCCTCGCCGATGTGCTCCACGGTGTCGACGAAACAGGGCACCACGTCGGTGATCTTCGCGCCGAGCTCCTCGTACACCTCACGGTGCAGGGCGTCCACGACGGTGGGGTCCTCCGGCTCCACTCCGCCGCCCGGGGTGAGCCAGTAGGGATCCATGCCTGGTTTGGTGCGCTTGATCAGAACCAGGTTCTCGCCGTCCAGCAGAACGGCTCGGGCGGTGCGCTTGACCACGGGTCGGACGGTCATGGAGGAAATGTGGCCCGGTTGGTTCCACGTGAAACATCACGGGAGGCCGGCGGCCGGCTTCCCGTGGTGGGACACCGCACCGGCGGGTCAGCACCAGCCGGTGGCCGCCCGCTCCAGCCACTCGTGGGCCCGCGCGATGTGCGGCATCGCCAGCGTGCCGGTGCGGACCACCAGGAAGTACGTGCGCAGCGGAGGCACCGTCGGTTCGTGCAGAGCCACCACGTCACCTCGCTCGAGCGCACCCGCGCACAGGTAGCGGGGTAGTACCGCCAACCCCGCTCCCGCGGCGGCGCAGGCCAGCACCGCGCGTAGATCCGGGACGATGACGGTGCCCGGGGCGACAGGGCGGGAGTCGAGGACGGAGGCCCAGTAACGGGCGACGAAGGGCAGCGACTCGTGCACCTCGACCACGGGGACGTGTTCCAGGGCTGAAGGGCCCGTGTGGCGGAGTGGGCCGGGGCCGATCCGCTCGGCCCAGCGCGGGGCGGCGACCAGGACGTGTTCTTCGTCGCAGAGCGCAGTCGCCGAGAGCAGTGCGCCGCGTGGGCGGACCGTGCTGATGGCCAGATCATGATGTCCGGCGGCCAGCCCCTCCAAGGTTTCCTCGGCGGTGCCGAAGGAGGCGCGCAGGGCGAAACCCTGGCCGTCCTCGCCGGTCAGCTCCGTGAGCGCGGGCAGCGCCCGTTCGGCGGTGAACTCCGGAGGGCCGGCCAGATGCAGTGTCCGCAGGGAGGAGTCCTCCTCCAGCCGGGACTCGGTGATCTCCACCAGGGCGTCGAGGTGCGGTGCCGCCTTGTGGGCGAGCTCGTCCCCGATGGTCGTCGGTGTCACACCGCGCGCCTGCCGGAGGAACAGGGGCCGCCCCAGTTGCCGTTCCAGTGTCCGTATCTGCGAGGTGACGGCCGGTTGGGAGAGGCCGAGCAGGGCGGCGGCGCGGGTGAAGGAACCGGCCCGGTGCACGGTCACGAAGGTCCGCAGCAAGGCCAGATCCACGCCACACCCTCCCTCGCCGGACCGGCTCCGGGCCCGGACGTCCAACTATAAATAAGTCGATAGGTCGCTGTCGCTACTGTGATTGGACACTGACACTGAGTCAACTAGCCTTGGTCGCGCGGTTCTTCGCGCGCGGAACCGAGGACGGTCCGAGCCACGAGGGGGGAGGCTCGGACCGTCCGCCGCAGAGTGCCGGGCGCCTGCCGGCCCGGCCGGTCAGCCGGCTGACGCGTCCAGGGCGCGCAGTACGTCCGCGACCAGGTCCTCCGGGTCCTCGGCGCCTACGGAGAAGCGGATGAAGCCCTCCGGCACCGCGTCCCCGCCCCAGCGTCCGCGCCGCTCCGCCGTGGACCGTACGCCGCCGAAGCTCGTCGCGTCGTCCACGAGCCGCAGCGCGTCGAGGAAACGGTCCGCACGCGCGCGCGTGGGCAGCGTGAAGGACACCACGCACCCATAGCGCCGCATCTGCTGCGATGCGATCTTGTGCGAGGGGTCGTCGGGCAACCCCGGATAACGCAGCCCCGTGACCTCGGGCCGCTCCCGCAGCGCCCGGGCGAGCGTCAGCGCGGTGGCGTTCTGCCGGTCGACGCGCAGCTGGAGCGTGGCGATCGAGCGGTGCGCGAGCCAGGCCTCCATGGGCCCCGGAATGGCGCCGACGATCTTGCGCCAGCGGCGGACGGCGGCCATGGCCTCGGCGTTCCGGCCGGTGACGTACCCCAGGAGCACGTCACCGTGCCCGGTGAGCTGCTTGGTACCGCTGGCCACCGCGAAGTCGGCGCCGAGCTCCAGCGGACGCTGGCCGAGCGGCGTCGCGAGGGTGTTGTCCACGGCGACCAGGGCACCGCGCGCGTGCGCCGCCTCGGCCAGCCGTCGTACGTCGCACACGTCGAGCCCAGGATTCGAGGGCGTCTCGATCCACAGCAGCTTCGCGCCGTCGAGGACCTCGAGCTGGGCGTCGCCGCCCGTCGGCGCGGTCCGCACCTCGATGCCGTACGTCTTCAGCTGGTCCCGCACCAGGGGCAGGGCCTGGTAGCCGTCGCTCGGCAGGACGACCGCGTCCCCGGCGCGCAGCTGGGAGAAGAGCACCGAGGAGATCGCGGCCATGCCCGAGGCGAACACCAGGGTCTCGACGTCGTCCCGGCCGGGCGCCTCCAGCTCGCCGATGGCCCGTTCCAGCAGCGTCCAGGTCGGGTTCTCGTCCCGGCCGTAGGTGTACGGGCCGGTGGGGTCACCCGGCAGGTGGAAGTGGGCGGCGAACACCGGCCCGGGCAGGGTCGGCTCGTGCTTGACCGGCTCGGGCAGCCCGGCCCGCACCGCGCGGGTGCCGTCGCCCGCCCCGTCCGGCAGCGCCGGCCCGTGGCCCGCGCCCGTCGTCGAATCGTTCATGCCGCTCGTCCTTCCACCTTCTCACGTACCGCGGCGAGCAGTCCGGTGCTCGCCGCCTCCACCATCTCAAGACACGCGTCGAATCCGTCCGCGCCCCCGTAGTAGGGGTCCGGTACGTCGAGATCGTCGCCGGCGCCGGGATCGTAGGAGCGCAGCAGTCGCACCTTGTCCGCGTCCCGTGGTGTGGGCGCGAGGCGGCGCAGCGCCCTGAGGTGGCCGGAGTCGAGCGCGATGACGGCATCGAGGCGGGCGAACCAGGACGGGTCGAACCGCCGGGCCGTGTGGCCGGCGTCGTAGCCGTTCTCCCGCAGCACGGTCACCGTGCGGGGATCGGCGCCCTCGCCCTCGTGCCAGCCGTCCGTACCGGCGCTGTCCACCTCGACCAGACCGTCGAGTCCGGCCTCCGCCACTCGCGCGCGGAAGACGGACTCGGCCATCGGGGAGCGGCAGATGTTGCCGGTGCAGACGAAACAGACGCGGTAGGTCATCGGCTTCAGTCCCCGTCGGGCAGGACGACGTTGAGCGCCCAGGAGACGACGGAGATGATCAGGCCGCCCAGTACGGCGGTCCAGAAGCCCTCCACGTGGAAGCTCAGGTCGAGCTGGTCGGCGAGCCAGGAGGTGAGCATCAGCATCAGCGCGTTCACCACCAGGGTGAACAGCCCGAGCGTCAGGATGAGCAGGGGGAGGCTCAGCAGCTTCACCACCGGCTTGACCAGGAAGTTCACCAACCCGAAGATCAGCGCGACCAGGAGCAGCGTGCCGATCTCCTTGCCCGTGCTGTCACCGGTCAGGGTGATGTCGTCGAGCAGCCACACCGCGACCGCCAGGGCGCCCGCGTTGGCGATCGTCTTGACTAGGAAATTCATCATGTGTCTGATCGTGGCAGACACGATCGGACTCGGGCAGTGAGGCAGGGGCGGGACAGGCGATGAAGGCATTCAGGCTGGACGAACTGGAGGCGGAGCGCGCCGCCAACGACGGGGCATACCTGCAGTTCCTGCGCGAGCGGAACATGTCGGTCGGCCTCTACGCCCTGGACGCCGGCGCCCAGGACCCGCAGCAGCCGCACAGCCAGGACGAGGTGTACTTCGTCGTCAGCGGCCGCGCGGCGATCACCGTCGGCATGGAGACCACCCAGGTGGCACGCGGCAGCGTCGTGTACGTACCGGCCGGAGTGGCCCACAAGTTCCACCACATCAGCGAGGACCTGCGGGTTCTGGTGGTGTTCTCTCCCCCCGAGAGCTGAGGAGCGCCGTCGGGGTTCCCTAGGGGAACGGTCAGGGGCGGGCAAGGGATCCGAGGCCCCCGCCGGAGCACCCGCCGCCCTAGCATCGAGGGCGGGACATCATCGACACGACCCGGCACGCGGCGGGCGGAGAGGTAAGGGCGAGGGCGATGCGAGAGATCTTCGCGGGACTGCCGTGGTGGGTGAAGTGGATCGCGGTGCCGGTCATCGCCCTGGTCGTGTTCGGCGGGCTGATAGCGAGCGTGGTCGGCTTTGTGATCGGTCTGCTCTTCAAGCTGCTGGTCTTCGTGGCACTGGTCGGCGGACTGATCTACGTCGTACGGAAGTTCACCTCGAGTTCCTCGTCGCGCAGCGACTGGTGAACCGAGGGGATCCGGTGAAGCGGTAACAGGAATCACCGGTTCCCTCGGGCGGGGGAAGTTTCTCCGGCGGGCCGTCCGCACGCGGTGACAGCCCGTTAGAGTCCGGAACTCGACGCGGGGACGGTCCCCGCGAGCGGCGACCCCCACCCGTGTTCCCCGCACGGGCAGCCCCCTCGCGTTTCGGGAGTGACCCTTGGCCACGACTGGCACCGGCTCCGCGCAGCTGCCCGCGGTCCCCTCGCAGCCCCGCTCGCCGGTGCCCCCCGCACCGCCGCCCACCGCGACCCTCATCGGCTCCGTCCAGCGAGCCATGCGCCTGCTGGAGACCGTCGCCAGGCATGGTTACGGGGCTCCCGCCAAACAACTGGCCCGGGAGACCGGACTGGCGCTCCCCACCACGTACCACCTGCTGCGCACCCTGGTGCACGAGGGCTATCTGCGCCGGGACAAGGGGCTGTTCTTCCTGGGGGAGGCGGCAGAGCGGCTGAGCAGCAGCGGAGCGGAGCAGAAACGTCGCAGCACGGTGGTCGACACCCTCGCCCACTGGCGGGACGCGATCGGCGCACCCGTGTACTACGCCGTGTACCGCGAGGGCGAGATCGACGTCGTCTGCGTCTCCGACACCCTCGCCCATCCCGCGGTCGAGGAGTGGGCCGACTTCCGGGAGACCGGCCACGCCCACGCGATCGGCCAGTGTCTGCTCTCCCAGCTCGACGAGGAGGCGCGCCGCGATCACCTCGACCGCCATCCCGTGTGGCCCCTCACGCCGTACACCGTGCGCGACGGCCACAGCCTGCTGAGGCGCCTGGAGCGGATGCGGCGGATGGAACCGGTGATGGAGCGTCAGGGGTACGTGCTGGGCACGGTGTGCGCGGCGATCCCCGTCACCGTCGGATCCGTGGCCGCGGCGGTGGCCATCTCGCTGCCCACGCACCAGGCCGACCGGCTCGTCCCCGCGGCGCGGCGACTGCAGGCCGAGGTGGAGCGCTTCGTCGGGTCACTCACGCTGTCTATCAGTATCTGAAAACTCACTCCTTGTGATCTGCTGTGTACGTTCAGCAAGATTCCCTCTGGTGTCAGGGTCCATGCCCGGCCAGTCCGTGGCGAATGACGGGGTAGGCGATGCGCGAATCCGTACAGGCAGAGGTCATGATGAGCTTTCTCGTGTCGGAGGAGCTGTCCTTCCGCATCCCGGTGGAGCTCCGCTACGACACCTGTGATCCTTACGCCGTGCGACTGACCTTCCACTTGCCGGGGGACGCCCCCGTGACCTGGGCGTTCGGTCGGGAACTGCTGATCGACGGCGTCGGCCGACCGTGCGGGGAGGGCGACGTACGCGTCTCGCCGGTGGACCCCGACGCGCTGGGCGAGGTGCTGATCCGGCTTCAGGTCGGCAGCGACCAGGCACTGTTCCGTTCGTCGACCGCACCGCTCGTGGCCTTCCTCGACCGCACCGACAAGCTGGTGCCACTGGGCCAGGAGGGGGCTCTCGCCGACTTCGACGCCCACCTCGACGACGCGCTGGACCGGATCCTGGCGGAGCAGAGCGCCGGCTGAAGCGTTACGCCAGGCGGGTGGACCGGTGGCGGAACGCTTCAGCGCGCTCCGCCCGCCGCACAGGACGTCAGCGCTTACGGCGCCTGCCCCGCCCACCGCGCCCCACGGCCGGCCGTGCGTCCGGTGCCGGCCCGGTCCCCTGCGCCCGTGCCTGAGACGTCGGGCGGTCGGCCGAGACCACCAGCGCGGCCAGGGCCGTGGTCACCGGCACCGAGGCGACCAGGCCGATCGAGCCGATCAGGGTGCGCACGATCTCCTCCGCGACCAGCTCGCTGTTGGCGACCGTCCCCACGCCGCTCTGCGCGATGGAGAACAGCAGTAGCAGCGGCAGCGCGGCGCCCGCGTAGGCGAGGACCAGCGTGTTGACCACGGACGCGATGTGATCGCGGCCGATGCGGATGCCCGCGCGGTACAGCCCGCGCCAGCCCGTCGACGGGTTGGCCTCGTGCAGCTCCCAGACCGCGGACGTCTGGGTGACCGTCACGTCGTCGAGGACACCGAGCGAACCGATGATGACGCCGGCCAGCAGCAGACCGCTCATGTCGATCCCGGGATACAGCCCGTGGATCAGACCGGTGTTGTCGTCGGTGTTGCCGGTCAGCGCGGCCCACCCGATGAACACCGAGCCCAGGACGCCGATCAGCAGCAGCGAGATCAGTGTGCCGAGCACCGCCACCGACGTGCGCGCCGACAGCCCGTGACACAGGTACAGCGCGATCAGCATGATCGCGCTCGCCCCCACCACCGCCACGACCAGCGGGTTCGCCCCCTGCAGGATCGCGGGCAGGATGAAGAAGTTGAGCACCAGGAAGCTGATCGCCAGCGCGACCAGCGCCATGACGCCGCGCAGCCGCCCCACGGCCACGACGGCGAGCGCGAAGACGCCCGCGAGCAGTGCCAACGGGAAGCGCCGGTTCACATCGGTGACCGAGTACTGGAGATCCTCGGGCGCGGAGGGCTCATAGGCCACCACGACCTTCTGGCCCTCGCTCAGCTGCCGGGACTGGTCCGGCTGCACGATCTCGTTGAACGTACGGCCCTTGTCGTCACCGGTGTCGACCCGGATCGTGGCCTTCTTGCAGGTGCCGTCCGCCTGCTGCTGGGCGGACGAGCCCTCGGCGGTGGAGGTGTCGCCGGTCGGGACGCCTCCGGAGGCGTTGACGGACTGGCAGCTCAGCTCGACCACCTTGGTGACCGTGGCGTGCTGCGTCTGCCGGTCGAAGCCGACGCCGGTGCGTTCGTGCGCCGGGGCACCGCCCGGCCACAGTACGGCGAGCCCGATCAACACCGCCGCCGCGAACGGGATGAGGATCGCCGCGATGACCTTGCGCAGGTGCTGGGAGACAGGCGCCGCCGGGCCGTGACCGTGGCTGTGCCCGTGCCCATGGGCATGGCCGCCGCCGTCTCCGGCGCCGGGCGGGCGCGACGGTTCGGGCGGTGGGAACGGAGGAGGTTGAGTGGGGGTCACCGCCCGATCATCGCAAGAACGGGGTGGGCCCTCTGTTCACCGCGCCAGAAATGACGCTAGCGTGGAGTCGCTTTTGTACACGCGGGAGCTCGGAGCACCGGGCTGAGAGGGCGCTGACCTCCGTCCCAGCGACGTTTCACATGAAACATCACCGTAGGTGAGTGATGTTTCCCACGGAACGTCGACAGACGGAAACCGCTGCGTCGACCGCCGAACCTGTTACCGGGTAATGCCGGCGTAGGGAGTAGGTCTCATGACCAACAAGGACGCACGCACGCCTGCCTCCACGCAGAACCCGACGGAGACGTCGGTGGACGGGGAGGCCGGGAAGTCCATCGGCTGGCACAAGGCGTACGTCGAGGGCACACGCCCCGACCTGCGGGTGCCGGTCCGTCAGGTGCACCTCACCAACGGGCAGTCGGTCACGCTGTACGACACATCGGGCCCGTACACCGATCCGCTCGTCGACACCGACGTCCGCCGGGGCCTGGCCCCGCTGCGGGAGAACTGGATCGTCTCCCGCGGCGACACGGAGGAGTACGCGGGCCGCCCCGTCCGTCCCAAGGACGACGGGATCAAGCACACCTCTCCGCGCGGGGGCCTGCGCAACCTGGACGCCGTGTTCCCCGGCCGGCCGCGCCTGCCGCGCCGGGGCCGCGCCGGCCGGGCGGTCACACAGCTCGCGTACGCGCGCCGCGGTGAGATCACGCCCGAGATGGAGTACGTGGCGATCCGGGAGAACGTCGCGCCCGAAGTGGTCCGCGAGGAGATCGCGGCGGGCCGGGCGGTGCTGCCGGCCAACGTCAACCACCCGGAGATCGAGCCGATGATCATCGGCAAGCGGTTCCTGGTGAAGGTCAACGCCAACATCGGCAACTCGGCGGTGACGTCCTCCATCGAGGAGGAGGTCGAGAAGATGACCTGGGCGACCCGCTGGGGCGCCGACACGGTCATGGACCTCTCCACCGGCCGGAACATCCACACCACCCGGGAGTGGGTGCTGCGCAACTCCCCCGTCCCCATCGGCACCGTGCCGCTCTACCAGGCACTGGAGAAGGTCGACGGCCGGGCCGAGGAACTGACCTGGGAGATCTACAAGGACACGGTTGTCGAGCAGGCCGAACAGGGCGTGGACTACATGACGGTCCACGCGGGCGTGCGCCTGGCGTACGTGCCGCTCACCGCGAACCGCAAGACCGGCATCGTCTCGCGCGGCGGCTCGATCATGGCCGCGTGGTGCCTGGCGCACCACAAGGAGTCGTTCCTGTACGAGAACTTCGAGGAGCTCTGCGAGATCCTCGCCGCGTACGACGTCACGTACTCGCTCGGCGACGGCCTGCGGCCCGGGTCCATCGCGGACGCCAACGACGAGGCGCAGTTCGCGGAGTTGCGCACGCTCGGGGAACTCAACACGGTCGCGAAGCGTTTCAACGTACAGACCATGATCGAGGGCCCGGGACATGTCCCGATGCACAAGATCAAGGAGAACATCGACCTTCAGCAGGAGATCTGCGATGAAGCCCCGTTCTATACGCTCGGCCCGCTGACGACGGACGTCGCGCCCGCATACGACCACATCACGTCCGGCATCGGTGCCGCGATGATCGCCTGGTGGGGCACGGCCATGCTCTGCTACGTCACGCCCAAGGAGCACCTGGGCCTGCCCAACCGTGACGACGTCAAGACCGGCGTCATCACCTACAAGATCGCCGCCCACGCCGCCGACCTCGCCAAGGGCCACCCGGGTGCCCAGGAGTGGGACGACGCGCTGTCCGACGCCCGCTTCGAGTTCCGGTGGGAGGACCAGTTCAACCTCGCCCTCGACCCGGACACGGCACGCGAGTTCCACGACGAGACCCTGCCGGCGGAACCCGCCAAGACGGCCCACTTCTGCTCGATGTGCGGTCCGAAATTCTGTTCGATGAAAATCTCCCAGGACATCCGTCGTGAACACGGCGGAAGCCGGGACGAGATCGAGGAGGGGATGGCTCAGAAGTCGAAGGAGTTCGCGGAGGCGGGCAATCGCGTGTATCTGCCGATCACGAACTGAGCGTTCACCGCGGACGGCGTGGGGGCGGTGCCCGTCGTGGGTACCGTTCCCGCGGGGCGGCAGGTGCGGCGGCCCCTCCCCTTCGCCGGGGCGGGTGGGCAGACTGGCCCCATGACAGCGAGTCCGATGAGCAAGGGGTCCAATCTTCCCGTCGATGCCCGTGCGGTGCGCGTTGAGCTCGCTTGGGAGGCCGGGACCGGTGTGCCCGACATCGATGCCTCGGCGCTGCTCCTCACGGAGGCCGGGCGGGTGCGGGACGACGGGGATTTCGTCTTCTACAACCAGCCTCGTCACACGTCCGGCGCGGTGAGGCATCTCGGGAAACAGCGCGGCGCGCGGGAGACGACCGACACCGTGGAGGTGGACCTGGGTGCCGTGGAGGGGGTGGTCGAGCGGATCGTGCTGTGCGCGTCGGCGGACGGCGGGACGTTCGGGCAGGTGCCGGGACTGGTACTCAGGCTGCTCGACGCCGGGGCGGGGACCGAGCTGGCCCGGTTCGACATGGCGGCGGGGACGGAGACCGCGTTCATCGGCGGCGAGCTGTACCGGCGGCAGGGGAAGTGGAAGTTCCGGGCGGTGGGGCAGGGGTACGCCTCCGGTCTCGCGGGTCTGGCCACGGACTTCGGCATCACCGTGGACGACGCGCCTCCGGCCTTGTCCGCTTCCCCGGCGACCGTCGTTCCTCCGGTCTCGCCCGCTTCCCCCGGGGGCACCGCGGCCCCGGTTCCGCCGCCCCCGTCCGTTCCCCCCGCCGTGCCGGTCACGCCCGCCCAGCAGCCCTCCGTGCCTCACCCCCACCCCGGTGCCCCGCGGCTCACCAAGGGTGAGGAGAGGCTGCCCGTCGACATGCGCAAGCGGCTGTCGCTGCGCAAGGAGCAGGTGGCGGTCAGTCTGCGCAAGCACGGGGCCGCCGAGGTCACCGCGCGCGTCGTCCTCGTACTCGACGCCTCGGGGTCCATGTCCTTCCTGTACTCCAAGGGGGTGGTGGCCGACGTCGTCGAGCGGATGGCGGCGGTCGCCGCGCAACTGGACGACGACGGCGAGATGCAGGCCTGGACGTTCGCCTCGAACCCGGCCCGGCTGCCGGATCTGCGACTGGGGGAGCTTCCCGAGTGGCTGCGGCTGCATGTGCGGGTGGGTGAGGTGGGCCTGTTCCGGCGCGGGCGGAAGAAGGGACTGGAACCCAGCCAGGTCGACATGCGGGACGTGGGCATCCAGAACGAGGAGCAGAAGGTCATCGCCGAGGTGCGGGCGTTCGTCCGGGGGAACCCCGCGTCCGCTCCGACGCTCGTCCTGTTCTTCTCCGACGGCGGCGTCTACCGCAACAAGGAGATCGAGAGCGAGCTCCGTGAGGCGGTGGAGGAACCGGTCTTCTGGCAGTTCGTGGGGCTGGGCAAGTCCCATTACGGCGTGCTGGAGCGGTTCGACACGCTGCCGGGACGCCGCGTCGACAACGTCGGGTTCTTCGCCGTCGACGACATCAGCAACGTGCCGGACGCGGAGCTGTACGACCGTCTGCTCTCCGAGTTCCCGCAGTGGATCACGGCCGCGGGACGGGCGGGCATCCTCTGAGACCCGGCCCGATCGTCCGGCCCGTCGGCGGACCCGTCCGTCCGCCCCGTCCACCCGGCTCGCGCCTCCGGTACGGAGGGCGCAAGCCGACGGACGGGCCGCCCGGCTACTCCGGCTGGTGCTCCGGTCCCCCGAAGTCCGGGCTCGAGTAGTCCGGACTGGAGTAGCTCGGCCGTGTGCCACGGGCCGCCCCCTCCTCCGGGCTGGAGAAGCCCGGCCGGTCGTACCCCAGGTGCGGGATACGGCCGGCGGGCGGGGGCGGTGCCGTGTGCTGCAGCGCGGTGACCGTCGCCGGGTCGGCGAGCGCGTCCCGCAGGAACGGTAGGATCCCCCGCTCCAGCAGGGCCTCGCGCCAGGCGTCCCTGGCCAGGGCAACCTCCCCGTCGAGTTCACCGTACGATCCGCCGAGCGCCGAGGGCTTGTTGCGCAGCGCGGTGAGCAGCAGGCCCACGGCGGCGACGAGGATGGCGACCGCCGTCACCGCGCCGAACACCCACCCCGTGGTGAGCATGGTCCGGGCGAACGCGGCGTCGGGGTCGAGCATCCGCAGGACGTAGCCGACGAGCAGGAAGATCGCGGCCGCGGTTCCGGCCAGGACGGGTGCCAGGACGGCGACGACGGCGACGGCGCCGGCCCCGGTGGCCTCGGCGACCTCTCCCATGGTGGCGGCGAGCCCCATCGCGTGCGTGTCCGGCTCGGTGGAACCGGACTCGCGGACGGACGGGGCGGACGACTCCGGTGGCCGGCGCCGTTCCTCGCGGACCTTCACATAGTGCTGGTACTCGGTCGCCGCGGCCGTCGTGATGATCGCGGTGGCGTTGAGTGCCATCGTGCGTAGTTGTTCCGAGTTGAGCCGCTGTCCGACCGCGGCCAGTTCCGGGTGGTGTGGTGCGGAGCGCAGCGCCTCATCGAGAATCCGCTGGTATTCCTGGCGGTCCTCGCTCAGCAGGTGCTGCGGAACGCTGTTCATGTGCATCCCCCGATGCTCCGTAGGGCTTGGGGCTCGGCATGCTGACGAGCCGTCGGGCAGAAACGGAGGGGAGCCTGCTACGGATAAGCCGATGGTAGAGCGGTGACGGCGCGCGGTGACAGGGGGTTTACCGAAATTGGCACGTGCACGGGGCGGTTGCGGGCCGCACGGTCACGGCCCGCTGAACCGTCAGACGCCCAGCGGCAGTTGCTGGACCAGCAGTTTTCCGGCCATGGTGACTCCGCCGTCCATCGCGATGGCGAGTCCGTCGGCGTAGACATGAGGTCCGGTGACCACGGGGCCGCTGTCGTCCTCGCCGTCCTCGGAACCGACCTGGCCCGTCAGATAGGGGATCGGGCTGTGACCGTGAACGACCCGGGTGCCGCCGTACGTATCCAGCAGGGAGCGCACCGCGTCGGCGCCACCCTCGTCGCGGAAGGAGAACCGCTTGGTGAACTTGCGGAACAGGTCCCAGACCTCGTCGGCGTCGTTGCGGGTGAGCGTCTCGCGGACGGTGTCGTTGACCTCTTCGATGGAGCGGCCGTAGTCGAGGTAGGCGGTGGTGTCGGAGTGCAGCAGCAGATGGCCGTCGACCGCCTCGACGGCGTCGAGGCGGGACATCCACTGCAGGTGGTGGTCCTGGAGGCGGTCCATGTCGGTCTTCTGCCCGCCGTTGAGCAGCCAGGCCGCCTGGAAGGTGGCGGTGCCCGCGCCGGAGTTGACGGGGGTGTCGCCGAACCGCTTGGCGCCGATCAGCAGCAGCTCGTGGTTGCCCATGAGGGCCTTGCAGTAGCCGCCGGCGGCGGCGGCCTCGGCGGACAGCCGCATCACGAGGTCGATGACGCCGATGCCGTCCGGGCCGCGGTCGGTGAAGTCGCCGAGGAACCACAGCCGCGCCGTGCCGGCGCACCACTGGCCCGACGCGTCGAGCAGTCCCTGATCCTGGAGGGCGGCCACCAGCTCGTCGAGGTAGCCGTGGACGTCACCGACCACGTACAGCGGCCCCTGGCCGGTGGCGGGCTGCGGGGCGGGGACGGACGCGGGGTCGACGGTCACCTGAACAGTGTCACCCCGATTGATGACGGGGAGGTCCCGCTGGGTGGGTGTGTATCCCTCCGGGTAGGTCTCCTCGGAGGGCGGGACGACGTCACCGGGGTGCGTGCTCTGGGCGTACGGACCGGTCTCGTGGACGTACGCGGGTACCCGGAAGTCGCGCAGCGTCGCCGTCCGCTCCACCTCGGGTCCCTGACCGGCCCCCTGAGTCATCGACCCCTCCACCATCGCGCCGCTTCTGCACCGCGTCGGACTGCCTGGTCGCAGCGGCCCGCGGTGTCGTGGGCCCATCATAGGAACGCGGATCGTGCCGTGTGACGACCCAGGGGTGGTGAATCAGAGCAGGACTCCGGTTCATCGCGGCTTTCGCCCCGTTTGAGTAGGTCTTCGTCCGCCCTGAACCCGCCCCGGCCACGCTCCTTCCGCCAGTGATGTCTCGGAGGCCCGCCTGTTTCGCCCGGAGAGGCGACCGGAGAACCCTTTCTTTCCACTCCTCCAGGGGTGCCGCGGAGCTTCCGCTTCCCCCCTCCGGAAGCGGAAGCTCCGCGCTCCGAACGCGATACGCCCCACCGGGACCCCCGCGCCCCGGCCGCCGGGGCTCCCGCAGGCACCGGTCCACGGGAGTGGGGTGCGGCGGAGACCGCCGCTCACCCGGTCCCCACCAGGTTCACCGCGGCAGCGCGGTACGGGCCCGACCGCGGCGGGCTCGCCGCACCGCCACACCCCCGACCCCACGCGGGCCCCCCGCCTCACGACCCCTTCGGCGACCTCGGCGGGCTGACCGTCGTACGGGGCGGACGCCGCTGCGAGGAGGTCCGCACGATCAGCTCGGTCGGTATGACCTGTTCCACCGGCTGATCCGAGTCGACCCCCTCAATGGCGTCGATGAGCAGCTGGATCACCGCCGTGCCGATGCGGCGCGGTTTGAGGGAGAGCGTGGTGACGGGCGGTTCGGTGTTGGCGTAGACCGTGGACTCGCTGCAGCAGACGAGCAGCAGGTCGTCCGGTACGCGCAGGCCGTAGCGGCGGGCGGCGGCGAGCAGATCGGTGCCGTTCGGATCGAACAGGCCGTAGACGGCGTCGGGCCGGTCGGGGCGGGCGAGCAGCCGGTCGGCGGCGACGGCGCCCGCGCACGGATCGTGTGCCGGGTAGGCCTCGTAGACCGGGTCCTGGCCCACACGCTCGCACCAGCGCAGATACGCGGTGGTCGACAGGTGGGTGTACGTGTCGGTGGTGGTGCCGGTGAGCAGGCCGATGCGGCGGGCGCCGGCGTCGGCGAGGTGGTCGAGGATGCCCGTCACGGCGGCCTCGTGGTCGTTGTCGACCCAGGCCGTGACCGGCAGCGAGCCGGCCGGGCGGCCGTCGGAGACGACCGGTAAGCCCTGGCGGACCAGCTCGCTGACCACCGGGTCCTGGTCGGAGGGGTCGATGACGACCGTGCCGTCCAGGGCGACGTTGGACCACACGTCGTGGCGGGAGGTCGCAGGCAGGATGACGAGGGCGTAGCCGCGGGCGAGCGCGGCGGAGGTGGCGGCACGCGCCATCTCGGCGAAGTACGCGAACTCGGTGAAGGTGAAAGGTTCATCCCCGTACGTCGTCACGGTCAGGCCGATGAGTCCGGACTTCCCGGTGCGGAGCGTACGGGCGGCGGCCGAGGGGCGGTACCCCAGTCTGTCGGCCACCTCGCGGACGTGGCGCCGGGTGGCGTCCGGGAGCCTGCCCTTGCCGTTGAGGGCGTCGGAGACGGTCGTGATGGAGACTCCGGCGGCGGCGGCCACGTCCCTGATGCCCGCTCGTTCCGGCCGGCTGCTTCGGCGTGAGGTATCCGCGCGGCTCACCTGGTGCTTCCCTGCTGCTGTCATGGCGAGCCGATAGTAGGGCTCATGCGGTGGGGTAGGGCGGACGCATATGCACGCGTTGACAGGCACGTTTCTGCATGATCAATTAGAGTCAATTGCCTTGGAAATAAAGGGTGTTGAACGTTCCCATGCCAGGAGCTGGCGTGTCGGCGCATGCGAGCCTGCCGTGGGTGTGATGTTGCGAAGAGGTCTCAACTCACCTGCACGGGGGACGCGCGCCACGGCGTAAGCCACCGGCGCGTAGATATATGTACAGCGCGCCCCTGGCCCGCACGCCATTCGTACACCTTCGGGTTGCGTTGCCCTTGTTGCCGCTGTGACGTACGAGGCAGGCGTGAGCATCCGACGCTCCTCTACGCAGCGGCGTCGAATCCTCTTAAGGTGAGCAGTATTGGATGTCGGCGGCGGACACGGGTGCCGCCGGTCTTCGCGAGGAGGACTGCGGTGAGCGAGACGAGCCCCAAGCTGCGCGCCGAGCTGGAGGGGATCCCCACGTACAAGCCGGGCAAGCCGGCGGCGGCCGACGGACCGGTGGCGTACAAGCTGTCCTCCAACGAGAACCCCTATCCGCCGCTGCCGGGCGTGATGGAGACCGTGACGGCCGCGGCGTCCTCCTTCAACCGGTACCCGGACATGGCCTGTACGGCGCTGATGGCCGAGCTGTCCGAGCGCTTCGGCGTCCCGGTGTCCCATGTGGCCACCGGTACCGGATCGGTCGGTGTCGCCCAGCAGCTGGTGCAGGCCACGGCGGGCCCGGGCGACGAGGTGATCTACGCCTGGCGGTCCTTCGAGGCGTACCCGATCATCACGCAGATCAGCGGCGCCGCCTCGGTCAAGGTGCCGCTGACCCCGGGCGATGCGCACGACCTGGACGCGATGGCCGGGGCGATCACCGACCGGACCCGGCTCGTCTTCGTCTGCAACCCCAACAACCCGACCGGCACGGTGGTGCGGCGGGCCGAGCTGGAGCGCTTCCTCGACCGGGTGCCGGGCGATGTCCTGGTGGTGCTCGACGAGGCCTACCGCGAGTTCATCCGGGACACCGAGGTGCCGGACGGCGTCGAGATCTACCGGGAGCGGCCCAACGTCTGCGTCCTGCGGACCTTCTCCAAGGCGTACGGCCTGGCGGGGCTGCGCGTCGGCTTCGCCATCGCCCACGAGCCGGTGGCGGCGGCGCTGCGCAAGACGGCGGTGCCGTTCGGGGTGAGCCAGATCGCGCAGGACGCGGCGATCGCCTCGCTGCGCGCCGAGGACGAGCTGATCGGCCGGGTCGGCTCGCTGGTCTGCGAGCGCAACCGCGTGATGGGCGCGCTGCGGGACCAGGGCTGGACGGTGCCCGAGACCCAGGCCAACTTCGTCTGGCTGCGGCTGGGGGAGCGCACGGCGGCGTTCGCGCAGGCGTGCGAGCAGGCGGGTGTGGTCGTCCGGCCGTTCCCCGGGGAGGGTGTGCGGGTCACGGTCGGCGAGACCGAGGCGAACGACATCTTCCTGAAGGCGGCGGAAGGCTTCCGCAGGCAGCTCTGACCAGCGCGTACGTCCAGGCGGCCGGCGGCTTGTCCGCCGGCCGCCTTCGTGTGTGCCGGAAGTGCGCACAGTGGGGTTGACGTCACAGGGGACCCCCCTTCCCGGTCAGAAAAGCAGTAGGTCATAATTGCTTGTGAATGTGAACGCTTTCACAAGCGCATCCCGTTTTCCTCCGAGATGTCGGGGACGAACGGGATCAAGCAGGCCGCCGCGACCACGGCGAAGTAAGGAGCGACGACGTGGATCTGGCTCTGGCGCCGGAGACCCTGGCGCGATGGCAGTTCGGTATCACCACCGTCTACCACTTCCTCTTCGTTCCCCTGACGATCTCTCTCGCCGCCCTCACCGCGGGGCTGCAGACCGCCTGGGTGCGCACGGAGAAGGAGAAGTACCTCAAGGCGACGAAGTTCTGGGGCAAGCTCTTCCTGATCAACATCGCGATGGGCGTGGTCACCGGCATCGTGCAGGAGTTCCAGTTCGGCATGAACTGGTCCGACTACTCGCGGTTCGTCGGTGACGTCTTCGGTGCCCCGCTCGCCTTCGAGGCCCTGATCGCCTTCTTCTTCGAGTCCACCTTCATCGGCCTGTGGATCTTCGGCTGGGACAAGCTGCCCAAGAGGATCCACCTGGCCTGCATCTGGATGGTCTCGATCGGCACCCTGCTGTCGGCGTACTTCATCCTCGCCGCCAACTCCTGGATGCAGCACCCGGTCGGCTACCGGATCAACGAGGAGAAGGGCCGCGCCGAGCTCACCGACTTCTGGCTGGTGCTCACCCAGAACACCACCCTCAACCAGGTCTTCCACAGCTTCTCGGCGGCCTTCCTCACGGGCGGCGCCTTCATGGTCGGCATCGCCGCCTTCCACCTGATGCGCAGGAAGCACATCCCGGTGATGCGGACCTCGCTCCGGCTCGGCCTGGTCACCCTGGCCGTCGGCGGACTGTTCACCGCGGTCAGCGGCGACACCCTCGGCAAGGTCATGTACGAGCAGCAGCCGATGAAGATGGCAGCCGCCGAGGCTCTGTGGGACGGCGAGGAACCGGCGCCGTTCTCCGTGTTCGCCTACGGCGACGTCGACAAGGGCCACAACAAGGTCGCCCTGGAGATCCCCGGCCTGCTGTCCTTCCTGGCCCACAGCGACTTCGAGTCGTACGTGCCCGGCATCAACGACACCAACGAGGCCCTCCGGGAGGAGTTCGGCCCCGGCGACTACAAGCCCATCGTTCCGGTCGCCTACTGGGGCTTCCGCTGGATGATCGGCTTCGGCATGGCCTCCTTCACGCTCGGCCTCCTCGGGCTGTGGCTCACCCGCAAGAAGTTCCTGCTGCCGGCCGCCCACCGCACCGGTGAGGACGAGGTCCCGCGCCTGGTGCTGCTGAAGCAGCCCCTCGGCTCCCGGCTCACCCGGCTCTACTGGCTCCTCGCGCTGTGGACCATGGCGTTCCCGCTGATCGCCAACGCCTGGGGCTGGATCTTCACCGAGATGGGCCGGCAGCCCTGGGTGGTCTACGGCGTGATGCAGACCCGGGACGCGGTCTCCCCCGGCGTCTCCACCGCCGAGGTCCTCACCTCGATGTCCGTCTTCACCCTGCTCTACGCCGTCCTGGCCGTCATCGAGGTCAAGCTGCTCGTCAAGTACGTCAAGGCGGGCCCGCCCGAGCTCAGTGACTCCGACCTCAACCCGCCCACGAAGCTCGGCGGCGACGTCCGTGACGCCGACAAGCCGATGGCCTTCTCGTA
The DNA here is from genome assembly GCF_043084105.1 of Streptomyces sp. NPDC014676. Taxonomy (NCBI): domain Bacteria; kingdom Bacillati; phylum Actinomycetota; class Actinomycetes; order Kitasatosporales; family Streptomycetaceae; genus Streptomyces; species Streptomyces sp. NPDC014676. The sequence continues at coordinate 14,294 of NZ_JBIBZI010000004.1, read as the reverse complement.
CTAGGCCGAGGGAGCTGCACCGTCATGGAACTGCACGACGTCTGGTTCGTCCTGATCGCCGTCCTGTGGACCGGCTACTTCTTCCTCGAGGGCTTCGACTTCGGGGTCGGCGTCCTCACCAAGCTGCTCGCCCGGGACCGCGCCGAGAAGCGGGTGCTGATCAACACCATCGGCCCCGTCTGGGACGGCAACGAGGTGTGGCTGCTCACGGCCGGCGGCGCGACCTTCGCCGCCTTCCCCGAGTGGTACGCCACGCTCTTCTCCGGCTTCTACCTGCCGCTGCTGCTCATCCTGGTCTGCCTGATCGTCCGCGGTGTCGCCTTCGAGTACCGGGCGAAGCGGCCGGAGGAGAACTGGCAGCGCAACTGGGAGACGGCGATCTTCTGGACCTCGCTGCTCCCGGCCTTCCTGTGGGGCGTGGCCTTCGGGAACATCGTGCACGGCGTGAAGATCGACGCCGAGTTCGAGTACGTGGGGAACGTCGGGGACCTGCTCAACCCGTACGCGCTGCTGGGCGGCCTGGTCACCCTGACACTGTTCACCTTCCACGGCACGGTGTTCACGGCGCTGAAGACGGTCGGTGAGATCCGGGAGCGGGCGCGGAGGCTGGCCCTGCGCATCGGCCTCGTCACTGCCGCACTGGCGTCGGCCTTCCTGCTGTGGACCCAGGCCGACCGCGGCGACGGCACCAGCCTGGTCGCGCTGGTCGTGGCGGTCGCCGCGCTGGTCGCCGCCCTGCTGGCGAACCAGGCGGGCCGTGAAGGATGGTCGTTCACCCTGTCCGGTCTCACCATCGTGGCCGCCGTGGCGATGCTCTTCCTGACGCTCTTCCCGAACGTCATGCCGTCCACGCTGGACGCCGACTGGAGCCTGACCGTCACCAACGCCTCCTCCAGCCCCTACACCCTGAAGATCATGACCTGGCTCGCGGTGATCGCCACACCGGTGGTGCTGCTCTACCAGGGCTGGACGTACTGGGTGTTCCGCAAGCGGATCGGCACCCAGCACATCGCCGACTCCGTGCACTGAGGGTGTGTTTCACGTGAAACCGATCGACCCGCGCCTGCTCCGGTACGCCCGCGCCACCCGGGGCTTCCTGGTGGCGGTCGTCGGCCTGGGCGCCATGGGCGCGGTGCTGGTCATCGCCCAGGCCATGCTCATAGCCGAGATCGTGGTGGGCGCGTTCCAGGACGGACGGTCCGCCGCCGGACTCGGCACTCCCCTGCTGCTCCTCGTCGTCGTCGCACTCGGCCGCGGTCTGGTCGGCTGGCTGACCGAGCTGGCCGCGCACCGGGCGAGCGCCGCGGTCAAGTCGGAGCTGCGGGGGCGGCTGCTGGAGCGGGCGACGGCGCTGGGGCCGGGGTGGCTGGACGGTCAGCGCACCGGATCGCTGGTCGCGCTGGCCACCCGGGGGGTCGACGCCCTCGACGGCTACTTCTCGCGCTACCTTCCCCAGCTGGGACTCGCGGTGGTCGTCCCGGTGGCGGTGCTGGCGCGGATCGTCACCGAGGAGTGGGTCTCGGCGGCGATCATCGTGGGCACCCTGCCGCTCATCCCGGTCTTCATGATGCTGATCGGCTGGGCCACCCAGTCCCGGATGGACCGCCAGTGGCTGGTGCTGTCCCGGCTGTCCGGCCACTTCCTGGACGTCGTCGCCGGACTGCCGACGCTGAAGGTCTTCGGACGGGCCAAGGCGCAGGCGGAGTCGATCCGCCGGATCACCGACGAGTACCGGCGGGCGACCATGCGGACGCTGCGGATCGCCTTCATCTCCTCCTTCGCGCTGGAACTGCTCGCCACACTGTCGGTGGCGCTGGTCGCGGTGACGATCGGCATGCGGCTCGTCCACGGCGAACTGGACCTCTACACCGGACTGATCGTCCTGATCCTGGCGCCCGAGGCATATCTGCCGCTGCGGCAGGTCGGCGCCCAGTACCACGCGGCGGCGGAGGGCCTCGGGGCGGCGGAGGACATCTTCTCGGTACTGGAGACGCCTGTGCCCGCACCGGGGACGGCGGCGGTGCCGACGGGCGCCCTCGCCTTCGAGGACGTGACGGTCCGCTATCCGGACCGGTCCACGGACGCGGTGACGGACGTGTCCTTCACCGTCGCTCCCGGGGAGACGGTCGCGCTCGTCGGGCCGAGCGGTGCGGGCAAGTCGACCCTGCTGAACGTGCTGCTCGGGTTCGTCCGCCCCACCGGGGGCCGGGTGCGGATCGGGGGAGCCGACCTCACCGGACTCGACCTCGCCGAGTGGCACGCCCGCGTCGCCTGGGTGCCGCAACGGCCGCACCTGTACGCCGGGACGATCGCCGAGAACGTACGGCTGGCCCGCCCCGACGCGGACGACGACGCCGTGCGGCGCGCCCTGCGGGACGCCGGGGCGCTGGAGTTCGTGGACGCGCTGCCCGACGGCGCCGAAACCGTGCTCGGCGAGGACGGAACGGGACTGTCGGCCGGGCAGCGGCAGCGGCTGGCGCTGGCCCGGGCGTTCCTCGCGGACCGGCCCGTCCTGCTCCTCGACGAGCCGACGGCGGCACTGGACGGCGCCACTGAGGCCGATGTCGTGGCGGCGGTACGGCGACTGGCCATCGGACGGACGGTGCTGCTCGTGGTGCACCGGCCGGCGCTGCTGGCCGTCGCGGACCGGGTGGTGCGGCTCGCCGAACCGGCTCCCGCGGGCGTCCACGGGGAGCCCGTACACCGGGCGGCCGGCCCCGTGCCGGCCGCGGAAGCCGTTTCCGCACCGGCCGGCGTGCCCGTCGAGCCCGAGGCGGCCACGGTCCCGGGCGGTGTCCTCGCCCGCGTCCGTGCCCTGTCCGGCGCCCGGCGGGGGAGGATCACCCTCGCGCTGCTGCTCGGCACCCTCGCCCTGGGCAGCGCCGTCGGGCTCATGGCGACCTCCGGGTGGCTCATCTCCCGGGCCTCCCAGCAACCGCCCGTGCTGTATCTGATGATGGCCGTGACGGCGACCCGCGCCTTCGGCATCGGCCGGGCCGTGTTCCGCTACGCCGAGCGGCTCGTGTCGCACGACGCCGTGCTGCGCATGCTGGCCGACACCCGCGTCGCGGTGTACCGGCGCCTCGAGCGGCTGGCTCCCGCCGGACTGCGTGGCGCCCGCCGGGGCGACCTGCTCTCCCGGCTGGTCTCCGACGTGGACGCGCTCCAGGACTACTGGCTGCGCTGGCTGCTGCCGGCCGGTGCGGCCGTCGCCGTCTCCGCCCTGTCCGTCGGCTTCACCGCCTGGCTGCTGCCCGGGGCCGGGGCCGTGCTCGCGGCCGGGCTCCTCACGGCGGGCGTCGGTGTGCCCCTGCTGACCGGTACCGTGGCCCGGCGCGCGGAGCGCAGGCTGGCGCCGGCGCGGGGCGTCCTCGCGACCCGCGTGACCGATCTGCTCACCGGTACCGCGGAGCTGACCGTCGCCGGTGCCCTGCCCGCGCGGGCCGTCGAGGCCCGCCGGGCCGACGGCACGCTCACCCGGATCGCCTCGCGCACCGCCACCGCCACCGCGCTCGGCGACGGGCTCACCGCGCTGATCTCCGGACTGACCGTCGCGGGCGCCGCCCTCGTCGGCGTCCAGGCCGTGGCCGTCGGCCGGCTGGACGGTGTGGCCCTCGCCGTCGTCGTCCTCACCCCGATGGCCGCGTTCGAGGCCGTCCTCGGGATGCCGCTCGCCGTGCAGTACCGGCAGCGGGTGCGCCGCAGCGCCGAGCGGGTGTACGAGGTCCTGGACGCCCCGGTCCCCGTGCGGGAGCCCCAGGCGCCCCGGCAGGCGCCCGCCTCGCCGTTCCCGCTCGTGGTCAAGGGGCTGGCCGCCCGGCACCCCGGACAGGACCGGGACGCGCTCGCCGGGGTGGACCTGACGCTGGAACGGGGCCGCCGGATCGCGGTGGTCGGCCCGTCCGGCTCCGGGAAGACGACCCTCGCGCGGGCGCTGCTGCGGTTCCTGGACCCGGACGCGGGCGCCTACACCCTGGCCGGGGTGGACGCGTACGCCCTGGACGGCGACGACGTGCGGCGGCTGGTCGGACTGTGCGCGCAGGACGCGCACCTCTTCAACAGCTCGGTACGGGAGAACCTGCTGCTCGCCAGGAAGGACGCGACCGAGGACGAGCTGCGCGACGCTCTTCGCCGGGCCCGGTTGTTGGAGTGGGCCGACGGCCTGCCCGAGGGAATCGACACGCTCGTCGGCGAGCACGGGGCGCGGCTGTCCGGCGGGCAGCGGCAGCGGCTGGCGCTCGCTCGGGCGCTGCTCGCGGACTTCCCCGTGCTGGTGCTGGACGAACCCGCCGAACACCTCGACCTGCCGACCGCCGACGCGCTCACCGCCGACCTGCTGGCCGCCACCGAGGGCCGTACGACGCTGCTCATCACCCACCGGCTGGCCGGTCTGGAGGCGGTGGACGAGGTTCTCGTGCTGGACGAGGGGCGGGTGGTGCAGCGCGGTCCGTATGCCGAACTGGTGGCCGCGGCCGGTCCGTTGCGGGCGATGGCGCGCAGGGAGGAGCAGGCGGGACTCCTGGTGGCGGCACGCTAGCCCGGTGAACACCTTCCGCGTGACGGGACGTCAAGCGCGGAGGGAAGGGCGGCTGTTCGGCGGTATCGCTGGTCCGTACGGGGTCAGTGGTCCCCCATGTGTACGACATGAACAGGACCGTGCGCCGGGGTGGGGGCCAGGATCGCAGTCATGCGCTTCACCCGCCGTCATCCGCTGCTCACCGCCGTGCTGCTGTGCGCGCTCGCCGTGCTCGCCGCCCGGCCCGCCGACGGCGACCACGCCCCCGGACACGGTTCGGCGTCCGGCGTCAGCGCGGAGGTGGCGCGGCTGTACGAGGAAGCGGCGGCGGCGACGGATCGGTACGAGGCCGGCCTGCGCGAGGCCGAGAAGCAGCGGGCCGAGGCGCGGCTGCTGGAGGAACGGCTCGACCGGGAGCGGCGGGAGATGGCGGTGCTGCACGAGGACCTGGGCCGGATCGCGAGCTCCCAGTACCGGGACGGCGGCGGGCTGCCGCTCACCGCGCACATGCTGCTCGCCGACGATCCCGAGGAGCTGATGCGCGGCCAGCGGGTGGTGCGGCAGGCGGAGGTGTCGCTCGACAAGGCGATCGGCAGGAGCGAACGGGCCGAGGCCCGGCTCGCCCGCGACGAGGCGAAGGCCGCGGCGGCGTGGAAGGAGCTGGAGGAGCGGAACACGGAACTCGCCGCCCTGCGGCAGGGCATCGAGCGGAAGCTCGAAGCGGCGCGGTGGAAGCTCCAGGGCCAGGCGGACGCCTCCGTCGCGGCCGGCGCCTGCCGCGGCGCGGTCCGCCTCGACCAGCCGGAGACGCGGTTCACCACCGGCTGGGTGGCGCCGGTGGAGACGTACGAACTGTCCGCCTCCTACGGCAGTGGCGGCGCCCGGTGGGCGAACCGGCACACCGGGCAGGACTTCGCGGTGCCGATCGGCACGCCGGTGCGGGCCGTGGGCGCGGGGAAGGTGGTGAGGGTGTCCTGCGGGGGCGCCTTCGGCATCGAGATCGTGGTCCGGCACGCGGGCGGCTACTACACGCAGTACGCCCATCTCGCCGCCGTCGCCGTCGACCAGGGGGAGCGGGTCGCGCCCGGACAGTGGATCGGCCAGTCCGGCACCAGTGGCAACTCCACGGGCCCGCACCTGCACTTCGAGGTGCGGGTCACACCGGAGACGGGGTCGGCGGTGGACCCCGTGGCGTGGCTGGAGCGGCACGGGGTGCCGCTCTGAGCTACGGGTGCTCGTCCAGCAGCCGCTCGATCACCACGGCCACCCCGTCGTCGTTGTTGGCGACCGTGCGGCCCGAGGCGGCGGCGATCACGTCCGGGTGGGCGTTGCCCATCGCGTAGGAACGGCCGGCCCAGGTCAGCATCTCGACGTCGTTCGGCATGTCACCGAAGGCGACGACCTCCTCGTGCGAGATGCCGCGCTCGGCACAGCACAGGGCGAGCGTGCTGGCCTTGGACACCTCGGGGCCGCTGATCTCCAGCAGGGCGCTGGGGCTGGAGCGGGTGACGTTGGCGCGGTCGCCGACGGCGAGCCGGGCCAGGGTGAGGAAGGCGTCGGGGTCGAGCTCGGGGTGGTGGGCGAGGATCTTGAGCACCGGCTCGCCGGCGGTGTGGGAGTCCGGGGCCAGCAGCTCCTCGGCGGGAGCGAGCGTGTCCGGGACCTCCATGTGCAGCTTCGGGTACGCTGGCTCCTGGTTGAAGCCGTAGGTCTGCTCCACGGCGTACACCGTGCCCGGCGCCGCCTCGCGCAGCAGCCGTACGGCGTCCAGCGCGTTCTTCCGGGGCAGCTCGCGCACCTTCACGAAGCGGTGCGCGCCGGGGCCGCCGTGCAGGTCGACGACGGCCGCGCCGTTGCCGCAGATGGCGAGGCCGTGGCCGTGGACGTGGTCGCTGACGACGTCCATCCAGCGGGCCGGGCGGCCGGTGACGAAGAAGACCTCGATGCCCGCCTCCTCGGCGGCGGCGAGCGCGGCGACGGTGCGCGGGGACACCGATTTGTCGTCGCGCAGCAGGGTGCCGTCGAGGTCGGTGGCGATGAGCCGTGGTCGGGTGGGGGCTGCCTGGGTCTCGGGCTGTCGGGTCGCTGAGGTCACCCGGCCATTGTCCCGCATATGCCCGCACGACCGTGCGGGACTCCGCACATCTGAGTGGTTACCGCCGTCACCAGCGGTCCTTCCCGCGCCCTGGGACAGCGGGGGTCACCGGAGCTGTGCCGGGGCCTCCATGGCGATCCGTTCGAAGACCTTCTGGTCCGCGGCGAAGTCCGAGCCGGGGATGGGCCAGTGGATCACGATCTCGGTGAAGCCCAGCTCGGCGTGGCGGCCCGCGAAGTCGACGAAGGCGTCCAGGGACTCCAGCGGACGGCCCCGGTCCGGGGTGAATCCGGTGAGCAGGATCTTGTCCAGCCCGGTCACGTCCCGGCCCAGCTCGGCGCAGGCGTCGGCGAGCTTCTCCGCCTGACCGCGAATGGCCTGAACCGACTGTTCGGGCGTGCCGTTCTCGTACAGCCGGGGATCGCCCGTGGTCACCCAGGCCTGCCCGTGGCGTGCCGCGAGCCGCAGTCCGCGCGGTCCGGTGGCCGCCACGGCGAACGGCAGCCGGGGCCGCTGCACACAGCCCGGAATGTTGCGCGCCTCGTGCGCCGCGTAGAAGTCCCCCTCGTACGACACCGAGTCCTCGGTGAGCAGCCGGTCGAGCAGCGGCACGAACTCGGCGAAGCGGTCGGCGCGCTCGCGGGGCGTCCAGGGATCCTGGCCGAGCGCCGTGGCGTCGAAGCCGGTGCCGCCCGCGCCGATCCCGAGCGTGACGCGCCCACCGGAGATGTCGTCGAGGGAGATGAGCTCCTTGGCGAGGGTCACCGGGTGCCGGAAGTTCGGCGAGGTCACCAACGTGCCCAGCCGCATCCGGTCGGTCACGGCCGCGGCGGCGGTCAGGGTGGGAACAGCGCCGAACCAGGGGCCGTCCCGGAAGGTGCGCCAGGACAGGTGGTCGTAGGTGTACCCCGTGTGGAAGCCGAGCTCCTCGGCACACACCCACGCCGAACGGCTGCCCTCGTGCCAGCGGCGGTACGGGAGGATCACGGTGCTCAGGCGCAGAGTCATACCCCGAGCCTATGCGGCGAGCCGTGTTTCACGTGAAACGATCACGCCGCCTGTGGTCCGTCTCAGTGGCTCTCGGGAAACCGCAGGTAGCGGCTCGGTACGATCCGGGTCAGCCACACGCCGTTGGCGCTCACGTGGAAGACATGGCCGTCGTGGTGCATGGCGGCCGCGTCCACGGACAGCACGACCGGGCGGCCCCGGCGGGCGCCGACGCGGGTCGCCGTCTCGCGGTCGGCGGAGAGGTGCACATCGTGCCGGTTCATGGGCCGCAGCCCCTCGGTGCGGATCGCCTCCAGATTCCGGGCGACGGTGCCGTGGTACAGGTACGCCGGTGGGACGGCCGGTGCCAGTCCGAGGTCGACCTCGACGCTGTGGCCCTGGCTGGCGCGGATCCGGGTGCCCTCGACGGCGAAGCGCCGCTTGTCGTTGGTGGCGACGACGTGGTCCAGTTCCTCCCGGGTGAACCGGAAGCCGTGCGCGGACGCGGCGGTGATCAGCGCCTCGATCTCGACCCAGCCGCCCTCGTCGAGGGTCAGCCCGATCCTCTCGGGCTGATGGCGCAGATGCTTGGAGAGGTACTTCGACACCTTCACGGTGCGTCTTTCATCCATCCGTTCAGCTTGCCGGGAGAGACGCGCGTCACGCGATCGATTTAGCTCCGGAGGTTTGATCCACAGCCAAGTGTATTTATCCACAGGGGAATTGATGCTCTCTGTGGACAACCTGCTCCACGTCGACCTGCTCCACGTCGACCTGCCTCCCACCGGCCACCCTCACATCGGCGGCTTCACCCGCGCGATCCTCCGCAGCACCCCCGGCATCCACCGCGACAGCGCGTACGCGGTCCGCGCCTCCGGGGTGACCGGCACCACCGCCTCGTCACGCGCCACCGCCCGCAGGATCGCGGCGGCGACCTTCTCCGGCGGGTAGTTCCGCAGCCCGTACAGGCGGGCCGCCCGCTTCCGCAGCCGCCGCTCCTCCTCGGCGTCCACGCCCGCGAAGCGCGCGGTGGAGGTGATGGAGGTGTTCACGAACCCGGGGCACACCGCCGTCACGCCGATGTCCCGGCCCGCCAGCTCCGCCCGCAGGCACTCGCTCAGCATCAGCACCGCCGCCTTGGACGTGCTGTAGGCGGGCAGCGCCCTGGACGGCTGGAACGCCGCCGCCGAGGCGACGTTGACGATGTGACCGCCCTGTCCGCGCTCGGCCATCCGCCGCCCGAAGAGCCGGCAGCCGTGGAGCACCCCCCACAGATTGACGTCGAGGACCTTCCTCCAGTCCTCCGGGGTGGTGTCGAAGAAGGAGCCGCCCAGCCCGATGCCGGCGTTGTTCACCAGGACGTCCACCACGCCGTACTCCGTGGTGACCCGCTCGGCGAGCTTCTCCATGGCCTGCTCGTCGGACACGTCCACCGTCTCCGCCCAGGCCGCCGCCGCTCCGCGACCGCGGGCCTCCCCGGCGGTACGGGCCGCGGCCTCCGCGTCCCGGTCGACCGCCAGCACGCGCGCGCCCGCCTCCGCGAACGCGAGCGCGGTCGCCCGCCCGATGCCGCTGCCCGCCCCCGTGACCAGGACGAGCTGTCCGCCGAAGCGGTCGGCGTACCGGCCCGGAGCCGTCACCTCCGGCCGGCCGTCCTCCACGGACGCCACGAACTCGCCGATCCACGTCGCCAGCAGGTCGGGGCGAGTGCGCGGAATCCAGTGCCCGGCCGGCAGCGTCCGCCGGGTCAGCCGCGGCACCCACCGCTCCAGGTCCTCGTGGAGCCGCTCCGAGAGGAACGCGTCCCCCAGCGGCGTGATGAGCTGCACGGGCGCGTGCGCGTGGGCGTCGGTGCGCGGGCTGCGCAGCCGGGGCCGCACATTGTCCCGGTAGAGCCAGGCCCCGTGGGCCGCGTCCGACGGCAGGGACGGGGCCGGGTAGCCGCCGCCGGCGGGCACCTTCTCGACGCGCTCCAGGATCCGCGGCCAGCGTCTGCCCAGGGGGCCGCGCCAGGCGAGCTCGGGCAGCACGGGCGTGTGCAGCAGGTATACGTACCAGGACTTGGCTCCCTGGCCCAGCAACTGGCCGACCCGGCGCGGGGTGGGCCGCTTCAGACGGCGGCTGATCCAGTGCCCCAAGTGGTCGAGCGACGGCCCCGACATCGACGTGAAGGAGGCGATCCGCCCCGTGGTGCGCCCGACCGTGACGAACTCCCAGGACTGCACCGAACCCCAGTCGTGTCCCACCAGATGCACCGGCCGGTCCGGACTGACCGCGTCGATGACGGCCAGGAAGTCGTCGGTCAGCTTCTCCAGGGTGAACCCGCCGCGCAGCGGACGCGGCGCCGTGGACCGGCCGTGGCCCCGGACGTCGTACGCCACGACGTGGAAACGCCCGGCGAGCCGGGGCGCGACCTTTGACCACACCTCCTTGCTGTCCGGGTAGCCGTGCACCAGGACGACCGTCGGCCGCCCGCGCTCACCCAGCTCGGCCACGCACAGCTCGACCCCGCCCGTACGCACCCGTCGCTCCCGCGCATTCCTCAGTCCCGTCACACCGGCGAATGTGGCAGTTGCCGCAGGGCCCGTCAACGGCGCCCCGGAGCCTGTGCGTAACTCTCAGGCAGGGCTCCCCCTACGGGCCCGTACGACTCCAGACGGACGCCAAGACGGCTCTCCGGTCTGACGACCGGAGTGGTACGGGTCACTAGTGTCATGGACGTGACTGTGATCGCGACCGAAAGCCTGAGCAAGCGGTTCCCCCGGGTGACCGCTCTTGACCGGCTCTCCGTGGACGTCGGGCCCGGTGTGACCGGACTCGTCGGAGCCAATGGAGCCGGCAAGTCCACTCTGATCAAGATCCTGCTGGGTCTGTCCCCCGCCACCGAGGGCCGCGCCGAAGTGCTCGGACTCGACGTCGCCACCGAGGGCGCCGCCATCCGCGAACGGGTCGGCTACATGCCGGAGCACGACTGCCTGCCGCCGGACGTCTCGGCCACCGAGTTCGTCGTCCACATGGCGCGCATGTCCGGCCTGCCGCCCACCGCCGCGCGGGAGCGCACCGCGGACACCCTGCGCCACGTCGGCCTCTACGAGGAGCGCTACCGCCCCATCGGCGGCTACTCCACCGGCATGAAGCAGCGGGTGAAGCTCGCGCAGGCCCTTGTGCACGACCCCCAGCTGGTCTTCCTGGACGAGCCCACCAACGGCCTCGACCCGGTCGGCCGCGACGAGATGCTCGGTCTGATCCGCCGCATCCACACCGACTTCGGCATCTCGGTCCTGGTCACCTCCCACCTGCTGGGCGAACTGGAGCGCACCTGCGACCACGTCGTGGTCGTCGACGGCGGCAAGCTGCTGCGCTCCAGCTCCACCACGGACTTCACCCAGAACACCACGACCCTCGCGATCGAGGTCACCGACACCGACGAGCACCCGGACGGCACCCGCGCGGTGCGCGACGCGCTCCACGCGCGCGGGGTGACCGTCGAGGACGGCAGCGGACTGCCGGGCGCCGGACACATCCTGCTGCTCACCGCGCAGGGCGAGGACACCTACGACCTGGTCCGGGACGTCATCGCGGACCTCGGCCTCGGCCTGGTGCGCATGGAACAGCGCCGGCATCACATCTCCGAGGTCTTCAAGGACGACGCGGACAGCGGCGCGCAGCGGAAGGAGGCGGTCGGCCATGGCAACTGAGCAGTCCACGCGGACACCGGCCACCGCATCGGGTGACACCCGTATCCACAACATCGGCTACCGCTCCTACGACGGCCCCCGCCTCGGCCGCTCCTACGCCAGGCTCTCGCTGTACTCGCAGTCCCTGCGCGGCGCCTACGGCCTCGGCCGCTCGGCGAAGTCCAAGGTGCTGCCGATGCTGCTGTTCGTGGTGATGTGCGTGCCCGCCGCCATCATGGTGGCCGTCGCCGTCGCCACCAAGGCCAAGGACCTGCCTGTCGACTACACCCGCTACGCGATCATCATGCAGGCCGTCATCAGCCTGTACGTCGCCTCGCAGGCACCCCAGTCCGTCTCGCGCGACCTGCGCTTCAAGACCGTACCGCTGTACTTCTCGCGGCCCATCGAGACCGCCGACTACGTACGCGCCAAGTTCGCCGCGCTGGCGTCGGCCCTGTTCATCCTCACCGCCGCCCCCCTGCTGGTGCTGTACATCGGCGCCCTGCTGGCCAAGCTCGACTTCACCGACCAGACCAAGGGATTCGCACAGGGACTCGTCTCCGTGGCACTGCTCTCGCTGCTCTTCGCCGGCATCGGCCTGGTCATCGCCGCCGTCACCCCGCGCCGCGGCTTCGGCATCGCGGCCGTCATCGCCGTCCTGACCATCTCCTACGGCGCGGTCTCCACCCTCCAGGCGATCGCGGAGACCCAGAGCAGCGGCGACACCGCCATCGCCTGGATCGGCCTGTTCTCACCGATCACCCTCATCGACGGCGTGCAGTCCGCCTTCCTGGGCGCGACCTCCGCCTTCCCCGGCGGGGTGGGTCCGACCAACGCCCAGGGCGTCGTCTACGTCCTGTTCACCCTCGGACTGATCGCCGCGAGCTACGGCCTCCTGATGCGCCGCTACAAGAAGGTGGGCCTGTGACCACGCTCAGCATCGACCACGTCTCCCGCTGGTTCGGCAACGTGGTCGCCGTCAACGACATCACCATGACCATCGGCCCCGGCGTCACCGGCCTGCTCGGCCCCAACGGCGCCGGGAAATCCACCCTCATCAACATGATGGGCGGCTTCCTCGCCCCCTCCACCGGCACCGTCACCCTCGACGGACAGCAGGTGTGGCGCAACGAGGCCATCTACAGGCACATCGGCATCGTCCCCGAACGCGAGGCGATGTACGACTTCCTCACCGGCCGCGAATTCGTCCTCGCCAACGCCGAACTCCACGGCCTGGGCGCCAAGGCCGCCCAGCAGGCGCTCGCCACGGTCGAGATGGAGTACGCGCAGGACCGCAAGATCGCCACCTACTCCAAGGGCATGCGGCAGCGCGTGAAGATGGCGTCCGCGCTGGTCCACCAGCCGTCGCTGCTCCTCCTCGACGAGCCGTTCAACGGCATGGACCCGCGCCAGCGCATGCAGCTCATGGACCTGCTGCGACGGATGGGCGACGAGGGCCGCACCGTGCTGTTCTCCTCCCACATCCTCGAAGAGGTCGAACAGCTCGCCTGGCACATCGAGGTCGTCGTCGCCGGCCGGCACGCGGCCAGCGGTGACTTCCGCCGGATCCGCCGCCTGATGACGGACCGCCCGCACCGCTACCTGGTGCGCTCCAGCGACGACCGCGCCCTCGCGGCCGCGCTGATCGCCGACCCGTCGACGTCCGGCATCGAGGTCGACCACGCCGAGGGCGCGCTGCGCATCCAGGCCGTCGACTTCGGCCGCTTCACCGCCCTGCTGCCGAAGGTCGCGCGCGAGCACGGCATCCGGCTGCTCACGGTCTCGCCCTCCGACGAGTCCCTCGAGTCCGTCTTCTCGTATCTCGTCGCCGCGTAGGAGGCCGAAGATGTACGACCCCACAGTCGCCCGGCTCACCTACCGGGCCCTGCTCGGCCGTCGCCGGGCCCTCATCCTGGGCGCCCTGCCCCTGCTGCTGATCGCGATCTCCCTGGCGGTGCGCGCCCTCGCCGGCGCCGACGACCAGACCGCGGCCGACGTCCTCGGCGGGCTCGCGCTCGCCACCATGGTGCCGATCATCGGCGTCATCGCCGGAACCGGGGCCATCGGTCCCGAGATCGACGACGGCTCGGTGGTGTACCTGCTGTCCAAGCCGATCAAGCGGCCGACCATCATCTACACCAAGCTGATCGTCGCGATCGCCGTCACCATGGTGTTCTCGGCGGTGCCCACCCTGATCGCGGGCTTCATCCTCAACGGCAACGGCCAGCAGGTCGCCGTCGCCTACACCGTGGCCGCGCTGGTCGCCTCCATCGCGTACGCGGCGCTCTTCCTGCTGCTCGGCACGGTCTCACGGCACGCGGTGGTGTTCGGGCTGGTCTACGCGCTGGTCTGGGAGGCGCTGTTCGGCTCCCTGGTACCCGGCGCGCGCACGCTGAGCGTCCAGCAGTGGTCGCTGGCCGTGGCGCAGAAGGTGTCCGGCGGTGACCTGGTCACCTCGGACGTGGGCCTGACGACCGCGACGGTGCTGCTGGCGGCGGTCACCGTGGTGGCCACCTGGTACGCCGGGCAGAAGTTGCGGTCGCTGACGCTCGCCGGCGAGGAGTGAGGCGTTCGCCCGCCGGTTTATTCGGTGGCGTCCGACTCGCCCGGCGGGCAGAGTGGTTGTGTCCGCATCGCCGGGAAAGTCCGGCGTCACCTGCTGGGAGAGGAGTGGGACGGTGTCCATGCACGGCACGTCCCACTTCTGTCAGGGCAGCCCGCGGCGGGCCCCGGAGTCATCCCTACGGCTCCGTTGAGTCCGCCCGTACGGGGAGCTGCCCGGGGCGGCCGCTTCGAGCACGCGCGGTCTGTCGCGTGGGCCGCCCCTCCCTGCTTCGTTGCGGCGGGGCGGGTGGGGTTGCGCAGCCCGGCGCTGCGAGGTGCCGGTGCGCCCACCCGTGCCGCTGGGGCACCTCCCAGGCCCTTTAGAGCTCATCTCATTTGGTGAGTCTGCGGTAGCAGATGAGGGTGCAGGCGATGCTGGTGAAGGCGAGGAAGTGGTCGGCCTTGCGCTCGTAGC